>NZ_AKJY01000015.1 GCF_000282115.1 Chryseobacterium populi
ATCAATTAGAGAATATTTTATATTTATCAACTGTTTGAAAAAGGGTAAGTCTTCACTTTTTATATATATCTGCTTCATCTTTTTGAATTTTATAAAACATAAAATTAGCTTTTATAAAGAATTTAGAAATTAATTTAAAGTCCAATCCATATTTATAATTTAAAGATCATTGTCCATATATCTTTCAAGTGAATTTATTAAAAAATGTAAATAACGGGTCTTTGTGCCAGCCCTATACTTCATTTGATAAAAAGCATGATGTATATCTCCTAAGTTTACTTTAAAAATATCTTCAAACATCTTAGATATATTAGTTAAGCCGGCTCTTCCATTAGAAATACTATTAGAAATATGAAGTGCATAAATTAGCTCAATAAGCGCATTTTTTGACTCAGTCCATGAAATTTCAATATCGTCATTGACTTTAAAGAAATTTTCGTCTTTGGGTTGTATTTTCGTTTTTTTTGATGATAAATATGAATGCAGCCAATTTAATGCGATTATTTTTGCAGTCTCATAGTCATAATACGTGGAGAAGTTACTATCAATTTCAAAAACGTAACTATTTACTCCTTCCAAAATGTCTATTTGACCTAATCTAAAGTATTTTTCATCAAGATCTGTGCGACCAGAACGATAATACTTGTAAAAGTTGGAGTATTGAAAATACTTTCGATTATCTTTATCAAGAATTTTTAATTGATCTTCATAAAAATTTTCAATTAAATAATCATTAATAGGACTACATGATTCAATTCTAAGAATTCTATTGTAGTATATGAGTTTTCCTAAAATTATAGGTTTAACATGCTTAAAAAAAAATATCTCATCTCGAGTATTATTAAACCCTTTCGCCAATATTTCAGACTTTAGCTTGATTAATAGTTTTTGTAGAAAGGAAATTAAATGACGCATTTCATTTATGACATTTTTTTCACTTCTAGCTATATTTTTTTCTTCATTTTCAATTGCTAACAAAGCAGTCTTGTATAGTTCTTTCATAATGGCTTATCTAGATTAATAATTAAATTTGTTTTTTTTAAATATTATATTAAATTATTATTAATACTATATTTGTATCATATAGTGGCCCGTTACCAAAAAAAGACGCTTTAAAAAGCAAGTTGAACATATTTTTAACAGCCTTAGCCACAAACGTTTAAAATATCTGATATAAGCTAATAATGATCCAATATAAAATACTTTCTAAAATGTCTTACCTATTTTCAAAATAGCAAAAAACACATACTTTCAAAATTAAAAATTCCTCATTTTTATTTTGTGTCTTTCTAGCTATGTTACTAAACAACTCGGATTGTTTCAGTTTAATCAATATTATAACATTCTAATCTATGAATATTTTATTTGATAGGGAACAGCAGGAAATTTTTGGTCCTCAAGGTCACCATCAGAATAACTACACATATTACTCTGGAAGTAATAGAGAAGAAATTATCCAAATAAGATTGCAACTGGAGAAATGGTTTGAAGCCTATCCAGATTCTGACAAAGATGATCTACGCAATAATTTTAAAAATGATTTTGATGCAGGTTTTTTTGAGCTTTTCCTTTTTACTCTATTTCAAAAGATAGGGTATTGCGTAAAGATACATCCAAAAGTACCAAATAGTACTAAGAAACCAGATTTTCTGGTTACTGGATTTGGACAAGAGTTTTACTTGGAAGCAAAAGTTTCATTTTATGATAGTCAAGAAGAAAAATCTGCAAAAAAAATGCTGGCTTCACTTTATTCTGTGTTAGACCAATCAGATATCTCAGATTTCTTTATATATATCAGGCGTATTGCGTTAAAAGGAAATCAGCAACCGAGAGCTAATATTATACGCAAAGCTATGGAAAAAACTATCAATTCCTATGATGTCAATGATTTATTTGAAAAGATGAATAATGGAAAAATTAATCAGCCTTTTATTCATATATATGAAGATGACAATATTTATATAGAATATGGACCAATTCCGAAAAGCAATAAAGGACGTGGCAAAAAAAATCATCGTGCAATTGGTGTCTATGGGATGGATGCAAAGATACTAAACAACGTAGAAAGTTTAAGGAAAGCTTTAAAGGTAAAATCTGGACGATACGGTATACTCGATAAACCGTATCTTATTGCAATAAATGCAGTGGATATGTTGGCTCTAGATAAGGATGATGTAATGGATTGTTTGATGGGTTCAACATGTATCGTACCGGAATTAATTACCAACCAAAATGCATTTCAGGAATTTCGGGAGCATGACGGATTTTTTACAGGTAGAAATGACAAAGGTCAGAATACGCGGGTAAGTGCAGCAATGATCACCAAAATACATCCGAGTAATTGGAGGGATTCAGATTATTGGATTTTTGAAAATGAAATGGCAATACTTCCTATAAATTTAAGGAATTCATCACTAATCATCAGATTTATTCAAGATGGTATAATTTATAGAACCAGCGGGAAATCCTTTGGTGATATCATTGTTTACTGAAATGGTCTTACTGACATTGAGATCGATTTGAAATGTCTTTTCAATTATTATCGAGTTATTTTTAGAATATCACTACCTTTGTAATAAATATTATTAGTTTGTGGGATTCTGTTACCCTATTGTCCCTCAGAAAGCATAAATATCTGTTTATCAGTTATTTTTACTTTTTGCATTGGTAAATAATTTATTAATTTTATTTCTTAATCCTGCTTGCTGTGCGAATTCGGTCCAATGCTTTTTGAGAATCACTATTTACCGGGTTTAAATGTAAGGATTTGACGTACATTTCCTCCGCTACCTTAGTTTGTCCGATTTGCTCTAATGCTTCGCCGTAACTGTTCCATGCGTTATCGCTGATCGGGAACAGTGTGCAGTTTAATTTAAAAACGGCAATTGCATTACTATAGAGCTTGTCTCCTAAAAAAGCATATCCGAGGTTGTTCATTTCATTCTCAGTAAGTGTGAAATTCGCGGTATCCTGTTTATTCGATTCCAACATTTCTGCAGCTATTTTTTCCCCCTTGCTAACCAGCCAGCGGCCATATAGCTTAGTCAGATTCCGTTTAGCAGGTGTTATTTGCTGCCGGTTGAGAATTCGCATTCCGTTTTGTGCATTTCTGTAAATGCCCTCACTTCCTGTATTATCCAAAATGATCACTGTTTGTTTTTTCTCTATGTCATACAGCAATATCGTCACTGCTCCGGCCATACCACCCGCATGAAATAACTGATCTTTATTTCCCGGATCCGTAAAAATAAACCATCCGAGTCCGTCTACTGTATTTCCCAGTCCGCCAATATTCATCCAAACTGCGTTTGGTTGTCCATTTTCAAGTTGCGTGCTTTTTATCGCCTTGTTCACTGTTCCTGGTTTTATCAACAATCCGTCGAAATAATGATTAGCCAGTTTCAGCAGATCTTCACAAGTACTCACAATATTGCTGTGTCCATAAGCCCGTTCCCTGTAATCAGCTGCAGTTTGGTCAATACGGATTCTGTCGGTTGCATAGATTTTGGGATAATCATAGTTCTTTGCCTGATATGTTTGCTGCACCTCTGGATAAGAAAGCAGATAGGTGTTTTTCATACCCGCCGGTTTGAAGATGTGCTGTGCGAGATATCGGTCAAATGATTCTCCGGACACTTTTTCGACCAGGCATGCCAGTAATTCATAGCCTAAATTGCTATACCACCACTTCTGACCCGGTGCAAGTTTGAAACTTACCGGATGCCCGGCAAAAAATTGTAATAACTCTGCATTGGTATGTGGATGCCCGTTTACTTTCTCAAATATCGCCAGTGCTTGCCCTAAATCCTGATCTGATACTCCTGAACTGTGTGAAAGCAGCTGACTGATGGTGATCCCTGGGTAAGGAAAATTTGGAAAATACTTTTTCAGTTCGTCTTCCGGATTTAGCTTTCTCTGATCTGCCAATTGCAAAACGGCAATCGCTGTAAAGGGTTTTGAAAGTGAGGCAAGCTGAAATGCAGTTCGGATGTTGTTGCTTTTCATTTCTTCAAAATCTGCATAGCCAAAAGATTTGTGATAAACTACACGTTCTCCTTCAGCTACCAGCACATTACCATTCAGCCTGCCTTCCTTTGCCAGGCTGGTATAAAAGCTGTCCAACTTTGACTTAACATCCTGTGCATTAGATTTAAAGGTCATTAACAGCAACAACAAACCAATTAGATGAGTCTTAATCATTCAACAAAATTAATGACATTCAGAATAAAAAAATAGAACAAGATTTGCCTTTACAATTTACGAAAAGCTTTCGGCAGTATGCCTGTCTCTGTTTTGAAGGTTCTGATAAAATGGCTTTGATCGGCAAACCCGCAAATGTAACTTATCTCAGAAATCGAAAATTTATCCCGCAACAAGGGTATCGCCCGTTCAATTTTAAGTTTTCTAAGGTATTGGCTTAGTGTACATCCGAAGTATTGGGAAAAATACTTGGAGATTGTGGTAGGATGTACATTTACTATCGTTGCAAGTGTATGCAGGCTGGGAGTTTCCTGCCAGTTGTCATTCAATAGCTGATGCAGCTCCCTTATCCATTTTGGCGGCACTTTATATTTTTTGTTTAGAGGAGAAATAAGCAACTCAGCAACATGGTCGGTCAGAGCATCTTCATTAAATTCTGCTTCTTTAAAAACGCGTAAAATAAGTGATGCATTGATATTATGAAATTTAATGGCTTCAGCAAACTGAACTTCGGTGAGTTCATATTTTGCGAAGAACTCCGGCCTGATCTCCAGGTTAATATTCCGTGAAGGGAACAGCGTGTGATCGTTTTTGTGTACCTCATCACTATGATAAAAAATAACCTGACCTGCAGTCAGCTGGTATTCAGCACCGCGCCGCTGCTCTCTGTTTCCACCATCCAGCACTAAAGTAAGGTGAGCGTGCTCATGAGAATGCCAATCGTTTGAAACAGCCTGATGATAGACTGTATCAACGAGTTGAATACCATTGCCTTCAAATCGGCTGGTGCTCTCCCCAAGGTATGTTCCACTGCTTAGTTTGATCATTTTGCTAAGGTATGATTTTAATCAAATTAAAAAAACGGACAAAAGATGTAGAAATTCCCAACATACAAGTAGTAAAATTACAAAGCGATTATCGGATCCATAAAAATTATTTCCAGGTAATTTGCATACAATAATCATTGTTTTGCATACATCCAATTTTTAATTTCTGCTGAATTTTGTACCATAAAAATCAACGATATGAAATTAAATCAGGTTAAATTAGGAAATCAGGGATTATTGGTTCCGAATATAGGTTTGGGATGTATGGGAATGACAGGTTTCGGTGATGCAGATATGTATGGAAAAACCGATGAAAAAGAAGCTATTGCTACTATTCACCGCTCTCTGGAATTGGGTGGGAATTTTCTGGACACTGCCGATTTATATGGTCCTTTTAAAAATGAGCAACTGATTGCAAAAGCCATTGAAGGTAATCGCGGTCAGTATATTATTGCAACAAAATTTGGTTGGGAGATTGATGACAACGAGCAGGTAACCTGGAAAATCAACGGAACAAAAGATTATGTGAAAAAATCTATCGAACGTTCTCTGAAAAATCTGAAAACAGATTACATCGACCTTTATTATATGCACCGGCTTGATAAGAATACCCCTGTTGAAGAAACTGTCGGAGCAATGAGTGATCTGGTAAAAGAAGGAAAAATAGGTTATATCGGTCTGTCTGAAGTATCTTCTGAAACAGTGAAAAGAGCGCATGCAGTTCATCCGATTTCTGCAGTACAAAGTGAATATTCTCTTTTTGAAAGAACGGTTGAAGAGAAAGGTGTTATCAAGACATTAAATGAATCGGGAATTGGGTTTGTGGCGTACTCACCTTTGGGAAGAGGATTTTTGTCAGGGAATATTAAAACTGTTGATGATTTGCCGGAAAATGATTTCCGAAGAGGAATCCCCCGTTTTCAGGGGCAGCATTTTCATAAAAACATTGAGCTGGTAGAAGCGATTGAAACTCTGGCCAGCGAAAAAAACATTACTTCATCCCAGTTGGCTTTAGCATGGATTATCAGCAAAGGAATTCTTCCTATCCCGGGAACGAAACGCAGAAAATATCTTGAACAGAATATTGAAGCGGCAAGCATTCAGCTGAATGAATCTGAGATCCGGAAACTGGAAAGTATTGTACCTCTGGGAACAGATACAGGAGCAACTTATGATGAATTCGGAATGGGATTGTTGGATTATTAATTTGTAATTTTAATTCTTAGAATAAATTCAACCTCATAGGTTTCAGAAACCTATGAGGTTGATCTCTGAAACACAGTATTGTTACAATCTGGTTTAACCGGAGGACAGACGCCATAAAAAATAAAAAAGTTTAAAAAATTATGAACACGATAAAATCTATTTCGGCATTTCACAGGCTGCTTTCTCTTCCCGAGCCAAAGCATCCAATGGTAAGTGTGATCAACCTTTCTGAAAGTATTTTCATTGAAGATGATATGTGGAAAGGTTTTGTGAGCAGGTATTATTGTATTGCCCTGAAACGTAATGCGAAAGGAAAAATAAAATATGGCCAGCAACATTATGATTATGACAAGGGGGTGTTGAGCTTTACGGCTCCCAACCAGGTCCAGTATCTGGATCTGAAGACGATGGATTGTCAAAATACGGGTTATCTGCTGATTTTTCATGAAGACTTCCTGCTGAAGCATCCTTTGGCGAAAACCATTTCATCTTATGGATTTTTCTCGTATGCAGTGAATGAAGCTTTGCATTTATCTGAAGACGAAGAAAATGATCTGCTTGAAATCCTGCAAAAAATAGATAAGGAATGTCAACATATCGACCACCATACCCAGGAAATTATCTTATCACAGATTGAATTACTGTTGAATTATTCTAAACGTTTCTATCAGAGGCAGTTCATTACCCGAAAAAACGGTAGCCATCAGCTTTTAACGAAATTTGAATTATTTTTAAATGATTATTTTGACAGGAAGTTTTCTAAAAAAGGCCTTTTAACCGTTCATCAAATTGCAGAAGCGATGAATTTATCTCCGAATTATTTAAGTGATCTTTTGAGAATTCATACCGGGCAAAATACACAGCAGCATATTCATGAAAAGCTTATCAGTAAAGCAAAAGAGAAACTATCCACCACAGAGCTTTCCATCAGCGAAATTGCATACGAACTGGGATTTGAGCATTCACAGTCTTTCAGCACACTGTTTAAAAAGAAAACAAATATGTCACCGTTGGAATTCAGGCACTCTTTCAATTAACATTCAATAATTCTCTCAGGTTTTAGTCTTCCGGGTGGGCCCCGAAATGATAAATGTGGGAAAGTCTTCACTAAAATAAAAATCTGTCTGTTAAATAATACGATGAATTCTATTATTTTGTTTATATGTATATATTATTAATAAATCAATAAATAAGGAAATAATTTTGGTTTATTTAATAAAATATTTATATTAGCTGTAAACTTATAACTATAGAATGAAAATCTTAGAGTATTAAAGCAAATAATTTAAGGTTTGGTAATTATTTGCATATTTAAACAAACCAATCATGATTATTAATAACCATATAAAAACAAATTAAACTTAAAAAAAATGAAAAAAGCATTTAGTATTTTAGCAATCGTATCCTTATCGCTATTTACATCTTGTTCAAATAATGATAATAATGTTGATGACAATAGTGTATCATCAAAAACCATCTTAAACAATCAATCATCAGTATTGGGTGATTTAACTGAAGAAGAATTAATAAAAGAATTATCTACAGACCAAAACTTTATCGAATATGGAAGTATAACATTTTCACTTTTTGAGAATATGCCTAATAAAAATAATTTCCGAACTAATTTTAATCAGGCTGATTTTGAACAAGGAAAAGAAGCATATTTTACACAATTGACAGGATATTCAAATGATGAAGTATCAATAGCTCTTGATAAAATGAATGAACTGTTGGCAACTCTTTATAATAAATACCCTCAATTGAAATATAACGGACAGAATCAAGAATTTATAGAAAGAGTAATCGAAAAAGCTGATTTTATTGTTGAAGAAAATCTTGCCATGGCTGCAAAAAGAAATCCTGCCTGCCAGGCTTGTGTAAACAAATGGAAACCACGAATGATTGCTGCTACTATAATTGGTGGAGTTGTTGGAGGTGCTACAGGAGGTTTCTTCGGAGCTTGGGGTGGCGCTGTGATAGGTTTTGTGGGTGCCGGATGGGGAGCTGTTGACTGTCTTGAAGCTGCAGGCTGCTAAATATATTATCTATGAAAACACTAAAATTTAAAGATATTGCCATATTAATTACATCTTTTATTGGTGTGATGTTTTTCGCCTATATTTGGTTAAGTCCAAATTATAATGATACTTTAAATTATAATTACTTAAAAAATAATTTTGGGCAATTTACTTTTTTTGGATTCCTGATGTTGTTTGTTTATAATTGTCTAAAGCTTATCGGGAAAGAAAAATTATTTTTAATATTCATTATTATATCTTTCATTGGTATTTTCATTTTATATCTCTCATCAAAGATATTTTTGTGGCCATTTACAATTGTTCTCATAATATCTTTTTTACTTTTCCTGTCAAGGAAATGGTTAAATTATAAGAAAATTTAAAATATTTTTTTAACTCTGGAATTACTTTTACTCTGTTTCAGAGACTAAAAAGTATTATTTAATCTGAATAATTTACAAAAATGATTGGCTCTACCACAATATCAAGGTAAAGCCAATCATTCTTATTTTACAGTGAAATGAAAACATTAATTATGATGAAAATGTACAATCGGCAACGGCTATCTTGACAATGGTGAATTTATCCCCGGTTTTGTCCATAAATCTTACAGTAAAAAGTTTAACACTTTATAGGTTTAATTTACTATACCACACTGTAAATAAATCAATTAGTATTTATTGAAACATATTTTTCAGGATTTTTTACTTACACTATAATCTTCCATTTTTAATATAAACAGTGATTAAACATTCTACACCTTTCTGAATTTATTTCTTAATAATAAATTGCCTTTTTAATCTAAAAAAATAAAAAATCACCCCATTTCTGGGATGATTCAAACTGCTTTTGTTTATGAAGAAATGATATGATGTCTGTTTTTGTTGATACAAAGATAACAGTCATTATTCCGGCATTCTTCAGGATAATCCCTAAAAATATATCCGTAAAAATACGGTTGTGTAATTCGGAATATGTTTTAATTAATCCTTCCTATCAGCGTCTACAGGGTTTTCCTCTGCATGAAACTTCCACAAAAACAAAGCCCTGCAAGGAACTCCTGCAGGGCTTTTGAAATTTATCTAACAATTCGAGAATGATTCTCAATATTTTTTAATCTTTGATTTAAAGCGGGCTTACCAATTGTAAGAACCATTCTTTAACTTCTCCTTCCAGGAATGGCGCAATTTTCTCTTCACAGGTTTTGTGATAAGTATTCAGCCATTCGATCTCTTCCCCGGAAAGGATTTCTTTTACAATGGTATCTTTAAAGAACGGACAGAAAGTTAAGGTCTCAAACTCATAGAAAGTCCCATGAATTGTTGTTTCTGCCTCTTTTACAGCAATCAGGTTTTCATGACGGATCCCGTAATCCCCTTCAAGATAGTATCCCGGTTCGTTTGAACAAACCATTCCCGGAAGAAGGTCTTGCGGATTCATATCTTTTCTGATATTCTGAGGGCCTTCGTGAACATTCATAAAGCTGCCTACCCCATGTCCCGTCCCGTGGTTAAAGTCTTTTCCTTCCATCCACAACGGGAGCCTGGCAATAGCATCTAAATGAACTCCTTTCGTTCCTTTTGGAAATTTAACCTTTGATAAACGGATCAATCCCTGAAGAACCAATGTAGAATTCCTCTTAAACTCGTCAGAAACTGTTCCCAGCGCCAATGTTCTTGTAATATCTGTTGTCCCTTCAAGATACTGCCCTC
Source organism: Chryseobacterium populi (assembly GCF_000282115.1). Classification (GTDB taxonomy): domain Bacteria; phylum Bacteroidota; class Bacteroidia; order Flavobacteriales; family Weeksellaceae; genus Chryseobacterium; species Chryseobacterium populi. Next base: position 9,964 of record NZ_AKJY01000015.1, read on the forward strand.
CTGAATCTACAAGAATGCTCGCATCATTTGTCACTTCTTTGCTCCCTTCACTTTTTGCGGAATAATGCATAATAGCACCGTTATCCTTATATCCTACAATGCTTCCGAAACTTTCGCCCACAAAATTTTCTCCCTTTTCACGGAAACTTCTTAGTTTTTCCCCGATAGAATATTCATTCATCGCTTCTTTTCCTGCATTATGGGTCAGCCAGTACAAAAATTTAACCATCGCAACGCCGTCCCGCACCATTACTTTCCTGAAACCTTCCAGCTCTGTTTCATTTTTCTGAGCTTTCATCAGATTTCCTGGAACAGCAGCTTTTACAAACTGATTATCAGATTTCAGGGTTTCAAATATCGATTGATTACTATTTGGAGAAATCAGGACCTTTTCATTTTTAAAAGTCTTCAAATGATTGAAGAATTCCCCGTAAGGCATCATTTTTACGAAAGAATCATCCATCTGCTTTCTTGCCTCCACTTCTAATTTTTCTAAATCGGTGAATAAGATCGCATCATTTTTAGTAATGATAATATATCCTAAAAATACAGGATTACTCTGTACATCACTTCCTCTAAGATTAAGGGTCCAGGCTACATCATCCAGACTTGAAATAATATGAACGGTAACTTCCTGTTCTTCCATTTTCTGGCGGATAGCTCCAAGTTTATCGGTTACCGGTTTTCCGGCTCTTTCAACAGGCTGTACAAATATCGGGTTCTTAGAAGGTGTTCCTCTTTCTTTCCAGATTTCTTTCAGGAGCGGAAGGTCGATTAAGGTTATGTTTTTAGCGCTTAATTTTTGAGAAAGCAGTTCCCAGTTGGCATTGGAAGTTGCCAGCGCATTTACAGCCACTTTTCCGCTGGACGGAATTTCAGAAATAATCCAGTCTATGTAATTGGGAGTTCCTTCCATACCGTCTTTGAAAAGATCAATACCGGAACCATCCAATTCTATGGCAGCCTGCGTAAAATACCTTCCGTCAGTCCAAAGCCCGGCTTTATCTTTAGTGATTACCACAAAACCTGCAGAGCCTAAAAACCCCGACAGCCAGGCTCTCTCCTGCCATTCTTCAGGCAAATATTCACTCATATGCGGGTCTGCAGAATATACTATAAATGCATCAACATTATTTTTCTGCATTTCTTCACGAAGCGCAGCTACTTTTTCCTTTGAAGTCATTTTTTAAATTTTAAAACCGAAAGTTACAAAAAAATTGATGGTTACCGGTCAAATCATTTACTCATTTTTCTAACATTTCCAGAAGATTTTCCTCCTGTTCACTTCTATTTTCTTTTTGAAATTTTTCAACCTTTAACTATCTCATACATAAAAAATTCATAATGAAACAGATTTACTTTCAAATTATACAAACAGAAATTGGAAAAATTAAAAAACAGAATCTCTCATTCATATCTATAAAAAACGACAATTTTTATTAAAAATATAATATTTTGGAAAGATTATTGCTATATTCCTCAGTATGAAAAGACAGGATTATAAAAACCATAAGAAATATTATCCGCCACATCATTTCATCTATCTCCCTTTGTTGCTGATATTAGGAGGAACCGGAGTTTACAAGATTTGGGATGACCCGCAGAATAAACTGATCTGGATTTTATTTTCTATCATTATTTTCCTGCTTCTCTACCTGGCTGTTATGGTAAGGCAGCATTATGCTTTGGGCAATCAAAACCGTATTGTGAGACTGGAATTCAGGCAGCGGTATTTTGAAATTTTCAATAAAAGGTCTGATGAGGTCATTGAAAAATTAAGTTTTGACCAGATTTCTGCCCTGAGATTTGCTGATAATGAGGAATTTAAGGAACTTTTATATAAAACACTCCATGAAAATATTTCCGGGGACCAGATCAAGAGATCGATTAAAAACTGGAGGCCGGATTATCATAGAGTTTAAAAGAATAATTTTAAACATCATAAATACCTGCTGCCTACCGATCCAGATGAACAGGTATTTAAACCAATTTTTAGCAGGGATGCGGTGGGAAGTTATTCGGGTTTGTACCGTTGTTGTAATTTTTCACTACTATTTTCGAAGGGTAAAAGCTCTTAACCATTTCTATGGAGAAGAATCAGACTTTGAAATTATTTCCCACCCTAGACCTCTAAAAAAACTATTATTTACCAAGAAACGTTTGTACCACCTGATATATTTTTGTCTGAATTGTTTTTCTATTCCTGTATGAGAATCGATCTAAAATATGGAAGAACAAATACCCGAAAACAAAACATTAAATTATTCACAACATTTCGGAAAGATTCTTGCTATATCTTATTCAATAAAAAACAAAAGCTACATTGTATTCAGCAAATCCATATCAAACCGGAAGTAAAACAGTGTCATTTTAAAACTCTCAAAAAGATATAACGATGTTTCTTAGAAATTAATTCTAGTCATCATTGTACAACCATTCTCTTACGATGGTGACTTTACCTCTATAAAGCATCGCAGAATTCAACTAAAACCAAAATATCAATCATATGAAAAAGTTAACCTTATACAGTATTACTATATTCAGTTTATTACTACTAACAAGCTGTGATGCAATAGAGACTATTTTTAAAGCCGGGATGTGGTGGGGGATTCTTTTAGTGGTAGCGGTTATCGCTATTTTATTTTTAATTTTTTCGAAGGGTAAAAATTCTTAACCGTTTGTATTATGGATAGTGATAATCTTGAAATTATCTCCGACCTTCTAAAATTGTCAAAATTATGAAAGATCCGGTGGCTTCTGCAAAGGCTGTAAATCTGATTTACACTTCCGATACAGAAACTGCCGGAATTATCCGTAAAAGAAAAGGAAAAAAATATCTGTATTATAAGGATGGCAGGAAAATCCTTGATAGAGAAGAGATCAGCAGAATCAACAGTCTGGTAATTCCTCCTGCCTGGGAAAATGCCTGGATCTGCGCTTTGGATAATGGCCATCTTCAGGCGACAGGATTTGATGTAAAAAAAAGAAAGCAGTACAAATATCACGCTCTCTGGAGTGCACTCAGAAACCATACCAAGTTTTATAGGATGCTTCAGTTCGGATATGCTTTACCGGGAATCCGTCTGCAAATAGAACAGGATCTGGCTTTAAGGAATTTTGAAAAAAGGAAAAATACTGGCGCTCATTATAAGCCTTATGCAGCGTACCAATATCTGTATCGGCAATAATGCCTATGAAAAGCTATACGGATCTTTCGGCTTAACGACTTTAAAAGACAAACATGTACAGATTAAGGGGCAGAAATTAACCTTCTCATTCAAAGGAAAAAAAGGAATTATGCATCATGTCGATCTAAAAAGCAAAACACTGTCAAAGCTGGTTCAGAAATGTAAAGATATTCCGGGAAAAGAGCTTTTCCAATATTATGATGAGGAAGGAAACAGGCATTCTATAGACTCAGGGATGGTGAATGATTATATTAAAGAGATCAGCGGGGAAGATTTTACAGCCAAAGATTTCAGAACCTGGTCAGGTACCGTAAATGCTTTAATAGCTTTCAGGGAAATCGGCTATGCTGAAAATAACTCAGAATATAAAAAGAATATAAAGAAGGCTCTGGACATTGTTGCCAGGCATCTTGGCAATACCAGTACGGTCTGTAAAAAATATTACATTCATCCCTTAGTGATCAATCTTTATGAAAATAATACCATCAAAAAGTATCTTGACGAGCTTGAAGATATTGAAATAAATGACGGTAAAGCCGGTCTTACCCGGAAAGAAAAACTGGTCCTGAAAATTCTTGGGAATGAAAAAATGTAAGAGGGGGAAATATTTTCTATCCTAAAGCTGTAAGAGCAAATCAGATATCACTTTAACCTCCGATCATTAGACGAAGTATTATTTACAGAAATTGTTCCTTTCAAAATGAAAGCGTAAATTTGTATGATCAGTAATTTTTAAAATTAAAAACATACATCATATGTCTAAAGCAATTTCGCAAGTACCATTTGCAGTAAACGAGCCGGTAAATTCTTATGTACCGGGTTCTCCGGAAGTAAAAAGTCTTATCGCCACTTACAAAAAAATGTGGGCTGAAAAAACAGAGATTCCGATGGTAATCAACGGAAAAGAAGTAAAAACAGACGAAAAGGTTCAGCTTCAGTCTCCACAGGATCACGCTCATGACTTCGGGTTTTACCACAAAGGTACCATGCAGCATGTGGACGACGCAATCAATGCTGCGCTGGCTGCTAAAAAAGAATGGAACAAGCTTGGCTGGGAACAGCGTGCAGCGATCTTCTTAAAAGCGGCTGATCTGTTAGCAGGACCTTACAGAGATGTAATCAACGCTGCTACCATGATCGGACAGTCTAAAAATGTACACCAGGCTGAAATTGATTCGGCTTGTGAACTCATAGATTTCTTAAGATTCAATGTAGAATTTATGACCGAAATGTATTCTGAGCAGCCGGTTTCCGACAGCGGAATCTGGAACCGTGTAGAATACAGACCATTGGAAGGATTCTGCTTTGCAGTAACTCCGTTCAACTTTACAGCGATTTCAGGAAACTTACCTACATGTATGGCAATGCTTGGGAATGTAGTGGTTTGGAAACCTTCTGACAAACAGATTTATTCTGCTAAAGTAATCATGGATGTTTTAACGGAAGCAGGCCTTCCTGCAGGGGTGATCAACATGATTTTCACAGACGGAAAAGAAACTGCCGAAAAGGTATTGGCTCACAGAGATTTTGCAGGCCTTCATTTTACAGGCTCTACAAAAGTATTCCAGGGAATGTGGAAAATGATCGGTGATAATATCCATAACTACAGAACATATCCAAGAATCGTTGGGGAAACCGGTGGTAAGGATTTTGTGATTGCCCATCCTTCTGCAAATGTAGAAGCCGTAGCTACTGCTTTGGTAAGAGGAGCATTTGAATATCAGGGTCAGAAATGTTCTGCAGCTTCAAGAGCTTATGTTCCTAAATCTCTTTGGGAAGATGTAAAAAAAGTAATGGAAACCCAGATCAATTCAATTAAGATCGGTTCTCCGGAAGATCCTTCCAATTTCATCAATGCTGTAATCGATAAAAATTCATTCGAAAAATGTAAAGGTTATATCGAGAGAGCTCAAAACTCAGGTGAAGCAAACGTTGTGATCGGTGGAACATGTGATGATTCTAAAGGATGGTTTGTAAATCCTACAGTGATTGAAGCAACCAATCCTCAATACGAAAGTATGGTGGAAGAAATTTTCGGACCTATTTTAAGCATCTATGTGTATGAAGATAAAGGCTGGAAAGAAACATTGGCACTGGTAGATTCTTCATCTCCTTATTCATTGACGGGTTCTGTTTTTGCGCAAGACCGTTATGCAATCAATGAAGCTTTCAAAGCGTTGGAAAATGCATCCGGAAACTTCTACATCAATGATAAGCCGACAGGAGCCGTAGTAGGTCAGCAGCCGTTCGGTGGCGGGAGAGCTTCGGGAACAAATGATAAGGCAGGTTCTAAAATGAATCTTCTGAGATGGACTTCCGTAAGAAGTATCAAAGAAACTTTTGTTTCTCCTAAAGATTATAAATATCCTTATCTTGGATAATTTTATCATTAATCAGCAATAAATAATATATTATGGCCTCGAATTTTATTTCGGGGCTTTTTTTATGAGTTATGAGTTATGAGTTATGAGTTATGAGTTATGAGTGGAAATTAAGTGCTTGTCTCAATCTTGGTCTGAAATATTCTTTTTTAACAAAATTTAATCATTTTTATTTATTTTTTAATAATCTGCAACCCTTGTTCGGAATGGTTATTGAACTTTTACCGGCACACCAAAGAAGAATATTATGAAAAAGTTTTTGTTATTAACCTTAGGTTTAGGAATATTTGCAGTGAGCTGCGGAACTAAGGAACCACAGATGTCATCGAGTAAAACAGATTCTACAGCAACAGCAGTAGACACAGTGAAAACTGTACCCCCTGTTGCTACAGATACAATGAATACGAAAATGACAAATCCTGATGCAGCAAAAATTCAGGATACTGTTGCAGCTCCTGTAACTAAATAAAGTGAACTTAACCAAAAATGGAAAATCCGTAGATGAAAGCTCTGCGGATTTTTTGATTTCATTTACAGTTCCTCTAATAGAAACTTTAATCGGTTTTTTATAATGACAGATAAGGTTTGAAATGAATTTTCCGTTATCCTTTCCGATTGCTTTAATGGAGTTATTTCCTAATTCCAGCTCTGCATTTTCACAAATTGATATGATACTGTAATTATTCGGGAAAGTCAGGTACTCTATATCCGGATTGGTTTCTTTTTTAGTAAGAAAATAATATCCATCCATATATTCCGCCAATACAGCATTCCTAGGTTTAAATAATTCCATTTTCATAATAAAAAACATTTGCGATTCAACAATAAGTAGTATGTTTTTCTGAATTATTACAAAATATTTTAAAATTTTACAGAAACAGAATAAGTCTTACGATATTAATAAATATGAATATTTTTCTATATTTGGTTTGTACTAAATACTAAAAGAACTATTATGAAAAAATTATGGATAGGAGCCATATTGGGCTTATCATTTTTAGGAAGCTGTGCTCAGAATAAGGAAAAAAGAGAAGAATTTAAAGATGAGCACGACAAGAGTGCCATAAGGAACAGCATGGGCGATTCTGCCGTTGCCAATTCCGAACCGGCCGCTGCTATAACAGACAGTACAAAAGCAGACAGCATGAAAACAAAATAAACAAAACCCGCGGAAATTCTGCGGGTTTTTATTGAAAAGCTGGCCCAAAATTTGGGTCAGCTTTTATTTTTTATACTTTTTTTTCCATATCGTAATTGAATTCCGGCTGAGTTTAAAATGTCTTGCCAACTGTGAATTATTAAGCTTATTCTCTTCCTGATAAACTAATATCTGTGAAATGGTGTACTCATCATACATTCTGTGTCTTTGATTGAATATTTCAGTCTGTTTATCTGTATCAAAAATGATTTCATTAAGTTTAATAATATCCAGGGCTGCCAATTTTGCTTTTTCCAAAATCGGAATACACCTGCTTTTTTTCTCAGGATATTTTTCATTGAGAATATCCCAATATATTTTTTTATAATCAGGTACAGTACTCATTATTTATATTTTGCAAGCCATTTGTGCAGAGTCGTTTTAGGAATCCTATATTCTTCCAGTACCTGTTTTTTAGTTTTTTTTCCGGTATCTAAAGTTTCTATGATAAAGTCTATCATTTCTTTGGTATAAATATTTTTCTCCTTCACCGGAAATAATCTGGAATCCTTATCAGAAGCAGAAACCGGAGGTGCATAAAGTATCAGATGCTGGGAATAGAGCCTGAAGAGATCATATTCCAACAGTTTACTCCATTTCAACATCAGCTCAGTTTCCATGCTTTTAGCTTCGTAAATGAATTGAACATCACTTTCCTGTACTTTAAATACTTTTTTTATCCGGGAAAAACTTATTCCACGGTCTGCCACACATTGCCTGATCATACTCCCGATATGGATTTCCCTGAAGTTTTCTTCCATGTTTTTCGGTATTACATGTTTAAAAAAAGGCCTCCTTTTTTTGACATCATCGGTGAATTATGAGGGAACACAACATTTCAGGAGGCCATAAAGTAATTAAAAATGCTTTCTGATCGTAATATTTGAATTGGTATTTGTAGATAAAGTACTTGAAACATCAGCCCTCATCCGGTATTGTATATTGATTACCGTTCCGGCAGTCAGTTGTCCCATCCAATACAGCGGCATATCTCCTTGAGCGCCACCTGCCCCGGTTCCATAATATGAAATAGCCAGAACTGTGGACGTTGTTGCATTAAATATTCGCGCTCCAAAAGCTTTCGTTACTCCGTTTGTAGAAGATAATCTTAAAGAAATATCTCCAAAGAAAGAGTACAAACCTGTAGCTGGTATCGTGAAAGAACCGGATGCATGTATATTTCCGGAATCCAGTCTTTCAGTTGTAAAATTCATGGTCGTCCAGGCAGAATAAGCAGAGGCAGTATACGCTGCATTTACTGTTGCCGGACTTCCGGCAAATAAAACCTGGGTAATATTTTTGTTACTGATTTCTGACCGTACGTCAGAGATCTCTCCTATTCCTTCCCATTGAGTTCCGGTCCAGATATAAAAAGTATCTTTCAATACATTATTCGGAGTAGTGCCTGCATCTGCAAGATTATAAACCAAAACTCCCTGATCTGTAGAATTCAAAGAAGAAATCACAGGAATTGTGGAAACATCATTAACCCCCGAAAGCTGTACTCTTGGAATAAGCAATCCTTTATTGGTACTGAATAAATCAAGAATAGTGCTTGCATCCGGGTTACTTAATCCTATACCCACCTGCGCCTTGTTGTTGCTAATGCCTGAAAGAATGATAAGGACATATATTATTTTAATTTGTGTTTTCATAGAATCATTATTGATATTTATAAATGTTAAGGGTGCCAGACTGTATTCTGTAATTATTGGCTGTATAGGTATACTCAAAAGTCAGCAAGTCATTTACTGTAAGATTTTGTGTACTGATGGTTGTGGTATACATCCGGTTGTTAATTACATTATCTCTTCCATAGCTGCTTGCAAAGTTTGCGGTTCCCTTCAGTATATTTTGTGTTGTAGTTCCGCCATTATTCCCTGTATTGGACATATCCGTGATAAACTCTATCATATATATTCCCGATGCAGGAATTTTGTACTGGTTGGCAGCAGTAACCCAGCCTGAATATTTATCTATGATAATTTCAGCAGCACTCAGTGTAAGTTTGGTAAAAGCCCCTCCGGCTGCACTTCCTAAAGATGTAATAGGTTTTTGTCCGATTGCTGCGCTGAATACCAACAGGGGAATCTGCGATGTAGAAATAATTTCTTCAGTGGCCGTAAACGTTGCCTGGGAATGATACCTGTTGTCACTTCCCCAATATCCGATTCCTTTTGCAATATCATTGCCGGCATCTGAACTCGTGTTGTAAAAAAACAGTCCGACAGCCGGTGAAGCAACAGGTGTTACAGTATTGGTTCTGTTGGTTATTGATAACCCGGGGATTCTTAAAGCTTTTGAATTGGAATCTAATTTCAGGATTGCTGCCTGGGAAACATTAGTAGATCCTATAACAACCTGAGCATTAAACATAGTCATCATTACCCCAAGAAGCAAAATAATCGTTTTTGTTTTCATAGTAATTTAATTTGAAATTCGTGAGATAGAAACATTCGGGTTTGTTACCTGATAGGCTGAATTAGAAGACTGTACCCTGAAGGTAATGATATCATTTACAGCAAGGTTCAGCGTACAGGTACCGGATACTCCTCCAAACTGATATACTTTAGCTGTTCCGTAAGTACAGATGTTCGTTCCATTTTTGAGTACATATACGATAGTTCCGCCAATTGTGTCTCCGGATACATTCCTAAGGTCTGCATTGTAAGAGATAACATATCCACCTGCCTGCTGGATGGCATATCCCGTATAAGCTCCGGCACTCCCCTGCGCTCCGGCGGGTGAATTCTGGTATAGTGTATTGAATGTAAGACCGGAAATAGTACCGGCAGCAATACTTGCCGAAGCCGCTAAGTTACTAGCTGCAAATACAGGAGTGATGAAAGGAACTTTTTCCACTTCTGTTTTTACATTAGCTTTGGTCCACATTTTTTCCCAAACAGTTCCATTATAAGCGTATAATCCTTTATTCACCTGTGTAGTTCCGGATCCTGCAACAGCAGTATTATAAACTACAAAACCCATTTTAGGATTTCCAACTGTAGTAATATCCGTGGCAGATGTAAGGGAAACAACGGGAAGCTGCACTCCTTTATTCGCAGCCACCACCTCTAAAATAGCCGAAGGATCAGGGTTTGTGGTACCTATCCCTACACTTCCTTGTTGTGCGTTAAGAAAACAGGTCACAAAATATAAAGGAAGTAGCAATAATTTCGTTTTTTTTGTTTTTTTCATTTTGTTATTTTTAGAATCGTCATTGCAATTGATTCAACAAAGCAAAGAAACTATTCTAAAAAACTGAAAATATCACCTATCACACATCTATCACATTTTTATAAACAGATAAAAAAACAGTGATTTATTTATCAGAAAAATAAAATTCAGCCCAATGCATTCATCCATAAATAAATATCTTCGTGGGAATGAATATTAAGTTTTTTACGGAGTCTGTTTTTCCGCATCTGAACGGCACGTGTGGTAACGAAAGTGTATTCCGAAATATCTTTTGTAGAAAAGTTCAGCTTAAGTAAGGCACAAAATTTCAGAGTCTCGTTATTGATGTCCGGATAAATTTTGATCAATTCTGAACAAAACCGGGGATAAAGATCTCTGAATCTGGTCAAAAATTCGGGATTATTTTCTTTGGCTAGTTTTACAATCTCTTCAAATCCTTCATGAATTTTAAATTTAAGCTCCTGCGCTTCTTTTTCTTTTTCTTTTATTTTTTCCTGCTTTATCTCTAATTTTTCTTCCAATAATTTTTCTTTTCTTTTATTGATTTTCGCAAAAATCAGTAATAAAAAGCCTGAAAAAAACACAATTAAACAGATGATGTAATAAAACATGAATTCCCGGTCTTTATATTCTTCTTCCCGGTCTTTCATATATTGCTGTACTGGAAGATCCGGTTCTCTATCCCTTATTTCCTTAAGCGTATCCTGTAGTATTTGGTGTGCTGTATTTTCAAATTCGAAATATTCTTTAACGAATGTTTTCAGCTCACTTTCCCATTCTTCTGATAATGATCGGCTTACTATATTCAGATCTGTAATAAGCGGGGCAGATCCATAAACTTTACAAACAAGACCAAATAAGCAAACTAAAAACAGGGTTTTAGCAATAATAGTTTTCACGGGTTTCATATATTATTTTGGAAGTCATTGGTTTAATTGTATTCTACCGACAAAATTTGCTTTTACCCGGTAAAAATTCAATCATTGTGATAGGCATGTATCACCTTAAAAATTATTCACAAAATAAGATAAGTCCCCGGTGACACTCAAAAAATCGAGTATCACACAGGTATCACATTAATGTATATGGTTTATAGTCAATATCATTATATTTAAAGATGTACAGTCCCGGCCTTTAGATGCATTCATGATTTGACTTATTGGTTTTATTTAAATTTCATTTATCCATAGATAAATATCTTCGTCAGAAGGAATATTAAATTTTTTTCTAAGCCGGTTTTTACGGATCTGAACTGCTCTTGGAGTAACAAATGTATATTCCGAGATATCTTTCGTTGAAAAATTCAATTTCAGCAGGGCACAAAACCTGAGAGTTTCATTATTAATATCAGGATACATTTTTAATAAGGAGTTACAAAATTCGGGGTAAATTTCCCTGAATCTGGTCATAAACTCAGGATTATTATCTTTTGCAAGTTCTACCATCTCTTCAAAAGCTTCATTAATCTTGACTTTTAAATTTTCAACTTCATGATGTTTTGCTTCAATCACCTTTGTATTTTTAAGATTTTCTTTTTCCAGTTTCTTTTTCCTGCGAAATACAGAAGTAAGGATTAATAAAAGCAGACCTACCGCAAGCGTTGCCCAATAGAAAATTGTATTACGGTACTTTTTCCCGTCTTGTATTTCAATATTTTTCTTTTGAACCAGATGTTTAAACGGTTCTTTTATATTTTCTTTTTCAAGCGTATTGATACTGTCTTTAAGCTTTACGAATTTTTTCAATTCTTTCTGTGCTTCAGGTAAGTTTTTTTGCTGTTCAGAAATTTTAAACCGAAGTTCATAGAGATATTTAAGACTAGTGAGATCATTCAGCTTTTCCGCATAAATAATTGCACTGTCATTTGATATTTTGGCGTTTTTATAATCCCCTTCATCAAAATAAATGTTGGCAAGATATTTAAACGGAAACACAATCGTAGAACCCGTTCTGTTTTGTGGTACAACTTTCAGGGCTTCTTTAAGATAATATTTTGCTGAATCCTTCTGATGCTGCAGGTACTTTATTTCTCCAATATTGCCATTGAGATATGATTTAAGAATTTCCGTCTTTCTGTTACTGATTTTCAATTTTGAAAGAAAGTAACGGGCTTTATTGTAATAATATAAGGTGGAATCATTATTCTGCTTTCTTCCATACATCACTGCAATATTATTGTAAGACATACTTTTGTAAAAATTTGAACTTTCAGCTTCAGGAATTTTTTCTGATACTATGAGCATTTTTCTGTATTCCTTCAAAGCCTCATCATATTCATTTACTGCAGAATAAATAAGGCCTGTAACTTTGAGAATGTTAAACTGCTGCTCAGGGTTTTGCTTTGTGTATACTTCTTTCTCAGATATTTTAATATACTCCAGGCTCTTGGTGGTTTGTTTCTGATACAGCAAAGCCATTGCAATCCTATAACTGGCAAGTGCAATTCCTTTTGAATAATGAATTTTTTGTGAAGATTCTAAAATTTCATTACTCCGAGCCATATATTCTTCCTGTTTTCCGTCAGCCAAAAGCATTTCAGAAGACCTCAGAGAATCTTCGATATCTTTAATTGAAGAGAAATTCTGTGCCTGCAGGAGCCTGGAATTCAATGGTAAGAAAAGTATAATCAATAAATATCTATTCAAATTTTCAACTGTATTAATTAGTTATCAAAATTAATTATTATAAAATAATATTATATTAAAATATTTTTAATATAACGTTGAGTACTGTAACTTATTTCTCCAAAACAAGACTCATGTATCAACATAATTATTACATTTGTAATCAATAAAAAGTTTTATGAAAAAATTAGCAATATTCTCTTCCATTTTTATTGGAGTTCTTGCTTTCAGCCAGGGAATTAAATTCGAAGACAGCAACTTCACAACCATCCTTGCTAAAGCTAAAAAAGAAAACAAACTTATTTTTATCGACGCTTATGCATCATGGTGCGGACCCTGTAAGCTGATGGTAAAAAATATCTTCCCGCTTAAGACTGTGGGAGATTATTATAACTCTAATTTCATCAATGCAAAAATTGATATGGAAAAAGGAGAAGGTATCGATCTGGCAAAAAAATACAATGTTAAAGCCTACCCTACTTACCTTTTTGTGAACGGTGACGGAGAAGAAGTGCACAGAACACTGGGCTATGTAGAAGAAAAAGATTTTATCCAGTTTGCAAAAGATGCAGGCGACCCGAATAAGAGACTGGCGGCTTTAAAACAAAAATTTGAAAACGGAGAGAAAGATCCTGAGTTTTTAAAGAATCTTGCCGGGCTTACGATGTATAATGATTCTGAATTTGCAGGAAGAGTTATGGATCGTTATTTTCAGGCGAAAACCACATTAGATAAGGAAGATGTTCAGATGTTGCTTTCCGGGGTACAAACTACTGACAGTCCTTTATACAAAACTTTCCAGACAAAAAAAGCGGATATTATCAAAATACTTCCTGCAGACCGCTATGAAATGTTTGATAAAAATATCAAACTGAACAGCATTATGAAAAAAACATATAACGCTGATACTAAAACGTGGGATGATAACTATTTCCTTACAGAATCACAAAAGTTCTTAAGCAAGGAAGAATCTGAGAAAATTTTAAAAAGAGCAAAAGCAGGCAGAGCTTTGAAGAATAAAGATATTGCTACTTATGAAAAGTTGAGTCTTGATTTATACAAAGATTATTCAGCTTTAAGTTCTGAAGAATTAAATTCTGTTGCATGGAATTTCTTTGAGAATGTAAATACCAAGTCTTCTCTTGAAACTGCTGTAAAGTGGGCCCAGGAATCTGTAAAGAAAGACGAAAACTATGCCAATACAGATACATTAGCCAATCTTTATAATAAAGTGGGAGATAAAAAGAATGCTAAATTATGGGCTGAAAAATCTATTGAGCTGGCAAAAAAGACAGGTGAAGATTCCGGTGACACAGAAAAATTACTGAAAAGCCTTTAATACAATCTATAATCAACAAAAAACGCCGCAGATCAAGATCTGCGGCGTTTTTTGCTACACATTTTTTAAACCACCCCGTCAGATCTTTCTGATCTGCCACCCCTCCAGGGGAGGGGAATTACTACCGGTTGGCAATACTTTTATTTTTTTGCCAAATTAGTATTCAAATAATACGCTTCCCCATGTAAATCCGCTTCCGAAAGCTGATAAAAGAACCAGATCTCCCCTTTTTACCTTCCCTAATTCAATGGCTTCACTTAAAGCAATCGGAATAGAGGCTGCTGTTGTATTGCCGTATTTCTGGATATTGTTGTGGATTTTTTCATCCGGCAACCCGAATTTTTGCTGTACAAACTGGGCAATTCTCAAATTGGCCTGATGTGGGATAAACATATCAAGGTCTTCAACTGTTTTTCCTGCTTTATTTAAAGCTTCCTGCATCGTTTCCGGAAATCTTGTTACGGCATGTTTAAATACAAAGTTTCCGTTCATGATCGGATATACTTCTTTATTGGTAACATTTTCAGGCTCTTTTCTCATTCTGTCACTCCAACCGAATTTAGATCCCGGGAACTGGGTACATAATTCATCTGCATATTTTCCTTCAGAATGCATGTTTACTGCTAAAATATCTCCGGCATTTTCATCTTCAGTAGCGGAGAGTAGAATTGCTCCCGCCCCGTCTCCGAAAATTACGGAAACTCCTCTTCCTTCATCGGAGAAATCCAGCCCAAAGGAATGAACTTCAGCTCCTACGACCAGAATATTTTTATACGTTCCGGACTTAATAAAAGCATTGGCCACACTCATTGCATATACAAATCCTGAGCACTGGTTTCTTACATCCAACGCTCCAATCGTATCACAACCGAGCATATCCTGAAGCAAGACTCCACATCCGGGAAAGTAATAATCTGAAGAAAGGGTAGCAAAAACAATATAATCTATATTCTTAGCCGTTAAACCTGCTTGTTTGAGAGCTTTTTCAGAAGCTTTGAAACCTAAATAAGCTGTGGTTTCTTCAGAATCATTTCTGTTTTTTCTGTGCCTTCTTTCTTTAATTCCGGTTCGTTCGGTGATCCATTCGTCATTAGTAGTCATTAATTTAGCTAGATCATCATTCGTTACAACATGATCCGGAACATAAAATCCGATCCCTCTAATTGTACTTTTAATCATATAGTTTTTTTAATTTTGGCAAAGATAGACTTATTTAACACATAGTATTTCAAAATATTAGTATTTTTACTTTATGCCAATTGACACGATATACAGAGACTCCCAATGTGAATGGGTAGACGTAGAGGCCCCGACAGCAGAGGATTTAAAATTTCTTCATGAACGGTATGAAATTAATAATCTTCTTCTGGAAGACACTTTAGATCCTAATCACCTTCCCAAATATGAAGAAGACGGAAGTGTAAAATTCTTCCTGCTTCGTGAAAGTACCGAACTGGAGAGAAAAAACCTCAATACCATCAGTGATATCAGTACTAAAATTGGGATTTTTATTTTGGGGAATACCATTATCACTATCCACAGGATGAAAACCAGAAGTATTACAGAGACCAAGAAACAGGTTTCAGCCACGCAAAATGAAACAAACCCACAGAAAATTGCTTTGATGATTGCTTTACTGATTATGAAAAGTTTTGATGATGAATCTGTAAGTTTGCTGGAAACTATGGATAATATTGAAAATGAAATTTTCCTTAAAAACACCAATCATACCACTCAGATCCGCAGATTATATAAACTGAAAAGAAAATCGGGGCTGAATTCAAGGGTATTGACAATTTCTACTGATGCTATTGATAAGTTTAAACTATTAAACCTGCAGGATTCCGAAATTGTAGATTTAAAAGATAAGCATAAAGATGTGGTTGCCGATTTTGACCACCTGAATATACAGATCACCAACCTTATTTCCATGTTCCTGGCACTTTCAGACCAGAAGGCTAACCAGGTAATGAAAGTTCTTGCAATTTATTCCGTCTATTTTTTACCGATTACATTTATCGCCGGTGTCTACGGAATGAACTTCGACAATATGCCTGAGCTGCGTCATAAAAACGGATATTTTTTTACGTTGGGGCTGATGGCTCTGATTGTTATTGTCACCTTTATTTACGCCAGAAGAAAACAGTGGTGATTTCACTTATCAATAAGGGGGAAAATACTGGGGCAGGTGATCACTAAATATTTTATTTTTATAGGAAGAAATGGTCGTTGCGGAGAATAAAATGATAAAACAATCTCAATAAATAATAGGAAAAGACTGTGCTTCACCTACGGTTTGTAATGACAGGTTAATTAAAGTTTTTTATGTCTTAAAAACAGTAATTGATAAAAACAAATTGAGTCTTTGCGATAAACCCAAACACCAAATCCACCATGAAAACCGATGCTCTTACTAAAATCCTGGAAGAAAATGTTCTTTCACCGGAATCCAAGGATAAGCTTGCTGCTTTGCATGAGAATATTTCATCCAGGGAATTTTCGGATCTTCTGGATGCTGAAGGAAATCAGTATGTAGAATTTGTGCAGGAAGGCGGCGGTGTATGGGGGAGCGCACTCGTAGGGTATCTTTATGGTCTTGAAATCTTTGGAATCCGTTTTCTGAAGGTGGCAGGAACCAGTGCCGGAGCCATCAACACCATGCTTATTGCTTCGTGTAAAACTAAGGAAGAAGCTAAGAGTGAAATCATCAGGGGAATTCTTTTCAACTGGAATTTCGCCGATTTTATGGACGGAAAACCTTATGTGAGGACGACTATTCATGCGATGCTCAACAATAAGAACTTCCTGAAGATAAATGCCATCATTGCCGCAGTCATTATGATCATCCTGGTCATTATCCCTTTTGCAACGTATTCGGAAACCACTCTTAATACCAAACTTTTATTCCTTGTTCCACTGATTCCCATTATTATTGCTTTTTTCTGTCTGAAAAAGTTTTACAATGATTTCAGGAAGCAGAACAGCGGACTTAATCCCGGAAACACTTTTTTAAACAGTATGAAAGATGTTCTGGACGGTTTCGGGATCAAAACAGTAGCCAATCTCAATGAAAAATTTGTACAAAAAGGATTAGAGCTTAACCTCAACTACCGCTATGGGAACGGTATGGAATATTATGCTATCGCTTTAAACAGCATCGAAGAAATTAAAGTGAACAACCTCGAGCATATCGATCAAACGAGATATAAAATTTTCTACGATAGTGCTGTTAACAACGATTATTACAAACAAAACCCTTTTTATCTGTTAAAATCTGAATACATCGTCATCACGACCGATATTAATGCTAAAATAAAAGTCGAGCTGCCTACTATGGCAAATTTATACTGGTCCGAAGAAGAACTGAAGCACATCAGTCCTGCCGAATTTGTGCGTGCTTCAATGTCTGTTCCCTTCTTTTTCGAGCCTTTTCAAAAAAGAATTGACAGGGGCGCCGATTCTGTAAAATACGCCTGGAAATTCTGGATGAATACCAAACCTGAAGATATTTACCCTGCCGGTGTTTTTATCGATGGCGGAAGCATCTCCAATTTCCCGATCGACCTGTTTCACTCTGCTGATGTTTTTTATCCGAGAATGCCTTTGTTTGGGGTACAGCTGACCAGCGATTCGGAAATCAGTTCCGAAAAAGGGAAAACCAGCGAGGAGATTCTGAAAACCCCATTTTCCTATGCCGGAAACATCATCGGTACGCTGAAAGGTTTTAATGACAAATCTTTCCTTACCAAACATACTTTTTATCACCTGTACAGCATCCAGACCGTGAATTGCGGAACCAGCGACTGGCTCAATTTCTTCATGAAAAGAGAGGAAAAAGAAGATCTTTTCAACAAAGGCTTTCAGTCTGCACTCGATTTTCTCAATCAGTTTGACTGGGAAAAATATAAATCCGAAAGAATGATGGTCGCCATGAAAGAGAAAAAGATTCTGAAGGAAGAAGATACGAAAACCGTGGGATAAGGAAATTTGAGTATTTTAGCTATTATTACGAAAATGAAAATTTTGAAACAGGATACTTCGGGTGGCTTTCAAATTATTTTCCCGATTACGATTTTGAAGAAAGAATTCCTACCAATGTGATTGTCAACAATAAAATAGGCAGACCATTTATTTATCCTCATGAAAATTTTGAACATCCGTTTGTAAAAGATTTTTATAATGGGATTGAGAAAAAAGAAGCAGAAAAAAGGATTAACAGGGCTTTAAATAATTCTTAGAACGTATTTCTTTAACTTACTTTTTCTGTATTTAACCCCGGGAATACAATTGGATCCAATGAATTTTAAAGCAGGTGAACTAAAAGGAAACGAAACCATACTGATTGAACTGTAACTCTGAAGAAAAAAAATTTCCTATAAAAGACAAGACTAAGCCTAATCCGGAATAAAAGTTTTATAGTTTATCAATAAACTCCAGATATATAGAAGCACTTCTTTCAATCCATTCTTCTGAAGCATTGAGCTCGATTCCGTAATAGACAAATAAGTTTTTGTACTCTGCTCTTATATACTCAAAAATCAGTTCAAAAGGCTTTGTGAGCTCTTCCATCGTGTATTTATATTTTCCGGAAGCACTGTAGCCTTCTTCATCAATTCCCGCTGTGATAGCTAAAGCCATTTTCTTTCCACCGGCTTTATAACCGCTTTTGCTTCCGTAGGCCCAACCATATGTAAGCACCTCATCAAACCATTTTTTCAGAAGCGGCGGGCTGCTGAACCAGTAAAAAGGAAACTGGAAAATAATTCTGTCATGCTGCTCTATTAGCTCCTGCTCTTTAGCAATATCAATTTTTTCATCAGGATAAGCTTTATATAACTCATGAACTGTATATTTTTCAGGATACAAAGCCAATTCATCCATCCATCTTTTATTGATCAGGGAATTTTCGATATTGGGATGAATGGCAATAATTAATGTTTTCATTTAATTTAAATTTCTATTGCAAAAATAATATTCGTAACTTCCATTTTGTACATTAGCATCCTATTGTATGGTACTATAAAAAAGATAAGTAATGACTAAAATAAAAGAAACTTCTACGAATTTTGCCAATAAAAAAGCATTATCAGATGAATGTCCGGAAGTTTATGCTTCCAATATCATCGGTGGGCAATGGTCTCTGGCCATATGCTGTTATCTGATCAACGGAAAATACAGATTCGGAGAATTAAGGAAACAGCTCCCGAATATTACCGAAAGAATGCTTACCCTTCAGCTGCGAAAACTGGAAGAAAATAAAATCATTTCCCGTACTGTTTACGCTGAGGTTCCGCCACGGGTTGAATATGAACTTACTTCTATCGGTCATCAACTGAAACCAATTATCAAAGAGCTGGAAAAATGGGGAAAAACACATCAAAAAATTGTAAATACTATAGATGATTAAACATTTTTTTGTATTTTTAGTCACAATCAAACACATCAAATAATCAATGGTATGAAAAATTTATTCCCTGTTCTATCTTTACTTTTTATCATCTGTCTCGGAAACACTGCACAGGCTCAGAAAATATCTGACGGACAAACAATTGACGTCAATGGAATGAGCGTTACTTTTAATATTTTAAATAAAGAAAGTGTACAGGCAGGCGGAAAAACTTTTGACCGTTACAAAGTAGCGGCTTCCGTAAAAAACACTTCCAATACATCATATAACATCAGATTATCTTCTTACCCTCAGATCGTCAACAACATCGGACTTGTAGAACTGGATTGCATGAATGCGACCGGAGCCAAACTGACCTCAAAAAAAATTCAACTGAAAATGAAAGCCCAGATGATCAACGTCACCTATTCTGCCTATGATAAATCCGGAAAGTTTGTTAATAATGTCATTCCTGTGACCGGTAGCTATTATTTTGATGCAGGTGATACCATCAGCGATGATGCTATTTTTATTGTTCCTCAGGGTGAAAAGCCGGATGTATCTGTGAGAAGCCTGAAATAATTATCACTTAAACCTTTCATAAGGAATAATTTGTCATTTTACAGAGATTCTGTTACAGGGGTTTCCGATACAAAATTATTCTTCATTTCAAATAATCTCACTCGAGAAGCTATCATTTTTTCCACATTGGTTCGTGCTCCAAAACCGTTATGTACACAGAACAGTTTTCGGAGTGGGCACCTTTCAGATATCCGATGCTCATTAAAAATTCATTCACGATCTCACCGCCGGTAAATTTGAATGTCTTTTTAAATAATTTCATCCATTCCGGTAATGTTTTAGGGTGATGATGTTCCAGCCATTTTTCAAAAGACCCGAATTCTTCCTGAAGCCGGAGAACTGTTTTTGCATTCTCAATAGCAGCATTTACTTTTAGCTTGTTTCTGATAATTCCGGTATCATTCAGCAGTCTTTCCCTATCCTGTTCGCCATAACCGGCTATTTTCTGAATATCAAAATTATCATAAGCCATTCTGAAGCTGTTTTCTTTCCGTAATATCGTTTCCCAGCTCAATCCGGCCTGATTGATTTCCATGATCAGCCTTCCGAATAACTCATTATCATCATGAATCGGAAATCCATAATGATAGTCGTGATAATTTTTATGAAGTGCTTTCCTGTTTTCAGGCTGCATATTTTCTATAACTGAACAATAACTCATTTGAATAGGTTTTCGGTTTTATTTTAAATTTGTTCTAAAGCGTCTTTAATTTCAATTTCGGTGCGGTCGGTCTGCCAATACAATCAGTTACCAGATATTTTCAGCAAACTTATGTTCAAGCTCAGCCGCAGAATCCGGTTTGAGCCATCTTTTCTGGTGTGACATGATATTTCTTCCGATAAGTCCGGCATCAGTAAGATAAGCAAGAGCATCTTCTTCTAATGACCATTCGCTTTTGTGATGCTTTAACTCAAGTTTATGATATTGTTCTCTGATGATTTTCAGGGAACGTTCTATCAGTTCATCAAAATTACTCTGATTCATTATTCGACAGGTTTAAAGATTGCTTAAATTCATTAGGCGTCTTTGCCGTTTTCTTTTTAAAGAGCTTACTGAACGATTGCGGATGCTCAAATCCCAGCTGATAAGCCGTTTCGGAAACTGAAATATTAGGTTCCGACAGATATTCTTTGGCTTTTTCGATTAGTTTTTCGTGAATATGTTGCTGGGCATTTTGCCCTGTATGATGACGGAGCATATCACTTAAATATCTTGGAGTCAGGTTCAGTTGAGACGCTACATATTCCACGGTGGGAAGACCTTTTATTCCTTTTTCCTGATCAAAAAAATCATCCAGGAGGTTTTCCATTTTTGTTAAAACATCAATATTTACGGATTTTCTGGTAATAAACTGCCGGTTGTAAAACCGGTTGCTGTAAGTAAGCAGCAGTTCTATCTGAGAAATGATCACATCCTGGCTGAACTGGTCAATTCTTTCATTCAGCTCATTCTGAATATTCTTAAAAATATCAGCTATCATTTTCTTTTCTTTTTCGGAAAGGTATAATGCTTCAGCCGCCGAATATGAAAAAAAACCATATTTTTTCATCTTCTGAGCCAGAGGATAAGATCTGACAAAATCAGGATGCATATGTAATGACATTCCATTGTAATCAGCTTCTTCATAATCCATTCTGAGCACCTGGCCGGGCGAAACAAAAGACAATCCTCCGTTTTCAAAATCATAATATCCTTGTCCGTACCGGACCTTCCCATTGAATTTTGTTTTAAAGGAGATCTTATAAAAATCCGATTTCGTCCCATTTCTGAAAGCTTCGGGATCAAAACGGGTGTCATCATAATCAACAATACTGATCAGCGGATGCAGCGGCTCCGGAATTCCCATTGCTTCATGCAGAACCGATAAAGAACGGAAATGGAAAGGTAGTTTTGTACTTTTCATGTTACAAATATAGGGGGTGATGGTGACAACTGTTAGTCAGTAGGAGTAAAAGTTATGAGTTATGAGTTATAAGTTATGAGTTGGGAGCTATCGTTTACTGAGATTGGTTTTCCGGGCTCTAACTTCCAGCCTCTACCCTTCTAAAATATAAAGCCTGATTTTATTTTTTGAACATGAGCTTCTGTTCCTATAGTGGTTCTTTCTTGATATAGGGCAATGGCATCTTTACCCGCTATATATCTCAGCTGGTCTTTCCCGTCTGTTGCTGCTTCGTAAATTACATTTGCAATATCTTCCGCTTTAGAATAATTGACAATCTGTTCCGGGCTGTAACCTTCCTGAACTTTAGTGATTAATTTCTGATAAGCTTCATGATAGGCACCATCGAGTGAGCGGCCAGCAAAATCGGTTTGTATTCCTCCCGGAGCAACCACTTTTACTTTAATTCCAAACTGCGCCAGCTCATAACCCATAGATTCTGAGAAACCGTCAACTGCATATTTTGTGGCACTGTACACAGAACAGGTCGGAAATCCCATAAGCCCGAAACTTGAAGTAATATTGATCAGAACACCTTCCCGCTTTTCTCTGAAATAAGGGGTGAAGGCTTTTGTAATCCGGATCACACCCATCAGGTTGGTTTCGATCTGTTTTTTGATCTGCTCATCGGTAAATGCTTCCAGAGGGCCAACCAATCCGTATCCCGCATTGTTCAGAACAACATTGATATCATAACGGCTAAGAACATCAGTAATAATTTCATCAAGCTGATCTTTATCGGTAACATCCATTTTCAGGACGGTTACGTTTTCAAGTGCTGTAAGCTCTCTTTCATTGTCTGTTTTCCGCATGGTAGCGATAACGTTCCAGCCTTTGCTTTGAAATAATTGAGCAGCAGACTTTCCTAACCCGGATGAAGCTCCGGTAATGAAAATTGTTTTTTGCATTTTTATTTATTTAATGGTGATGGAGCAAAGGTCTTCAGAAACTGTAAATTAAAAGTAGCCGTATTGAGTTTGGTTGTAGCTGTTTTGACGAATTGAAAAATATTTGAACATCAAATAAAAATAAGTATTTTAGCTTTTTAACCGGAAAATCAATTATGAAACAACTCTCTTTTTTATTGCTTATCTTACTTTTAAGCTGTAGCCAGGCTGACAACAAAGCCGGAAAAAAAGAAATCCCACAACAAAACATTGCACTTTTAGTTGATAACTCAATAACCATGCTCGCCAAAGATTTTAAGCCTAACAGGATCAGTATTCTTAAAAACGCTTTGCAAAAAATAATCAACCATAAAAAAGAAAACCAGGCGTTTTCTATCATTGTATATGCCGGGAATTCATATCTTCTCTGTGCCTTAACAAAGGATAAAAATCAGTTATTATCAGCAGCTGATAAGATAGACACCGGTATTCTTAAGCTAAGGCCCGGAACCAATTTTTCCAATCCACTGTTAAATGGTATACTTTCTTTGAGCAGTGGATTCAGTAATAAATCAATGCTTTTATTCACAGATGGAAAAGAAAACGTTTCATCCTATCCGCTTGATATTCCTCTTCAGGAGCTTATCCGGAATAACATTAAGGTAAATACAGTGATTGTTACACCAAAAGATTTTAAAATAGAACCTACACAAATAGATTATGAAGGTAATTTTATTTTTGAAAAAACGAAAGTTGAACCTTTCGATTACTCGCAACCTAAAAAAATCTCATCAATAACCGGTGGAGTTTTAAACACCTTACATACTAAAGAAGAACTTCTTAAATTTGATTTCAATAAACTTATCTCAGAAAGCCAAAATCAGAAAAAAGTGAATCGTAAAACATTGTCTCAACCCGAAAATGAAAAACTGAGCGCTGTTTATCATGAAATTGAATTGGTTAATGACAGCCTGGCTATCCGGTTTAATCAGCCAAAACCTTCACATTAAATTGATTTTAAAAGGATTATCCGGATAAAAACCTTAGTTTTGCAGGGAATGTCAAATTTAAAGATCAATCTGAAAACCTCTAAAGCAGTTTTAATTCTGCTGATATTGGTATTTTCATTATCTCCATGCTCTGTAAAAAGAGATCTTTTTGATATTTTTGACATTCAGTACATCAGTTCTTTAAATAAGGTAAGAACGACATCCGGTCAGAATCTTACCTGTGACAATTCTACGGAGACCTCATCCGGCAGGACACTGGCTTCCAAAGCTGATTTTAAATTCAAAAAAAATGAATTTCCATTTGAACCGGACCTGATGTTTTTGGTTTTAAAGGAAAATCAGAAAATCAAAAACAACTATTCCGGGTATGCCACCGGAAACAGTCCTCCTAAATATATCTTGTTTAAACGATTGAAATTAGACCTGATTCAGATTTAATCCGGACCATTTTCATATTCAATTATTTAATACAATATACTTTAATGAACAACAATAATTTCAATCGGCAGACTGATATCGCCGGTTTATTTACGTTATCCATCCGGCTTGTAATCGGCTGGACTTATTTCTCAGCTTTCTGGCGCAGACTTATTCTTGAAAACAAACTCATCCCGGATGAAGCCGGATATATCGGGGAAAAATTCAATCATTTTCTGCCCAACGCCCTGGGCATAAAACCCATTATCGAATATCTGGTTACTCATCCTGACTCATTGCAAACTGCAATGGTTTCTTTTACTATTATTGAAGCTGCTGTAGGGCTGTTTATCATATTGGGGTTGTTTACACGATTCATGAGCATCGGAATCCTCGGACTGGCTTTGGGAATTTTACTGGGTTCCGGATGGCTGGGTACCACCTGTCTCGATGAATGGCAGATCGGTGTGTTGGGAATTGCCTGCGGGTTTACCCTGTTTCTTACCGGAAGCAGTTTTTATTCATTAGATCATTATTTTTTAAAGAAAAATTATAACTTCACCCATCAGAAATGGTTTCAATGGGCAGGTTCCGGTAATTTCGCCATTCAAAACCCTAAACGTTTCGTTTTGATTATTTCAGCTGTTATTTTCGGGATAACCCTTTATACCAATCAATACTTTCATGGCGGTGTGTTGGGGAATCTGCATAATAAATCTGTAAAACCCAGGGTTGAAGTCTCCAATATTTCACTCAGGGATTCCGGATTGAAGTTTGAGGTGTACAGAACCGAAGGTGCCGATGTTTACGGATCATTTCTTATCGGAATTCATATCCTGGATGAAAACGGAGTTATTTTAAAGACTTTAAATCATAATGACCTGTCGGAATTCAATCCAGAACATATCAGCAATCATTATGTAGCCAAAGTAAAACCCGGGAAGCACAGTTTAATTATTCCATTGGGAGCTAAAGCTGACTTATTAATTCCCGATATATCAGGTTTTAAAAGTAAAATCCACAGCATAAAGCTTATTGATGTAAGCGGAATTGAATGGGTGGCTATGGTTAAATAATAAAAGAATTTAAACTTTTAAACCATTAAAAAAATAAATTAAAAGGATAGTAAAAAATCCCGTTCGCTTCTGATTGACTTAAAAACAAAAAAACCTCTGAACTTTCAGAGGTTTTTATTTTAAAATTAGTGCATGGTTTCACTCAAATCTATTTTTTCTTTACTTTTTCTTTCTTTTACAAATAAGATAAACGGTATACAGATTAAGAAAGCAACTCCCAGATAAAGGAAAACATCCATATAAGATAATACCGTTGCCTGCTTGGTTACTGACAGGTCGAGCATTTTATAGGCAGCATTCATCGCACCATCCGGAGTCATTCCTTTTGCTATAAAGTTAGCTTTTAAAGCTGCCAGTCTTTGCTGTACTTCGAAACTGTCACCATCAAGGTGGGTGATAAGATTCACCCTGTATTTCTGGCTCGCATTAGCAATAAAGGTAGTAATGGCAGCGATCCCGAAAGATCCGCCCAGCTGCCTCATCATCCCCGTAAATGCGGCTCCCTGGCCAATTTCCTGACCTTTCAAGGTACTTAGGGATAAAGAAGTAATCGGTATGAACAATAGTCCTAATCCGGCTCCCCTTACGATCAGCATCCAGAAAAATGCATCTTTACTGGTATCCGGCGTAAGAATCTTGTAGCCCCAGAAACTGTAGATAAAGAATATCAATAGTCCCAGAGAAACCAGGATTTGTTGTTTTGCCCCTTTTGAAAGCAGTCTTCCGATAATAGGCATCATGAAAGCTGTCGTTAAGGCAGCAGGGATCATTAATGCTCCCGACTGTAAAGCCGTCCATCCTAAAATACTCTGTGTATATAACGGAACAATAAAAGTAGAACCATATAATCCGAATCCCAGTACGAAGGACATGGCCGTTCCGATCCTCAAATTACTGTTCTTTAAAACCCTGAGTTCTACAATCGGATATTTGAAGGTAAGCTCCCGCCAGAGGAACAGGATAAATCCTAATACTGCTGTTATGGTGAAAGTGACAATCATTCCACTGGCAAACCAGTCTTCTTCATGGCCCCTTTCCAAGATAAACTGTAATGATCCTACCGTTACAGCCAACAGGGCAATTCCCAGCCAGTCGACATCGGAGGCTTTCCGCTTCTCTGCATATTTCGGACTTTTTACAAACTGTAAAGTCATTAATGTTGCAGCAATACCAATCGGAATATTGATATAGAAAATATAAGGCCAGCTGAAATTATCAACGATATATCCACCGAGTGGCGGACCTAATGTAGGGCCTATAATTACTCCCAGACCATAAATTGCCTGTGCCATACTTCTTTTTTCAATCGGATAGGATTCGGTAATAATTGTCTGTGAAGTTACCAGTAATGCACCACCACCAATTCCCTGACATAATCTGAAGAATACCAGTTCCCAGATATTGGTGGCATTTCCGCATAAAAATGAAAATATGGTAAATATGATAACCGATGCTGCAAAATAATTTCTACGTCCGAACTGCTGTGAAAGCCAGCTCGTCATCGGCACAATAATTACATTCCCGATGGCATAAGCCGTAATAACCCAGCCTACTTCGGAAAGTGTAGCTCCGAGGTTCCCTTTCATCTCGTTCAGGGCAACGTTCACAATCGTGGAGTCCACAATTTCCAGCAGAGCACAAAGAATCGCCGTAATCGTAATGATTACTCTCCGGGCTCCATATTCTACTAATGAATCTTGCATAGTTTTTTCTTATGTAAAAAAGTGAATTGTCAATAATGAATTAACCTCACTGTCAATTATCTTCTGCATTTTAAAATCCATCAATGACTTGCTTTTGCAAACTGACAATTCACTTATTCACAACTTTAATATTATTTTAGAGAAACTTCAGCTTTCACATTCATTCCTGTTCTTAATCTTTTAGCAATACCCTGATCCAGTTTTACAAAGTCGATTTTTATCGGAAGTCTCTGTACCACTTTCACGAAGTTACCACTTGCGTTATCCGGAGGAAGGATTGAGAATGTAGCACCGGTTGCAGGAGAGAATGAGCTTATCACCCCTTCAAAATCCTGATCAGGAAAAGCATCAATTTTAATTTTTACTTTTTGCCCTTCCACCATTTTATCTACCTGAGTTTCTTTGAAATTAGCCACTACCCATTTCTGATCATTTTTAACAACGCTGAACAGCTGGGCACCTGCCTGCAGATATTGCCCTACCTGAATTGGCACTTTTCCTACAAATCCGTCTTCAGAAGCAACGATAACGGTATACGAAAGATTAAGTCTGGCATTTTCCACATCTACTTCCCTCTGTTTAGCTACAGAATTTGCTACACTGATCTGTTGGGAGCTTGCTGCTGTTTGCGAAGAAGCAATACCTGTTTGCTGGGCAATCTGGTTTCTCTGGTCTACAAAAACCTGTAATTGCTTATCTGCAGTTTGTTTTGCTGCT
The DNA here is from genome assembly GCF_000282115.1 of Chryseobacterium populi. GTDB lineage: Bacteria > Bacteroidota > Bacteroidia > Flavobacteriales > Weeksellaceae > Chryseobacterium > Chryseobacterium populi. The sequence continues at coordinate 37,613 of NZ_AKJY01000015.1, forward strand.
AAAGCCTGCTCATATTGCTGCTCTGTAATGGAGTGGTCTTTTACAAGGTTGGCGTATCTTTTTAAATCCTGGGAAGTCTTCCAAACGTTTACTTTTGCCGCTTCTATCTGAGCATTTGCTGTTGCTACCGCTGCTTCTGAGCTTCCGATATTTTTGGAAGTTGCCGTAGTAGTAGCCTGTGCAGTAGAAATATTGCTTTTTGCCGTAGATAAAGCTGCCTCAGCCTGTTCCAAAGCCATTTTCTGATCTCTGTTATCTAAAATAACCAGGGTATCTCCTTTTTTTACAAACTGGTTATCTTTTACTTTTACCTGTGCAACATATCCTGAAACTTTAGAAATAACAGGGCTCATGTTTGAAGCAATCTGAGCATCGTCAGTTTCTTCGTGAGTCTGCCCGTAAGAATACGTTCTGTATCCGTAGATTCCGCCTCCTATCAGGACAACGGCTAAAATGATAGGGAAAACTAAACTTTTTTTCTTTTTTGGTTCCAGGTTTTCTGATTGCTGTGTTTTATTATTTTCCATTATGGTAGTATTCTTATTTAATTGTTAAAGTTCCTGTAGTTTGTAATAGTTTTCTGTAAGCCAATGCTGCATCTGCTTTTGCATTAATCACTCCTACATTTGCTGAAATCTGAGCGGCATCTGCATCCAGAAGCTCCGTCATGGTTGCCAAACCGTTATCAAATTTATTTTTGGTTATTCTATAGTTTTCATTAGCCTGAGTAGCTGATTTTTCAAAAACGGCAATTCTCTGCTTTGAATAATCTGTGTTTTGATATTCCCTGTTTACATCAAGCTTGATATTATCATTCAAGAGTTCATTGGTTGCTTCAAGCTGTTTTTCTCTTGCCTGAGACTGTCTCAGAGATGAGTTTTGTTTCCAGAGATTAGCCAGGTTATACTGTATTCCTACTCCAACGTTTACCGCATTGTAGATCGTTAAAAATTTCGGGGCATCCGCTGCGATATAGCCGCCGGTTAAAGCTACTGTAGGATAATTTTCAGCTTTTGCCGCCTTGCTTCCCAGTTGGGCAGCTTTTCTCTGCTGGCTTAAAGCCTGTAAATCTTTGCGGTTCTGCTGTGCCTCATTCAGATAATAGTCTACAGGTTTGGTATCCTGGATTTCATCAATATAATTAGGATCAACTTCCAGTTCCGTTGTTTCAGGAATTCCCAATAAAAGATCCATATTGATATTGGCAATATTATAGTTGTTTTTAGCTTCCAATAGCTGCAGTTCTATATCTGAAGTCTGAAGATTGGCTTTCAAACGGTCATTCCTTGCAATCAGGCCATTGTTTTCCATTTTAAGGAAAGTTTCGTCCCTCTTTTCGGAAGCAACAAGGTTTTCCTGTAAGACTTTTATCGCCTGGTTGGCTTTGAATAAGTTGTTATAGGCCTGTGCCACATTATAAGCTATGGCAATTTTATCATTTTCCGTGCTTAGTTTTGAGGCTTCTACAAGGTATTTTGCAGATTCAATCCCATAGCGTATTCTTCCGCCTGAGTACAAAGGCATAGAAAGGTTGGCCTGTCCAAGAAATACAGATTTTGGCGCTGCCATTTCACCGCCTCCTCCTGATCCTGATTCTCCAAGAAATTTCAGGTCTACTTTTGCATTCGTTAAACGCATGTATTGCCCTGAAAGCTTAAAATCAGGGAGCTGTTTATTTTTTGCTTCCAGAAGATCTGCTGTAGCCTCTTCTATTTTGGCAGCATCAATCTTAAGGTTTTTGCTGTTCCGGATTCCCAACTGTACCGCTTCATCGAGGCTGAGTTGTTTTTTCTCCTGAGCATTTGCACTTATAATTCCTGTAAACAGGGAAAGTGCAATCACTGAATTATTTATTCTCTTCATAACCCAAAAGGTCTTTTAGTAAATACTTTATATGTTTATTAAGTTCTGTGTAGTATTTTTCGTCAAAAACGTCATCATCTTCAGTATCATTTAAGAATTCCTTATACATTTCCCTTGCATTGGACGCATAAAATAATGTTCCGCTTACTGTGGCATGAAGCAGGTAAATAGGAGGATTCTTTGTGAAAATTCCTTTTTTCAGGCCGCTTTCCAGTATCTGTGAATACATAGAGATAAAGCCCATTTTCGTTTGTTTAAGAAATTCCAGCATTTGTGGATTTTCCGAGTGAAGCTGCTCACGCTGCATGATCCTGTAAAAACATTTATGGTTTCTAACCCTTCCTGCAAACTGATCTACTATTTTTTCTATTTTTTCCCATTCATTGATATCGGTTCTCTCTATAGTGTCTTTTGAAAAAAACTGCCCTTCATTCATTCTGTATTCCACCAGTTTTTCATACAGCTTTTCTTTTGAACCGAAATAATAAGAGATCATAGAAATATTTACATTCGCCGCTTTGGAAATTTCCCGGGTGGAAGTTCCGTCAAAACCTTTCTCTGCAAAAAGTTTTTCTGCGGCAAAAAGTATATTTTCTTCTTTTGAAATCATATCACTTCTATTTTTCAGGGTGCAAATTTACACAAGATTTCGAATAAATCAAACGATTGATTGATTATTTAATATATTTTTAATTTTGGTTAATGTAACTTTCTAAGATTCAATCTATTTATATTAATAAAAAAATAAGATTCTGATCAACTATTCAATAATTTAAACAATAACCAGCCGATTTAATTTACATTTTTCGTAAGCGAAAGCTGGTTTCTGCTGTAAGAAAAAAAATTTAAAAACAAGAGGCTGTCTCAAAAGTGAGACAGTCTTTTTTTTATGCTCAAAAAGAAA
>NZ_AKJY01000016.1 GCF_000282115.1 Chryseobacterium populi
GCCGCCAGTTTTTATAAAAAAGTCTCACAGAATACTCTGTGAGACTTTTTTTTGCTTATAACTATATCATCCTATCAACAGGGAAATAAATGATGATTGATAAAATTTGAAGACTTCCCCTTTTGGTAAATGTGGTTCGGGAGCCGGCACGGGTTTTCATCCTATGGAAAGAATTGTGCAGATCACCTAAAGTAATCTGAAATAGTTTTTCTAAAATCAGGCTGATCTTTCGGATCCCTATTTTACCATGGGAAAGGGAACTATTCGCATGCAGTGCATAAATCAGCTCTATCAAGGCATTTTTTGGTATCTGTCTAAAGAATACCATCAGACGGAATACCCCTTACAGAAAGAGAATCTGCAATTTCATCATCATTTATTTTTTGAAGTATGTAGGTGTAGAGCAATTCGTTGGCTATTTCCGAGCTACCTTGTAATCATAGTAGGTTGAAAACAGCGGATCAATCTCAAAGACGAAACTATTCAGACCGTCATGGAAATTAATGTTGCCCAATCTAAAGTAGGTTTCATCATGGTCAGTTCTTCCTGAACGATAATATCTGTAGAAATTTGAATTGTAGATATGTTCCGTGTATTCCTGTTTTAGTTCCTGCAATTGTTCTGAAAAATAATTGACGTACATTTTACAGCTGTCGACAGGACAAGCTGTCTGTATCCGAAACACCTTATTGTAGTAAATGAGTTTGGAGTGGATATATGGCTTAATGTTGCGGAAGAAATTGACTTCTTCCCAATGGGTTTTAAAGCATTGTTTTATAACATCCTCTTTTGTGGAAACCAAGAGCTTTTGCAGGTATATGGTCATCTGGTATGCTTCATCAATTACATTGGGATATGACAGCGAAATAGCTTTTTCTTTTCGCTGTATCTCCGAGACAATATGGTTTAATGAAGAGGTCATAATCTGTAAATAAAATTAGTGTATATATAAACAACCTTTTACAGTATACTTTACTGCTTTGTGTCCGATGCGGATAGGTTCTTTATTTGCTCAATCCATTCTTTTCTATCTTTTTCATTCAACTCATAAAGCGGTCCAATAAAGGTGTTTTGAATAGAAGACACCCCACAGTATTCCAGAATACCTTTTTGCAACTGCACAAGTCCGCTTGACCTGTAGACTTCTTCGTACGTATCGATGGACAAATCTCCTGCGGTTGTGATTATTCTGGCTGTTTTACCCTTTAATAATCCTTCGCTAATTCCTCCTTTATTACTTTTAAAAGTAATCCCCGGAAGAAATGTCCGGTCAAAAAATCCTTTCATAATGGCGGGCAT
>NZ_AKJY01000017.1 GCF_000282115.1 Chryseobacterium populi
TAATCAATTTGCTAAAATTAGGAAAGCTTTGGCTTTCCTTTCTTTTTGAGCATAAATAAAGAGGCTGTCTCACTTTTGAGACAGCCTCTTTATTTATGATAGCATTTTCTGTGCTTTTTTGACACCTTCGACCAGTAAATCAATTTCCTGGAAGGTATTGTAGACTGCAAAACTCGCTCTTACGGTTCCTGCAATATTAAAGAAGTCCATGATGGGTTGTGTACAGTGGTGTCCTGTTCTCACTGCAATTCCCATTTTATCAAGAATCATCCCGACATCTGAAGAAATTCCTGTTCCTTCCAGGTTGAATGAAACAACCCCTGTTCTTTTAGCTTTTTCTCCATAGATCTTTATATTCTCTATTTCCGATAGCTGTCTCTGGGCATATTCCAATAATGCATTTTCATGTCTCTGGATATTTTCGTGGCCTATCTTTTCAATAAAATCCACAGCAGCTCCCAAAGCAATATTCCCGCCTACATTTGGAGTCCCCGCTTCATATTTAAAAGGTAAGGTAGCATAAGTTGTTCCTTCAAAGGAACAGGTTGCAATCATTTCGCCGCCGCCATGAAAAGGAGGTAAGGATTCTAAAATTCCCTGTTTTCCATACAAGATCCCCGTTCCCATAGGAGCATACATTTTATGCCCTGAAAATACAAAGAAATCACAGTCCAGTTTCTGAACATCAATGGCAAAATGCGGTGCAGACTGTGCTCCGTCGATGACAATATAGGCATTCGAATTTTTTCTGGTTTTAGCAATAATCTCCTCTACAGGATTTACAATTCCCAAGGCATTGGAAACCTGATTTACCGAAACCACTTTCGTTTTTTCGCTTAAATACTGATCCAGAAAATCTAATTGAAGAATTCCGTTTTCATCGATCGGGATTACCCGAAGTTTTGCCCCGGTTCTTTCACAGAGCAACTGCCATGGAACAATATTAGAGTGATGCTCCAGATAAGAAATGATAATCTCATCATCTTTTTTAAGCTTTTGGGTTAAAATATAAGCGATGAGGTTCAGACCTTCTGTAGTTCCTTTTGTAAAAATGACTTCAAAATCATGTTTTGCATTAACGAATTTCTGAATCTTTCTTCTAGAAAGCTCCATTTCTTCTGTTGCCAACTGACTAAGCGTATGAATTCCCCTGTGAACATTAGCGTTAAGCTCTGTATAATATTGATTCCAGACCTCTAATACTGAATCCGGTTTCTGGGATGTAGCTGCATTATCTAAGTAAACCAGCGGTTTACCGTTCACCTGCCTGTTTAATATTGTAAACTGACTTCTTATTTCTTGAATGTCAAACATTTATTAAATTTTAAATTAAACCGTTCTTATTTAGAACAGGTCAAATTTACGGCTTTTTTCCGGATTAAGGGGCTAGTTTTTAGTTTGATGATTGTCAGCTGAGAGTTGAACCTGTCTTACAACTTATTCCATAAAAAAACCTGCCAGAGATTCTGACAGGTCTTATATTGTTTAATAAGCAATCCTTATTCTGCTGCAGTTTCTTCAGCTGCCGGAGCTCCTCCTTCAGCTACAACTTCTTCTTCATCATCATCCTCAGCTGCTGCTCCTCCTTTCATTGCATTTCTAGACATCTTAACAGCTACAACAACTGCATTGTCTGGATGCATGAAAGAATATCCTTCAGTTTTGATACCACCAACATAAATTTTGTTACCAATTTTAAGTGGAGTAACATCAACAACGATTTCATCCGGCAAGTTTGCAGGAATAGCCTTGATTTTTAATTTTCTGAAAGACTGACGTAAAACACCACCAGCTACAACACCTTTTGAACGACCAGTGATTCTTACCGGAACTTCCATAACAACCGGCTTGTCAGCAGATAATTGATAAAAGTCTGCGTGAAGAATTTTGTCTGTAATCGGGTGGAACTGAATATCCTGAAGAACTGCTGGGATGGTCTGACCATCAACTTCAATAGATACCGTGTGTGCTTCAGGAGTATATACCAAACCTTTGAACGCTTTCTCTTCTGCAGAGAAGTTCAACGGCTCGCCACCTCCATAAACAACACAAGGAACTAATTCAGCATCACGTAAAGCTTTTGTAGACTTTTTGCCCACGCTTTCTCTTTTTGTACCTTGAATTGTAATAGATTTCATTTATAAAAAATTTAAAATTTTGTTTAAAATTATTTTTGCAAATCGCTAATTATCAATTAAATAACAAATTTACTGCTAATTGATTGGTGCTCATGAACCATCTTCATAACGTCTGCAAATAACGGGGCGCAAGATAGCACTTTTATTTTAGTTGACAAATTATTTTTCACAGGAATTGAGTCTGTTACAATAACTTCCAACAATTTTGAGTTTTCAATATTCTCATAAGCCTTTCCTGAAAGCACTCCGTGAGTTGCCATAGCTCTTACTGATTTTGCTCCCTTTTCTATTAAGATATCTGCAGCTTTACAAAGTGTACCTGCTGTATCAATCATATCATCGATAAGGATAACATTTTTACCTTCCACGTCTCCGATAAGGAACATTTCTTCCACCACATTCGCTTTCTTTCTTTCCTTATAGGCAATTACTACTTCTGCCCCCAGATGGCCGGCATAGTTTTTCGCTCTTTTGGCACCTCCCATATCCGGAGAAGCAATGGTAAGATCATCCAGGTGCAGATTTCTGATATAATCTACAAAAATGGTAGATGCATATAAGTGATCTACCGGGATTTCAAAGAACCCCTGGATCTGATCTGCGTGAAGATCCATTGTCATTACTCTTGTTGCTCCTGCAGCAGTTAAAAGATTAGCGACCAATTTTGCCCCGATCGGAGCTCTTGGCTTGTCTTTTCTGTCTTGTCTTGCAAGTCCGAAATAAGGAAGTACAACGGTAATACTTTTTGCAGAAGCTCTTTTTGCAGCATCAATCATCAGAAGAAGCTCCAAAAGATTGTCTGCCGGTGGGAACGTAGATCCAATCAGGAAAACCCTTCCTCCTCTTACAGATTCGTCTAAAACAGGCTCAAATTCCCCGTCACTAAACTCCTGAAAGTTGATTTTTCCTAATTCCTGCCCATAATGCTGGGCAATTTTCTCTGCCAAGTCCTTACTCGTCCTTGTACAAAATAGATAACTTAACTGTTCGGCCATTTTTACTTTTTAAAAGATTTTGCAAATTTAAAAAAAAACCACAAGAATTACTCCTGTGGTCTTTAAGTTTTTACTTTCCTTTTTATTAAGGGAATTTTATTCCTGAATAATTGTTCGGATTCAGCTGTGGTAGTGAAGATTTATACGTTGAATTAATGGCTTTGATAAATTCATTGGCAACAATTGCATATCCTCTGCCGGTTAAATGTACCCCGTCTAAAGAGAAGGCGCCGCCGGTTACAAATTTAGCGGTGTATTTCACACCATCAAAAGAAATTCCGGATTGGGCATTAAGCTCAATCATTTTTTTGTTGGCATCTACAAAAGCATATCCTTTTGCTGTTGCTGCTGCTTTAATGGTCGTATTATAACTCGCAATAGCCGTGTTCACTTCTGTCACTTCCGTAACGGTCAGCACATATTTATCCGCAAACGGATAAGCAATTCCTCTTGCTCCCAATGATGCAGGCACTCCCGGAGGTAATGTCTGAAGCGTTCCTATTTCAGCTTTTGAAGTTAAAGGAACCAAATCTCCAGCTTTTGCCTGTCTTGCCTGCCCGTAAGTAGCTCCCAGATAAGCTGCCAGAGCAATTAAGGTCGGGTTTCCGGAACCTGCCGCTGCTGCTGTAATCTGAGGGCCAAGATCTGTTAAACTTTCATCTTTAATCAGCAACGGATTTGAAGCTGTTTTTGAAAGGGGCTTTATCCTGTCTCCTGCATTAAAAGCCGTCAGGATCTGATTCAAGGGTCCGTAAAGATTAGTATTCAGATTATCAATAGTTGCATTTCCTGCATCTACATTCCCACCTCCTAATACAGAAGCCGTCAATGGATTATAAGGAATTGTTGTTAAAGAAGGAATTGACGTTACATCAGGGATATTTGCAATAACCCCTTTTGCATTAGTCGTAGAAATCTCATTGATCAATGCATTATAGTATTGGGTAAACTGAGCTGCCGGAGTTAATGTTTCCACTGAGCTGTCTCCACCTGCCAGAGCATATAGTAAAGCATCGTTATTTCCTATCCATAATGAAAAGAATGTAGGGTTCTGAGCTTTAAAATCACCGATCACTGATGCGGTAGGGCTTGAGGCAAACCTCACGAAATAAGGGTTAGCTGTTTTGGTAGGAATCCCCTGGATATTTCCGTATCCCGGTGCCAGTAAATGGGCTACTTTTGCTCCCGGAACCCCCATATTGTTAAAGGGGCCCGTTAAAATAGTATTAACCACCGTTGTAGCGGTGTTATTATTTGCATATTTTAAATCAGGTGAGCCATTTATAAAACTGTTGATATATAGTTTTGTATTCGCAATCTGTACCGGGCCTGCTAAAGTATTTAAAATCAATCCGCCGTTGTTATCCGGCATTAACGGTTGTTTGAAATCACCGCCACCTGCAAATTTCATTTGCTGGGCTATCATTGAAGGATAGGATTCATTTTGTCCGTCAGCATAAAGAGCTCCATCTCTGTACCCAGAAGTCAGTGAGTTTCCTAAAGCAACATATTTGGAGAAATTAGCTTCACCCTGTGTTACCTGGATATCTTTTACATCCGTATCAAAATCATCTTCGCAGCTTGTTGTAAAAAGAAGCGCGGAAATAGCGATTGTAGAAATTATAATTTTTTTCATAGTCTTTCAATTAAAAAGGATTGTAAGATAAACCAAGACCAAAATAGAATGCAGTAGCTTTCGCTTGTCCATAGAAACCAAGGTTAGCATTTTTCACGTCTCTGGCCTGAGGCATAGCGTATCCACCGGCAATATCAACTCCGAACTGTTTTAATTTAAATCCTACCCCACCGGTCACTACATAAGTATTGAATGAGGGTGTTTCTGGAATAAAATTTTCGTCGGTATAGGGAGACTCATCATAGTAAGCACCAAGACGTCCGAAGATCATATCATTAAATGCATACTGCGTCCCCAATCTGAAGGTTTTTGAATTTCTGAAGTTTTTAGGAGACACAAGAACGGTAGGATCTGCCTGGTTCCCAACAGGGGCATTGGCAAAATCCAGAGTAAGCTTGCTGTATCGCTCCCATCCATGATAGTTGAAATCCGCAGAAACCAACCATTTTGGAGTAATTTTATACGTAAAACCTATTGTATATTCTTCTACTAAAGGTAATGTCGCTGTAAAACCGTCTTTTCCTGATCCATCCAATCCTAATAGCGGATAAATAGATTGTGAAGGGAATTGGAAAGTAGCTGTTCCCTTTTTAGCTTTCATATCTACCGGTGAACGGTAAGCGATACTTATATCAAGTTTGTCTTCCGGTCTGAAATAAAACCCAAAACCATATCCGTGGCCACTCGCTTTGTCATCATTAATATTAACCTGCCCACCAAATTGTGTCACAGCCTTATCCCAGTCTACTTTTCCTTTTGCATAAATATAGCTCGCTCCGAAAGCCAGCCAAGGTGCCAGTTTCACAGAAACCATAGGCTGGAAATAGAAACTCTTCAGCTCAAGTTTCTGAACCATTTCTCTACCTTCCCAGTCATTCGGCCATTGAATAGTACTCCCAAAAGGTGTTGAAAAACTAAAACCAACTGACAAATTTTCCAGTGCCTTATATGTAATCGCAGCATAGATCGGGGTTCCTAAAGGATTGTCAGTCTCTGTACTCTGTAAAGTATTTAAATTCTGAAAAGTAATCTTATTACTCGCTCCAAATCCTCCTGCCACTATACTTAGCTTGGAAGGAATGAATGACATACCTGCAGGATTAAAGAATGCCACACTTGCATCTTCGGCATGCGCACTAGTATGTGCCATTGCCAATTGTTTCACCCCTTGCAGAGATACTCTGAAGCCTCCTGCGTAAGATAAAACACCCGCCAATAAAGCAGTTGATACTAATATTTTTTTCATAGACTATTATTATATAACCCAAATATAAAATTATTTTAAATACGCTTGTTAATATTTCTTAATATTTTAAACGTTTAGACGAAAGAAAATTATGTTTAAAATAGTACTTTAGCAAAACATCATCTTAAAGATATATATATTAGGACATTAATAATATTTTACGCTATATTCGATTTTTTTGTTTAATATTAAACAATGATGATAGTGAATATTTGAATTTTTTAGAATTACATAAAGATAAAAATATATAAATTTGCAAGATTAAATAATAGTTATATGAGTTGTGGATGTAAAACATCCGGCGATTCTGCGCATTCTTGCGGACCCAAGAAATCCGCGAATGGTTGTGAAAATGTAAATACCTGTGGTAATAGTTATAAATTAAGTGTTTTCGACTGGCTTTCCAACATCAACAATCCTGCGTCAAACAGGTGCGATTATGTAGAAGTCAGATTTAAAAATGACAGAAAATCGTTTTATAAAAATGTAAATAATTTCCCTTTACATATAGGTAGTGTAGTCACAGTAGAATCCAGCCCGGGACATGATGTCGGTGTAGTAAGTCTCACCGGAGAATTAGTAAAAATTCAGATGAAAAAGAAAAGGTTTTCTGAAGAATTGGCACTTAAAATATACAGACAGTCTAACCAAAAAGATATTGAGGTTTGGCAGGAAGTAAGAAAAAAAGAGGAAAGTGTAAAGATAGAAGCCCGAAAGATTGCCCAAAGGTTAAACCTTGAAATGAAGGTCACCGATGTTGAATATCAGGGAGACGCTTCAAAGGTAACCTTCTATTACACAGCAGATAACCGAATAGATTTCAGGCAGTTAATCAAAGATTACGCCTCTACCTTCAGGACTAAAATCGACATGAAACAAATTGGTTTCAGACAGGAAGCAGCAAAAGTTGGTGGAATCGGATCTTGCGGAAGAGAGCTTTGCTGCTCTACATGGTTAACTGATTTCAGATCGGTAAATACCAATGTAGCAAGATATCAGCAGCTCAGTATTAATCCTCAAAAGCTGGCAGGACAGTGCGGTAAGCTAAAATGCTGTCTTAATTATGAGCTTGACAGTTATCTTGATGCATTAAGTAATTTTCCGTCTTCTTCAACCACCCTGGATACAGAAAAAGGAAGAGCCTTCTGTATTAAAATTGACGTTTTCAAAAAGAAAATGTGGTTTGCTTATGTAGATCATTCTATGGCGTGGTATGATTTCGATATTGATCTGATCAAAAAGTTAATTGCCCAAAATAAAAGAGGTGAAAAAACCTTGCCTCTCGAAGACCTGAAACAGCCTGACATCCCTTTACAGAGCATTGATCTTATCCAGGAAAACAGTGTAGACCGATTTGAGAAGAAAAATAAAGGGTTTAACAAAAACAGGAATCAGAACAACAGGCCAAATAATAGTAACAACAATAATCAGGGTCAAAGAAAAAACAGACCGGAAAGACCAGACAGGCCAGAACGATCAGACAGACCGGAAAAATCGACAAGACCTGAAAATGCGGGTAACAATTCTAATAACCAACCAAGACAGCAAAAGCCCCAACAGCCCAAAGCTCAAATGGAAAAGGTAGAGGTGGCTTCTTCTGATGCAAACAAAAATCCGCAGCAAAACCCGAATAAGAAAAAATTCAAAAAGAAATTCCCGCCCAAAAAAGATGGAAATGCGTAAAATTTTAGGATTATTGAGTCTTATCCTTTTCTTTGGCTGTAACTCTTCAGAAGAAAAGGTGATGATGAATTCCGTTAATAACAAATGGAATAAGAAAAGTGAACAAAAATTTAATCTTGAAATTTCAGATCCGCAGAATCCTAAAAATATTATATTTGTTGTAAGAAATAACAACGAATATCCTTACAGCAACATAAGGTTTATTGTCAATTTCACTAATCTTCAAAATAAGAAAAAAGAGACGGATACGTTGAATTATGTACTTTCCAAACCTAATGGAGAATGGCTTGGAACGGGTTTTGGAGATACGAAGGAAACATTCTTTCAATATAAATTGAATTATACATTTCCGGTAAAGGGAAAATATGAAATCGGGCTTACCCAGGCAATGAGAAATGATAATCTTCCCGGAATTGAAGATATTGGAATAAAAATAGAAACGGCTAAACCGTAACCATACATGGAAGAGAACAGACAAAACTCTGGAAGTAAGGGAAAAACATTTCCGCTTCCACCCAAAAAAAATAATAAAAATAACTCATGGAAAAAATGGGTTAAGTTTATTTGGCTTGGATTCATTGTAGTTGTTTTAGGAATTTCAGGACTTTTCTTTGCTGTATCCCAAGGTTTTCTTGGTGAAATGCCTGATGTAAAAGAACTTGAAAATCCTGATATTTTTGTAGCCTCTGAAATTTATTCATCAGATGGCGTACTATTAGGCAAATTTGAAAAAGAAAAAACCCAGCCTATAACCTACAAAGACCTTCCTCCTTTTCTCGTGTATGCTTTACAGGCCAAAGAGGACGAGCGTTTTAAAGAGCATTCCGGGATCGATTTGCAGTCGATTGCCAGAGCTGTAGCCTATGGTGGAGGTAGAGGTGGTGGATCTACCATTACCCAACAACTTGCCAAATTGCTTTTTACCGGCGGTGCCTCGCAGAATAAATTTCAGAGAGCTTTCCAGAAGCTTAAAGAATGGGTAGTTGCCGTAAGCCTTGAGAAAAGATATACTAAAGAAGAAATTGTAACGCTTTATTTCAATAAGTTTGACTTTTTATACAATGCCAATGGTATTGAAATGGCTTCCAGAATATACTTCAACAAAAGTACCAATCAGCTAACGCTGCCTGAAGCTGCAATGTTTGTTGCCATGCTTGAGAATCCGGTAAAAAACAACCCGATGCGTAACATGGACAGAGCCAAAGCGAGAAGAGACGTTGTTCTGGAGCAGATGCTGAAAACAGGTTATATCGATCAGGCAACCTACGATAAAGGAATTTCAACCCCTATTACTTTAGATTATCATCCGATCAAGAACATCAATGATGACTACTCTGCGTATTATAAGTTTTATCTGAAGAAAGAAATTGATAACTACCTTAAAGACTACGAAAAAGATACCGGTAAAAAATTAAACCTTTACAAAGACGGTCTGAAAATATATGTAACCCTTGATTCTAAAATGCAGAAATATGCAGAAGATGCAATCAGAGAGCACTTAACTGATCTTCAGAAAAGATTTGATGCTGAACAAAGAGGCAGAAAAAGCTGGCCTTTCTATTACCTGACCAACAAACAGGTAAATGATGTAATGCTTCAGGCAATGAAGAGAACCGGGCGTTACAAACAGTTGAAAGCTGCCGGAGTTTCCGAAGATTCAATTTTAATGGAATTCAAAAAACCGATCAAAACTTCCCGTTTCACATGGAATGGAGAAGAAGAAGTTGAAATGTCTCCGTGGGATTCTATCAGATGGCACAAAAAAGTGGCCCAGGCAGGTTTAATGTCTATGGTTCCTGCAACAGGTGAAATTAAAGCATGGGTAGGAGGAATCGACTGGCAACACTTCCAGTATGACCATATCAAACAAGGGAAAAGACAGGTAGGATCTACATTCAAGCCTTTTGTATATGCAACGGCTATTATGAAGCTTGGAATGACTCCTTGCTCTACAGTATCCAACGGAACTTATGATCATAAAGGATGGCATGTTCCCGGAAGAGGTGGAATGCTTACTTTAAAGGATGCATTAGCTCACTCTCAAAACCCGGTAGCTGCACGTCTTATTGAAATGACCGGAGTAGATGCCGTAATTCAAACGGCTAGAGATCTGGGAGTAACGGAAGAAATCCCAAGAAACAATACCATCGCTTTAGGTTCATCAGATATTACCATCTATGAAATGCTTGGTGCCTACAGTACTTTTGCCAACTATGGTAACTACAATAAGCCGGAAATGATCTGGAGAATTGAAGATGCCAACGGTAGAGTAATCAAAGAAGTAAATGTAGAGCCGAAAGAAGTAATGAATCCGCGTTATGCTTACACGATGATCGAGCTGATGAAAGGGGTAGCGCAATTCGGTACCGCTTCCGGAGAGCTTTCCAGAAAAGGAATTTCAAAAGCCGTGGAAATTGCAGGTAAGACCGGTACCACTCAGAACAACTCCGATGGTTGGTTTATGGGGATCACTCCAAAACTGGCAACAGGAACCTGGGTAGGATGGGAAGACAGAGCAACCCACTTCCTGGGTACAGGTGAAGGACAGGGTGCGAGAATGGCATTACCAATCTGGGCCATCTACATGAAGAAAGTCTGGGCAGATAAGAGCTTAGGAATTACGCCTGATGATAAGTTTGTAAAACCATCAGACTGGAAAGACGGATGTTCAGATCTTAAAGGCTTAAGCGGAGGTTACGGTGATGACGGAAGCCTTCAGACGATCGATGAGATTAAAAATCCGAAACCGGTAGATCCTACCCCGAAAACCAATACAGGAAAAAAAGAAGATAATGTAAATGATAATCTAAACACCAGCGAGGAAATAGATTTCAATAAATAAATTCTCTTTTAGAAATACATGAGACCTTTCAATCTAAATTGGAAGGTCTTTTTTTATTATCGTATCTTTGAATCCATGAATATTGAAAGCATCAGACAGCCATTTATAAAAAATTTTTCCGGAGATTTCTCTGGCAATCCCATGCAAAGAGCTACTCTCAAAGTTTTATTTTCCACGATAAATCCGGCAGGTTTTGACCACCCGAAACTGATTGCTTTTAATGAAAAGCTTTCAGAAGAAATAGGACTAGGAAAGTTTAATGAGCAGGATCTTGATTTTCTTGTAGGAAATAATCTTCCGGAAAATGTTCAGCCCTATGCAACAGCTTATGCAGGGCATCAGTTTGGCAACTGGGCAGGACAGCTCGGAGACGGAAGAGCAATTCTTGCCGGTGAAATTATGAACAATGCCGGTGAAAAAACGGAAATCCAGTGGAAAGGCGCCGGAGCAACTCCCTATTCAAGACATGCAGATGGAAGAGCCGTATTGAGGTCTTCGGTACGTGAATATCTGATGAGCGAAGCCATGTTTCATTTAAAAGTTCCGACAACAAGAGCTCTGAGCTTATGTTTTACCGGTGAAGATATTATCAGAGATATGATGTATGACGGGAATCCCGGGTACGAACAGGGTGCTGTCATCATCAGGACCGCAGAAAGCTTTCTCCGATTCGGGCATTTTGAATTAATTTCAGCCCAAAGAGAATATAAAATGCTCCAGGATCTCGTTGATTTTACCATTCAGAACTATTTTCCTGAAATTACATCATCCGGAACAGACCGTTACAAAGATTTTTTCAAAAACGTATGTACAAGAACTGCTGATCTGATGACGGAATGGTTCCGTGTTGGGTTTGTTCATGGTGTAATGAACACTGATAATATGTCTGTCCTTGGGCTTACAATTGATTATGGCCCCTATTCAATGATGGATGAGTATGATCTTAATTTCACCCCTAACACCACTGATTTACCCGGCAGAAGATATGCTTTCGGAAAGCAGGGACAAATTTCACAATGGAATTTATGGCAATTGGCCAATGCACTTCATCCGTTAATAAAAGATGAAAAATTTTTAGAAGACACTTTAAATTCTTTTGGAAATTATTTCTGGGAAAACCATGATAAAATGCTTTGCAGAAAATTTGGCTTTGATCAGCTGCAGGAAACTGATGAAGAATTTTTCAGCAACTGGCAGGCACTGATGCAGGAATTACAACTTGATCATACTTTATTTTTCCATCAACTGGAAAAATTGCAGGATAGCACTAACCTCTCTTCTCTTTTTGAAAATGTCTCCTATTCTATTCTGACCTCAGATGCTATTGTAAAACTTGAAAATTTTATAAAAAAATACCGTGAAAGACTCTCCGCAAACCAGATTTCACAAGAAGATGCTCTTGAATTAATGAAAAAAAACAACCCGAAATTCATTCTGAGAAATTATCTGCTTTTTGAGTGTATTGAAGAAATTAAGGAAGGTAAAACAAAAATGCTCGACAAGTTAACCCATGCATTGGAAAATCCCTACGAAGAACTTTACCCCGAGTTTTCTAAAAGAAGGCCTTCAGGCTATGATGACATTTCCGGATGTTCAATGCTTTCCTGCAGCTCTTAGATATGGGTAATGAATAATATGATATTAAACTCTTAAGTAACTTTCGTATTTTTGCAAAAAAATGACCGGTGTCCTTAAAACTCAAATTCTTTAATTCTTTCAGATTAATATTTCCGTCCTCCTATATTGAGCTGGGAGTCTTTTTATTTTTCCTTACCGCTTACGGAATTTTAGGATCATATATTGCCATTAATTATACCATAATTTTTGACAGCAGAATCCCCTGGGATGCTTATTTCAGCTTTGACAATAAGTCGATCGTGATGACCGGTGGAAGCTTTGAAAGACATCCCCTAGCTTACTATTTTTTTAATTGGGTCCGTGAGCTTGCTTTCTTAATATCTGATGGTAAAACTGATGTTACCTTCAGGCTGACTTTAGCGTGGTTTAGCAATATTGCCGTAAGTTTAAGTGTCATTCAGGTTTTCAAATACCTGAAAAATATCATTAGGCTCCCGCTGATGTTTAGCCTGTTATTAACCTTTTTTTTCAGTATTTTCTCAACAACCATTCTGCTCTCCTTTACTCCCGAAAACTTTACGTATACGCTATTCTTGCTTTGTTTGTACAATCATTACGCTGCAATAAAACTAAAAAAGGAAGAGAAAACACCTGCTTTGGCACTCGCTTTCGCCGGCATTACAATAGGAGGTCTTACCGTTACGAATATCGTAAAGGCTTTTATTCCGCTGTTGTTTGAAAAAAACCTTTTCAGGAACTGGAAAAAGTTAGGAAACGTAGTTGTAAGAGTGGTTTTTACATGTATTTGTTTTATCCTTTTGTATCTGAACAGGATTGATTTTAAATACAAAAACATCTTCAACAAAACCAATGAGCAATATGAAAAATTTTCCAATGTAAAATCTACTCCTACATGGGATATGATCCTTTCTTATTTTTTCGGAGGGAATGTCTTATTCTCAAATTTCATTGTCCGGGACAAGCATAATATGAAAGGATTCCACTTCAAGGGGTTGATCATGGATGTTTATTCTTCATGGGTTCCTTATATATTTATTGCTGTTTTATTGATATTGATAAGTTGGAGTTATTTCAGGAATTTTAAAAATAAACTGGTGCAGGTTGTGATGATTTCGTTTGTATTTGACATCATCATTCACTGTATTATGAGATTCGGATTGCACACTTCATATATCTATGGCGGTCACTTTGTTTTTGTGTATCCGTTACTTCTCGGCTGGCTGTTTTACGCTTACCGGTCATCCCCGAAAACGTTGTCATTTTTATTTGTTATAACAGGAATTTTATTGGTGTATCATCTGGCCACAAATAATCTGATGAGAATGACAGAATTTTTCCAGTTTTTAAATGAAAATTACCAATAAAAAAGCTGAGAGGAATTTTCTCTCAGCTTTAATTTTTTATATAAAATCATCTTTATTTTGCTTCGGCACAGAATATTCTGTACTGCACCGGAATTGCAGATTTAAAATATTCCCTTACTCTGGATAAGTCTGATGCAGCACTCTGTTTTGTAAAATAACTTCCTACCAGAATTTTATAGTTAGGTCTTAAAGAAGCATCCGTTTCAACTTTAAGATTCGGGAATCTTTTTCTGAAATAAGACTTCACTTCATTAGCTTCTTCATTACTTTTCACAGTAGTGATCTGTATCTTATATCCTAAAATCCTAGGATTTTTTCTACAAATCTCAGCGTTTGTCAATTCCCTGCTCGGCACATATATTTTTGTAGGTTTTGTATAAGTATTGTCATCATTTTCTTTCGATGCCGTATGGGTTGCCACCCTTGCACACTTTTCTTCAAGGTTTTCCAAAGCATCTTTCACTTTAGGATCCATAGATATAACGAGCTCTGTTCCGGACAAAGTATCTCTCTTTACAATCTGCTGTGCATCAATAGTATAAAACCCAAATAGAGATAATACCGAAAATATTTTGATTAAATTTTTCATTTAAACTTGTTTCCGCAAATTTATACAAATTAAAAAATTATACCAAACTGAGTTATTTAGAATCAATACAAATTAAACGGAAATGATATTTTCCCCTTTCCTTATACCGTTAAATTCCTGTTAAAAATATTATTTTTGCGGGATTGATTGAATGTTCAATATTTTACTAACATAAGATAATTTAAATGATTAGTTGGAGAAAGCATTATAAACAAGCGTTGATTGCAATAGGCTTATTGTTATCAACCAGTGCTTCAATTTACGGGCAAGACGGCGATCCTAAAAACGGCGAGAAACTTTTCAAAGCGAATTGTACTGCATGTCACGCACTGGATAAACAAGTTATAGGACCTCCTTTGAAAGGGGTTGTAGAACGAGTGAAGACAGAAGGTGGTGTAGACAAAGATTGGCTTCACAAGTGGATCAAAGACAACAAAGCTTTAAGAGCCTCAGGAGACAAATACGCCAATGAGATTTTTGAAAAATTTAATAAAACTGAAATGTTACAGTTTCCAAATCTTACAGATAAGGATATTGATGACATTTTAGCTTTTACAACTAATCCACCGGCTCCTGAGCCGGCACCGGCTGCAACTACTGCAACAGCAACAGACGCCACAGCAGCTCCTGCAGACAAAACCACTACAAATATCGTCATCATTTCACTTTTAGCGATCGCAGGTTTATTAGTATGGATCCTGTTAAAACTGAGACAATTAGTTAAACTGGGGCAATCTGAAGACTTAGCCGGGCTTAACGAAACAAGAGTTCGTTCTTTCAGTGAAATCTATGAAAAATACCATTACGTAGGTAAAGGATTATTAGCAGTTCTTGCGCTTTTAGCCACTTACGGAATTTGGAACTGGATCATGTGGATCGGGGTTTACAAAGGATACAAACCTGAACAGCCAATCTACTTCTCACACAAAATCCACGCCGGAGAACAAAAAATTGACTGTCAACTTTGTCACTCCAGCGCAAAATACGGTAAAGTATCTGAAATTCCTTCTATGAACGTTTGTATGAACTGTCACAGAACGATTTCTGAATACAATGCAGCACATTATATGGAACCAGGAAAAGACAAAGCGTTCTACGATGGGGAAATTCAGAAAATCTATGCAGCAACAGGTTGGGATCCTGCAAAACAACAATATACAGGAAAAACTCAGCCGGTAGAATGGACGAGAATCCACAACATGCCTGATTTCGTATATTTCAACCACTCTCAGCACGTAGTAGCAGGAGAGCAGGCAATTATCAATTCTTTCAACAAGAAGAATCCAAATAACAAAATTGATGTTGTTTGTAAAGCTTGCCACGGAAAAATTGACACAATGAATGTTGTTCAGATGGCTAATGACTTCACTATGGGATGGTGTATCGAATGTCACAGAACTACTGAAGTTGATATGAACAACGGTTATAATAAAGAATACTTCAAAAATCTACACGACAAGTTGAAAAAACAATACCCTAAAGATGGTGGTAAGATTACTGTAGATGCAATTGGAGGTCTTGAGTGTGGTAAATGTCATTATTAATAACTAAAAATTAGAAGTATAAATGGCTTCAAACAAAATACAATTTAGAAGTATTCATGAACTTAAAGACCCGGCTTTAAACAATAAGCTGGCTCAAAAAGAGTTTCAGGAAGAAATTCCGGTAGAAGATTTCCTTGGAGATGCTGAACAAAACGGATCCGGTACTTCAAGAAGAGATTTCTTAAAATTATTAGGATTCTCTACAGCAGCGGTAACATTAGCTGCCTGTGAAGCTCCGGTAATTAAAACAATTCCTTATGTGGTAAAACCACACGATATTATTCCGGGGGTTCCTAATTATTACGCTTCAACATATTTCGACGGTTTTGACTTTGCCAGTGTTTTAGTAAAAACCCGTGAAGGAAGACCTATCAAAATTGATCCGAACCCGGCTGCCGGCGACTTAGGTAAAACTAACGCAAGAGCTCAGGCAAGTGTACTTTCTCTTTATGATAATGATAAAGTAAAACAGCCTAAACTGGACGGTAAAGATGAAACCTTCGATAAAGTAGATGATTTCGTTCTTAAAGGTTTGGCAGAAGCTAATACAGCAGGCAAGAAGATTGTGCTTTTATCACACTCTTTCGCTTCACCAACTTTCAAAAAGTTGTTTGCTGAATTCAAAGCAAAATATCCTACAGCTGAATTAGTAACATATGATGCTTTCCCTCACTCTGCAGCTTTAGATGCAGCTCAGGAAGTATTCGGACAAAGAGCATTACCGGTTTATGACCTTAACGGAACTGAATTGGTGGTTGCTTTCCAGGCTGATTTCTTAGGAGATTACAACGCGGCAAGTTTAGAAACTTCATATGCAGCAGCAAGAAAACCGGGTGAAACCATGTTGAGACACATCCAGGTGGAATCAAACATGTCATTAACCGGAGCAAATGCTGACTCAAGATACAGATTAAAACCAAGTGCGGTAAACAAAACTTTAGTTGAAGTTTACAATGCAATCGTAGGTGCCGGTACTTCTGATAAGACGGCTACTGAAATTGCTAACGAACTAAAAGCTAAAGGCAGCAAAGCTGTTGTTTTAGCTGACGGATCTAAAGGAGCACAGGTTTTAGCACATTTAATCAACCAGAAATTAGCTTCAGTGGCTTTCACCGGTAAAGCTAACTTCTTAAGAGAGTTTGACAAAGCAAGATATCAGGAATTCTTAGGATGGGTAAATGCAGGGCAGGTTGGAGTATTGATTACCAACAATGTAGACCCTATCTACTCTCACTATAAAGGAGCTGAGTTTGAAAAAGCAATTAAAAATGTTCCTTACGTAGTTGCAGTTGCCGATAAGAAAAATGCAATGTATAAAGCAGCGAAAGCTGTAATTCCTGTAGCTAACTGGTTAGAATCATGGGGTGATATTGAACCTCAGACAGGAGTATATTCATTAATGCAGCCTACAATCCAGAAAATCTACAAATCAAGACAGATTGAAGAATCTTTATTGGTTTGGAAGAATGGAAAAAACAACGCTGCCAATAACTACTATGATTATTTAAAAGCTAATGCTACTTCTATTCTGGGAGCAACTTCTTTTAACAAAGCATTGTACAACGGTATTAATGTTTCTCCAAACGCTGCTACACTGGCATACGCAGGAGGAAATGCCGCACAGGCAATCGCTGAATTAGGAAACTTCAAGGCTTCCGATTTAGAATTGGTATTATATACTAAGACTTCGATGGGAGATGGTACTCAGGCAAACAACCCCTGGCTGCAGGAATTACCAGACCCGTTGACAAGAATGTCTTGGGATAACTACCTGACTATTTCTCCGAAAGACGCAGAAAAATTTGAGATTGAAAACGATCTTAATGCGAGAATGCAGTTAAATGGTTCTATTGTTAACCTTACTGTAAACGGAGTAACCATAAAAGATGTTCCTGTATTTATTCAACCCGGACAAGCTGAAGGATCTGTAGGTCTTGCTCTTGGTTATGGTAAAAAGAATTCCGGAACAACAGCTGATACAGGTGTAAATGCTTATCCTTTATTTGATGGTTCTAACTTAACAGTATCTAACGTTAAAATAGAAAAAACAGGTGAAGAGCACGAGTTTGCAGGAATCCAGCTTCAGAATACTCTAATGGGACGTTATGAAATCGCGAAGGAAGTTCCTTTGACAGAGTTCTTAAACGTAGCATTCGATGACGAACATAAAGGATGGAATAAGCCTTTAGAATATCACACGATCAGCGGAGCTCTTCCTGCAAGAAAGATTGACCTTTGGGATGCTTTTGATGATACGGACGGACCTCACTTCAACTTATCAATCGACCTGAACTCTTGTACCGGCTGGGGAGCATGTATCATTGCTTGCCAGGCTGAGAACAACGTTCCAGTTGTAGGTAAAGAAGAGATCAGAATGTCAAGAGACATGTATTGGTTAAGAATTGACCGTTACTATTCTTCAAGACAGAAAGTAGAAGTTTATGAAGGATTAAAAGACGGATTGGCTGTTCCTGAATTATACGGAACTGCTTTCGGCGACGGAGG
>NZ_AKJY01000018.1 GCF_000282115.1 Chryseobacterium populi
CCACCACCACCGCCACCGCCGCCGGAGAATCCACCACCACCGGAACCGCTCCCGGAACTGGATGGCTGCGTTGCTGCCGATTGTATGGAATGGGTAAGGCTTGAATTCAAAGTATTTCCAAAGCTGTAATGATTGATTGAACTTCCTACATACCATGTATGAACATAATCTGATCCGCTGGCCATCTTTTTCAGCATTTCATCAAACTTTTTACCCCAAATCTCATCAACACTCAAAACCATCGCAAAAGGCAGAAGGTTTTCAAAAACCTGCGGCGTCATCTGAGGCGGATTGTGAAATTTAAGCTGTTCATTTTCTGCAGCCCCCATATACATTTTAAAACCTTCAATCAGTGATTTTTTCTTTAATTTTTCTTCTGATGGCCTTTTAATCAGATTCTGATAAATGATCAGTGAAGTAAATGCCAGTGCTATAAAGATATAGCAGATATTAAAATTATTACTTTCCACCGCATTATGCCCTTTGGTTATCAAACCTCCGATCGCCAGAAAAACCAGTGCCGGAATGGGGGTTAAATATTTCCAGGAAACATTTTTAAACAGAATCATCGTTAACCCCAATACAATGAAAAGGACAGCATACAGAAATCCGCCAATGACTATTTTTTCGCCTTCAGGATATATTTTATAACTTAAAAATAAACCTAACGCATAGACCATAGTGGTAATTAAAACCGGTAAAATAATTTTACTTCCGTTATTCCCTTCATTCAAAAACTTATCATGCTGGAATTTTAAGGTTTCCCTGAAGCTATTGACTACTTTTTCAATCTTCGGGTCATATTTTCCGTCAAATTTCACGGTGTCTTTATTTCCCGTAAAAAGAGTATTCATCAGATTAATTTCTTCTTTCGGTAAAACCTCATCGGGCTCTTTTAATTTCTGAATGGTAAATGTTTTTGTATTGAAAAGTCCCAGAATACCTGAATCTTCACCTTCAATTATTTTTACATATCCTTTCACGGCAAGGTTGACAATTGCCGCAGTGAGGTATTTATTTTTAAAATTTTCACTTTTTATATAGCCTAATGAAGCCGGTGAAAGATTTTCAGGAGCATTAAACTGAGGATAAACCACAGGACTTTCCGGATCAACGCCATACTTTCTCCATGTAGAAAAATAGTAGAACAGCAATCCTAAAAAGACAATAAATCCGCCAATAAGAACTCCGAATTTCTCAAGAAAAGTTGGTGGCGGAGGCGGGATCATCACTCCTTTTTTGAAACCGACAGCGATAGTAAGCCCTTCATTAGCCTGAAGCCCTGCTGCACTCCATTCTATTGAATGATCCGATAAAATTTTTGAAGTACAGCTTTGTGAATTACTTCCGTATCTCCCGGTATAACAGGAGTTCTGAATAATCCCTGCACCTTCGGGAAGATTTATTTTCGCCGAAATGCTATCGATTTCAAAATCCCAGTAGGTTCCGTTTACATTCCAGTACAGCTCATCATAGGTATCAAAAAAACCGATTTGCTTTTCCGTTTTGTATTTTATTTCGTACTGATAATCTCCAGGATTTAAGATAATATCTTTATTCCCGACATAAATTTTCAGAAAACCATCTTCTATTTTTTTGTGATAGTCTTCTTCTGAACCATTCTTTTTAACGGAAATAATATCATATTTTACCTTTTGTGTCCTGTTATTCAGATTTCTGGATAAAGGCAACGCACGGTAAATCCCTCTTTTAATATTTTCTCCCAGGCTATGAACATTGATGCTTTCCGTAACCGTGAGCCCTGAATTTTTATCAACATCAATGTCGGTATGAAAGGAAGTTATTCTTTCAACTCCTTCTACAATTGACATCTGATCAGGACGCCCGGGCTCTTCCTGGGAAAAGGCAGCTGTATATAGCAGGAGGCAAAAAAGCAACAAAAACTTTTTCATGAGCTAGAAATTTACAGTTGGAACTTCTCTCTCCGCAATATTCTGCAGCTCAAAAAACGGCGACTTTTCAAATTTATACATATTAGCGATGATATTACTCGGGAAAGATTCTACGAGAGTATTGTTTTCTCTTACCGTTCCGTTGTAATATCTTCTTGATTTTTCAATATCATTTTCTATCGAGGTAAGTTCAGACTGCAACTGCTGGAAATTAGCATTCGCTTTCAGGTCCGGATATTGCTCTGCTACAGCAAACAGATTCATCATGGCCTGATTCAGGTTTTTCTCTGCAGCTTCTTTAGCTTCGACAGAATTGGCACCTACAGCCTGGGTTCTCGCTCTGGTAACACTGTCTAATGTTTCTCTTTCATGGGTGGCATATCCTTTTACCGTTTCCACAAGATTGGGAATAAGGTCATGACGTTTTTTAAGCATTACATCAATGCTGCTCCATGCTTCCTGAACCAGGTTTTTCAATTTTACCAACCGGTTGTAAACAGAAACGCCGTAAAGAAGAAACAGAACGACTACAGCAACGATAACAATAATTGTGATCATATATTATTTGTTTTTATTTACTTTAAAAATAATGTTTTTTTAGTTATCACCCGGAAATAAAAAAAGCGTCCAGTAAACTGAACACTCTTGTAATTAAAACTATATGAATCTCCCCTAAGAATACTTCCTGCAGAGATACTCTACCGTTGTATTCAAAAGTTTATTTTTATTCAGATAAAGCTCGAGTTCCCGACAATCTTCTGAATTTGCACTGATGTATAACTGAACCGACCCAAAGCTACGGCCCTGCACATATTCTACATTAGCTGATAACACCCGGTGACAAATTCCGAACTGATTATAGATGATATTAAGCAATTGCTCAAATTTCATTTTACCATTTAATTCTATTTCCAGTATCAATTCTTTTTTAGGAAGGTTTAATCTATTCTGTAAAACCTGCAGGTTCGGATTGGGTGTAATCATAATTAAACATTTTGGGGTTAGACCATGTTTGATTTATTCGCGTAATGCATTAAATTTTTGACAAAAATATAAAAAATTATTAGTCCACAAAATTAGTGGACTAATAATTTTAAATTTTAACACTTTTGCTTGTGATGTATGTTTGGGCTGAAACCTTATATGGGTTTATAAAAAGGAAAAAGACTGTTTCAAAAGTCCTCCCTGTTCCGGAATCTCCTGCATGACAACTCTTTTTGACTTTTAGGAGATTCTCAGAGTATTATTTACTTTTGAGACAGTCTCAATATTATTTTTCTCGTGGATTGAGCAGATTTGGCAGATGATAATGTACTGTAAAGATCTGTATCTATTCAAATTTTAGTTCCTGCATATAAAACTTTAAATCTATAATTCCTTTATTCGTACCAGTTTTTCTGAACCCGCCAAACCATTAGGATTACAGCCGGGCTCACCTTCAGGAACCTTTAAATTTTTCTTCTGATAAAACTCTTCCCAGAAAGCATTGGTTTTTCCTGTTTTCGGATCTATAAAAGTCATGGGTTCCAGTTTAAAAATATGATCGCCCCTGAATGCCCTTTCTATAAAATCTGAACAGTAATAAGAGCTCTCATCAAGAATATAATTGAAATTGTATGGTTTTCCTAACATGCTATGGGCTTTCTCAACTGCAGAAGGAATTGTATGCTGAAATTCCGGCTTTAGACGATACACCACTATATTTTGCCGGTCTTTTCTCTGATCATTCATAAAATCTTTTAAAGTCTGTTTTTGAGAGCCTCCTTTAGGGGCAGCATGCAGAACAAAAAATCGACCGTTTTCTTTTTCCAGAATACCGATGTGATCGAATGAAGCACTCTTCTGTTTTTGCGTCACCTTGTTGATCGCTCCCGAAAGACCGGATTCTTTTGCTGTAACGAAGAGCAGGTCACCATTTTTCAGATCTGAAACCGGATTGGCTTTGCAACTGATAACCAGCAGCAAAATAAAAGCAACAGCACCCAGCTTAAGTAAAAGCTTACTTTTTAAAGTTGCTCTCATAACATTCAATCCAGCCATCAACAGTCATTTTTTTGCTTAGCTCAGCGATTAATCCGAACGGGATATCGTCTGTCTTTTTGAATCTTATACAAGATTTTCCCATATCCAGTTTTCTTTTGGAATGTTTCGGAAATTCCGATACAAACCATTCCAATAAATCAGGCTTTGCATAGATACCCATATGATATAAGGCAATAAAGTTTTTCTGTGAAGCCAACCCTATAAAAGGCAAGGGCGAACCGGGTGTACAGTGGTAGCCTGCCGGATAAGTTTCCAAAGGAACTCCCCAGCCTACCATTCCGTAGCTGATATTTTCTTTAAAGCCTTTGGGCAAATTATCATTAACCGTATCGAACAGTTTTTTAAATACTTCCTGTCTTTCTTCAGGAATCTTTGAGATATAATCTTCTATGGATATAGCAGGAATTTGCATTTCGATTTTATTTTAAGGGTTTTCAAAATAACGAAATTTATAGATAAGTTTGATCTAAAATTTATAAACAAAAAGACAGCTATAAAAAATTTATAGCCGTCTCTTCAATATCAATTTAAAAATTATTTTTTAATTGCTTTTACTGTAGATCTTGAACCGTCTTTAAACTGGATCGTGATTAAATACAATCCGGAATTCAACATACTTAAATTAATTTCTTTACCCGGATTTTGAATAGTCTGCACTACTCTTCCTGATAAATCACCGATCATTACAGATTTAATCTCCTTCGTTTCAGAAATGTACACTACATCTTTGAACGGATTCGGGTGAATTTTCACCGTTTCTTTTTTAACGTTTACATCAGAAGTACTTAATTGTAAAGCTTCCCAATATACATTATCCCAATAATAGGCTTTCGCATCATTCATACTATGAATAGCCAGTCTTGCATTTGCAGGTACAGATGTAGGGACAGAAACAATATATTCTGAATTAGAATCTGAATAAGAATTACTGCTGATTGTTACAGCCTGTATCAGAACAAATGAAGCAGCATCAGTGATATCGGTAACATATCCTACATTAAGGGTTCCCGTTCCGCTTGTCACTCTTGCTTTAAACCTCAACTGATTCGTCCCCGCATTGACGTTGCTGAATGTAGGAAGTACTGCAATACTCGGGGTTGCTGATGTACCGGTATACTGGTAAATATTTCTTGTTCCGGAGGCCGGCGAGGTAGATGTAATGGTCTGTGAACCTGATCCTGCTATTCTTGCCCAACAATCTGGAACGATAGATCCTGTAGAATAAGAATCAAAATCCTCATACATCGTTGCTATACTACCACATAATGTTTTAAAAGTAGTTACATAAGTCCATGCACTTTTATCAGCTGCACTACAGGCCGAGCGTACCCAAACATAATAGTTGGTACTAGGATTTAAGTTAGAAAGTCCTGTTGAAGTAACTCCGGCAGCTGTAACTCCTGAAGGTGTTGTTGTAGCTATCGGTGTAGTACTGTTGGTAGAATAATAGTATTCATATCCATTCGCAGGAGGAGTAGACGGGGCTGTCCACGCCAAATCTACTGTCGTTAATCCCGGATTTGAAGCGGTTAGAGCTGTTGGTGCAAAACAAGTCGGAATCTGTTCCCAATACACATCATCCCAATAATAAGACTTTCCATCTGCAGTATTTTTTATCGCCAATCTTGCATTTGCCGGTGTAGAAGCAGGAACTATTACGGTATATTCTGCAGCTGCAGTGGTATAGTTGGTATTAGCAATACTTAAGGCTTGAATCGGAACAAATGTACTCGCATCCGCAGCATCTGTTACATAGCCTACATTCAATGTTCCTGTAGCCGAGCTTACTCTTGCTTTAAATCTTAGCCAATGAGTTCCTGCATTAATGTTACTGAATTCCGGTAAAACAACAACACTGGGGGTTTGTGAGCTTGAACAGTACTGGTAGATATTTCTTGTACCCGAAGCCGGTGTTGTAGAAGTAATAGTCTGGCTTCCATTAGTGATAATTCTTGCCCAGCAGTCAGGCACGATAGATCCTGTAGAATAAGAATCAAAATTCTCATACATTGAAGTCATAGGGCCACACAATGTTTTAAATGTACCTGCAAAAGACCATACACTCTGGCCTGTTGCCGTGCTGCAGTTTGTTCTTACCCAATAGTAATATACTGTATTCGGAGCTAAACTGCCTATTGTTGTCGAAGTTCCTGTAAGCCCGGGTAAACTGGGTGTGGTTGAACTTGTAGGCGTTGTAGAACCTGTACTGTAATACAGATCATATCCTGAAGCCTGAGTGGTAGGAGGAACAGTCCATGATACCTGTGCTGAATTAGGTGTAAGTGTACCCACCGGCTGTATAGTTGGAGCTGCACAATCGGAATATGCATCAGCAGAAAAAGCTAAAATATTGGAAACACCATTACCTAAAGCATTTCTTGTTATAGTAACGCTTTGGATCGGTTTGGCATGGTTGGCTGCATCGATAACTAACTCAGCCTGATAAAGCCTTGGGTTGGTAGAATTCGGTTCCAGAACATCATTGGTTCTGTTGATCCTTCCGATCCCCTGAATCGCAAAGTTGGCACCATCGTACCAATCCAGAAGCCCGATGTTTGTAAATGTCTGCGTAGTATTATCCGTGAAATTCACCACTATATCCACTGCAGAAGTACCACTTCCGCTGGTAGACAACATATACAATCTAAAAGCAGCTTTCGGAGTTGTAAAAATCAAAGTTCCGGTATCGTTGGAACCTGCCATTCTTAAAGAGTTATTTCCACTCAGATCACCAAGTTTAAAGCTTAAACCGGGAGTTCCGGCAGCCACAGAATTGATCAGTCCGTCTGAAGGAATTCCGTAAGTGAGGGGCATACTTGATGAAGTAAGCTGGAAATCCCGTGCTACAAAAGCAAAAGATGCTCCATCCACATCCATCGTTGTAGAGGTCATAGAAGAACCAATTCCGTTAGCAATCACATCAGCCGAATATCCGGATTGCACCGGCATGGTCTGAAAGTTTTGTCCCATTAAATCTGAGACAGAAAAAAGAGCCATCAAATTTAAAGCTCCAACAAATAGTTTTATTTTCATATAAATCAATATTACGATCGTAAATTTAATAAAAAAACAATATAAAAAACTTTTACTTAATATTTTTTTATTAAAATATCAAAATAACATAAATAAATAACAAATACTTTCAAATGTTCAAAATACCATATAACAATTAAACAAGTTAAAATATAACATAAAATTTACAAAAAGAAAAAATATGATACAAATAACAAAATACCAATATTTTTCCTCTCCGTAGCTATTATTTTATTATTGGAAAATTAAATCTTATTTTTGCCATACAAATTTTTGAACAATGCCTAATATTTCAAACAGAGCACAACACATGCCGCCGTCACCGGTAAGAAAACTGGTTCCTTTCGCCCTTAAAGCAAAACAAAAAGGAATAAAAGTATATCACCTCAACATCGGGCAACCGGACATTGAGACCCCGGAAACGGCTTTAAATGCTTTAAAGAATATTGATTTAAAAGTATTGGAATATGCTCTTTCCGAAGGAAATATAGAATACAGAAAAGCCCTTACAGAATATTATCATTCTTTGGATTTTAAAGATCTGACTCCTGATAATTTCATTGTAACCAATGGTGGTTCTGAAGCATTGAACTTTGCCATCTCTACTCTTTGTGATGATGGTGATGAAGTAATTATCCCGGAGCCTTATTATGCAAACTATAACGGATTCACCAGCACATTCAATGTAAATGTGGTGGCTGTTCCATCAACAATTGATACCGGTTTTGCCCTTCCTCCGATTGAAGAATTTGAGAAAAAAATCACTGAAAAAACCAGAGCAATTGTAATCTGCAATCCTGGAAACCCAACAGGTTATCTTTATACCCGTGAAGAACTTCAGAAGCTGGCAGAAATTGCTTTAAAATATGACATCGTAGTCATTTCTGATGAAGTTTACAGAGAATACGTTTATGATGGCAAACAGCAGATTTCAATGTTGGCTTTCCCTGAATTAAGCGAAAACTGTATCATCATTGATTCAGAATCCAAGCGTTATTCTATGTGTGGAGTAAGAATCGGGTGTATGATTACCCGCTCCAAAAAAATTCATGATGCAGCCATGCTTTTTGCACAGGCAAGACTGAGTCCGGTTCTTTTGGGACAGATTGCAGCGACTGCCGCTCACCAGAATGACGGAGCCTACATCCGTGCAGTAAGAGAAGAATATACGCACAGAAGAAATATCCTGGTAGATTTATTAAATGCGATTCCCGGAGTGATCTGCCCGAAACCTAAAGGAGCATTTTACTGTGTAGCTGAGCTTCCGGTGGATGATACTGAAAAATTTGCTCAATGGCTCCTGGAAAAATATACCCACAAAAACGAAACCATCATGGTGGCTCCTGCAGGAGGATTTTACAGCAATCCTGAACTGGGTAAAAAACAGGTAAGAATCGCCTATGTTTTAAAAGAACAGGATTTAAAAAGAAGTGCCGAAATTTTAAAAGATGCACTACAGCAATACAAATCAGAATTTAATCTATAAATCATAACAATGTCAGCAATAAAAAAAATCAGTCTGAAAATATTCTTTTCAACCGTTTTATTGCTGACATTTTTTTCCTGCCTTAAAAAGAAAAGGACTACTACTGTCAAAAACCCAAATGAAATTACATCCATCAGTTTATCTGATATTGGTGGAAGTTTAGGAAGCTACAGGATTATCAGAATCACAAAAGATTCCATTCATTCAGAACGGGGCATCGCAGCAGACAAGACCCACCATCGTTGGGATGCCGCCATTACTCCCGAAACCTGGCAAAATATGGTTTCCGCTATTGATCCTAATACGTTGGATAAAATCAAAAGTTCACCAAGTAAACAACCCGTTGACGGGACTGATGAAACCTTTCAGATCAGAACTCCGAAAAAATCCCATGTCTATGTAAATTCTTATGTTGACAACATTCATTATAAGCAATTTCAAAAACTAAAAATCCGGATAGAAAAAATTCTTCCGAAAGAATACCAGTAAATCCCATGTACGAAAATTTTTCCTTAAAGCCATATAACACTTTCGGTATAGAAGTCAGTGCAAAATACTTCACAGAAATCACCAATACCGAAGAACTGAAGAATGCACTCAACTTCTCAGACGTTCAAACCCTTCCCATCCTGTTTCTTGGAGGTGGAAGTAATATTTTACTGACCCAAGATTTTGATGGTCTTGCTATTAAACTTGATTTAAAAGGAATAACAGAAGAAAACCGGACAGAAAATGAAGTATTGATCACTGCCAAAGCCGGAGAAAACTGGCATAACTTTGTCATGTATTGTTTGAAAAATAATTATGGCGGGCTGGAAAATCTTTCCTTAATTCCGGGAAATGTAGGAACTTCCCCAATGCAGAATATTGGCGCTTACGGAACAGAAATAAAAGATGTTTTTGTTAATTGTAAAGTATTGAACCTCGAAACTCTCGGGATTGAAAACTTCGACCTGGAAAAATGCAGATTCGCATACAGGGATTCTATTTTCAAGCAGGAAGGGAAAGGAAAATATGTAATTCTTGAAGTTACATTTAAGCTGACCAAAAAAGACCATATCATTAAAACCGAATACGGTGCCATTCAGTCTGAGCTGGAAAAGATGGGCATTCAAAATCCTACGATACAGGATATTTCCAAAGCGGTAATTCATATCAGACAAAGCAAGTTACCGGATCCGAAAATTATTGGAAATGCAGGAAGCTTTTTCAAGAATCCGACCATTCCTCTTGTTCAGTTTGAAGTATTAAAACAGAAATTTGAAAACATCCAGGGTTATCCGAATGGGAATCAAGTGAAAGTTCCTGCCGGATGGCTGATCGAGCAATGCGGCTGGAAGGGAAAACAAATTGGAAACGTAGCTTCCCATCAATTACAATCCCTGGTTATCGTGAATGCTACAGGAAATGCAACAGGGAAAGAAATTTTTGACTTTTCAACAATGATTATCGATTCGGTAAAGGAAAAATTTGGGATTGAACTTGAAAGAGAAGTGAATATTATTTGACCTGAGCCTTCATAAATAAAGAGAATAAAATTTCTAAAAAATAATCTTCCAAACAACTGCAAATGCAGTTGTTTTTTAATATGAAACCCTGTTGAATAAAATTTAATATTTATAAAACATTTACTTTCATTAAATTTCATCCCTTCAATTATTAAAAACCATTTTTAATACAAAGATCATGGCAAAAGACTTAACGGAAAAAGAATTCAGAAAGCTTATCCAAAAGCATATTGACAAGAATAATTATGTAAAAATATATCTTTCGGAAAAAAGCCCGGACGGGTATATTTTTGGATTCATTCTTAAAATGTCTGATGATTTTCTGATGATCCAGGAGACTCATGATTTCAACTTGTCAGGCCTTAAAATCATCCCTTACAAGAGAATTGAAAACATCCGGAACAACAGATTTGATAAAAAAACAAAAGAGATTTTCTCTGGAGAAGGGCTGATTAAATTCAACCAAAGAATTATCGACAATACTTCTTTAAAAAACCCGGAATCACTTTTTAAATCACTAAAGAAGCAGAATTTCCACTGTATTGTAGAAAGTCTGAAAAAGAAAAAGAACCTGTTTTCAATTGGTGAAATTTCAGATATCAATGGGCAATCGGTTACCATTAAAAATTATGATGCCACTGGTAAAATATATAAAAAACCTCATAAAATTTCTTTTAAAAATTTAGAATTTATTACTTTTAATGATAATTACTCTGTCACCTTCAAAAAATACTTAAAAAATTAAGTTGGAATAACAAAAAACATTTATGAAAATAGCCATTTTGGGAGCCGGAAACATGGGATTATCGTTTTCGAAATCATTTTTGAAATATGAGCTGATCAGGCGTCAGGACCTGCATCTTATCATCAGGAATCCCTCTAAAATTTCTAAATTATCTGAAGAATTCCCGGGCTCAAAAATTTCAACTTTTGAGGAAATTAAAGAATTGGATGCAGATTTAATTATCATCGCTGTAAAACCCCAGGATTTTCAGAATGTTGCTGAAAACATTTCATTTTCATTAAAGGAAAACCAGATGATTTTATCGATCATGGCCGGAATTAAAATTCAGAAAATCCAGAAACTGTTAAATCATCCCCTTGTTGTAAGAGCAATGCCCAACTCCCCTACTCTTTTAGGAATGGGGATTACCGGCTACACTTCTGCTGACGGAATCTCTTTCAGCCAGATCATTAATATTGAAAGATTATTAAACAGCACCGGAAGATCGGTTTATCTGGAAGATGAAGATCTGCTGGATGGTGTTACAGCTCTTTCCGGCAGCGGACCTGCCTATTTCTATTACATTATAGATGCCATGATCAAAGCCGGAATCGAAATGGGGATTGAAGAAAACCTGTCTAAACTTTTTGTAAAGCAAACGATGCTTGGTGCCTATCATCTGATTAACAATTCCGATAAAAACCTTGAAGAACTAATAAGCGATGTCGCTTCCAAAGGCGGAACTACGGAAGCAGCTTTAAAAACTTTTGAAGATAGCCACTTCAAAGAAATTTTGAAAAACGGAATTTTAAATGCTGAGAAACGTGCTAAAGAGCTAAACGGTTAAATTTATTTTCCATAAGCCGGCATATCAACCAGCCCGGATAAGCGCCGGATGTATATGGAAAAATAATGAGTGGGTAAAATTTCTTTAACATCGATTGTCAATTTATTCATTTCAAAAACATTAAATTTGTATGTTAATTGAATATAATGAAATACGTACTTCTTACGCTCATTTCAGCGATGTTGCTATCAATATCCTGGCCCACTTACGGAATTCCTTTCTTCATATTTTTTGCTCTTGTTCCTCTTTTAATGATGGAGCATGGCATTTCCAGATTTTCAGATTATAAAAGAAAAAGCTGGATGGTTTTCGGATTATCCTATCTGTGCTTTATGATCTGGAACATCGTAACCACAGGATGGCTGTACGGTTCTAAAAACCCGGACGGAAGCCACTCTCTGATGGCTGTTGTATTTCCGGTTTTAGTCAATTCCTTTTTGTATTCATTGGTTTTCCAGTGTTATCATTGGTATAAAAATGCCCAGGGAACGTATTGGGGGCTGGCTTTTTTAGTAGCCCTCTGGATGAGTTTTGAAAAATTCCATATGTCCTGGGAATTAACGTGGCCATGGCTAAACCTTGGAAATGTATTTTCAGAATACCCTAAGTTGGTTCAATGGTATGACACATTGGGCGCTACCGGCGGAAGTTTCTGGATTTTACTGACTAATGTTTTTATTTTTTATACCCTGAGGACCTGGGAAGCCGGAAGAAAAAGAAAAGACCTGATCAGAAATGTTTCCATCCTTGTTCTTGCCATTATCCTCCCGATGATTATTTCATTAATCAAGTACAATAATTTCGATGAAAAACCCATTGGACAGGTCAATGTTTTGCTTCTTCAGCCAGACCTTGACCCTTATGCAGAAAAATATTCTCAAGATAGCCTGACCATAGAAAATGATTTATTAAACCTTGCCGAAAAGAATTCAAAAGGAAGAATAGATTATTATATAGCTCCGGAAACGGCAATCCCGGGAAGAGGTTCCATTTCTGAGACTGCATTTGAAAAGAGTATATTATTAAACAATATCAAAGGATTTCTTTCAAAACATCCGGGTTCTGTATTCTCAACAGGAATTTCCTCACACCGTTTTTATTCAAGCACTGAAAACCTGCCTGAGGAAGCTTACCAGATCAACCAGGGACTTTGGGTCGAAAGCTATAATTCGGCAGTACAAATTGTTCCGAGCCGGAAAGTGGAAGTGTATCACAAAGGAAAGCTTGTTCCCGGAGTGGAAATCTTCCCTTATATGAATATTTTAAAGCCCATTTTAGGAGATGCCATGCTTAACCTGGGCGGAACCGTAGCTTCATTGGGAACAGATAAAGAAAGAGTCGCTTTTTCCAATCCTTACAACAAGGGAAAGCTTGCTCCTATCATTTGTTATGAAAGTATTTATGGAGAATTTGTAACCGACTATGTAAAGAAAGGAGCCAACTTCTTAGCCATCATGACCAATGATTCCTGGTGGGGCGTTACGGAAGGCCATAAACAGCTTTTATCTTACGCCAGATTAAGAGCTATAGAAACAAGAAGAGAAATCGCCCGTGCAGCCAACAGTGGGATCTCTGCCCATATCGATGCAAAGGGGAACGTCGTTGCCGATACTTTTTATGGCGACCAGACGGCATTATTTGCTAAGATAAATCTGTATGACCAACAGACGTTTTATACAAGAACGGGGGACTTGCTGACAAGAATTTCAATTTTTGCGTTAGGATTCCTTCTTTTCTATTTTTTAATTAAAAGATTCCAGAATAAATTCCAGAGCAAAAAAGCTTAGAATTAATCATTAAGATCAATTTAACGGTTAAAGACATTAAAGATTGTAAGTTGATATGAAATGTACCAGCATCATCGCTGTATTCTTCTATGACCAGAAATCGCTTAACTTTCAATATTATTAATCAACAGGTTATTTGCAAATATTTTATAAAAGATTTGTCTATCTAAAAAATTCTTCGTTATTTTGCACTCTCAAATATTATACAAATAAGAACATCGAGATATGTCAAGAATTTGCCAAATAACAGGAAAGCGTGCAATGGTTGGTAACAACGTTTCTCACGCTAATAACAAAACGAAGCGTCGTTTTGAAATTAACTTATTGGAGAAGAAGTTTTACCTTCCGGAGCAAGATAAGCACGTTACGCTGAAAGTATCAGCTCATGGATTGAGAGTGATTAACAAGATTGGAATCGAAGAGGCTCTTGAAAGAGCTGTAAGAAACGGATTGATTAAAAAGTAATTAAATCATGGCAAAAAAAGGAAACAGAGTTCAAGTAATCCTTGAATGTACAGAGCACAAAGAAAGCGGTATGGCGGGAATGTCAAGATACATTTCTACTAAAAATAAAAAGAACACGACAGAGAGATTAGAGCTTAAAAAGTACAATCCGGTTCTTAAGAAAGTTACAGTTCACAAAGAAATCAAGTAATTTATAAAATATAATTTACCATGGCAAAGAAAGTAGTAGCAACCCTACAAAGCGGACAGTCAAAAAAAATGACTAAAGTTGTGAAAATGGTTAAGTCATCTAAATCAGGGGCTTACGTTTTTGAAGAAAAAGTAATGAATGCAGACGAAGTTGACGGTTATTTAAAAAAATAATCTGTACTTTATTTACAATATAAAAAACTACTCATATTTTGGGTAGTTTTTTTGTTATCTTTGTTCGCCAGATGATTAATACGTAAAATATGAAAAAAATTTTTGTTCTGGTCTGCACAGTAATTTTTCTATTTTCATTCAGTCAGAAAACCATGAACCCTACAGCATATAAAAGTTCTCCAAAAGTTTTCAACATTAAAGGATTATCACAATCAGTAAGCATTGACTGTGGAAATTCTAAAATGATTTTATTATCCGGACAGGTTCCTCTGGATCCGGAAGGCAATCTCGTGGGAAATAATGTAGAAGATCAGACCCATCAGGTTTTCAAAAATATCGAAAACATTCTGAAAGAATATGGCGGTACAGGAAAAGATATTATAAAACTGGGGATATTTATTACAGATATAACCCGGACACCAGACTTCAGAAAAGTCAGGGATTTATATATCAATCTTCAAAGCCCTCCCGTAAGCAGTCTTGTAGAAGTAAGCAGCCTTTTCAGAAAAGATGTGCTTGTAGAAGTAGAAGCCACTGCAGTGATTAAAAACAAATAAGAATAAACTAAAACTATGAGTTGGTTTAAAAATATTTTCAAGAAAGAAGAAAAAGAATCTTTGGATAAAGGATTGGAAAAATCCAGTCAGGGATTCTTTGAAAAAATAACAAAAGCCGTAGTCGGCAAAAGCACAGTAGATGATGAAGTACTTGATGACCTGGAAGAAGTACTTATTGCATCCGATGTAGGTGCATCCACTACCATTAAAATCATAGAGAGAATTGAAGAACGTGTTTCCAGAGATAAATACGTTAATGTAAATGAGCTCGATACAATTCTTCGTGAAGAAATTTCAGGATTATTGCTGGAAAATCCACACGCAGGTACGGGAAATATAGATACCTCCAAAAAACCTTATGTTATTATGGTTGTAGGAGTAAACGGTGTGGGTAAAACCACTACTATCGGAAAACTGGCCTATCAGTTTAAATCTGAAGGCAAGAAAGTTGTTCTGGGAGCTGCCGATACGTTCAGAGCCGCTGCTGTTGACCAGCTGACTATCTGGAGCCAGAGAGTGGATGTCCCGATCGTAAAGCAGGATATGGGTTCCGATCCGGCCTCCGTTGCATTTGATACAGTACAAAGCGCCGTTGCCCAGGGAGCAGACGTAGTCATCATTGATACGGCAGGAAGACTTCATAATAAAATCAATTTAATGAATGAGCTTTCAAAAATCAAAAGAGTGATGCAAAAGGTTATTCCTGATGCTCCCCATGAGATTTTAC
The DNA here is from genome assembly GCF_000282115.1 of Chryseobacterium populi. GTDB lineage: Bacteria > Bacteroidota > Bacteroidia > Flavobacteriales > Weeksellaceae > Chryseobacterium > Chryseobacterium populi. The sequence goes on from NZ_AKJY01000018.1 coordinate 15,454, forward strand.
TGGTTCTTGACGGTTCCACAGGGCAGAATGCTTTTGAGCAGGCTAAACAGTTTACAGCCGCCACCGAAGTGAATGCTCTTGCCGTTACAAAATTAGACGGTACTGCTAAAGGAGGAGTCGTAATCGGCATCTCCGATCAGTTCCAGATTCCGGTGAAATATATAGGAGTGGGCGAAAAAATGCAGGATTTGCAATTGTTTAATGGTACGGAATTTGTTGACTCATTCTTCAAGAAAAGATGATTTTTATCATGTTTTCCCAAATAAGTAAAACACTTTTTATTAATATTAACAATTAAAAAATTTACGACTATGGGAATTTTAACTTGGATCATATTTGGTCTTATCGCAGGAGCAATTGCAAAAATGATTATGCCGGGCACTCAGGGAGGCGGATGGCTGATGACCATTATTTTAGGAATCGTCGGAGCTTTTGTAGGCGGATTTGTTGGAAGCCTTTTAGGATGGGGAACCGTTGACAGCTTTGATTTCAGAAGTATGCTACTCGCCGTTGGAGGAGCGCTGGTTGTGCTCTGGATATTCGGAATGGCCTCGAAAAAAAGCTGATAAAATATTAAAAAAACAAACGCCGGATCTGAAATTCAGATCCGGCGTTTCTGTAAAATAAAATATATAATTTAGTTAGTTTTTATCTGATAAGGCATTTCCATTTTTATTTCAGAATTCAGCTTTTCGCTGGTAATCTGCTGCAGGATTTCATAATTAGCCTTCCCTATTTTGTTTTTAATCACCCTCGCTGAGATATCATCTTCATTGAAATCTTTGAAGATCTGTTCAAAAGCAGACATCTGCTTAGGATAAGAAGCCACATGATAAGATTTCAATCCCGCTTTCTGGGCTGCAAATTTCACCGCATCATTTAAAGTTCCGAGATCATCTACCAAACCTATCTGCTTCGCTCTGGTCCCGCTCCATACTCTGCCGCCGCCTACAGTATCGATCTGCTCAAAAGTCTGTTTTCTGTTTTGGGTAACGAAATGTACAAATCTCTTATAAGTACCTTCCACACTTTTTGTAATCATACTTACTCCATAAGGGCTTACACCATTTAATGAAGAATAGTACTGCGAATTTGCATTAGTCGCAACAATATCTGAGCGTATCCCGTTTTTATTGGCAAGATCTTTAAAATAAGGAATCACCCCGAAAACTCCGATAGATCCGGTAAGTGTATTAGGTTCGGAATAAATTTTATCTGCTGCCATCGCAATATAATATCCTCCTGATGCTGCATAATCTCCGAAAGAAACAATAAGCGGTTTTTTCTTTTTCAACTGCTGAAGCTCAAATAAAATTTCGTCAGAAGCATTGGCACTTCCTCCCGGAGAATTAATTCTGAATACCACAGCTTTTACTTTATCATCTTCCTGAAGGTCTTTGATGTATCTGATATATTTTTCAGAATAAATCTCATTATATTCATCCCCGTTATTGATGGATCCCGACGCATATAATACAGCAACTTTATCGCCTGATTTAGCATCATCGCCAGAATAAGAATTAATATATTTTCCCAATGAAATTTTATTTAATTTATCTTCATCTTTCAGATCTAACTTAGATTTGATAAGGCGATCATATTCGGTTTTCTGGATCAGCTGATCGGCAAGTTTGTATTTCAAGCTCTGTTCCGGTATCATTCCGTACAGGCTGTCAACAATGGTCTTAAACTGAGCGGTATCAATTTTTCTTGAAGCTGCAATTCTTGTTGATGTATTTTTCCATAAATCGTTTAAAAGAGTGCTTAACTGCTCTTTATTTTCCGGAGAAATATCATTTCTTAAAAATGGTTCTACTGCAGACTTGAATTTTCCATGACGGATCACTTCGATGCCGATTCCGTATTTATCCGCAAAATCTTTAAAGAAAGCAACTTCAGTGGCTAAGCCTTTCAGTTCAATCATTCCTGAGGGGTTTAAAAAATATTTATCTGCCACAGACCCTAAATAATAAGACATCTGTGAGGCTGTATTCCCGTAGGCATAAACAAATTTTCCGCTTTTTTTGAAATCTTCAATGGCATTCCTTAAATCATCAACCTGGGTAAGCCCTGCATACAGGTCGTCTGCTTCAATACTTATCCCTTTGATATTATCATCTGTTTTTGCTTTATTGATGGCTTCCAATGCCTCATATAACAGAATACTTTTATTTTGATTGCTTATATCAAACAGTCCTTTTTGCTCTTCCGTAGGGCTGTCAATAATCATCGTTTTTAAATTAATTGTTAAAACCGAGTTCTTTTTCACCGTTACCGATTTATCACTACTCATAGAACTAAACACCAGCATCATAATAAAAAAGAAGAAAAATACAGCACATAGTATGACAATTGCCACTATATTTGCCAAAACATTTTTAAAAAAACTTTTCATAAAATCAATCATTTTCAAATATGTCGCAACATGAGGTAGTTTTGTTACTCGGAAGTAATCTCGGAGACAGAAAAAAAAATTTAGAACAGGCTTTAGAAAAAATTAAATCAAAGGGTAATGAGATATTAAAAATTAGTGAATTTTTGACATCCGAACCTATAGAATTTGTCAGTTCCAATATTTTTTGTAATATTGCATCAATAATACGCACACATCTTTCACCAATTCAATTTCTTGATTTTGTTAAAAGTATTGAAAATGAGATGGGAAGAATTAGCGATTCTAAGGTATCCGGAAGTTATAGTGACAGGATCATAGACATTGATATCGTTAGTTATGATAATTTGAATTTTGTATCAGAAAGGTTGGAAATCCCTCATAAAAAACATCTTTTTGAAAGGGAATTTTCCAGAGTATTATTAAAAGATTTTATCTATAAAACATAAAACATATTGTATGAAATTAGGTTTATTATTATTGGCCGCACTTCCTATTGCTACTTATGCACAGGATAGTATTTCAGTAAATTCTTCGGACAAATACCCTAATACATTCTCTTCGGGTTCAGCTAATGTTCAGCCTTTTGATAACAAGGCGAGAAGATTCAACGACTGGTCTATTTCAGTCGGAGGTGGCGCAGCATTTATGACTCATTCTGATCTTACCTCTTTTTATGACGGTAAAGTGAACTGGGGATATAATGCTTACGTCAGCATAGACAAACAAATCTCTCATACCTTTGGTTTAAGCCTTATCTATCAAAGAGGTGAGACCAAACAAAAAGCTCAGCTTGAGGGTGCAGCCGGACAAGCTGCAGGAGTAGGTGTTGCTGACACGAAGTACAACCAGATTGCTTTGATGGGAGATGTAAATTTCTCAAATCTTTTAAGAAGAGTTGACAACCACTCTCCTTACAGATGGGCATTACATGGGTATGCAGGTATCGGAGTTCAGGGGTATAATACCTCTTTGCACGACAACAATGAATTCAGATGGAGCACTACTCCACACAGAATCCCGTTATTCATTAAACAGGATCTTGACATTAACTCAATCTTCTACCAATTTGGTGTTGGTTTGAAGTATAAAGTTTCAAAACTTGTTGATATTGAAGCAAGAACAATGTATATCCTTAGTGGTGATGACGAGTTTGATGGTGGTGGTTGGTCCGGACCCGCAGATTACGATCCGGCATCAAAAGTTTCCAAATATAACATGATCAATAAGCACAGATCTGATAATATGTGGACTGTGAATTTAGGGGTATCATTCAAACTTGGAAAACATCTTTCTCACTTAGCTTGGCATGATCCTTTACAGGAAGCTTACTACAGAACTAATGTACTTGAAAATGCAACAACAGATTTTGTAGTTTGCGAAAAAGGAGATAACGATAACGACGGTGTATGTGATGACTGGGATAGAGAGCTGAATACTCCTGCAGGAGCAAGAGTAGATGGCGCCGGTGTTGCATTGGATATGGATCTTGATGGAGTTATCGACCTATACGACAAATGCGTAACCGTTCCCGGACCAGCTGACAACAACGGCTGTCCTACCAAATAATAAACAAACACATATTATACAAAATTAAACTATCGGGTTAGTTAAAAAACTGACCCTATAGTTTCTGTTCAAACACAACACTATGAAATTAAATTTTGCAATTGTGGCATTAGCATTAGCTGTGCCAACGGCTTCACTTGCCCAAGATTCCCTAGCTGTTTCTAATGGCGGATATCCCAATACATTCTCATCAGGATCTGCTGATGTTTCTCCCTTCACTCAACAATCTAAAAGATTTAATGACTGGTCTGTTTCAATAGGTGCGGGTGTACCTCTTCTACAGTCTGCAGATTTAACATCTATAAAGAATGGGAACGGGAAAAATCTTTTTGGTTATTCTGCCTATGTAAGTATTGATAAAGCCATTACCCATGCTTTTGGCATTAAATTACAATATGACAGAGGTGAAACAAAACAGGGCTGGTTCAATACTAAAGATTCTGCACCGTCAGGAATGCCTTACCAGGAAGTAGCTGCCAGAACCCAGTATGATGCAATCTCATTATTAGGAGATATCAACTTTTCAAACCTTTTGAGAAGAGTAGATAATCACTCTCCTTACAGATGGGCGCTTCACGGGTATGCAGGTATCGGTACATTGGCTTACAGAGCTTACCAAAAAGGAGCTAATAACAAACAGGCATTAATGACTGAGGTTAAACCTTTCAAATTTAACTCATTATTCGGTCAGGTTGGTACAGGCCTTAAATTCAAAGTCAATAACAGAATTGATCTTGAAGGAAGAGTAATGTATGTCATCACCGGTGATGATGAATTCGATGGTGGAGGGGCACAATACAGTGCTGTTAACCAACGTGAAGAAAATACTTCAGACAACTTTTTCAACGCAACCTTAGGAGCTTCATTGAAATTGGGAAAACACGGGTCTCACTTAATGTGGCATGACCCGCTACAGGAAATCTATTACAAATTAGATGTTTTAGCTAACAGAAAACAGGACGTTGATTTGTGTAAAAGAGGAGATCTTGATAAAGATGCCATCTGTGATGACTGGGACAGACAGCTTGATACACCTGCAGGAGCAAGAGTGGATGGCGCCGGTGTAGCTCTTGATGCAGATTTGGATGGTGTAATCGACCTTTACGACAAGTGTGTTACGGTTCCCGGACCTGCTGAAAACAATGGTTGCCCAATAGTAAAAGACAATCATCAAACAGCAACTGTAGTAGAGCAGGAGCTTAAAGATGTTTACTTTAACTTCAATAAAGCTACTATCAGACCTGAGTCTAATGATAGATTAGATCAAGCTGCAAAAATAATTAAAGAAAATGGTGGTAATTATTTACTTACAGGCCACACAGATATTAAAGGAAGCCCTGCTTATAACTTAAAACTTTCCCAGGAAAGAGCCGCCGCCGTAGTAGCTGCTTTGGAAAACAGAGGAGTTTCTTTAAACTCACTTAAATCCAGAGGAGTTGGGTCTGCGGAAGCTAAATTCCCGGCAACTGCCAGCGATGAAGAAAGATTGGCAGACAGAAAAGTTACAGTACGCTTTATTGAAAACAGTTCGGAGTGGGAAGCGATGAAGAAGAAAGATTATGAGGAAGCTCCTGTAAAAAAGTCGATAAAAAAATCGTCAGGTAAAAGAAAATAATTTCTTATAAATTAAATGGCCGGAAAGTTTTTTTCCGGCCTATTTATTTTTTTATCTTTCAGGAATGATTTTTTTTTCCTAAATTTATATAATTTTCTGAACGAAGGTTATATAATTTATTGGTATTTAAGAATAGAAAACTTACTTTTGCATAATAAATCATTTAATTAACTAAATAAAAAATACACTATGAAATTAAGTTTAGCAATTGTAGCACTAGCATTAGCTGTTCCAACAGCTTCTTTTGCACAAGACTCAACGGCAGTTTCAAATGGAGAATATCCGAACACGTTTTCTTCGGGCTCTGCCAATGTTTCTCCTTTTACCCAACAATCTAAAAGATTTAATGATTGGGCAATTTCAATAGGTGCCGGCGTACCGCTTATGCAGTCTGCTGATTTAACATCTATAAAGAATGGGAACGGGAAAAACCTTTTCGGGTATTCTGCATATGTAAGTATCGATAAAGCCATTACCCATGCTTTTGGTCTTAAATTACAATATGACAGAGGAGAAACAAGACAAGGTTGGTTCAGTACTAAAGATTCTGCACCGTCAGGAATGCCTTACCAGGAAGTAGCTGCCAGAACCCAGTATGATGCAATCTCATTATTGGGGGATATCAACTTTTCAAACCTTTTGAGAAGAGTAGATAACCACTCTCCTTACAGATGGGCACTTCACGGGTATGCAGGTATCGGTACATTGGCTTACAGAGCTTACCAAAAAGGGGCTAATAACAAGCAGGCATTAATGACTGAGGTTAAGCCTTTTAAATTTAATTCATTATTCGGTCAGGTTGGTACAGGTCTTAAATTCAAAGTTAATAACAGAATTGACATTGAAGGAAGGGTAATGTACGTAATTTCCGGTGATGATGAATTCGATGGTGGAGGAGCACAATACAGTGCTGTTAACCAACGTGAAGAAAATACTTCAGACAATTTCTTCAACACAACTTTAGGGGTTTCGTTGAAATTGGGAAAACACGAGTCTCACTTAATGTGGCATGACCCGTTACAGGAAATCTATTACAAATTAGATGTTTTAGCTAATAAAAACCAGGATATCGAAGTTTGTAAAAAAGGAGATGCTGATAATGACGGAGTTTGTGACGATTGGGACAGACAACTTGATACTCCTGCAGGAGCAAGAGTGGATGGTGCCGGTGTAGCTCTTGATACTGATCTGGATGGTGTAATCGACCTTTACGACAAGTGTGTTACAGTTCCCGGACCTGTTGAAAACAACGGTTGTCCTACAACGACTACAGGGCCTGTAAAAGAAACGGAAAGAACATTGGAAGGAATTGAATTTGATTTAAATTCTGACAGAATCTTACCTTCAAACACACCGATCCTTAACAACGCTGTTGGTTATATCAATTCTTCAGAAGGTTCTTACAATGTAGTAGGAGCTACCGATACAAGAGGAACTGATGCTTACAACCAGAAACTATCTGAAAGAAGAGCAAATAACGTTAAAGATTATTTAATCAAAAACGGTGTTCAGACAGGTAAACTTAACGCTATAGGTAAAGGTGAAAAAGACCTTAAATATCCTGAGTGTGAACCAGCTACAAAATGTCCTGAATGGAAAAACAGAGCAAACAGAAGAGTTTACTTTGAAGCAAAATAATAAACTAATTATTTATTTATATAAAAGTCACGCAATGCGTGACTTTTTTTGTTATATTTCTTTCCTTATTTTTACGCCATGATTTCTTCACAAGACTTTCACCAGCTAAAATACAGAACTCTTAAACATTTTTGGGGCTATGATCAGTTCAGAGATTCACAGGAAGAAATTATCAATTCTGTGCTCAACGAAAAAGATACTCTCGTTCTCCTACCTACAGGAGCAGGGAAATCGCTATGCTATCAGCTTCCGGCCTTATTAAAAGAAGGGGTTTGTATTGTTATCTCTCCATTACTGGCCCTGATGAAAGACCAGGTAAATCAGCTTAAATTTCGGGGTATTGAAGCAGAATATTTGTCATCAGAGCTCGATGAATTTGATGCTGAAGTAATTTATAACAGATGCAAAGACGGTCTGACAAAGCTTCTTTATATTTCACCTGAAAGGCTTACCAATACTCAGTTCCTGCAAAATATTGAAGAAACTCAAATGTCTTTTATAGCAGTAGACGAAGCACACTGTATCTCCGAATGGGGACAGGATTTCCGTCCAAGCTATCAGAATATAAAAGAATTCAGAAGAAATAATCCTGAGATTCATTGCCTGGCTTTAACAGCAACTGCCACGCCGAAAGTTCTGGAAGAGATTAAATCTAAACTTGAGCTCAGGAAACCGGAGGTTTTTCAGAAAAGTTTTAAAAGGGAAAACATTAAAATTTACACCGAAGAAGTCTCCGATAAATTCCAGCGTGTTTATACAATTTTAAAATATACACAGGATTCCGGAATTGTTTATGTCCGCTCCAGGAAAGAGGCAGAATTACTTACTGAGTTTCTTCACAATAATCAATTGAAACATGTTGATTTTTTCCATGCCGGATTAACGACAAAGGAAAAAAACATCAAACAGCAAATTTGGAATAATAGCAACAGTAATGTTTTGATTTCCACGAATGCCTTCGGCATGGGAATCGATAAAGATAATGTACGTTTCGTAATCCATTATTCGCCTTCTCCTTCACTGGAAAATTATTATCAGGAAATAGGAAGGGCAGGAAGAGACGGAAAAAAGAGCTTTGCTTTTCTACTCTGGAATCAACAGGAAATTTTAAACTTTGACCAGATCTTAAAAAATCAGATTCCCAATAAAGTCGAATTTCTGAAAATTGTTACCTACCTCTACTCTATTTTCCAGGTTGCAGAAAATGAGCTGCCAGAAAAGGTCTTTCAGCTGAATACTACAGGAATCCAGAATTTCACCAGGCTCTCAAAGGCAAAAATTAAAAATGTCCTGAATTTCCTCCACAACCAGGAAATCATCTACTATAACGACAATAAAAGTTTATCTTCTTTACAACTACTGATGCAGGCTGATGAAATTGATCAGTTGCCCCATAAAGACAGTTATTTTATAGAGCTTCTTCTCCGCACGGTTTCAGGTATTACAACCCATAAAGTCATGTTCAGTGAACAAAACGTCAGTAATAAAATCGGAGTAAGTGTTCATTTAATTAAAGAACGTCTTAAAGAACTGCAACAGAAAAACTATGTAGAATATGTTGATGGAGCTTTATCCAGCGTAAAATTTTTAAAACCAAGGGATGAAAGAATCATTAACAGTGCTTACTGGAAACTTTTCGAGCATATTCAAAAAACCAAAATTCAGAAATGGGAAGAAATGAAATTTTACATAGAAAATAATGACTATTGTAAAATGAAACTTATTCTTTCCTATTTTGGAGAGAAAAACTCTAAAAACTGTGGACAGTGTTCAGTCTGCGAAAAGAATAAACGATCCATCTTCGGAAAAAATGTTTCGGCACAGATCATCAAATTATTAACGAAGAAGCCTGCTACTATTGAAGAGCTTTCCGTACAGCTAAGCTATCAGTCAAAAGAGAGCATTTTAGAAAACCTTATTTTCCTCCTGGATTCAGGTAAAATAAAAATGCTGAACTTCAGGACTTACGCGTTGAATCATGAGTAATGAGTGATAGGTAATGAATGATAATTGATAAATGCCGGATAACAAATACTCATTCATCTTTTAATTCTTTAATATTTTAATTTTTAAATGATTTAAAAGACTCCTATCTTTGCAGAATGAAATCACTGAAAGTCGTTTTTTTAGGAACTCCCGAGTTTGCAAAAACCTCATTGGAAGCCGTTCATCAGTCACATCATGAAATAGTAGGCGTTGTAACCGTTGCTGACAAAGCAAGCGGACGTGGGCAGAAGATAAACCAGTCTCCTGTGAAAATATTTGCTGTAGAAAATAATCTTCCTGTTTTTCAGCCCGAAAAACTGAGGAATCCTGAATTTTTAGAAGCGCTCAGAAAGCTGGACGCTGATGTTTTCATCGTAGTCGCTTTCAGAATGATGCCTAAAATCCTTTTTGAGATGCCTAAAATGGGAACATTCAATCTTCATGCATCATTACTTCCCGATTACAGGGGAGCTGCCCCGATTAATTATGCAGTGATCAATGGAGAAGAAAAAACAGGTGCAACGACTTTCTTCATTAACGAAAAAATAGATGAAGGCAATATTCTGCTTCAGGAAGAGCTGGAAGTTCTGCCTGATGAGAATGCAGGAAGCCTTCATGACAGACTCATGGAAATGGGCTCGAAATTAGTTGTAAAAACCCTTGACGGGCTTGCTGAAAATTCCATTCAGGAAAAACCTCAGCCACAGGTTGAACATCCTAAAAATGCTTATAAAATATTTAAAGAAGATACCCGGATAGACTGGACAAAAAGCTCAAAGGAAGTTCATCAGTTTATCCTCGGTATGTCTCCTTATCCTGCAGCTTTCACTACTTTAAAAATAGGTGAAGAAGAAAAAGGACTGAAAATATTCGGTGGAAAATTTGAAATTTCAAATCATGGTCAAACAGCAGGTACTTTGAATATTTCAAAAAATGATTTTAAAATCTATACCAATGACGGAGTTTATTTTCCTTCAGAATTACAATTAGAAGGAAAAAAAAGAATGAATATCAAAGATTTTCTGAACGGTTTCAGAAATTTCGACGAAATAAAAATGGCCTGATTTGATCAGGCCATTTTTTATTTTTAAGTCAATCATGAATTTTTGAAGTTCTTTTCTTCAGGAGTAATTTAACACTGTAAAAAAATTCACTTGCATACAAAATTGACCATTCATATACTATAGCTGAACCAGCTCAGTCACCTCCACGTCATATCCTCCAACCTGGGGTTTTATGTTCGGGTTTTGAGTGATCACCTTAAATTTATTAATTCCCAGATTCTTTAAAATCTGAGTTCCGATACCATAATCTCTGTAATTATAAGCCAGTGTAGGATGTTGTTCCTGCCCGTCCTGATAGTTTAGGAACTGTTGCAATTTTCTCAATGTATTCTCAGAATTCGAAACGTTGTTGATGAAAATAACAACCCCTTTTCCTTCTTCATTGATCATATGGGTTACCTTCTCGAGCAAAGGCTTTTCACCGTTATTTAATCTCGTTAATACATCAAAATAAGAATCTGAAGACTGTACCCTTACTAAAACGGGTTCATCAACAGTCCATGTTCCTTTTGCCAATGCAAAGTGGATCTGTTCATTCGAAGTCTCTCTGAAAGCATAAAAATCAAATTCACCATAATAAGTTTTCACTTTTCTTTCCTCAAGCCTGTCGATAAGATTTCCTTTTTTAAGCTGATAATGAATCAGGTCTTCAATAGAAACAATCTTCATATCATGTTTCTGGGCAAAAGCATATAAATCCGGTAAACGGGACATTGTACCGTCTTCATTCATGATTTCACAAATCACTCCACCTTCTTTTAATCCTGCCAAATGCGTAAGATCGATGGCAGCTTCCGTATGTCCGGCTCTTTTTAAAACGCCTCCTTTTTTAGCACGAAGCGGGAAAATATGTCCCGGTCTCATAAAATCGGTAGGTTTTGATTTTTCATCCATCAAAGCCCGGATCGTTTTGGCTCTGTCTCCAGCAGAAATACCTGTAGAAGTACCATTTCCAAGAAGGTCTACAGAAACGGTAAAAGCTGTTTCCTTAGGATCGCTGCTTCTGCTTACCATGATATCAAGGCCAAGCTCATCACATCTTTTTTCAGGAAGCGGCATACAGATCAGCCCTCTTCCGTGAACTGCCATAAAATTGATAAGCTCAGGAGTTGTCAACTCAGCTGCACAAAGAAAATCACCTTCATTTTCCCTGTCTTCATCATCTACTACTATGATTATTTTACCATTTTTAAGGTCTTCAATAGCCTCAGGAATAGTATTTAATTTAATATCAGACATTTTTACTTTAAATTTTTGCAAAGATACTCATAAAAATAAGCATCCGCCAATTAATATAAATGGTTTATTGTGTACTGAACAAAGAGTCTGCAGCCTTTCGGATAATATTATAAGAATCCAGCCTTTTCTGATGATCGTAAATATGGGAATTAATGATCAGCTCATCTACATTAAATCTTTCCTGGAAGCTTTTTAGCTTCTCTTCAATTTCAGACTGGTCCCCGATAAAACTATACCTCAGCTTTTGCAGAACGGCACCTTTTTCCATCGGTGACCAGATATTATCCATATCATCTACGGGTGGGGCAAAAGGTTTTCTGTCATTCCTTACAATATTAATGAACGCCTGGAACAAAGTCGTGGAAAGCTTGTGGGCTTCTTCTGAAGTTTCGGCAGCAATTCCATTGACACAGGCCATAATATAAGGTTGTGCCAGTTGTTTTGACGGTTCAAAATGTTCCCTGTAGATATTGAAAGCTATTTCCATTTGTTCAGGAGCAAAATGCCCGGCAAAAGCATAGGGTAAACCAAGCTCCGCAGCCAGCCATGCGCTGTCTGTGCTTGACCCAAGGATATAAAGCGGAATATCCAGACCTTCCCCCGGGATCGCACGCACTAAAGCATCTGAATTTTCTTTGGAGAAATATTTTTGCAGTTCAAGGATCTGTCTTGGAAACTGCTCATTGATAATAGCCGGGTTTCTTCCCAATGCCTGAGCTGTTAAACCATCTGTTCCGGGAGCTCTGCCCAAGCCCAGATCAATTCTTCCGGGAAAAAGAGATTCCAGGGTTCCGAACTGCTCGGCAATAATTAAAGAACTGTGGTTCGGAAGCATAACTCCTCCTGATCCGACTCTGATTTTCTGGGTTCCGTTGGCAATAAAGCCGATCAGTACGGAAGTTGCAGAACTGGCAATACTTTCCATATTATGATGTTCGGCAAGCCAGAATCTTTTATAATTTAAATTTTCAGTATGGTTGGCTAAAGATAAACTGTCCTGAAAGCTATCGTGAATCGTCTTCCCTTGTTTTACAGGAGCAAGATCCAACACCGATATTTCAAAATTTTTCATATTTTAAATTTTAGGTTTAAAACCGAACAAATGTAAGACTAATAAATTGCATTAGTTACTTTTTGTAATTGATAAGTCTGATAAGTGTTGTGAGGAAAAAACTATTAAAAAAATTTTAATCTTCTTTATTTTTTTTGTAGACCAAATTATACTTTATTTGCAAATCAAACAAAAACTATATTTTCCTAAAAATGATATTAAAAATGAAAAAAATTTACCTGCTTATTATCTCATTTCTTTTAATCAGCTGTTCATTTAATCAGACTTTCTCAAATAGAGAATCTGATAAGAATGACGCAGAAAAAATATCAAAGAAATTCTATTGGGAATTGAGATACGGAGCTAATTATGATAAAATCTACAGTCTGTTTAGTAATAAATTTTTTGAGGTAACTCCTAAGGAGACGCTTGATAAGATGAATACCATTTCTCAGAATGAGATAGGTCCGATTATAGAATATAATCTTGTGAAATGGGAAACTTTTGTTGCCAAAGGAACCAACCCGCGAAGTGAATATGTACTGATCTATGATGTTAAAAGAGAAATGGGTAAAACACAGGAAACTTTTTCAATGAGAAAAGAAAATGGCATCATTAAAATTGTTGGATATAGAATTAATCAGGATTTATTAAATAAATAGGAGTAAAAAAGCTTTTAATAATTGATTTTCCAATTAACTATTAAAAGCTTTCTCAAAAAACATTAGTTAGCTTTATTTTTCTTATAATTATAATGATTAATCAAGATTCTGATTTCATTGAATTCAAATTCATTGGGTAATGCAGCCTTCCATTCTGACAGTGTTTCATGCGGATTTTTATTGAATTCTGCTTCAAAGGCTTTGATCTTATCTGAAGTAATCACTCTTGAAATATCCAGCAATCCCTGCTCGGCAAATTTCGCTAGATGCCCGACCACTGTTTCTTTTACCAATCCTCTTTCCAATGCAATTTCAGCGATGGTTTTCCCCTGCTCAAATAATTGAAAAGTGAGAACCTGGGATGGGACTTTTGCAATTTTCATGCTGACTTCCTTATCATTCTTCTCATCTAAAAGCTTAGTTTCCAACAAATGAATGTTTTTCAAGCTGTTAAGGTATTCTTCAATATCTTCCAGCCAGACTTTAAACTCTTCGTTATATTGTTTTAAACCTTTCGCTCCTTTTATTTCTGCATAAAATTCTTTCAAAGGGCTGAAAACTTTATCTCTGATTCCGGTAAAAAAGAAATTTACCGCTCCTTTTGCTTTGCTTTCAATTTCAGACCATTCTTCCTGATTATTGATAAAGAGAGCTACTTTCTGAAATAAAATCTTCTCCAGCTTTTCAAATATTTTACCCAATTGGGTTACCTCGTGCTTTAGCTGGATATAAAGCTGATGGGTTTTAACAGTATCTATACTTTTTGTAGTGACGGAAAGCTTATTCCATTCTTCCACTTCGTTTAAAAACCATCTTGAATCAAGCGTACGAAGCACTTTTTTGATACTGTAATCGTATTTCTCCTGATTTAAAATTGTTTCAACATTATCATTTGCAATAGTAGCTCCCTGGAACTGTAAAATCCTGTTATCTTTAAAAATGACTTCCGGTGTAATTTTAGATTTCAGGACAATGCCTTCCAGTGTCCGGCACCGCGATAATGCGACATATACCTGACCGGCTGTAAAGCTTTTTCCGGCATCAATGATTACTTTGTCAAACGTAAGTCCCTGACTTTTATGAATGGTAACTGCCCAGGCCAGCTTTATAGGAAACTGCTCAAAGCTTCCCAATACTTCTTCCTTAATATTTTTATCGGTATCAAGGAAATATTTTTTCTGTTCCCAGACTTCCCTTTTCACTGCAATTTCCCTTTCGCTTCCGTCAAGAACAACCCTGATCTCATTTTCATCGAGAGCCACGATCTCACCCAATTTTCCGTTGAAGTATTTTTTCTCCGGAGAAATATCGTTCCGGATAAACATGATCTGAGCTCCTATCTTTAACTCTAAAAACTGTTCATTCGGGAACTGGTTTTCTTTAAATTCTCCAAATAATTTAGCTTCATAGGTGGCAGGATCAACTTTTATTCCGGCCAGCTTCTCCTGATTGATCTCATCTGCCATTTTATTGTGTGAACACAGGTAAACGTAAGCTTCGGTGCCGGTTTCAAAATCGGGATCATATCTTTCATTAAGATGATCAAAATCGATATTCGCAACATCCCCATCCCGGATTGCATTCAAAATATCCAGGAATTCTTCGTCAGACTGCCTGTAAACCTTTGTCAGCTCAATCGTAATGATCGGAATATCTTTTATAGCAAGACTGTCAAAAAAGAAGGGCGACTGATAACATAATTTCAAAATATGCTCATCTCTTACCACCGGCGGAAGCTGATAAAGATCACCAATGAAAAGCATCTGAGCTCCTCCGAACCGTTGATTATTCCTTCTGATAAACCGTAAAGAAAAATCCATCATATCCAATACATCGGCTCTTAGCATGGAAACCTCATCAATAATGATGACTTCAACCTCTCTTAAAAGTTTGAGCTTATCTTTCCTGTATTTGAAATGTGGCATCAGATCGGCAATATTATTAGCCAAACTTCCGTCTATACGGTCTGTGGTCGGTAAGAAAGTTCTTAACGGCAACCCGAACATAGAATGAATGGTAACTCCGCCTGCATTAATTGCCGCAATCCCTGTGGGAGCCAATACGATATGTTTCTTTCTTGTTTTCTTTACGAAATCATTCAGAAAAGTTGTTTTACCCGTTCCTGCCTTTCCTGTAAGAAAGACACTTCTGTTGGTATGCTCTATTAAGTCAAAAAAATGATTGTTCATCGCCGTCAAAATTACGGAAATGAATTTGAAAATTTTTATATTGGCATAAGTTTTGAAAATTATTGAAAAGAAAAAAAGTTTATATGAAATATTTACGCTTACAGGTCCCGATTTTAGCTTTATGCACTGCATTTGCACTGGTCTCCTGTAATACGACAAAAAATGCCAATACCAATTTACCAAAAGATATCTCCGAAAGGCCGGCTGATGAAAACAGTCAGAAATATGATGAGACACAATTGGAAAAACTAAGGTCTGAAATTGAAAAGGAGATTGCCCAGGAAACCTGTACCAATCCTGATGACTGGAAAACAGCTCCAATGGGATCAAAAGCCTGTGGCGGGCCTAAAACCTATATTGCTTATCCTAAAAAACTGGAAGCCGCTATTCTTCCGAAAATAGAAGATTATACTAGTAAAGAAGCAGAATTTAACAAGAAATATGCTATTGTTTCAGACTGTGCAATGATCGCGGAACCTACAGGAATAAAATGTAATGACGGAAAAGCAGAAATTACTTATCCCTGATAATAAACACACAACACACACTCTAAATTCAAAGGAGTTTATCACTAAGGAATAAACAAAATCTCCCTCTGTTGAGAAGGAGATTTTTTATTACAGGATTACGTGTGGAAAGTGAATAGGTAAATGGCGAATCATCAATTTTCAGTAATTTAAAAATTCCCACAAACTTCTAATTTCTAGCTTCTACCCCTTATACCATGAAGAATATTTCACATAATTATCAGCAATTCTGTTGACCTCTCCTTCCAGCAATTGGGAGTTGATATCTTTGATCTTTCTGGCAGGAACACCGCCCCAGACCTCTCCTGATTTGATATGGGTTCCCTGTGTAACTACCGAACCGGCACCTACGATAGAATTTTCTTCTACCAGGCAGTCATCCATTACAATCGCTCCCATTCCGATTAACACATTGTCCTGGATCGTACATCCGTGAACAATGGCGTTGTGCCCGATGGAAACATTATTTCCGATTACCAGAGGATATTTTTCGTAAGTACAGTGCAGCATGACATTATCCTGAACATTTACCTTATTTCCCATTCTGATATAATTAACATCGCCTCTTATCACTGCGTTATACCAAATGCTGCAATCTTTCCCCATGGTAACATCACCAATGACGGTCGCTGTTTCTGCCAAAAAAGTATTTTCACCGATTTGCGGTGTTTTTCCTAAAAGTTCTCTTACAAGTGCCATATTTTTTAATTTGAGAATTTGAAAATGAGTTAATTTGAAAATTAAATCCCTGCCTTCACCATTTTTAAATTATAGTGATAGCGAAAATCTAACTCCTTATCTCTAACTTCTAACTTCTAATGCGTATTTTTGTATCTCAAATTTAACGAAAAAATGCGTACGATTCTTATAGAGCCAACAGAAAACCCAAAAGTGATGAAATTTGTAGCGGATTACAATTTGATTCCGGGATCTTTAGAGTTGGACAGAAATTCAGATATCTCGGAAATTCCTCTTGCCCAGGAACTTTTCAATTATCCTTTTGTGGAAAGAATTTTCATCACAGCCAATTTTGTTGCCGTTGCCAAGCAGGATACTATGGAGTGGGAACATGTAGCTGAAAGCCTGAAAAATATAATTGAGGATGAACTTCTGGCCAATCCGAGAATTTATCTTCAGAAGAAAAAGGAAATGTATCAGATTTATGCTGAGATGACACCTAATCCTAATGTAATGAAATTTGTTTCCAATAAATTATTACTGGAAGGTTTCGTGGAGGTAAAATCAAGGGATGAAGCAGAGGGAGTTCCTTTGGCACAGGCTATTTTTAAAGAGTTTGATTTTGCTAAAGAAGTTTTTATTTCCGATAATTTTGTAGCGGTAACCAGGGATAATTCTGTGGAATGGCATCAGGTGATGATGGCTGTTCGTGCTTTGATCGCCGAATATTTACAAAACGGTGGTGAGATTTCAAATATTGAAGCTCAGAAGCATGAAAACCCTGTAGAAAAAATCATCAACAGGGAATATACGGATGATGAACAAAAAATCTCCGATATCCTGAACGAATATGTTGCTCCGGCAGTAGAAAACGATGGTGGAAAAATCTCTTTAATGGAATACGACCAGAAACATAAAACGGCAAAAATGCTTTTACAGGGAGCATGTTCAGGATGCCCAAGCTCTACAGCTACCTTGAAAAACGGGATTGAAAATATTTTAAAACAATTCGTTCCGGATCTTGTAGAAAGAGTGGAAGCAGTTAACGGATAATTGATTACTGGTTATTAATTTTATACAATTAATTTAAAAAGAAAATTTTGCAGAAAGAATCCCGAAATTCAAAGAAAGGAATTTTATTGGTAAATCTCGGATCACCAAAATCTACGGCTGTAAATGATGTAAAAGAATATCTGGATGAGTTCCTGATGGATGAAAGGGTAATTGATTACCGGTGGATTTTCCGCGCACTTCTGGTACGCGGGATTATCTTAAATACCAGACCTGCAAAATCTGCGGAAGCTTATAAAACGGTCTGGACAGATCAGGGATCTCCGTTAATTGTAATCACCGAAAAAATTCAGCAAAAGCTTCAGAAGCTTGTGGATGTTCCTGTAGAAATCGGGATGAGGTATGCACAGCCAAGTATTGAAGCCGGGATTCAGAAACTGGATGACAAAGGGGTGTCTGAGATCGTTCTGTTTCCATTGTACCCGCAATATGCGATGAGTACGACGGAAACTGTAATTGAACAGGCTGAAGAAATAAGAAAAAAGAAATTCCCGAAGGTAAAGATCAATTATATACAACCTTTCTACGACAGAGATATTTATATTAATTGCCTCGCAGAAAGTATTAAGGAAAAACTTCCAGAAAATTTTGATGCCTTACAATTCTCCTTTCATGGAGTTCCTGAAAGACATCTTTATAAAACCGATCCTTCAAAAACCTGCAAAATTGATGATGTGAATTGCATCAACAGTAAGGTAGATACTCATAATGCATATTGCTACAGACATCAGTGTTATAAAACCACAGAATCTGTCATTGCAAAAATGGGGTTACCGAAAGAAAAAACAATCGTTTCTTTCCAGTCAAGGCTAGGAAAAGACAAATGGATCGAGCCTTATACAGATGAAACTTTAGAAACTATCCCTAAACAAGGCATAAAAAACCTGGCTATTGTTTGTCCGGCTTTCGTTTCAGATTGCCTGGAAACATTAGAAGAAATCTCCGTTGAAGGGAAGGAGCAGTTTCTACATGGTGGCGGGGAAAATTTCCATTATATCCCTTGCTTAAATGATGAAGACCGATGGATTGATGTGGTAAAAACTTTGTGTGAGGAAAAACTCAACGACTTCTATCTGGTTTAAAATAAAAACTTATAAAGCAGGCCCTCATTTTAATGAGGGTTTTTTGTTCTTAGCTGAAAATGAATTCCAATTAAAGAAACCCTTCGGCTTCATTCAGAAAAATAAAAAATAAATAAACAACCCCATTATTTCAATGAGTAAATAATAAATAAATACAATAAAATAACAATCACCCATATAATTTTTAAAATTAATTATAAAAATTAATTAATTTTCATAACTTTACCCCATCAAAACATTATTAACCTTTTAAAATAATAATGATGAATACAACTGCCGAAATTTTAAAACGTAAGATTGAGAATTTTACTCCTGAATTATTGGAGTCGTTTGCAAGAATAGTAGAAAGTTTTGAAATCCAGAACAGGTCTTCTATTCCGCAGTTTCAGCTTGATGAAGTTTTGTACAGAATTCAGTTTCATACAGAGAATCCAAAGACAAGGCTTGATTTCTATGAAAATATTTCTGAGCTGAAAAAGAGTTTTGCGTGATGAAAGTATTCCTGTCCTCCATTGCAAAAAATGATATAAGATTACTGATGAGGGTTTTCAATGCGGAAAAAGAAAATATGGGGATTGATTTCCTTGAGGACCTTAAAGTATCTGTCGGTAAGATTCTGAACGATCCGGAGATGCAGGAAACTCAACTCGGGCAAATGGTTATGCAGAATTTCCCGGTTCACATTCACTATATCGTTGAAAGCAAAGAAAGTTTGCTGGTAACTGCGATTTTTAAAGAGCTGAACTAAGCTCAGTGTTTAATTTTCAGACTATTATTATATATAAGTTGCCTTTGTGCAATAAACCTTATAGGTTCTTAAACCTATAAGGTTTTCTGATAATCATCTTATTTTATAGGTGTTCTGAATTCTCCATATCCCATCAGACCATCATAGTTTCTTCCGAATGGTGCATAATACAGAAATGCCTGATACAGGTTTTCAGTTTGCCAGAAATTCCCGTTGATTTCCCCGAAATTCAGAGCTCCGTTGCTTTCTTTTGTTGCCAGGATATAGTTATAGAAACCTTGTTTTAAAAATATTTTAGCCACATATTGTTTATTTGCAGCGTCATATTGCATTTGATTTTCTTTGGAAGCTTTAAAATTATTAAATCCACCCAGCACATAAATATCTTTATCCAGAGGATCGGAATCTAATGAAAAATACACCCATGAATAGTCAGCTTCCCTTTCTGCATTTCTTTCAAGGCCAAGATCATTTCTTCTGTAATACCAGGCACCATTCACGTCCGGCTGATACTGATAATTTAACGGATATGCCCAAACTGCATGCAGATAGGTCTGGTTTACCCCGTCTTTTACTTCTGTAGCCCGAACCATATCCGCTGCCATATCCATATTTTTATTATCGAAATAATAAAATTCATTATTCCCGGGAAATGTAAGGTTCATTTGCTGGAAAAGCAGTTTATTTCCTAATGTGGTACTTGCTTTCTGATTATTAACTGTAACATTGAAATTATTATTCTGCATTACGTTTAAACTCATTGAATTTACATTGGAAGACAAGTCTCCGGCTTTGGAAACAGCCTGTACCTCTACCCTCTGATTCACATTCGGATTTTTTGAATCTGCTATCCTTGAAACATTTAAAGCCAGTGTTGCGTTATCTTCTACCAGAAAAAATCTTTTTTTGAAAAGCGGCTTATCAGCTGAATCCTTATAGACAATCAGCTCAAAATTCCCGGAAATTTTAGGCTGTATTTTCTCATTGGGAAACGTTAAGGTATAATGAGTATAGGCCTGCAGTGTATTAAATGAATACTGAAACCTGTCCAGCAGCCCGTTTAAACTTCCGTTGGCAAATTCTGTAAAGAAAAGATTATCATCATTCCAGTTTCTGTCGTAATGTTTTATAGTATATCTGTAAATTTCACTGGAATTGGTAAGATCATCAAAACTTAAAACCAACGTTTGGTTAAAGTTGATTACCGGCGTCTCATCATTGGTCTGAGGATTAAACAACTGGATGCTTTGGATGTTTTGCCCAAAAACCAATCCGCTTAAAGAAAGTAAAAATATTCGCAAAGTTTTCATTATGACGAAGATAACGAAAAATCGTCATTTTCTTTATATTATCGTATTTTTGATAAAAAAAATATTCCCATTATGCTTCAGATCCAAGGCTTCGTATTCAATTTTGCAAGCGAAAACACTTACATCCTTTATAACGAAAATAAAAATGCATGGCTGATCGATCCGGGGAATATGAACGGGCAGGAAACTCAGGCTATAAATGATTTTATCACTGAAAACGGTTTAAAAATCCAGAAAATTCTTTTGACTCACGCACACATCGATCATGTTTTTGGTTTGCAATGGGCTTTCGATACCTTTAAAGTACCTGTGAATATGCACAAAGAAGACCAGGAAATTCTGGACATGCTGCAGGCAAGCGGCATCAGATTCGGGATAAATATCAGCCCTGTAAAAGTTGATATTGAGTATATTAATGAAGGGGATGAGCTTGATATTGACGGAGAAAAATTCAGAATTTATCATGTTCCGGGGCATTCTCCGGGAAGTGTAGTGTACCATAATGAAAATCAAAAATTCATGATTTCCGGGGATGTACTTTTTGAAGGAAGTATCGGAAGAACAGATTTATATAAAGGAAATTACGAACAGCTGATTGACGGAATCAAAACAAAGCTTTTTATTTTAGACGATGAGACTCAGGTTTTCTCAGGGCATGGGAATCCTACTACGATCGGATTTGAAAAACAGCATAACCCTTTTCTTAATTAGTTGAGGGTTCGGAGCTGGCAGTTAAGAAATTGAATATGAAGGTTGATTAAATTGAGGCTGATGCTTATTGAATGATTGTCATTCTGTAGGAATCTCAACCGTAACTCTTTTGGAATTCCTTTTGAAGAACAGATTAAGCATTAAAATACAAAACAAAAACCGCCGAAAAGATCAGACGGTTTTGTTTGTTATAAAGATTCGTATTTAGAAATCCAGAGTGATTGATCCTCTAACAGCAGCACCCATAATAGGTCTTGCCATTCTGATATCTCCGGTTCCTGTTAATGGTGATCTTGGATCCCCTTCAGTAATCCCGATTGTATTGAAGATATTGGTTCCGTCAATAGCAAATCGGATTTTACCTAGCTGATAGGAAGTTCCGGCACCGAATTCACTGAATGAAGGCAGCGTATTGTTATCTTTATTCGCTTCATCCTGGAACCGTTTTCCATAATAGTTATAGCTCACATAAGCTCTCCACTGCCTGGTAATATTTACGGCAGGCGAAATATTAAAATAGAATTTCGGGATTCTTCTTACCTGGTTCCCGTCATAATCAAATGTGCTTCCGTCTGCATTGGTACCGGTGAAGTTTTTATATTTCGGATTCTGGAAAGTTCCGTTGAAGGTCACTTCAAGGAGATTATTGAATACTCTTGCAAAACCTTCAATTTCTACCCCTATATTTGTGGTATTGGCAAATTTATTTTCTGAAGTCCCGTCAGAGAATACATCAGTAAACGAAAGATTTTTCAGTGTGGAATAAAAAGGAATTATTCCAATATCAAAAGTACGTGTGTAATATTTGTATCCGATTTCCAACTGATTGGTAGACACCGGCTCTATTTTATTTAAGCTCCCGATATTGTTATAGTACGCTTCTTCATTCGGAGATCTGAAGCCATGGGAAAATCGTGCGTACACTGCATTTTCTTTATTGATTTTATAATTTGATGCTACAGTATACGATACTTTATCCACATCATAATTCCAGTAGGTATACCGGTTTCCGAGCACTGTCATATTATCATCTGCTGTGGTCGTTGCAAAGCTGTGTGTTCCGTCTGTAGTCAATCCTGAATTATTAAGATTGGAAGTCGTTGTATTTACTGCATACCCTTTATAGAAATCACGACTGTAACGGATTCCGCCATTGAAACTTAAATCTTCAGTGATATTATAGTCCAGATTCAGATACACATCATTCAAACTCCCCTGAATCTGGGAATCTCTTATTAAGAAAGACATATCTGTCACCCCATTGTACGTTTTAGAATATCCGACATCCGTTGGAGTAAGAGAAGTATCTACTAGATTTAGCAGCTGAGGGCGGTCTGTAGCCGTGGTAAGAACATTACTCCAGTTCCAGTACTGATGGGATTTCCAGTTAGATTTATAGAAACCTGCCGTCACATTTCCCTTGTCAAATTTATAATTAAACTGTAAGTCATTCACAAAATTGTTCATCTGCTTATCAATGGCCCAGAAGCCTAATTTCTGCACATATTGAGGATTTACCAGTGCTCCGCTGCCTACTAAAGAATAGCGGTAGTTACTTCCGGTTATTCCACTGGCATTGGCAAAATCAGCAGCAAGCTGAGGTCCGCCTGCCGGGAATATCCCCGTATAATTCATATTGATATCTGTATATCTTGTTTTATTTAACACAGAGAAATTATTTCCAAGGTCATATTTGAATTCAGCACCTAAAACATCAACTTTCGGATGAATGCCATCTTCTAAATTTCTGTTGAAAAAACCACCTCCCACTTGTGGAATATTCAGCTGGCTGATCGTTCTGTAGCTGTATGTTCCGTAATTGGCATCAAAGCCCGGAAACTCTTTTAAGTCATTTCCGTTCTGTATCAAAGGAATCGGCAGATAGAAAGTATTCCTGTCATCCAGCTTTTTGTAATACACTTTTGCATAGCCTTTATCGAATACATACTTCAGATTCATTCTGATTTGTCCACCGTTATTGGCTTTGAAACCTGTTTTTCTGATCCCGCTGTCTGTTCTGTAAAACCCACCCACATTGAAAAATAACTTATCCTGAATCAAAGCTCCACCAACATTCAGATCCGTCCGCATCAATCCGTAAGTACTGGTTTCCAACTTGGCTGTTCCCCTGAAGTCATTCGTTCCTTCTCTTGTAATGAAGTTGATCAGACCGCCCGGAGAATTATTTGCATAAATAGATCCCGAACCTCCTCTCAAAGCTTCAAGCCTGTTCACTGAATTATCTACACGGAAAAAATTATCTGCATTGGCAAACTGTAAAGCACCATCCTCAAAAACGGGAAGACCATCTTCCTGAACCTGTACAAATTCATAAGCTCCCGCAGAAGGAATCCCTCTTGCAAAAAGGTTATTTCCCACTTCCCCACCTGAAGTTTCCACCGCAAATCCGGGAACCCTCTGCAATAATGCTGCAGCACTTATCGGATTCTGCTTCTGGATTTCTTTTGCACTGAATGTAGAAATTGCCGTGCTTGATTCTATTTTCTTTTTGGGATTTGAGTTCCCGGTAATAACTACCTGGTCAATCGATGCCGTTCTTGTGGAATCCTGAACGGTTTCCTGGGCATACGCATTATTGAAATAAAGTGTTGCGATACCGGCAATTAAAAAGATTGATTTACTTTTCATAGCTGTATGATTTTAATTTTGTTTAAGTTGTAAATAGACTCCGTTTGTCCATCCAAATCCGTCCTGATTCGGATATTCTCCTCCTCCGGCAATCGTTGCGGTATCTACAGCATTATATTTCTCCATTAGTTTACCGGTATTGTGATAGACTCTCTCGACATTAGAGCACCAGTTATTTTTTATTTCATCTGCCAATTGGGTGAATCCATAGTTTTTCATGGCCACAAACCCCAGCCATTGATAAGGCGCCCAGGCATTGGGCAGGTCCCATTGCTGTCCCGATTCTTTTGTAGTGGTCACCAGACCGCCTTTATACAGGAATTTTCCTGCAACGATTTCAGATATGGCTTTTGCCTGTTCCTGACTGGCCAATCCAAGGAATAAAGGGTAAAGAGCAGCAATATGTTCAGAAGGTGTGTTTTTGTGTTTTTTTGTGTGATAATCTTTGTAAATTCCGGCATTTTCATCCCAAAAATAAGTATTGATCATCTGTTTTCTGGTTGCTGCTCTTTGGGTATAATAATTTTCTTTATCTGAAAGGCTCTGAAGTGCTGATGATTTTGCCAGTGTTTTTTCAAGATGCCACAAAAGACAGTTCAAATCTACCTCAGCAAGATTCAGTGTTTCTATTGTCTGTATTGTATTTCCGTCGGCAAACCATCGGGAAGAAAAATCCCAGCCTGATTCGCAAGCACTTCTTATATTCCTGTAAAACTCTTCTCCGGAAATATTCTCACCATCTTCAATATCAATTAAATAACTTTCCGGACGGGGTGCATTTTCCGCATCATAGTAACGGTTCAGGATATCCCCATTTTGAGTTTTGACAACTCTTTTTGCACTGGAACCATTCTCTAAGTCTTTCTCTCCATCCATCCAGAATGCATATTCTTTTTCCAAAGTATCGTGATACCTGCTGTACACTTTTCCATCATTTGTACTTTCAAAAAGCAAATCAAGCATTAAAGAAAAATACGGAGGCTGTGAACGGCTCAGGAAATGCGTCCTGCTGGCATTCGGCACAAATCCTACCGTCTGGATAAGGTAAGAACAGTTCTCAACAATATTCTCCATCATCTCTGTTCTCCCTGAAACCTGCAGCCCCAACATAATAAAATAGCTGTCCCAATAGAAAAACTCGTTGAAGCGCCCTCCGGGAACCACATAAGGTTTGGGAAGTTTCAAAAGGGTTCCTTTTTCTTCATAAGCAGTACGGGTAAGCTCGTCCCAGAGCTTTTCGATATGTTCCCGTATGGGTAACTGATCTTCCCGCTGGATTGATATTTTCGCTCCTAAAAAATCAAAATTTGAAAGCACAAAATCTTTTAAATCAAAATCCTTTTCATATTTTTCCTTTTCATATTTCTCATTAATCTCAGATATGGAAAATAAAGGCACTGCATCTGTCATCATTTTCTGATCTTCAAAAATTTCCGCTCTTTGAACATCATCAAAAAGAGTGTGAATGTCTTTGATATAAAGCTGTGTATTCATTTATTTTTTAGGATTTATTTTTAATTTATTCATGATAACTGCCGATATTACCAGTAATGAAAGTGGAATCAGTGAAAG
This sequence comes from Chryseobacterium populi, assembly GCF_000282115.1. GTDB lineage: Bacteria > Bacteroidota > Bacteroidia > Flavobacteriales > Weeksellaceae > Chryseobacterium > Chryseobacterium populi. The sequence goes on from NZ_AKJY01000018.1 coordinate 41,207, forward strand.
ATAAAATGCTCTCTGCCCGCTGAATTCCTGGAATACAAAACCTGTAATAATCGAGCCTATCGTTCCCCCAATGGCAGAGAAAACCACAATAAGCCCCGACATGGCACTATGTAAATATTTTGGTATTGAAGCCAGAATCACGGAATTGATACTCGGATAAATCGGAGCCAGTAACCCGCCCATCAATGGAAATAAATAGACTACAGCCGGAGCATTCAGCCAGCCTGTATTCTCATCAATATGGGTATTGTTCGTTAAAGGTAGTACCAACAAAATACTGATAGCAAACCCCACGACACAGAAAGAAACCACATAGATCCAACTGAATTTTTTAGAGAAAAAACCGGATAAAAACCTACCTAAAGCAAAAGCTCCTGCTAAAACAGCTCCTGCCTGAATGCTCATAGAAGTCGGTACTTTCAGTATTTCCTTATAAAAAGTCGGGGTCCAGGTTTGAAAGCTCTGTTCTACCAGCACAAAAAGGAATGCACACAATAAAAAGAACAGTACTTTTTTGTAGCTGAATAAACTGATACTGTTTTTAAGGTCACCCAACAAATCGGTTTTCTCACTTCTGGCTTCCTTCTCATCCAGTTTTGAGAAGAAAAGGAACAGAAATGACAATGAGGAAAGTCCGCCCAACACCCAATAAACATTAAGCCAATGAGTAGATTTCGGATTATGATCATCAATAAATAAACTGAACAATACATTTCCGGCCAGTACTCCGATCATAAAGAAACCTTCTAGAAAGCCCATAAAGCTTGAGTGCTCTTTATCGGTATCGGTAACCAGGCCAATAGACGTGAAAACCGAAATTTTTATGAGGGCAAAAGAAATTCCTACAATGGCAAACAATAATTTAAAAAACCAGAAATCATTCGAGAATGGCATCACAAAGCACATCCAGCTTACCAGAAACAACGCGATCAGCATAGAATTTTTGATTCCTATTTTCGGTAAAAATGAGGCTAAAATAAATGAGCAGATCGCAATCGGAAGATCTTTAAATCCTTCCAGAACACTTGCAGACGATTTTGAAATTCCGAAATTCTGCTGCACCTGGAGGATAACTGTTCCTACAGAATTCAGCAAAATCGCAAAAACAAAATAGTTTAAAAATAAGATAGCCCGGATGTTGAAATTTCTCATTAACAATTTCTTTGCGGCTAAGATAGAAGCATTTGGCTTAACGTTAATTTAACACAGTAAATCAATATTTGAACTATATTAATATAATTATTATTTTTAAGCCAAAAATATTGTTAATTGAATGAAAGTTAGTTTTGAAAGGGTTATAGCCGATGAAAGAAGCTCTTTCCGCACCTTACATAATGATGCGCCTATATCTGAATTCAAATGGGAGTATCATTATCATCCGGAAATTGAGCTGGTATGTATTGTTTCCGGGAGCGGAACCCGCCATGTAGGGTATCATAAAAGTAATTATTCCGATGGAGACTTAGTGCTTATCGGCTCTAATATTCCCCATTCAGGATTCGGCCTGAATTCTATTGACCCACACGAGGAGATTGTCTTGCAGTTCAGGGAAGAAATCCTGCAGTTTCCCCAGGAAGAAATGGAAGCAAGATCTATTAAAAACCTGCTTGAATTATCCAAGTACGGCATTCTTTTTAATACAGCTACTAAAAAAGCACTGCTTCCCAAACTGAGGAAAATGCTCGAATATGAAGGCTACAAAAGATACCTTCTGCTTCTGGAAATTATTTTTGACCTCTCCACACGGAAAGATTACCGGCTTCTTAATAACGAAATTATGCCTTACACAATCATTTCAAAAAATAAAACACGGCTTGAAAATATCTTCACCTACGTAGAAAACAATTATGAGAAGGATATTAATATAGAAGATGTAGCTCGGCTGGCTAATCTTACCCTACCTGCATTTTGTAATTTCTTCAAGAAAGCCACTCAGATTACGTTTACTGAATTTGTCAACCGGTACCGTATCAATAAAGCCTGTTTATTAATGGCTCAGGATAAAGCAATCTCGGAATGCAGCTACAGTTGCGGTTTTAATAATGTGACTTATTTTAACAGAATGTTTAAAAAGTATACGGAGAAAACACCTTCAGAGTTTATTAAGAATTTCTCACACAATAAAGTGAATGTGGATTTGAATTTTAAAGATGAGACTAAAATCAAGCCTCAATTTTAGTAAAGAATTTAAAAGTTTTAACAAATAAATTGTAATAAATTTTTATTTTAATTCAAATTTTATGTTCACAATCTCTTAAATGAAATATAGAATTCATTACTCATTAATAATTTTTCAAGTTATGGAAAACCGTAAGGATAAGCAATTGGTATAAATTATTTTCGTAATAATAATTTATTAACAATCTTAACTACAAAATTATGGCAATTAGAATTACATGTATCAGCAAAGATAATGGTTATCACGAAAATCCAAACCTGGCAATTACCCACTTAGGTTGGATAAATGAAGAAACTAAAGAATCAGGAAAAAGTACGAGACTAGAAATATATTTCTGGATAAAGAACAAGAATGGATATGCTTATGTTACAGATGTCTATGGAAACAGAGTAAAAGTTATTACTGCAGAGACTGCTCATGGTACTCAATATTTAAAAACAGAGGCAGACAATACAGTCAGAAATAATTTGTTATCACTTCCTGAATGTAAATAAAAATTATAGAGTTTTTGAAATAAAAGCTGTTCTTTAAGTGAACAGCTTTTATATATTCTTAAATTGCAAAAACCATAAATAGATAATATGCAGTCCTCAGCTTAAAAATTATTTCCATTTGATGTTACAGCCCATACTCGGTCTCTGGATTTCTTCCTGAGGCTCTCCCAATAAAAGATTTTCAAAGGCAATAATCAGGTCTTCACCGGTCACATCCTTATTATTTCCGGGTCTTGAATCATCCATCTGACCTCTGTAAATAAGGTCAAGCTTTTCATCAAAGAAATAAAAATCCGGTGTACAAGCAGCATCATATGCTTTTGCAACCGCCTGGCTTTCATCATACAGGTAAGGGAAATCAAAATTTCTTTCAATCTGGAATTCAATCATTTTTTCCGGAGCATCTGCCGGGTATTTTTCCATATCATTTGCATTGATTGCAATGAATTCTATTCCTTTTTCCTGATAATCTTCATAAAGCTCATTAAGCTTATCAATCACGTGAAGTACAAACGGGCAGTGGTTACACATAAAAATAACCAACGTTCCCTTTTCTCCTTTCAGGTCATCTAATGACTGAATCTCGTTAGTTTTCGACGGATTAGGAAGCTCAAAAAAAGGAGCTTTTGTTCCTAATGCCAACATATTGGAGGGTGTATTCATATCCTTTATTTTCTTTATCGGCAAAGATAAAACTTCTTTTATGACTGGCAATTCAGGTTGTTATAAAGTTGAGTTAAATGTTAAAATTTAAATATTATTTGGAAGATATTGGTTAATCTTTGTAGTTTTGCTAACACTGTTAGTAAAAAATATAATGGGCCTACATGAACGACGTCAAAGAGAAAAAGAATCCATCCGAGCAAATATCTTGCAGGCGGCTTTTAATTTGGCTAAAACAGACGGCTGGGCTTCACTTTCTATACGTAAAATAGCAGACGCTATAGAATATAGTGCTCCTGTAGTTTATGACTATTTTGAAAACAAAGAAGCTATTTTATATGAAATCTCACTAAATGGTTTCCATTGTTTACATATAGAATTACTGAAAGCTCAGAAAAAACATGACACACCGGAAGAACAATTGACAGCCATTGTGGATACTTACTGGAAGTTTGCTTTTAAGAATAAAGAATATTACCAGCTGATGTTTGGTTTGGGAATGCAATGTAGTGGTAAAGGGTTGATGAAAGAAGAATTTTCATCTTTTCAGGACCTTATTTATGATTGTACCTACGAAATGATTAAGAAGAACGGATCGAATACGGACAATGCCTGTCATATGTCTCATGCTTTGTTTTCAGCAGTACACGGACTGATTTCTATTATGATGATGCGTAATGATGATATTCCTTCTACGATGAATAAAACAACTTTAGACGAAACGGTTTCTGCTTTCATTAAATCTTTGTAAATTTTTTTTGAACCTGACATTAACACCGTTAGGAAAAATAACACAGAATATATTAAAAATATTCAACAAAAAAGAAAATAAAACCAAAATACACCTATAGAAAATAAGAAATTAAAAGTATTTTTTTAATATTACCTTCTTAAGTATTAACACTGTTAGAAAAAATAACAATCACACCTCATTTTATAAATACTAAACCAACATTAAAAACATTAACTATTATGGAAATGATCATGTAACCTTTATTACAAATTCTATAATTTTTTTTGAACTAATCATTAACACTGTTAGAAAAATTAACGGAATTTATTCAAAAAACAACATTTACTTAATTCAACACTTCATTAAAAAATTAAACTTAAAATGAAAATACCTGGAAAAACGAGGATTATTGTACTGATCTCAAGTATTATCCTTTTACAGAATTGCAGCAAGGCCGCGGAAGGTTCAAACCAAGCCCCACCTGCACCAGAATTGCCGGTTTATACCGTGATTACCTCTCCAGCTACGACATATCAGGAATTTCCGACTGCATTAGAAGGGAAAAACAATGTAGAAATAAGGTCTCAGGTAGACGGATATCTAGATAGAATCTATGTGGAAGAAGGCGCTTATGTGAGAGCCGGACAACCTCTGTTCAAAATAGATTCAAGAGCATATGGTGAACAGATGAATATGGCTCAGGCCAACTTACAGGCTGCCAATGCTAATATTCAGAAAGCAAAAGTAGAAGTTGACAGGCTTCAGCCATTGGTAGCCGCAAAAGTAGTTTCTGATGTACAGCTGAAAACTGCAAAAGCCAATTATGCGGCCGCAGTAGCATCTGCAGCACAGGCAAAAGCTTCTGTAGGCGGCGCTAAGATCAACGTAGGATTTACAACCATTACAGCTCCTGTAAGCGGTTATATCGGGAGAATTCCATATAAAAAAGGAAGTCTGATCTCAAGAACAGATCCCAATCCTTTAACCTTACTGTCAGACATCAGCGAGATCTATGCCTATTTCTCATTAAGTGAACTGGACTTTATTGCTTTTCAGAAAAAATATCCCGGAGCAACTTTAGATGAGAAACTGAAAAATATGCCTATGGTAGACCTGGTAATTGCCGACAACAGCACTTATCCCGAAAAAGGTAAAATGAGTATTGTAGACGGACAGTTTGATAAGACTACCGGAGCCATCAGCGTGCGTGCAGTTTTCCCAAATGCAAACGGAGCATTGAGAACAGGAAATACAGGAAGAGTACGTATGCCTCAGCTTCTGACCAATATGTTGGTTATCCCACAGGAATCTACTTTTGAGATTCAGGATAAAACTTATGTATATGTTCTAGGAAAAGATAAAAAAGTAACGAGCAAACCGGTGACCATTTCCGGAAAAACAGACAGCTATTACTTCATTTCTGATGGACTTTCTGTAGGTGATAAAATTGTATACACAGGTCTTGGCAGCTTGAAAGACGGCGCTTCAATACAACCGAAAGCGATTTCTTCTGACAGCTTATTCAAGTCAAAACCCTTGTAAACTTTTTTCAGATACAGAAGACTTAAAAAAATAAACTTCTTATGTTAAAACAATTTATAGAAAGACCGGTACTATCCACGGTCATATCCATCATACTCTTATTATTGGGGGCACTTTCGGTTTTCAATCTTCCGATTACGCTGTTTCCGGATATCGCACCTCCAAGTGTTCAGGTGACAGCATTCTATCCCGGAGCCAACGCTGAAGTAGTGGCCCGCTCGGTAGCAACCCCGATTGAAGAAGCAGTGAATGGTGTTGAGAACATGACGTACATGACCTCAAATTCAAGTAACGACGGTACAATGACTCTGAGCGTATTTTTCAAACAGGGTTCAGACGCCGATAACGCAGCCGTAAACGTACAAAACCGTGTATCGAAAGCAATGAGCCAGCTTCCTCAGGAAGTGGTGCAGGCCGGTATCTCAACACAGAAAGTACAAAACAGTTTCATCATGTTTATGGGTCTGTATAGTGAAGATCCGAAACAATATGACGAGCTTTTCCTGCAAAATTACCTTAAGATCAATGTAATTCCTCAGATACAGCGTATCCCGGGGGTTGCACAGGCCCAGGTTTTCGGAACAAGAGACTATTCAATGCGTATCTGGCTGAAACCGGATCGTCTGGCAGCTAATAATCTTTCTCCTCAGGAAGTATTGAATGCCATTAAAGACCACAACCTTGAAGCTGCTCCAGGACGTCTCGGGCAGGGAAGTAAGGAAACATACGAATACATCCTTAAGTATAAAGGAAAGCTGAATAAGAATGCAGATTATGAAAATATTGCCATTAAAGCTAACAATGACGGATCATTCCTGAGACTAAAAGATGTGGCAAGAGTAGAATTCGGTTCTTATACTTATACAGCGGCCAACAGAGTTGACGGAAAGCCGGTAGCCGGTTTTGCGATCTTACAGACTGCCAACTCTAACGCGAATGAAATTTTAACTGAAATTGAAAAACAGGTTGATGAGTTTTCAACTACCCTGCCAAAAGGAGTAAAACCGATCATCATGTATAATTCCAAAGACTTCCTTGATGCTTCTATTCATCAGGTAGTGGAAACTTTGATAATTGCATTCATTCTGGTATTTATTGTGGTATACATTTTCCTTCAGGATTTCAGATCTACCCTGATCCCGGCAATTGCAGTTCCTGTAGCCATTATCGGTACTTTTTTCTTCCTGCAATTGTTTGGGTTCAGTATCAATATGCTTACGTTGTTTGCTTTGATCCTGGCCATCGGTATTGTGGTGGATGATGCCATCGTGGTAGTAGAAGCTGTTCACTCTAAAATGGAGCATACGGGAATGCCCGTGGAACAGGCCACGACGAACTCAATGAGTGAAATCTCAGGAGCCATTATTTCCATTACACTGGTAATGTGCGCGGTATTTATTCCGGTTGGTTTTATGCAGGGTCCTGCAGGGGTTTTCTACAGACAGTTTGCCTTCACATTGGTTATCGCGATTTTGATTTCAGCTGTGAACGCATTAACATTAAGCCCGGCTTTATGTGCGCTTTTCCTTAATGATCCTCAGGGAGAGCACGGCCACGAGAAAAAAGGATTTGGAGCGAAATTTTTCAGTGCATTCAATGCCAGCTTCAATAATATGACCAGAAAATACATCTACAGTCTTAAGTTTTTAATTAAAAATAAATGGGTAGCTGTAGGAGGTTTGGCGATATTAATTGCAGCAAGTGTGATCCTGATTAAAAAAGCGCCATCAGGATTTATTCCGACAGAAGACCAGGGATTTGTTTTATATGCCGTGAACACTCCTCCGGGGAGTTCATTGGAAAGAACGCACCGTGCCACCGAACAGATTGATAAAATTGTAAACGGAGAGAAAGCAACCGGCCATTTATGGGTGGCAGACGGATTGAATTTCATCAGTAACGCCAACGCTTCTCCTTATTCTGCAGGATTTATTAAATTGAAAGATTACGACCAACGTGGTGATCTTAAAGATCCTGACCAGATTGCCGCACAATTAACCGGAAAGGTAGGTGCGGTAAAAGATGCGAATGCTTTCTTCTTCAACTTCCCTACCATTCAGGGGTTTGGTAACGTGAGTGGTTTTGAATTCATGTTGCAGGATAAGACCAACGGTTCTTTTGAACAATTGGGAACGACAACCCAGGCATTTATCGGTGAATTGATGAAACGTCCGGAAATCGCTTTTGCATTCACAACGTATGCAGCAGGAAATCCACAGTACACTATTGAAGTGGACGCTGATAAAGCCAACCAGTTGGGAGTTTCTGTTACAGAATTGATGCAGACCATGCAGATTTACTACGGTAGTAGCTTCGTTTCAGATTTCAACAGATTCGGAAAATACTATAGAGTAATGGCCCAGGCTGATATTCCTTATCGTACGGATGTAAATTCTTTAGAAGGAATTTATGTAAAAAATAATCAGGCTGAAATGGTTCCTGTAAAAACTTTAGTGACTTTAAAAAGATCATTCGGCCCTGAAACCGTAACAAGAAATAACCTGTTCAATGCAGTAACCATCAACGGAACACCAAAACCCGGATACAGTACCGGAGATGCCATTAAAGCAGTGGAAGAAGTGGCTAAGCAATCCCTTCCAAGAGGATATGGCTACGAATGGACCGGAATTACCCGTGAAGAAATCAAAACCGGAGGCCAGACTGCATTCATCTTTATGCTAAGTATTTTGTTTGTATACTTCTTGCTTGCCGCTCAGTATGAAAGCTATATCCTCCCGTTTGCAGTCATCCTTACCGTTCCTACAGGAATATTTGGGGTATTTGCCTTCACAGGTCTGGCAGGAATTGACAATAATATTTATGTACAGGTAGGACTGATCATGCTCGTGGGGCTATTGGCAAAAAATGCCATCCTGATTGTAGAATTTGCCGTTCAGAGAAGAAACGCAGGAAAAACATTGATTGAATCTGCACTTCAGGCATCAAGACTACGTTTGAGACCTATTTTGATGACTTCATTCGCCTTCATTATCGGTATGCTTCCGTTGGTTTGGACACAGGGTGCTTCTGCAAAAGGTAACCATTCAATCGGTATCAGTACAGTAGGTGGAATGTTGACAGGTGTTTTATTCGGGATCTTTATTATTCCTGTGATGTTTGTCATCTTCCAGTATCTGCATGAAAAAATGCCGAGCAGAAAAAAGAGAAGACTTCAAAAGCAAAATCAGGAGCAAACTTTAACAACTGCTCATTAAAAGTTTATTGAAATGAGAACAATAAAAAGAATAAAAAATATATTTACAGCATTAATATTAGCAGTGATCGCGGTTTCTTGTGTAACGAAAGTTGCCTACAAAGAGCCGGATCCCCAGCTTCCCGAAGAATTCCGGTTTACAGCAACCGCTGATACGGCAAGCATCGCTAATCTGGAATGGAGAAAATTCTTCAATGATCCCATTTTACAGGGTTTGATTGAGAAAGGAATTGCCAATAACTATGACCTTCAGATTGCTTTGAAACAGGTCGCCTCTTCACAGGAGAGATTACTGCAGGCAAAATACCTCCAATATCCCGACATCGGTTTTGGAGTCTCAGCTCAGATTTCAAGACCTTCAAAAAACAGCATGAACGGGCAGAGCCTTAATTTATTTTTAGGGAAAAGCCATGTTGAAGATTACAATGCAGCATTCAACCTTTCATGGGAAGCTGATATCTGGGGGAAAATAAAAAATCAGCAGGAAGTTTCAAGAATGCAGTATCTGCAGACTTATGAGGCAACCAAAGCCATCCAGACACAGGTAGTGGCTGCGATCGCTCAGGGATATTATAATCTGCTGATGCTTGACAAGCAGATGGAAATTGCCAAATCCAACCTGGAATTAAGCAATAACACGTTGTCGATCACCCAAAAGATGTGGGACAGCGGAGATACAACTTCTCTCGGAGTTCAGCAGGCTACTGCACAAAAGCAGTCTACAGAGCTTCTGATCTCCCAGCTGGAACAAAATATTGCCATTCAGGAAAATGCACTGAGCATCCTGGTTGGAGAAACTCCGAATAAAGTAAACAGAACGATTGAAATGTCTGACACATCATTACCACAGGATATTTCAGCAGGATTACCGGCAGCAATGGTAAGCCGTCGTCCGGATGTCCGTCAGCAGGAATTGGTTTTACTGGAATCCAATGCCATAGTAGGAATTGCCCAGGCCAATATGTATCCTTCTTTAAAGATTACAGCAAATGGCGGTGTTAATTCTTTCAAAATTGATAACTGGTTTCAGATTCCGGCTTCATTGTTCGGATCTGTTTTAGGAGGAATTACCCAGCCAATTTTCCAGAAAAGACAATTGAAAACCGATCTGAATGTCGCTAAAATTCAGAGAGAGAAAAATGTACTGGCATTCCGTCAGTCTGTTTTAAATGCAGTAGGTGAAGTTTCCGATGCTTTGGTTTCTAATGAAAGCCTAAAAGTGCAGGAACAAAAAGCAACAGAACAGGTTGCTACCCTAAAAGACGGGATTAAAAGTGCACAGATGCTTTACAAAGGTGGTCTGGCCAATTACCTGGAAGTAATTACAGCTCAGGGTAATTCTCTGCAGGCAGAACTGAATCTTGCATCTGTAAAAAGACAACGATTAAGCAGCATTGTAGATCTTTACAGGGCTTTAGGCGGCGGATGGAAGTAGTAAATTAATTATATTGTTGAAGTGCGGTCCTTCGGGATCGCACTTTTTTATTCTAAATTATTTAAACGCAAAGTTTTAATAAAAAAAGGTGCTCCAATGAGTAAAGATTGCAGCAATCCGTTTATAAGACCGGCTTCTTAAAAATCAATTTCATTGATTCAGACTTTGCCTCTTTAAAATGTTCAGTAATCAAAATCAATCTTTACGTTAAAAATACTTGCGATCATGAAACTTAATATCCTTAAAAACTCAACAGGATCTTAATGGTTAAAATTTTTAATGTTTCCAGAAATCCATTGAAGAAGATCATCAAAATCATTTTGAGAATACCCCAGCTTCAGATAATGAATATCATCCGCTTTCCGATACCACGTTAACTGACGTTTTGCATATCGTCTGCTGTTTTTCTTGATTTCAGAAACGGCAAAATCCAGATCCCATTCACCACCAAAATATTTGAAAAGCTCAGCATAGCCAACCGTATTCAGGGCGGTGAGCCCTTTAAATTCTTCCAGGCCTTTTGCTTCTTCCAGCAAACCTTTCTCCATCATCATATCCACTCTCCTGTTGATCCTCTCATACAACTCTTCCCTCGAAGCCTCAATTCCGATCCTGATTACATTAAAATCCCTGGAATCCTGTGAAACAGCAATCAGCTCAGAATACTTTTTGCCGGTCTGCCAAATCACATCAATCGCTCTTAAAAGCCTCCGGTGATTATGAAAATCTACGACTGCATAATATTCAGGGTCAAGCTCCTTTAAGATTTCCTGTAGCTTTTCAATTCCTTCCTTGTCAAAGATTTTCTGTAATTTTTTCTGATTGTTTTCATCAGCTTCCGGAAGATCATTCAAGCCTTCAATCACGGCTCTTTCATACATCATACTTCCACCGACAAGGATCACGGTATCATGATTTTTAAAAAGTTCGTGGAGTTTTTTTAAGGCATCTTCTTCGTATTGCCCGATGGAGTAATATTCTTTAACCGAAAGGTTTCCGATAAAATGATGAGTAGCTTCCGACAATTCTTCTTCTGACGGAGCTGCCGTACCAATTTTCATTTCCTTAAAAAACTGGCGTGAATCACAGGAAACAATTTCCGTATTGAAATGGTTAGCCAGATCAATTGCTAATTTCGTTTTTCCAATTCCGGTGGGTCCTACTACAGAAATCAAATTTTTCACAGTGCTAATTTAAATGTTTATCTTTGTACAACAATAAAAAACTATGATTTTATCAATGACCGGATTCGGCAGAGCCGAAGATGTTTTTGAAGGAAAGAAAATAACCGTAGATGTTAAATCTCTGAACAGCAAAAGCTTTGATTTAAATATCAAAATACCGTTGCGTTATAAGGAAAAAGAATTTGAGATCAGAAAAATTCTTAACGACAGAATTATCCGTGGAAAGGTAGATTGCTATATTAATTTAGAAAATCTCGAAGAGACAAATGATGTGAAGATCAATAAAAACCTTATTGATTCTTATATCAACGAGCTTCGCAATATCGCATCCGACGGACCTGATTTTGAATATCTTAAAATGGCAGTAAGACTTCCGGATGCCATTACATCAAGGCCTGATGAGCTTACGGAAGGAGAGTGGGAATCTTTAGCAAAAATTGTCAATGCTGCAGTAGACAGATTTGAAGAATTCAGAAAAACTGAAGGGAAGACTTTACAAGAGGAACTGGAAAAAAACATTCAGAATATTGATAAATACCTGTCTGAAGTTATTCCGTTTGAAGAAGTAAGAATCCAGAGCGTAAAAGAACGTTATCAGAAATCCCTGAAAGAATTTGAAAACGTTGACGAAACTCGTTTCTATCAGGAAATGGCTTATTTTACTGAAAAATTAGATATTTCAGAAGAAAAGGTAAGGCTTTCCCAACATTTAAAATATTACAAAGAAGTAATGGATAATGAAGATTTCAACGGAAAAAAATTAGGTTTTATTTCCCAGGAAATCGGAAGAGAGATTAATACATTAGGATCAAAAGCCAATCATGCTGAAATCCAGAAACTGGTGGTAATGATGAAGGATGATCTTGAAAAAATTAAAGAACAGACATTAAACGTTTTGTAAGTTATTGGTTATTGGTCATGGGCTATACGTTGCCTTAATACAGCTTCAAAATAACTCATCATTTATAACTCATAATTCATAACTATTAATAAAAATGGAAAAGGTTATCATATTTTCGGCACCGTCCGGAAGCGGAAAAACAACATTGGTAAAGCATTCTCTGGAAACATTTCCCGAACTTGAGTTTTCAATTTCGTGCACCACAAGACAGCCGAGAGGAAATGAGATACATGCCGTGGATTATCATTTTTTAAGTCCTGATGAGTTCAGACAGAAGATTGCTGAAGACGCATTTGTAGAATATGAAGAAGTTTATACCGATAAATATTACGGTACTTTAAAATCTGAGGTGGAAAAGATCTGGAATCAGGGAAAAGTGGTTATTTTTGATGTGGATGTAAAGGGCGGAATTTCTTTAAAAAAATATTTTGGAGAAAAAGCCTTATCCATTTTCATTGAACCTCCCTCCATTGAAGAATTGGAACGGAGATTGATTTTAAGAAATACAGATGATACGGAAACCATCAAAACCCGTGTAGAAAAGGCAGAAGAAGAAATGTCCTATGCCAAAGATTTCGACAAAATCGTAATCAACACAGATTTGGATGACGCTAAAAAAGAAATAGAAAGTTTAATAAAAAATTTTATAGACAGTTGAGGATAAAAGTATTGAGGATGGAAATAAAAATCTAGCTTCTGATTCCCAACCTAACATCTATAAATTAAAAAACATTGAGGTTGATATGAGTACCGAAACATTAGAAAGAGCTAAATCTGCAATTCCTGTTAAAGGGTTTTTGGACATAAAAGATTTGGTGATTCCTCAAGGAGAAGAATTGGTGAAAGCTATTCTTAAATTGAAAGAAGAAAAAAACGCGGTTATTTTAGCGCATTATTACCAGCCCGGAGAAATTCAGGATATTGCCGATTTCCTGGGTGACTCTCTGCAGCTGGCACGGCAGGCAAAGGAAACCAATGCCGATATGATTGTATTCTGTGGAGTACATTTCATGGCCGAAGCAGCAAAAATCCTGAATCCAACTAAAAAAGTAGTTCTTCCGGATACCATGGCAGGATGCTCTCTAGCTGACGGATGCTCAGGGGAAGGACTGAGGAAAATGCGCGAACAGCACCCGAATGCCTTGATTGCCACCTACATCAACTGCAATGCAGAAACCAAAGCCGAGAGTGACATTATCGTCACGAGCTCTAATGCAGAAACTGTAATCGAAGCTCTTCCGAAAGACAGACCCATTATTTTCGCACCGGATAAAAACCTGGGAAGATATTTATCCAAGAAAACGGGCCGGGATATGATCCTTTGGGATGGAAGCTGTATTGTACACGAGGCGTTTTCAATGGAAAGAATTGCCCAGCAAATGGCAGATCATCCTGATGCAAAACTGATTGCCCACCCTGAAAGTGAAGAAGCTGTTTTAAAGCTGGCTCATTTTATCGGATCCACTTCTGCCCTTTTAAACTTTGTAGAAAAAGACGACTGCCAGAAATTCATTATCGCCACTGAAGAAGGAATTCTTCACGAAATGAAAAAACGTGCTCCCCATAAAGAGCTGATTCCTGCTTTGGTTTTTGACGAAAGCTGTAACTGCTCCGAATGTTTCTACATGAAACGAAATACCATGGAGAAACTGTATTTATGTATGAAATACGAACTTCCTGAAATTCTTATTGATGAAGAATTGAGATTGAAAGCATTAAAACCGATTGAGGCTATGCTGGATCTTTCTAAATCTATAAAATAATTTTTCATTTTGAATATTTATTTATATTTGAGCTAAATATCAAAAAATATTCAATGATTACTTAGCATACACAAAAAAAGCACTGTAGGGAACAGTGCTTTTCCTATAGATTTTAAGCTTAGTATCAGTCTTAATCTTGTCCATAAGGATTCTCCGGAACAATATTGAATTTGACAGCAATTCGGCAACGCCTGATAAGCTGCACATGTACGAACACCGTTGTGTGGTCCGTAACCTGTTCCAGGAGGATAAGGGCCGGTACATCCTCCGCCACCAATTGACTTTAATTGGGCTCTTGATAATTTTTTCATAATTAAAATATTTATGTTAAACGATTCAGTCTGTTTTTATTACAGCATCGGTGGATAGCAGGTTCCTCCCGGATTACGCCAGCATCCTCAGGATCCGTTTTTTTGATAACATATATATGCTGCTCCGCCACAGGTATCAATCTGAAACTGAGTGAAACCACCTGTGACTTTTTTCTGTTCTTCCCGCGAAAGTTTCTTTAAGTTTTTCATAATATCATTGTTTTAATTTCCCCACCCATCAGTTTTTCGGGTTACCGCTGATTATATTATTTATAAAACAAATGTGGGGCTCTGTATTTTTAAAACAAAACTTAGCAAGTGTAGCAGATATTCAAAATAAGTGTAAGCATTGTGAAAAATACTTTCGTAAAATAAAACTATATATCTGGTATTTTTACCTTTATAAAAAACATACATTTCAGAAATTTTCAAAAACCTGATTAATCACTACACCTATGATTAACAGAGGATTCCAGAAGACATTCCCATTACTGATCTCAAAAAAATATCTTAAAAATATTTTTATTCTCCAAAATAACTTCTACATTTGTCCCATTAAGATGCTATCTCAACAAAACATATCTCAGGTTTTATCCGGAATTTTCATTTCGGCAGCAGCATCTGTTACGGTAATTATTTCTACAGCTACTACAACCCCATAAACGGGGTAAATTTTCACATATCATTCTGTTGTCGCCTGCTTTTTTTATAAGAGCAAAAAAAATCGTTTACAAAAAAATCGAAAACACACATTTATATGAAAGTTTTAAAATTTGGCGGAACTTCCGTAGCCCATGCATCTGCTATTCTGAAAGTTGAAAATATTATTAAAAAAGAATCTTCTGATGATAAAATAGTCGTTGTAGTATCCGCGTTACATAATGTTACAGATACTTTAATTAAAGCGGCTGAATTAGCATCCGTTGCTGACGAAAGCTATCTTCAATTCATTAAAGGGCTTGAAGAAAAGCACCTGAACCTGGTCAAAGAGCTCATCCCCATTTCCGGGCAAAGCTCATGGCTTAGTTTTGTAAAAAAACATTTCAATGACATTGAAGATCTCTGTAACGGTATTTTTATCCTGGGTGAATTTACAGCCCGGATTAAAGACAAAATCACTTCTTACGGAGAGTTTCTTTCTTCCCGTATTATTGCTGCAAGACTACAGTTTCAGGGATTGGATTCTTCCTGGATGAATGCTGCTGAATATATCAGAACCGATAACCGTTATACCCATGCTAAAGTAGATTTTGAAGTTACTGAAAGAAACCTGAAAAACTATTTTGAAAAGAATCAAAGCCAAATCACACTCGTCCCCGGTTTTATTGCCAATGATGAAAATGGTAATGCCACTACTTTGGGAAGAGGAGGCTCAGATTATACAGCATCTGTTTTTGCTTCTGTACTGAATGCTCACGAACTTCAGATCTGGACTGATGTGAGCGGAATGATGACTGCCGATCCCCGACTGGTTTCCAATGCCAAGGTTATTTCAGAAATTTCCTATCAGGAAGCTATGGAGCTTTCCCATTTCGGAGCTAAAGTTCTTTACCCCCCTACCATTCAGCCGGTCATGATACAAAATATTGATCTCCGTATCAAAAATACTTTTGAGGCAGAAGCTCCGGGAACCCTGATTTCTCAGCATCTGAAACCTCAAGATCAGCAGATCGCTGTAGGAATCTCCAATATGAGCAATATCGTCCTGCTTACTCTCGAAGGAGGTGGAATGGTAGGTGTTCCTGGCATTTCAGCTAAGCTATTCCAGTGTTTAAGCCACCAGAATATAAATGTTATCCTGATTACCCAAAGCTCATCGGAACATTCTATTACAATTGCCATCAGTGAGAAAGATGCATATCAGGCGGAAAGCGCCATTAATTCTGCATTTGAAGACGACCTGAAATTGCAAAGAATAAACCCTCTGAAGATGGAGAGTGGCCTTTCTGTTATCGCCCTTGTCGGAGAAAATATGAAAAGCAGAAGCGGCGTGAGTGCAAAAATGTTCGGGTGTCTGGGAAATAACGGGATCAATATCAGAGCAATTGCACAGGGATCTTCAGAAAAGAATATCAGTATTGTTATTTCAGAAAAAGATACCCGCAAAGCTGTCAATATCCTTCATGAAGAATTTTTTGAATCTGAAGTAAAACAGGCTCATTTATACATTTGCGGAACCGGAAATGTAGGAACCAAGCTTATTCAGCAGATTTACAGCCAGAACGGATACCTTAATGAAAACCTGTCAGTCAATCTCAGAATTGCAGGGCTTTCCAACAGCCGGAAAATGGCATTTTCAAACCAGGGAATTCCGGAAGACCGTTATAAAGATGCACTCGAAAACGGGGAAACGTCTTCTGCCTCACAATTCACTAAAGAATTGATAAGCCGGAATTTAAGAAATTCTGTCTTCATCGATCTTACTGCCAGTCCGGAAATACCTGAAATTTATGAAGACCTGCTAAAGAAAAGCGTCAATATTGTCGCCTGTAATAAAATTGCAGCAGCCTCAGATTTTGAAAGCTATAAAAAGCTTAAAGACCTCGCCAAAAAACACAACTGCAAATTTTTCTTTGAAACCAATGTAGGTGCAGGTTTACCTATTATAGGAACCATTAATGACCTGATAAGGAGCGGTGACAGAATATTATCTATCCAGGCTGTATTAAGCGGCACTTTAAATTTTGTTTTCAATCATTATGATGGGAGCACACCATTTTCAGAAGTTGTTGCCCGGGCACAGAAAGAAGGCTATACAGAACCGGATCCACGGTTGGATTTAGCAGGTACAGATGTTGCCCGTAAAATTCTGATCCTGGCCCGTGAAGCCGGATATACTTTACAGTTTGATGAAATCAAAAATACAGGTTTTCTTCCCGAAGAATGTATGCAGGGCAATGTAGAACATTTTTACCAGATGCTTTTGAAATATGAAAGCCATTTTAAAACGCTGTTTGATGAAGCCCGAAAGCAGGGTAAAATTTTAAAATATGTAGCAGAGTTTGAAAATGGAAAAGCCAAAGTAGGGTTACAGCATATTGCCCCTGAAAATGATCTCTATCATCTGTACGGAAAAGACAATATTGTCATTCTCAAAACTTTAAGATATTCTGAACAACCATTGGTCGTAAAAGGAGCCGGTGCCGGTGCCGAAGTAACCGCAAGCGGCGTTTTTGCAGATATTATACGCTCCATTTAAAAAATAAAAATATGAAAAATATAAAAATTAAAGTTCCTGCCACCATTGCCAATCTGGTTTGTGGTTTTGATATTTTAGGAATGGCTATTAATGAACCTTATGATGAGATGGAGCTGCGGCTATTGGAATCTCCCGACATCATCATCAGGCATACCGATAGTTTTAATCTTCCGGAAGAAGCATCAAAAAATGTAGCCGGAGCTGTCTTATTAAAAATACAAACCCATCTGAATCTTAAAAACGGTTTTGAAGTAATCATTCATAAAAACATAAAACCCGGAAGCGGCCTTGGTTCCAGTGCAGCAAGTGCAGCCGGTGCCGCTTTTGCAGCCAACCATTTACTGGGAAATGTTTTATCGAAGGAAGAAATGGTACATTTTGCCATGTTTGGGGAAGAGCTGGCTTCCGGAGTGAGGCATGCCGATAATATTGCCCCCTGCATGTACGGCGGTATTGCCCTGATAAAGTCTTCTGACCCTATCGATATTATTCCGTTGAATACTCCTGATTTATTCATAGCTGCCGTTCATCCGCAGGTCGAAGTAAAAACCTCTGATGCCAGACAAATCCTGAAAAAGAATATCAGCATGAAAGACGCCATACAGCAATGGGGTAATATTGCCGGATTAATTGCAGGCATTGAGAAAAATGATCTGACCCTGATAGGAAGAAGCCTGAATGATGGTATTGTAGAGCCAGTCCGCAGTATTCTGATCCCTCAGTTTCATGAAATAAAAACAAAAAGCTTAGAGCTTGGAGCTTTAGGAGGTGGGATTTCAGGATCCGGACCCTCTGTTTTCATGGTCACTGAAAAAGAAGAAAAGGCCCATGAAATTGCCCGTATGATGAAAGCTGTTTATGATGAGATTAAAATAGAAAGCTTTGTTTATGTATCTGAAATTAATCCTTCCGGAATTGAAATCATAGAATAACACAATATCAAAAAAATCAATGAATTACTATAACTTAAAGGATAAGCAGGAAGTGGTTAATTTCAAAACCGCTTCCATCAAAGGACAGGGCAAAGAAAAAGGATTATTCTTCCCGGAAAACATTCCCCTGTTTGAAAAAGATTTTATTGAAAATCTGAATCATTTCTCCGATGAGGAGATTGCTTTTCACTGCATGAGGGATTTTGTCTCTGATGAAATTCCTGAAGAAGAATTAAGAAAAATCATTTCGGAAACCATTTCATTTGAAATCCCACTTAAAAAGATCAATGATAAAATTTCGGTACTGGAATTATTCCATGGCCCTACCCTGGCTTTTAAAGATATCGGGGCAAGGTTTATGAGCCGTTGCCTGTCTTATTTTCTAAAAAATGAAAACAAAAAAATCACTGTTTTAGTCGCCACTTCCGGTGATACGGGAGGTGCCGTAGCCCACGGTTTCTATAAAGCTGACGGGATTGAAGTGGTCATTCTTTATCCTGAAAACCGGGTAAGTGCTGTTCAGGAAAAGCAGTTAACCGCTTTAGGAGAAAATATTACCGCACTTGAAATCAACGGCAGTTTTGACGATTGCCAGAACCTCGTGAAACAGGCGTTTTCAGATGATGAGATCAATTCTGCTTTATTTCTTACTTCCGCCAATTCAATCAATATTGCAAGATGGCTGCCACAACAGATTTATTATCTGCTGGCTTTAAAGCAATGGCAGAAAACAGAGGAAAATCACCCGGTCATCTGTGTTCCCAGTGGAAATTTCGGAAATATATGTGCCGGAATCCTGGCTTATTTCAGGGGATTACCGGTGGAACATTTCATTGCAGCCTGTAATGCGAATGATATTTTCCCTGATTATCTGAAAACGCAGGTTTTAAAACCTAAAAAAACAGCTGCCACCCTCTCCAACGCCATGGATGTGGGAAACCCAAGTAATTTTGTGCGTATCCTCGAACTTTTCCATCATCAGTTCAATGATCTTAAAAATAAAATTTCAGGATATTCCGTAAATGATGAAGAAACTTTAAAAACCATTGCAAAAGTCTATGATCAGTATGATTACATTCTTGAGCCTCACGGAGCGGTTGCCTATGCTGCTCTTGAACGGTATCTGGGGAAAAATCCGGACAGAAAAGGTTTCATCCTTGAAACAGCTCATCCTGTAAAATTCCCTGAAGCAGTAGAGAGTGCCATTCATGTAAAAATCACAATTCCGGACTCTCTGGAAGATTTAATGA
Organism: Chryseobacterium populi; assembly: GCF_000282115.1. Taxonomy (GTDB): domain Bacteria; phylum Bacteroidota; class Bacteroidia; order Flavobacteriales; family Weeksellaceae; genus Chryseobacterium; species Chryseobacterium populi. The sequence continues at coordinate 61,007 of NZ_AKJY01000018.1, forward strand.
ATCAGGAGAAAAAAACAGTAAAAATTAATCCTGATTTTAAAGAATTAAAACGATTTTTGCTAAATAAAAATAAAAATTTATGAGCAAGATCTTTTTGGAGGATATAAAAATATATGCTTACCATGGTGTACTTCCCGAAGAAAACATCATCGGCACCTATTATATCATCAATGCAGAAATTCATACGGATTTGTGGAAGGCTTCCGAATCTGATGACCTGAATGATACGATAAGCTATGCAGACCTTAATGAGATCATTCATAATGAAATGAAAATCAGGTCTAAGCTTCTTGAACATGTTGCAGGAAGAATTATCTCAAAAATCAATGATAATTTTCCGGAAATCTCCTATATTAAACTAAAAATCTCCAAAACAAGTCCGCCTATGGAAGGCGAAATGAAAGGGGCAAGCATAGAACTTGAAAAGAGTTTTAAACCCAATAATTAATTTTCTTATTTTAGCCAAAAACATCAGAAATTGAAATTCATCAGAATATTATTTTTAGCAGGCTTTATCAATGTTTTCGCACAGACGAATGTTGATAATCAACTGGCCGTATATAATTTCCCGAAGATTAAATCCAGCATCACCATGCCGGTAACCATTCCGCTTTCGGAAATCAGCAATATGATTAATTCTTCTGTAAAAGAACTGATTTACCAGGATGACTCATATACAGACAACAATAATGACCAGTTTAAAGTAAAAGTATGGAAAACCCGTCCCATCCGGCTGGTAGGCGGAACCAGTCAGAACCTTTTGATCGAGGTCCCATTAAAAATCTGGGCTGAAAAAGGCATCGGAACATTGGGTGTTTATACTTATCAGAATACCACCTTTGAAACGGTGATGTATTTTAATACGTCTTTGAGTTTTAAAAACAACTGGACTATTATGACCAGTACTCAGCCGAATGGCTTCAAATGGGTAACCAAACCGGTTCTCGATTATGGAAAAGTTCAGATTCCGATTACTTCGTTAGTCGAAAAAAGCTTAAAGGAACAGCAGGAAAAGTTTTGTAAAACGATTGACCAGCAAATGTCAACCCAACTGAATTTTCAGCAATATGCCGTTTTGGCCTGGAATGTTTTTTCACAGCCTTTTAATATTTCTGAAGAGTATAATACCTGGCTAAAAGTGACACCAATCAGCGTCAATATTACTCCTTTAAAGTTTTACGGAAACCAGATCGATACCAATATCGGAATTGATATTTATTCAGAAACGTATACAGGAAGCAAGCCGGAAGCCTCACAACCCGTAAAGTCAGCTGCCAATTTCAACTTTATTCCTGTTCTTTCAGATAAATTTTCACTTCAGACTACAGCTAATGTACCATTCACAGAAGCCACAAACATTGCAAGAAAAATGTTTCTGGATAAGGAATATGATGTAAGAGGCTCCAAAGTAAAAATAACGGATATCAAAGTCTATGGCGCTGAAAACCGGGTAATGATCGAAGCTGCAACAGAAGGTTATGTAAAAGGGATTGTTTTTATCTCCGGAATTCCGGTTTATGATGATGTCAAAAAGAAGATCGTTTTGTCTGATACCAAATTCAATCTGAGGACCTCCAATATTCTGCAGAAAACTGCTACCCTGCTATTTAAAGGGAAAATTGTAAAAATGATTGAAGAAGAATACGGAATCCCAACCCAGGAACTGGAACTGACTTCCAGGAAAAGTATTGAAGAGGCTTTTAATAAAGAATATTATAAAGGTTTAAAAATGAATGGCAGGGTTTTCAATCTGAAACCTACCAGCATTTTAATGAACCCTTCGGGAATCACGGCGGTTATTGACACCAATGCTTCTTTAAAGCTAATGATTAACGGAATCTAAAAAAAACTAAACTTTTACCATGAGAAAACATTTACGTATCGTAGAAGACCATCGTGCCGAAAAAGGCATAAGATTAGTCAATTATTTTATTGATCTGGTGGTTTTCTATATTATCTACTTTATTTTACTGACTGTTTTATATATCATCAGTCCGGCCTTTAATTCGTGGATATCTAATTTAAACCCCATTGCAGACCGACTCATGAGTGTAACGTTCTATATATTTTATATTTTCCTGACGGAGAGCCTTATGAAAGGAAGAAGCATCGGAAAACTGATTACCGGAACCAAAGTCATTATGATAGACGGTACCACCCCTTCATTGCCTGATTATTTTATAAGAAATATTATCCGTGGAATTATATTGATTGATCAGCTTTCCTTTTTGGGAGAAACCGGGTTCCATGACAGCTGGAGCAATACAAGGGTGATTAAAATAAAAGATTATGAAAATCAGCTTAAGGCAAAAAACGAGATAAACAGCATCGGCACGAAAGAAATTACATAAAAAATTTTGTTCGGGTCAGAAAAATTTTTATATTTGCACACCTCAAAAATGGTACTTTGGCCGAGCGGCTAGGCAGTGGTCTGCAACACCATCTACAGCGGTTCGAATCCGCTAGGTACCTCTATAAAAACCTCTAACAATCTGATTAACAGACTTAGAGGTTTTTTATTTTTAACAATCCCCTACTTTCTCTCCCAATAAAATAATATTAACAAATAATTTTGCTGTAAAATTTAAAACGTGTTATTCCAAGTCAAAGGATTCTAAAGACCGAAGCCTAAAAAGGAAACCAGCTAATTATTTTTACTGTAATGATATAATCCCAAAAACCTCCCGGGGCACGGGAGGTTGAACAATGATTGTTTTTAAGATGAAATATGAATGGGTTATTAGCAATTAAATTAAATTATCAACATAGTTTATGATTCTGATTATAAATGAAAATCCCCGGACTTCTCCGGGGATAAAAACTAATAACCATGAAAACTCAAATTTAAACATGAGTAAATTCTATCAATTAACGATATAAATACAATATTATTATTCAGAAGGAATAATTGTATATTAGAAGAAACTAAAAAATCAATAATCATGAACAGTAAATTTCTTCATTTGTTATTAATCGTATTTGTATTAGTAAGCTGTACAGCAAATACCCACGATTTGAAAAATTGTTTAAACTCCACTAATGCCGGTTTTATAGAAGGCTTCTGGCATGGAATGATTTCTCCGATTTCGTTTATAGTAAGTTTGTTTGAGAAAGGTATAACGGTATATGAAGTTGAAAATAATGGTAATTGGTATAATCTGGGGTTTGTTCTGGGATGCTATGTAACATTCAAAGGAAGCAGTGAGGGTGTTAAAAGGGTTAATAGAAAATAGTTTATTCAGCAATTCTATTTCACTTCAACAAAAAATCTCTACTGGATAGTGAGGATTGCTTTTCCCTTACATAAAAACCTCTATTCTATGAAAATAGTTTAGGGGTTTTATCTCAGTCTATTTTCACTTCAGCCCGTTTTTATCATCAAACTGCTTTAAAGCTTTAAAGAGCAATTCATCTTTCTCATAAAGCTGTTGGTAAAGCTTTTGCTTTTCTAATAACACCTCAAGTATCCTGTCTTGTGCTGCAGATATTTTCTTCTCATCACTCTTACTTCGCGTCACTACTTGCTGTTCAATCTCGTCACGTGAACAAAGAAATAATTTTTTCAGAATCCTGTAATAATCTACGGCTGCCTTTTGAACCTGTTTTCCATCTTCAATCCCGTCAGGATTCAGCATTTCGATATCTTTAATGACACTGTTAAATTTTGTTTCCTGCTGGTCAACGAGTAATAATGCATTTGAATAATCCTGTTTGATAAGGTAATCCAATTTCCGTGATTCAAGTCCTTTTTCTCCAAGAAGCATATTATACACTTCAGATTTTTTATCGGTAATGGATTTTTTAAAATCAGCAGCCTTTTTATTGCTGCACGAAATAATTGTCGTAACAATCAGTAGCAGAAAGGGTATTTTGAAATACATTTTATAATTCATATCAATGCTTTGATATGAAATTACAAAAAAATGCAGTAACAAACTTTTATCAACCAGAAAAGATTACAGATTATAAACAGCTCCAATATGGAGGATAAAATCCGGCTTAAAATAAACGCTCATTTATTTTCTATTTTATAAATCACCCTCATTCAAAAAATATTCCGGATATATTGTATATTTATCAAGATATTCTCTATACTTGTACTGGTTTTTAATCTTTAAAATTAATGGTACTTTAATTGTAAAAATTAAGCTCAACATTACACCTTAGAGTATTACCACACAAAAACAGATTCAATGATGAAAAAATTTTCAGTTCTTATTGCTAACTACAATAACGGAAAATATTTTAAAGACTGCTATGATTCTTTAATAGCCCAAACCTATCCGGATTTTGAAGTTATCATTGTAGATGACAGCTCTACAGATAATTCACTGGAAATTATAAAGGATATTATCAAAGACGACGATCGTTTTAAATTATTTGAAAACACGGTCAATAAAGGCTGTGGCTTTACCAAAGGGAACTGTATGGATTATGCTACCGGTGAGATCTGCGGTTATCTTGATCCTGATGATGCTCTCTACCCGGAAGCCCTCGAAAAATCTGTAAATGAGTTCATCAGAAATAAAAATCTTGTTGCGACTTACTCCCGGATGATGCTGTGTGATGAAAATTTAAATCTGCAGAAGCCTTTCAGCAATACAAAGCAGGTTGATAACAACCGTTATTTTTTTAATTGTCCGATCCAGTTTGCCCATTTCTTTTCTTTCAAAAGAGAAGCTTATTTAAAAACATCGGGCATCAACCCAGATCTAACCAGTGCCGTAGACCAGGATTTATACCTGAAAATACTGGAACTGGGAGAAGTAAAATTTATAAAAGAAGTATTGTACAAATACAGGCTTCACTCCGAAGGTATCTCACAAGATCACTCCAAACAACGTGCAAAAGACTCTTTCGCCAAAGTAATACTTGAAACAATGGAAAGAAGAGGTATAAAAAAAATCAATGGCAAATCTGTCCCTGCCCAATATAATAATTCGGAAGAAATTTATGCCCTGCTTGATTACCAGGCACAGCCTCTCCACAGACTCATAAAAAAAATCAAATTAACTTTTAAAGGATATTAAAAAAGAGGCTGTCTCAAAAGTGAGACAGTCTTTTTTTTATGCTCAAAAAGAAA
>NZ_AKJY01000019.1 GCF_000282115.1 Chryseobacterium populi
TCCTGTGGCATTTATTCCTCCATTAGCTGAAATATTAATACTGCCATCTGCATTCAGCTGTGTTGGAGTAACATTTTCATCTCCTTCTATGGCATCAAAACATCCGTCCCCATCTGAATCAAGGTCTTCAGGATCCGGAATACCATCTCCATCGGTATCTGTGAAACATTGTGCACCAAGTCCAAAGCTGTCTATAGTAACAGTGGGAGCAGAACCATAAAGATAAACCCTTACATAATATACCGTTCCTTTTTGTAATCTATAGTTTCCTCCAAAAGGATACTTTTGAAAGCCTGGCCCATTAGTATTGGCTCCGGTAAATAAAACCGTAGCCCCGGTAAATGCTGCATTGTTTGCAATTTCAATGGATAAATTTTGCATCGGCTGATTAGGCTGGCCACCAAATGTGGTCCATTCTTTCAGCTCTAAAACCCTGTTGCTGGTTGCCGCCATAGGAATGGTAAACTGGATATAGTCATTATTGGCTTTTGCCTGTGCTGCGGTAGTAGAATTCACATTACTTATCTGCCAGTTTGAATTCTGGTTTACAACTGATATTCCGCTTCCGAATGACACGGTACTGTTGGCGGTAATGACATCCGGGGAAAGTTGATTAATTTCCAGACCACCAGGTAAGGGGGTAAAATTATCATCCCACCCTAAATGGGGCTGAGCAGAGGTACCGGTAGTTGAGGGGAGTATACAGGTATTTTCTACAGTATCCAGGATACCGTCATTATCATCATCTAAATCAGTGGTGTTGGCAATCCCGTCATTATCCGTATCACTTGCGCATGCCGTACTGATCGCTGCATTGGCAGAGGCACCGATACCCTGGCCTGTATCACTTCCTATATCGGCTGCTCCTCCTGTATTCACAAGGTTCGGAACCCCTGTGTTATTGGTACCTCCATTAGCCGAAACATTAATACTGCTATCCGGATTGAGTTGTAATTTGCCAATATTTTCATCTCCTTCCAGGGCATCAAAACATCCGTCGTTGTCTGAATCCAGGTCTTCAGGATCCGGAATGCCATCTCCGTCAGTATCTGTGAAGCATTGTGCACCAAGCCCGAAACCATCCATAACAACAGTGGTTGAAGAGCCATAAATATAGGCCCTTACATAATATACCGTTCCTTTTTGCAATCTGTAATTGGTCGTAAACGGATACTTTTGAAAACCTGCAGTATTGGTATTAGGCCCGGTGTATAAAACAGTAGACCCGGTAAATGCTGCATTGTCTGCAATTTCAATAGATAAATTTTGCGGTGGCGGATTCTGTCCACCATTGGTAGTCCATTCTTTCAGCTCGAGAACCCTGTTGCTGGTTGCCGCCATAGGAACCGTAAACTGGATATAATCATTATTGGTTTTTGCCTGTGTTGCGGTAGTAGAGTTCACATTACTGATCTGCCACCTTGACGCATTGTTTACTGCCAATATCCCGCTTCCGAAAGACACCGTACTGTTGGCCGTAATAACATCAGGGGTAAGTTGATTCGTTTCCAGGCCGCCGGGAAGGGGAGTTGTGTTAAGATCCCACCTTAAATGAGGCTGGGCAGAGGTACCGGTAGTGGAGGGAAGTATACAGGTATTTTCAACTGTATCGGGAATACCATCATTATCATCATCTAAATCAACAAGACTGGTAAATCCGTCATTATCCATATCATCTGTACATGCCGTATTTATTGCTGCATTAATAGAGCTTCCTGTACCCTGGCCTGTGTCACTTCCTGTATCGGATGTTCCTCCTGCGTTCACTAGGTTGGGAACTCCGTCTGAATTTATGCCCCCTGTTGCTGAAATATTAATGCTTCCATCACTGTTGAGGTGTATATTGCCAACATTTTCGTCTCCTTCCAGGGCATCAAAGCACCCGTCGTTGTCTGAATCCAGATCAAGGTAATCAGGTGTACCATCGCCGTCCGTGTCCAGTGTTCCGCAGGGAGAAGTAAATGAAATATCATCTATTGAAAAATCGTTCCCAGTAAAACCTGTACTTTCATTCTGAAGCAATATATTGTAGTCACCTGTTACGGTAGGGGTAAAACTTAACGAAGTTTGAGACCATATATTTGAGTTCATTTGGCCGGTTAGGGCATTTGCAAGTTCAGTTGTATTAGAAGAATTCATTACCCGGATCCTGATATTATATCCATTAGCAAGACTTGTATTAACGGCGCCGGCATGCCAGAAAGAATAGGTATAAGTAGCACCTGCAACTAATCTGACGCTCTGTCTGAAAAATACTCCTACCTGGGTACTACCATTTACTGCCAGATAGGCATCTGTTACAGTATTGGTAGTATGTCCGTTATAATTCCATCCTTCGGGATTGGGATGTGGCTGTGGAGCAGCATTACTGATAACAGCATAATCACCTGCATTCAGTAACTGCCCGCTTTGATAATTATATCCGGGTCCCGGATTTGCTGATAGATTATGGTTAACAGTAGTGGTACCAAATGTTCCGCGCTCTTCCGAGCTGACTATATTTCCGCAGCCTTCATCCAAATCAAGTATGCCGTCGTTATCGTCATCAAGATCGGACGTATTTACAATTCCGTCACCATCTGTATCTTGTGCATGGGCTTTGTTAAAGCCTGTGATGCACAATAAAATAAAAAAAATAATAATCTTTTTTTTCATAAAGTTGTTTATAAAAGTTTAATGTTATATTGGAAATTATACGATTATATACTGGTCCATTTAATTTGAAAATCTTTTTTTGAAAATTTCCTGTTACCGCTAATTTAAGCGGGATAGATTACTCACAGATTTGGATTAGGAACGGATAACAAGCCATCTGTTAAAGTGAACTTGTGCGTAAGTGCAGCCATTCTCCCAAATGTTATCAAGTATTAGTAAACTCCTGTTTTTAAGTTTTCTCCGTTATCTGTTTATTCTTTCAAATTTTAGGGTATTAATACCTACTTACTCAAAAAAAGAAGGCTATACATAACAATGTATTTTATCTTTTCTTGGTGAATAATTTAAAATAAACTATATACACTAGCCGAATTAGGTACAATTTTAAGTTTTAGTGGCATATTGAGTTAACAAAATTATAGATAACCATAAATAACAGGTTAATGTTATGGTGTTAAAAATTGTTATGTTAATCTATTTTTTATCATAAAAAATGTTATTATTTTAATATGTAAATAGTTGTTTATTAGTTATTTATGTTTTTTATTGTGTTAATATTTTTAATGATTGTTTTTAATGTATTTGTTAATGAATTGTTAGCATTATTTTTTACTTTTTGCTGATCAGAATACTGATTTTTAACAATTATGTATAAACATGGGGTAGTTAACTTTCTGTATTAGGAAATAATTTTTCTTTTAAAAATTTCTACCTTTTAAATAAAAAAGTCCAATACTCTTAGAATATTGGACTTTTTATTTTTAATGATAAATCATCATAATGGCATGCATTACTATTGTTTGAAATTTCAATTGGCTGTTTAGAATTGTGCTTCCTTTTATACCATTTTCTGAATAAGGGCAGTAGATATCAAATAATTATTTAACAGATCAAAAGCAGTCGATATTCACTATCGTTTTCAACAGGAGCTCTGTGAATGCAAGGTAAGGCTTGTTGTGCCGGATGATCTACCGCCAGACGCCAAAGATGTCCTGATTCTAAATTGATAGGTTCTGCATTAGGTTTAGGCTGATAATGCAGATCGAAGAAATAGTCTTTCAGGAAGGTTTCAAATTCTGCTTCCGGACCGTCATGTAATTCTTTGAGCTTTTCCCGGATTTCCGGAATTAAAATTTTTTGTTCAGCTTGATTATTAGGTAGTATATCACTTGCAGCACCATGATAAGTGCATAAAAAAGTATCCGTTTCAATGGGGGAGCGGTCAACATGATACGAATATACATCTGTTGATAGGAAATCCAATTCTTCGTCCCGTTCGTAGCACTTAAGCAGATTAAGAGACGGAGACGCCCCGAAATCTGTTAATAACTGTAAATCATTTAAGATAATTTCCCTTGCAATATTACCTTTTTCTAAAAGTTGCAGCACTAAAAGGTCTTCCTTGGAAACTTCTGTAATGTTTTCCTTTAATTGAAGCTTAGACACAATTTCTTTAAAATCTCCAGCTAAATTTCTGTGCCAGCAAATTGCATTCATAATTCCCTGAAAATCCATATTTACAAGTTCAGAAAAAGTAGAGGCCATTCCAATTTGATTGTTGTCAGAAAATTTATTGTTCATAGCTGTAGAATAAAACAATTGAGTTGTTTGATTCTTTGCAAAAATAAGGAATAGGTCAGAAGATAATGGTAAGATTAAATTTGTTTTTATATAAGTACTGGTTAACCTACCACTTTTGTACACTCCGATGTGTAAACTATCATAAAGGAATTTTTATTTTCCGCATTGGAGAAATAATTGGTGTGATTTTTTATTAATTAATCAAGATGGCTGTTAAAAATTTTAAAGCCTTTAAATGGTTTATTTAAAGGCTTTTCTTGTATTGCAGAGCTTTCGAAATACTCCTTTACAATAGATTTGATCATCAATTGTGCATATTATTTTTTGTATTGTCCGGGTGCGTAATGTTTTGCTGATTTAGTCCCTGTTACTTTTTTTACCTGCCCCGGAGGAAGTCCATGATTTCCATTAGGTTTCAGTCTGGGTGCGCAGGAAAAAACAAATGACCCGAGAAGAACAATGAGACCGAGATTTTTAATTGTATTCATCATATTTTTTTTCTTAATATATTAAAATATTATGCCAATTTGTAATTAATAGATATTCTTCTATCATTAAAAGTCGATTTACTGTAAATAAAATATTGTTTTTTTTAAAGATATCAGAACTCAAAATGATTTCATTCCGATTTTATTGTAAAAAATGGAATTTCAAATTGGCCGCTGTTATTTTTATATATTAAAAAGCAGATAACCCAATATCCCACTACCCAATACAATGAATGCAGTATTAATTTTACTGAATTTAAAGACAAAGAATAAGCTGATTACTGCAATAACTATTGTACGCCAGTCAATGATGCTGTCTTTTGCCATCTCGTAACACACCATACCAATAATAATAACAGAAGCTACATTTACTGCATCTAAAAATGCAGATAACAGTTTTGAATTACGTATTCTTTTCATTAATGGATGAAGCAGTGCTACAAATATAAATGAAGGAAAAAAAATAGCTATCGTAGAAATCAATGCCCCTGAAATTCCGTTAATCTGATATCCTATAAAAGTAACAGAAGAGAAAACAGGTCCGGGTCTGAATTGCCCTACGGCAATGGCATCAATCAGTTGTTGCCTGGTCAGCAGGCCTGTTACTACCAGTTCGGCATCCAAAAAAGCGAACAGTACATATCCGCTGCCATAAAGTATCGCGCCGATTTTCAGGAAGACCAGGAAAAGGTTAAGGTTTTTTGCCGAGATAATACCAAAGTCTGAAATTTGCAGTAAGGTAAAAGGGATAAAAGAATGCATTGCAGACTGCTTAGTGAGATGCAGCATCATACCCAATATACCGGCTCCGAATAACAGGAAAACCTCATTGATTCCAAATATGGACAGTACCAGTACAATGCTGCCAATAGCCCATAGCCGGAAGCTTTTCAATGATTTCTTTGCCAATGGATAAATGGCTGCAAGTATCACAGATATTATTGCCGGCTTTATTCCGTAAATAAAAGGCTGTACTTCAGGAAGCTGTCCGTATTGCTTATATATCCATGCAAAAAATAAGGTAATGATAACAGCAGGACCTATAAAACAGAGTCCTGCTATCATTAAGCCTTTCCAGCCGGCTCTGTCCTGCCCGATATGGATAGCCATTTCTGTGCTGTTTGGTCCCGGGATCAGGTTGGTAGCGCCTATAAGATCAAGAAAATGCTCTTCTGAGATCCACCGCCGTTTTGTTACCATTTCCTGCTGCATCATGGAAATATGGGCGGCAGGTCCGCCAAAAGCTGTAATCCCCAGTTTCAGGAAAACACCGGCAAGTTCTTTCAGGCTATACTTTTTTTCCATGTTTTTGTAAACTGAACATCTGTCTCATATTATTTTCTGACAAACGGTAATATTATTAACAAATCTATTAAATTTGGCTTAAATAATTATTGCAATTTCAGCCATTCATGAAAAGAAGAGACTTTTTGAAACAGTGTTCAGCAGCAGTGCCCGGTTTAATGCTAATGAATGCGTTGCCTTCACATGTGTACGGAATGCTCGCAGATGGAAATTTACCACAATATAAATCACTGTTTGAAATATTCAGTAATCCGGAGAATCATTACCGTCCGTTTGTCCGTTGGTGGTGGAATGGCAATAAAATAGAAAAAGCAGAACTTGCGCGTGAACTCAGGATTTTAAAAGATGCAGGCATCGGTGGTGTGGAAATTAATCCTATATCATTTCCTTTGCGCACTGATGATGTGGATAAACCGAGTGTAGAATGGCTAAGTGATGAATGGATCGAATTATTGAGATTCACGCTTGAAGAAGCCAAATCATTAGGACTGACGTGTGATGTGCTTGTTGGTACAGGATTTCCTGTGGGGGGCGATTTTCTGGAAAAAGAAGAATGCTCCCAGATTGTGGTTGTGGCTGTGAAAAAATTGAAAGGACCTCTAAAAACGGAATTCTCCCTTTTTGATTTATACAAAGAGGCCGATCCTGCCATTACGAATCCATATAGTGGGAGAACAATGGAAATGCTGGAGGTAAAACTCGTACCTGATCCGCTCAATCATATGGATGAAGTTATTAATCTGTCTGACCAGATTAAAAACGGGATGATCAGGGTTTCCGTGCCGAAAGGAGAGTATGCTGTTTACGGGCTGGTAAAGATAGAACGTTTTATGAATGTCATCCAGGGTGCTCCCGGGGGTATGGGTCCTGTGCTGAACCATTATGACACTGCTGCCGTGAAGAAATACCTTAACAGGATGAGTGATACTATCCAGCAAAAAATAGGACCGCTTGCACCTGGCATCCGGTCTTTTTTTATTGATAGCCTTGAGACGGAAGGAACCAACTGGAACCATGATATGATGAGTGAGTTTAAAAAAAGACGAGGATACGACTTATACCCCTATCTGCCTTTTGTCCTGTTTAAAATCGGCAGTATGGGAAATACCACCGGTGCCAATATCCTTTACCCCGTAAAAATGGGCCCTGAGTTCAAAAAAATGACAGACCGGATGCGCTATGATTTTGAACTGACCAAAGCCGAGATATTCGAGGAAAGATTTGTGCGTACCTTTGCGCAATGGTGTAAAGACAATAAGATAAAATCAAGAGCACAGGCATATGGACGCGGCTATTTTCCATTGGAAGGCAGTTTTGAATTGGATATCCCTGAATGTGAAACCTGGCTGAAATACGGCATAGGAGAAGATATCAGTGAAGAAAAATTCATGCAATATCCGTGGCATCTGGGCAGGGGAAATACCATGATCAATAAAATAGTTTCCTCAGCTGCCCATCTAAAAGATAAAAAACTGATCAGTTCTGAAGAGCTTACCAATACAGACATGGTCTTTAACGAAGCACTGGAGATTCTGAAAATAGCAGGTGACCAGAGTACGGTATCAGGAGTTACCCATCCTGTTTTTCACGGATTTAATTATTCTCCGCCGGAGGCAGCTTTTCCTGGCTGGATTACCTATGGTGGGTATTTCAATGAGAAGAATACAATTTGGCCCTATTTTAAGTATTATACAGATTACCGCGCAAGATTGTCTGCCATATTGCAGCAGGCGACGATGTTTGCAGATATTGCTCTTTTAGCGCCTTTTGCGGATCAGTGGTCGGAATATGGGGCACAGAATGAGCCTTTTCCTACTCTTGTATCGCCGGCTTATCAGGCTTTAATATGGGAATCTATCCATCAGAACGGCAATGCCTGTGATTATATCTCTGAACGTGTGATTAAAGATTCAGAGGTAAAGAAAGGCTTCCTCACTTACGGAAAAAGGAAGTACCACACGTTGTTTCTGATTGAAGTGCATAGCCTGGAT
>NZ_AKJY01000020.1 GCF_000282115.1 Chryseobacterium populi
TTAACAAACTAAATTTAATAATTTTAATTTGTCTGAAAAACAGGGAAGTCTACCCTTTGTTATAAAAAGACTTTACAAAAACAAGTAGATGTAATTAAATATCATCGTTTAAATATATGAATAAGACTATTTCAATCTTAATGCTTCTTGGGTTAGAAGTATGGAGTCTTTGGGCATTTATATTCAAGAATAATAACAAGTACAACTCATGAAAAAAGAAAATCTTTCGATAATAGCGTTTGTAGCGGTATTGATGATTGCGCTCATACGTTTCTACGATTCATCTGTTTACACTATTCTTTCAGCAGATCATGCAGGGATAATACAAGAGTGCATAAAAAAATCATTCTCACGGGGAATATTTTTTGGAGGAAGTATTTCGGTGGGTATTATTCTTGGAATTAGAACACTAAAAAAAACTAAATAATTATAAATATGAAAAAATTGGCATTGGTTACATTTTTCTTTTTTATTATTTCATTAGGGATGAATTATTTTTTTTATTCTGATTATGAAATTACAACGAAAAGCATTTTTGTATTAGTAGTAAGCAGTATTTTATTTGCTATTTTTATGTCTTTTCTTATGAAAAAATCGAATTCATAGCTATAGCAAACTAATTGCATAAAAAGGGCTCAGAAAGTAAAAGAAAATCTAAAAACGGCTCTGCAAATTAATTTGCGGAGCCGTTTATTTATTGTTTATTTATTCATCTCCAGTAATGGTTCAATATATTCCCGGTCATTGCTTAACCTCGGAACTTTATTCTGTCCGCCAAGCTTTCCTTTAGACTCGAGCCAGTGATAAAATAGATTGGGCTTTGCGATATGTACAATTGGTCTTTTCAATGTCATACTGTTATACCTTTTAGCTTCATAATCGGAATTGATGGTTTTCAGGTGCTGATCAAAAGAGTCGATAAAACGCTCTAAATCGTCCGGTTTTTCGCTGAACTCGAAAATCCATTCATGGGCACCGCTTTCATTTTCTTTCATAAAAACAGGAGCTCCTGTGAAATCTGTGATACAGGCTCCCGTCACCTCACAAGCTTTTGAAAGGGCCGATTCTACATTAGTAATCATTAATTCTTCCCCAAAGGCATTAATATAATGTTTAGTTCTTCCCGTAATTTTTATTCTGAAAGGATTGATGGATGTAAATATAACGGTATCACCGATTAAATATCTCCACAATCCACCATTAGTGGTAATGACCATTGCATAGTTTTTTCCAATTTCCACCTCTTCAAGGTTTATAACTTTCGGATTGGAAAAATGAAACTGGTCCATCGGAATAAATTCGTAGAAAATACCGTAATCGAGCATTAAAAGCATTTCATCACTATCTGACCTGTCCTGGATTCCAAAGAAGCCTTCGGATGCATTATAGATTTCATAGTAATTGATGTTTTTACCGATGATGTGCCGGTATTGCTCCTTATAGGGTTTAAAGCTGATTCCGCCGTGAAAAAAAACCTCCAGGTTGGGCCATAATTCTGAAATATTCTTAATATCAGTCTCTTTTAAGATCCTCTGTAAAAGAACCATCATCCAACTCGGAACTCCCAGGATGCTTCCTACATCTTCGTTTTTAACTTCTGAGATAATTGCCCTTAATTTACTTTCCCATTCGCCCATCAGCGAAACTTTTTTACTGGGAGTGGTCGTAATTTCTACCCAAAATGGAAGATTATCAATTAAAATAGCAGATAAATCGCCGAATTTTGTGTTAAAATCTGCGTAGAGCTCGGAGCTTCCACCCAAACGTAAATTTTTATTGGTGAAAAGCTGATTTTCAGGATGGTTATTGGCATAGATAGAAACCATATCCTTTCCGGCTTTCATGTGGCAGTATTCAAGGCTTTCAGTTGAAATAGGAATAAATTTGCTTTTAGCATTGGTTGTTCCGGAAGATTTAGCAAAATGCTTGATGCTACCGGGCCAGCTCACATCTTTATGCCCCTGTCTGGCTTTTTCAATATAAGGTTCAAAATCTTCATAGGTAACCATGGGAACTTTGCTTTTAAAGTCCTGGTAACTCGAAATAGAGTTAAATCCATACAATTTTCCGTATTCGGTATCTTCAGCATGAAATAACTGTGAAAATAATATACCTTTCTGGGTTTCAATAGGATGGTTCATGAAATTCTGTATCTGATCTATCCTTTGGCGGATAAACCAGTTAACCACAGTATTGAAAAGTGCCTTTGTTGCCATTACAACAAATATAATGATATTTGGATTTTCAGCGAATTTTTATTGTGAAAAATAAAAAACCGCTACAAAATATGTAACGGCTAAATATCTGGATTTATTGTCTCTTAGCAGTATTCATCATAGGCTGCCTGAAGATTTGCTGCAATAGCTCCTGCAGGATTTCCTTCAATATGATGTCTTTCCAGCATATGAACCAATTCTCCGTCTTTAAAAAGAGCTACACAAGGTGAGCTTGGAGGAAATGGTGCCAGATGTTTTCTTGCTTCTACTACAGCTTCTGTATCAAAGCCTGCAAAAACAGTAGTTAAATGGTCAGGTTTTTTATCTCCCGTTAAAGAGTATACAACTCCCGGTCTTGCTGCTCCTGCTGCACACCCGCATACAGAATTGATCACTAATAGAGTAGTCCCTGATTGTTTTAAAGCTTCTTCCACCTGTGCAGGAGTCGTTAAATCTTCAAAACCTTTATCTGTAAGTTCAGCCTTCATCGGCATTACTAAATCTGTTGGATACATATTTTTGTTTTTTAATCAATGCAAAGTTAAACAATTCTTTACTTTTCTTCAATTTATAAAAACTATTAAATCGTTAGGAAAACAGAATGATGAGAAGTTATCGGTCTGATGATTATTTAATTATATTGAAAATATTATGAATTAATACTATGAATAGTGAAAAATTATTATTAAATTTGAAATGATTCTGAAAACAAATAACCATGAAAAAAGTATTTAACCCATTCCCTCGACTTAATGATGTATTTAATTCTGTATAAAGAAGCGGATTAAATCGGAAACTTTTAATAAAATGAAGCCCTGAACTGGAAAGTTCAGGGCTTCTTTAATCAAATCGATATGCAAAGGTTGAATATCCTTTTAAATAGTTGGTGTTTTTTCGTTGATAATTTTGACAGAAAGTTTCTGACAACGATTATTTTACAACTATGACAGGAGTTTTTTAGCCATTTCGGAAATACTTTTTCCGTCTGATTTTCCGGCTAATGTTTTTGAGGCAACTCCCATTACCTTTCCTAAATCTTTCATAGATTCGGCGCCGGTTTCTGAAATAATATTCTTCATTTCAGCTTCCAGTTCTTCTGCAGAAAGCTGTTTTGGAAGAAACTGCTCGATTACTTTCATCTGGGCTTCTTCTACTTCTGCAAGATCCTGTCTTCCCTGTGCGGAAAACTGTTCGTAAGAGTCCTTACGCTGTTTGATCATTCTTTGTAAAATTGCGATTTCCTGTTCTGCTGATACTTCCGCACCTATGGCTTCCGTTTTCAGAAGAAGGATCTGGGCTTTTACGGCACGGAGAGAATCCAGAGCTACTCTGTCTTTTTCTCTCATCGCTGTTTTTATAGCTTCGTTGATGGTATTTTCTAATGACATATTTTTTCTATTATCCAAGCATCTGTATAAGCTCGGTGGTGTTTATAACTGTTGCAAACTCATTGTTTAAACATGACAGTTCCATGTTGTGTATGTCCTGAGCTGAATATTTTTCTCCATTGATTCCCATTCTGTCAAATGAAGCGCAGGCATCATCAATAAGGTAAGTATTGAACCCAAAATTTCCGGACATTCTTGTGGTAGTGCTTACACAATGTATCGTTGTAAGTCCAACGATAACTGTATTTTCTACTGATAGCCTGTCTAAAGATTCTTTTAAATTGGTACCAATAAAGCTACTGTTAACATTCTTTTTAATGAGATATTCATTTTCCAAAGGGATGAAATCATCTTTTAATGCATTTCCTTCGTTGCTTTCATGTAATAAAGACTGAGGGTCTTGTGAGCAGTGCTGAATAATAAAAACAGGTAATTGCTGCTTTCTGAAAACATCCAGGATTTTTTTTGCATTTTCTTCTGCTTTGGGATTGTTTCTGTTACCGCCCCAATATTCTGTATTGTCAAATCCTTTTTGAATGTCGACAATGAGAAGTGCAGTATTTCTATTTAATGACTTCATTTTATTTTAAAAACTAATCAACATCTTTATTTAAAAATCTGTTTTCTCTCACTTGCATAGAGCCATTGTTTTCAGACAGATAGGTGTTGATATTCTGGTCTGAAGCATTTGTTCCGTCAATAGAGATATTTTTTCTTTTGAAAGCAGGAACAGATTCGAATTCATTCGTTGCATCAAAGCTTTGATAACGGGAATTGAATTCTTTTAATTTATTTCTTCTTTCTATTACTCTTTCCTGGTCTGCCGTTTTATTCACAAAAGTGAATTCATTGTCTGCAGGTTTTGGAGTTTCGATTTCAGCTTTATTTTCAAAAACCGGTTTTTCTTCTACTTTAGGCTCTTCTTTTACCGGGAAAAAACTTTCAACCTTTTGAGTTGTTTCTTCCGCGATATGAGTCACAGCCGCTTCCGGAGCATTCAATTCTGCTTTTGGCTGACTGAAATCCGTTTTAGGATCATTGTTTGAAGGCTCGTTTACAAAGAAACTGAACTCTACCGGTTTTTCCTCAGAGTAGGTATTTGTGAAAGAATTTGTTTTAGGTTCTTCCTTCTTTTCTTCTGTTTCAAATGAGAATGACTGGATCTCTAAATCATTAGGATCATGATCCTCATCAAAGGAGAAAAGATTATAAGAGTCATCCTCGCTTATTTCTTCATTTCTCCAGCTCTGAACGGGGTTGTCAAGCGTATATTCTTCGTTATCAAAAGATTTTATTTCGGTTTTAATACCCTCATCCTCGATCATCATTTTTTTTTCAGTGGACGTAACCGTGAATTTTGGATTATCCTGGTCTTCGTCATCTAATCTGAAAAGGTTTTTACCTCCAAAATCATATCCCTGTTCAGGAACAACCTCTCTTTCTTCTCTTGTTTTAAAAGGAGAAGTTTTAGGTGCTTCCAGCCTGTCATTTAATCCGATTCTGATCTTTTCCGTCGGTCCTGAAAACTTTTGGTTATCATTTGAGAAACCTGTTGCAATCACAAGTACACTTACTGCATCTCCCAATTCTTCATCTGCACCAACTCCGAAGATGATGTCTGCGGTATTTCCTGCTTCTTTCTGGATATGATCCATGATGATCCCGATTTCATCCATTGTTACTTCTTCAGCGCCGCTTCTGATCAATAATAATACATTTTTGGCACCTGTAATTTTATTGTCATTCAATAACGGGGAATCAAGAGCTTTTCTTACTGCTTCTTCGGCTTTATTTTCTCCTGAAGCCGTACCTGTAGACATAAGGGCCGTACCGGAGTTCTGAAGCACAGATTTAGCATCTCTAAAGTCAATGTTTACATCGAAGTAACCGGTAATAACTTCTGCCATCCCTTTAGCGGCATTGGTTAAAACTTCATCGGCTTTTGAGAATCCCTGTTTGAAGCCCAGGTTTCCGAATTGCTGTCTCAGTTTATCATTGTTGATTACGATTAATGAATCAACATTGTTTCTTAATTTATCAAGGCCATTTTCGGCTTGTTCAAGTCTTCTTTTTCCCTCAAAGCTGAAAGGAACAGTAACAATACCTACTGTTAAAATTCCCATGTCTTTTGCCACTTTTGCAATCACAGGGGCAGCACCGGTTCCTGTTCCACCACCCATTCCGGCAGTAATGAAAACCATTTTGGTGTTTTGTCCCATGGCAGCTTTGATTTCTTCGATACTTTCGATCGCAGATTTTTCTCCTACTTCAGGGTCGGCACCTGCACCAAGGCCTTCTGTAATTGTAGTCCCCAACTGAACTTTGTTGGCAACGGGGTTATTATCTAAAGTCTGGGCATCGGTATTACAGATCACGAAATCAACACCGTGAATCCCTTTTTCGTACATGTGTTTCAGGGCATTGTTTCCACCACCGCCAACACCAATTACTTTTATGATCGATGAATTTCCTTTTGGTAAATCAAATGAAAATCCTTGTGTCCCTATATTTTCCATAATTATAATTTTTTAAAAATTTATAACTGATAAATAATAAATGATAGCTGATGAGAGAATCATTAATCTTTTATCATTCATCATTTATTTTTATTCTACTTCTTCAAAGAATTTTTTTACTTTTTCCATTAACGACTGGCCGAATGTAAGCTTTGCTTTTTTGTTTTCCTGCTGCTGGCTGATAACTTCCTGTTCCTGAACCGGCATTGTCTGCTGGATAGTTGCAGAAGATTCAGGTGAACTTGCTACAGCTTCCTGCTGAGGCTTTTCCTGAATTGGCTCTTCTTCATCAATTGCATTCTGTTTTTTATCCCTGATTTTTAAACTTTCCATTAATAACCCAATGGAAGTTGCAAATTCCGGACCTTTCAGATACTGGTTCTTATCGTTGGCGATATATTCATTGGCAAAACCGATTCTGCTATCGAAACCTGTTGTATAGTTAGCCAGCTGACGAAGATGCTTTAAATTGGAGCCACCACCTGTAAGAACAATTCCTGCAATCAGCTTTTTCTTCTGTTCAAAGGCTCCGTAAGCTTTCAGCTCGGTGTTGACCATTTCAAGAATTTCTTCTACTCTAGCATTGATAATCTGTGCCAGGGTTTTAAGAGAAATTTCTTTATCCGGTCTGCCATGGAGCCCTGGGATTGTGACAAAGGTGCTGTCTTTTTCCAGTTCCGGAACTGCGGATCCGAATTTTACTTTTAATTGCTCTGCGTGTTTCTCAATAATGGAACAGCCTTCTTTAATATCTTCAGTGATAATCCCACCCCCGTAAGGAATTACGCAGGTATGACGAATAATATTGTCTTTAAATATAGCGATATCGGTAGTACCCCCACCAATGTCTACGATGGCAACTCCGGCTTCTTTTTCTTCTTTTGTAAGAACGGCTTCAGAAGATGCTAACGGCTCTAAGGTAAGGGCTTCCATTTCCAGTCCGGCTTCTCTTACGCATCTTGCGATGTTCCGGATACTTCCCATCTGTCCTACTACCACATGGAAATTAGCTTCTAAACGTTTACCGTGCATGCCGACAGGCTCCTGAATTTCACCTTCGGAATCTACTTTATATTCTTGAGGAAGGACATGGATAATTTCTTCACCGGGAAGCATGACCAGCTTTTTGACCTGATCTTTTAATGCTTCGATGTCGTCATCTGTAATAAATTTGTCCGGATGTTCACGCATAATATAATCGGAGTGCTGCAGTGAGCGGATGTGTTTTCCTGCAATACCTACCGTTACTTTACGGATAGGGACTCCTGCGCTGGACTGTGCTTCAGCCACAGCCGCTTTGATTGAATTAATGGTCTGCGAAATGTTATTCACAATACCTTTATGAACTCCAAGACTTTTGGCCTTCCCTACACCGAGAACCTCAATCTTCCCATGTGCATTCCTTCTTCCGACAATCGCGACTATCTTTGTTGTCCCGATGTCCAGACCTACTGAATACTCTTGATTTTCCATTTGTTTATATCGATTTGATTTTTTGAATTCATTGATAGGATTTGCATCCTATTCTTTATTAAATCGTCCTTTCAGGACTCTTTTATTCTATTTTAACTTTTGCTTTCGGCTTTGCTGCCGGTTTCTTTTCCGCTGCTTTTTTTGTTTCCTTAGGCCTGGTTGCTTTAGGCTTTGTGCTTTCCTTCGGTTTTGATGAAGAGGATCCTGATTTTTTTGCTTCTGCCGGTTTTGGCCTGGTTTCTGTTTTCTTTTCAGCTACCGGAGCCGGGGCTTTTGCCAGTTCTTTATTTCCTGCTTTCAGGATGCTGTCATTTTCTTTGAAATAGGGATTTAAAGTCGTTACAATCTGATTCTGGTATTTTACAGAGATCATATTGTATTTCTGAGGATCCTGATAGACCAGATATTTCTCAACGAATGTTTTAAAACCTTTTACTTTAAATTCAATATTATCTAAATCCCCGATCTCAACTCTGTAATTTCCTTCACTGGTCAGAAGACTGTAATCATCTTTATTTTTTGATATTCCGATGAAATATTTTTTACTGAAATCGTCTTTATCAATTTTACCAACCAGTTCGGCCAGTTTTTTATATTCATCCGGCTTTACGTTTCCGGTTACCAGCATGCATGGGTGTGAATAGGTTCTGGAGATCGGAAATTCTACTCCTTTTTCGTCTACATAAAAATCTTTTCCTTCTCTATTCAACCTGAAAACCGGAACTCTTTGTTTGATGTCCAGATTGAGTTTTCCATTCAGGTTCAGATAAATATTGGCGCTGTCAACTGCCGGAAGGGAATTGATTTTCTTTTCAAGAGCCGGAATATTCAATTCTCCGACTTTCCCAGACGGGTTTTCTTTTTTTACAATTTCTTTAATATCCTTTTCATCAATGAAATATACCGGAGTTTTTTCGTTCATTTTTACAGAAATCTTATTATCCGTAATCGTCTGGCCACTGAATCTCTTCAACGAGAAACTCAGCAGGAATCCTAGAATGATTACTGTGATAGCAATTTTTAATATTCTGTATTTATTCTTCATATTTTTTTGTATTCATGTATTGGTGTAAAATGTATTCATGATTTTTGAGCATCTTTAAAATCATGAATACATAAATACATTACTCCTTTTTACATTTTTTTAGCCATTCACAAATAGGGTCATACAGGGTGTCTATATTTCCTGCGCCTACTGTGAGAAGGATGTCAAAATCTTTTTCTTTTATTTTTTCAAAAGCATCTGATAAAGCAGATCCTTCTTTTCTATCCAAGCTTACTTTTTCTAACAGCCAGTCTGAAGTAATTCCTTCAAAGTTTTCCTGAAGCTCTCTTGCCGGGTAAATATCCAGTAAGATCAGTTCATCGGAATTGCTTAAGCTTTCTGCAAAGCCTTCTGCAAAATCTCTTGTTCTGCTGAATAAATGCGGCTGAAAAACCACCAGGAGTTTTTTATCCGGGTAAAATGTTTTTATCGAGCTTACTACGGCATTGATCTCTGTGGGATGGTGCGCATAGTCATCGATATAGATTTTACCGTTTTGATAGTTATGTTTGGTATATCTTCTTTTAATGCCTTTAAAATTGGCGATCGCTTTTTTTAATGTTTCAAAATCAACGCCTAAATTGTGGAGAATGGCCAGTGCAACGGTTGCATTTTCCACATTATGAATGCCCGGAATTTCCCAGATGAAATCTTTTATTGTTTCTGCAGGTGTATGGAAATCAAAGTAGATCTTGTCATAATCCATACGAAGGTTATCTGAATAATAATCTGCTTTTTCGTTTACTGCGTAGGTATGGTGGCCTCTGCCGATCTCAATGCCTTTTCTTACAAATAACTGTTTGTCTTCAGGAACCAAAGTGGCAAACTGCCTGAAACCTTCTTCAATATGGTTTTTATCTCCGTAAATATCGAGGTGATCGGCATCTGTTGATGTGATTACCGCCCAGTCAGGGGAAAGATTAAGGAAGCTTCTGTCGTATTCATCGGCTTCTACTACTGAATATTTGGTTCCATTGTATAGGAAATTTGATTTAAAGTTTTCAGAAATTCCACCGAGAAAACATGAAAACGGTAAATCTGCCTCTTTACACAAATGGGAAACCAGGGTGGAGGTTGTGGTCTTCCCATGGGTTCCTGCAACGGCAATGCATTCTGTGTTTTCGGTAATTAATCCTAAAACTTTGGCCCGCTTTAATACATCAAACTGATGCTGATTGAAATAATCTAAGATTCCCAACACTTTGATGGCAGGAGTATAGATTACGAGTGTGTTTTCATTTTGAAGAGAGGTTATTTTTTCATCAATGACATCATCAAAAACAATATCAATTCCCTCATTCATCAATTGCTGAGTGAGTTTGGTGTTGGTTTTATCATAGCCCAGGACTTTTTTGCCTGATGCATTAAAGTAACGGGCCAGGGCACTCATTCCGATGCCCCCGATTCCAACGAAGTAAAAAGTCTGATATGTTTCTAATAATTTCATTTTTCTCTATAATTATTGATAGTCGAAAAGCTTTTCTTTATCCAGCGCATATGAGTCGCCTTGATATAAAAAGAATTCCAGTATGGCATCTTCTAATGTTTCATAGGTAAACCCATTGGCGATCCAGAAATAATACTGGAATCCGATGGCATTCTGGTTGGCCAGATAGTCTGCTTTTATCATGGCAAGACCATTGATCTCATTTAAAAGATGATCGATTTTTTCTTTGCTTACCCCTTTATTCAAAAGGATATTCACATTCATATTAAGGTATTTCTTTCCTGTATCTATATCCATAAAAAGGGTTGCCTTATCTTTATTACCGATCTTAATAAAAGTCTCTTTCTGCTCTAAAATTTCATAGCCTTTGCTTTTCAAATGGGTAGCAATTGCTGAAATACTGATATCTGCCGGCTTTACAAGCGTTTGTGCTGTAAATAGATTTACCAAAAAGCAAATCAACAGGGTTGTTACTAATTTAGTTTTCATAATAATTGTTTTTTTGGTTATATTTTTTTTATTATTTCATCTACAATTTCTTTTGCAGCCTTTGGCTTTGCAAAATATTTAAGGTTTTCAGACATTTCTTTTCGTAAGCTTTCACTTCCGCAGATCTCTTCCAGAGTGTTCCAGAACTTCTCCTGCATTTCAGAATCTTTTACTATTCTGGCCGCATTTTTTTCTACCAGATTCATTGCATTTTTGGTTTGATGATCTTCTGCAGCAAATGGGAAAGGAACCAGTAAAACCGGTTTCTGGGCAACGGCGAGTTCTGAGATAGCAATAGCTCCTGCTCTTGAAACGATAATGTCTGCCGCAGAATAAGCTGTTTCCATATCTTTTATAAACTCTTTTATCTGAATTTGGGATGCTTCGGATTCGCTCAGCATGGTTGTTTCAAGAATTTCTTTATAATCCAGCTTTCCTGTCTGCCAGATCAATTGATAATCTTTGCCAATGATTTCTTTTAAATGAGATTTCCAGGCATTATTCAATGTTCTTGAGCCTAAGGAACCGCCTACAGAGAGGATTGTCAGCTTATTTTTATTCAGACCCATCTTTTCTTTGGCAGCTCCGGTTTCCACCATTCCTGAGATAATATTTTCACGGATGGGATTGCCCAGGAATTTTATTTTTTCCGTCGGGAAGCCTTCTACTTTCGGGTAGGCTGTAAAAACGGCTTTTGCTTTCTTACTTAATATTTTATTTGTCACTCCTGCATGGGCATTCTGTTCCTGAATAAAAATTGGGATTCCCAACCTGCTTGCTTCGTAAAGGGCTGGCCCGCTTGCAAAGCCTCCTGTTCCCACTGCAAAATCCGGGGCGAAGTTTTTAATGATCCTTTTGGATTTTGACAGGCTTTTCAAAATTTTGAAAGGAAGTCCTAAATTCGACAGCATATTTCCCCTGTCGATTCCTGCGATATCAATGCCTTCAATTTTATAGCCGGCCTGTGGAACTTTTTCCATTTCCATTTTCCCATTGGCTCCGATGAACAAAAATTCTGCATCGGGAAATCTTTTTTTTATTTCGTCTGCAATAGCGATAGCCGGGAAGATATGTCCTCCTGTCCCGCCCCCGGATAATACTATTTTTAGTTTTTTGTTCATTTCTTTTATCTTTATAGGACTGCATCCTATCTTTTGTTAAATCGTCCCGTTGGGACTCTTTTCGTTTTATATTTTATATTAGGCTATATCGTTTATTTCTGCTACACTTTGCTTTTTACCCATTCCTTCTTCATCGTAAATCTGAATTCTTGAGCTTATATTTAAAATGATTCCTAATTGCAAATAGGTTACCAGCATTGATGTTCCCCCATAACTTATTAATGGAAGAGGCTGCCCTGTTACCGGAATCAGATTTACAGCTACTGCAATATTTACCGAAAGCTGTATAAAAATCATCACCCCGAGGCTGAGAACGAGCAAGGACCCGAAAAAAGCGGGCATTTTACTGGCTATCATTACAATCCTGATGATCATGATTAAATATAAACTTATCAGGAAAACGGCTCCAATTACTCCATATTCTTCCACAATTACGGCGAAAATAAAATCGGAGGCAGATTGGGGAAGCATTTGTTTCAAAGCGCTTTTTCCTGGGCCCATTCCTGTAATTCCACCGTGAACGATAGCGGCTTTTGCCTGCATTACCTGGTAGTTTTTTGCTTTTACACTTTCATCATCTACATCTGCTGTTTTTGCCTTGCTTGAAGTAAATGTTTCCACCCGGCTCATCCATGTATGTACACGGTTTCCGCCAATCATATTTGTATTTAATGCAATCAGCAGGAATAAAACAATGGCTACAAATGATGTGGAAATAAAACCTGCGATGTATTTCCAGTGGAGTTGGCCTATAATCAAAACCACTACGGAAACCATTAAAATCATTAATGCTGTAGAACCGTTATCTTTTGCCACCAATACAAAAACGAGCAGGATGGGGCCAAAGATGTACATGATGTTCTCTATCGGAAGTCTTTCCCGTGTTATTTTCTTGGTTAAATACCTGCACAGATAAATAATTAACATTAAGAATGCAAATGACGAGGGCTGGAACGAAATAGGGGTTCCCGGAATTTTGAGCCATCTTGAAGCACTGGCTCCATCGATGGTCTGTCCTGTAAACATGGTCACTACCAATAAAACAATCATTAAACCCAGCAGGATGCTGCTAAGCTTTCCGATGTATTCGTATTTCACGGTTCCTGCCAGCCTCATGATTCCCAACCCTAACACCACGAAGAACATATGCTTGATAACGTGGCCTGTTGTGGTCCCGTTATTAACGATATATTCGAGATTCGAACTTGCAGAATATACAGGGAAAATAGAGAAAATGGAGATCACAAGAATGACCATCCAAAGTACTTTATCGCCCTTTAGAAACTCGAATCTGCTTTCTGTGTTCTGTTCGTCCATATTATTGTATTCATGTATTGATGTAAAATGTATTCATGAGTTTAAAATCATTGATACGTTAATACATTCCTACCTTTTACTAATTTTTTAAAACCTGCTCTTTAAACTGACGGCCTCTGTCTTCATAGCTTTTGAATAAATCAAAACTTGCACAGCATGGGGATAATAAAACCGTATCTCCGTTTTTTGCCAGTGATTTTGATATTTTTACGGCTTCTTCCATGCTTGAGGTGTCATAGATAAACTCTTTTTTGTCTTTAAAGAAGTTGATGATTTTCTGATTGTCAATTCCCAGGCAGACAATTGCTTTTACTTTTCTTTTAACGAGATCCTCAATTTCTGAGTAGTCGTTTCCTTTATCCTGTCCTCCAACAATCCAGACCGTAGGCGTTTTCATGCTTTCTAAAGCATAATATGTTGCATTTACATTAGTTGCCTTGCTGTCGTTGATGTATTTTACGCCATCAATTTCAGTAACAAATTCAAGCCGGTGCTCTACCGCCTGGAAAGTCATTAATGAATTTCTTATGCTTTCATTGTTGATTTCTAGTATTTTACCGGCTATTGAAGCAGCCAGGCTATTGGCAACATTGTGATTTCCCAATAAGGACAATTCTTCAATTTTCATGGAGAACTTATCTTTCAGCTTCACCACCAAAGTATCGTTATCAATAAAACCTCCTTCATTCAAACTTTCTTTTGTTGAGAAGGGTATCATTTTCGCTTTGATCTCCAGTTTTTCAAGAATATTTTTGCTCATTTCATCATCTTTATTATAGATGAAAAAATTATCATTCTCCTGATTTTCAGCTATTCTGAATTTTGCCAGCGCATATTCTTCATAGTTGTAGTTATACTGATCGAGGTGATCCTGTGATAAATTCAACAACAGAGAAATATACGGTCTGAAGTTCTGGATATCATCCAACTGAAAGGAGCTAACTTCCAGAACATAATATTCATGGTTTTCATCAGCAACCTGCTTTGCAAAACTGTATCCGATATTTCCGCCTAAGCCTACATTCATTCCATCGCTTTTGAGGATGTAATAGATCAGAGACGTTGTTGTTGTTTTTCCATTGCTTCCCGTGATCGCGATAATTTTAGCATTGGTAAACTCTGAAGCAAATTCTATTTCAGAGGAAAGCCTGATTCCTTTCAGATGAATTTTATGAATAATCTCTGCTTTTTTAGGAATTCCCGGGCTTTTTACAATCCAGTCGGCATTTAAAATTCTTTCTTCGTCATGGTTTCCTTCTTCAAATTCAATTTCATTATCAATCAGAAATTGTTTATAGTTATCCTTAATGGCTCCTTTGTCTGAAAGAAATACTTCCAAACCTTTCTTTTTAGCCAAATAAGCAGCACCACATCCGCTTTCTCCACCTCCTAAAACAACTATTTTCATATCATTTTTTTGTATTTATGTACATCGTATTCATGTATTTCTAAATCATTCATACGTTAATACATTTTACTTTTTACAAAGTTTATCTCATTTTTAATGTAATGAGACATACAATCGCCAACATTACACCAATGATTATCATTCTGTTTACGATTTTACTTTCGTGGAAACCTTCTTTCTGATAATGATGATGTAAAGGAGACATCTTAAATAATCTATTGTTCTGGGCATATTCCAGCCCATATTTTCTTTTTCTGTATTTGAAAACAATCACCTGAAGCATTACAGATATGTTTTCGATTAAAAAGATCCCGCATAAAACAGGAATCATTAATTCTTTTCTTAAAATAATTGCTAAAACAGCAATCACGCCGCCCAGCATCAAACTTCCTGTATCTCCCATAAAAACCTGTGCCGGATATGTATTATACCAGAAGAAACCTATTACCGCACCTACCATGGCAACGACAAAAATGGTTGTTTCACCCATATTGGGGAGGAACATGATATTGAGATAGTCTGCAAAGATGATGTTCCCGGAAACGTAGGTGAAGAATGCCAGGGCAAGCAATATGACTGCACTGGTACCTGCTGCAAGGCCATCAATTCCATCGGTGATATTGGCTCCGTTTGAAACGGCGGTTACGATGAAAATTACGATCGGAATGAAAACAATCCAGGCCCATTCATGAGCATCTTTATCATTCATCCAGAAAAGCATTCCGCTGTAATCGAACTCATTATTTTTAGCAAAAGGAACGGTAGAAACAGTGATTTTTTCCGTAGGCATGAAATTTTGCTCTACATTATTCCTATTCACTACTTTTGCATCTGCGTATTTTCTTTTTACGGTAATATCAGGGTGGAAATACATTGTAACTCCGACGATTAATCCTAAACCCACCTGTCCGACAATTTTAAATTTTCCGCTTAACCCGTCTTTATTTTTTTTAACCTTTTTTAAATAATCATCTACAAAACCAATGGCACCCATCCATATCACCGAGACAATCAGAAGAACGATATAAACATTCGTAATTCTTGTAAACAGCAAAACCGGAATAAGGGTGGCAAGAATAATAATAAGACCTCCCATTGTAGGGGTTCCTTCTTTTTGCTTTTGTCCGTCTAATCCAAGATCACGTACCAGTTCTCCCATCTGTTTTGCTCTCAGATAGTTGATGATCCTTTTTCCGTAGACAAGAGCGATGGTTAGAGACAATAAAACCGCGATTCCGGCACGGAAGGAAATGTATTTTAGCATTCCGAGGCCCGGGATGTGGATTCCATGGTTGGTAAGATATTCGTATAGATAGTATAGCATGTTTCTTTTTTTAATTTAAAGATTTAATTTATTTAAGAATTTAAAGATTCTATTTTCTTTCAATATTCTCTTTTAAATATTTAATAAAGTTTGATATATTTGAAGAAATCTCTTTTGAGAGATTAATTATTTCTTCAGCTACATTTTCATCTCCTAATTTTAATCTTTTACTTATGATCATCATACTTCTAACTTCAGCGCAACTGCCTTTTGCAATTTTCAAATATTTAATAAATTGTCTGTTATTATATTCCGAGCCTTCTGCAATATTATTTGATATTGAAAAACCGGCTCTTTTTATTTGATTATTAAATTCAAATTCTTTTTCTAAGCTTTGATTTTGAAGGAATTTATAAATGCTCACGATTAAATCTAAACTCTTGTTGTAAACAGGAAAGTCTTCGAAATTTTTTGTCATCTTCTGAATTTTTAAATCCTTCAATGTTTAAATTAATTCTATTTGCTCATCAATTTCCAAAGCTCATTAATTACTTCTTTGTCGTCAAAATGATGTTTTACACCATTAATCTCCTGATAGTTTTCGTGTCCTTTTCCGGCTACGAGAACAATATCTTTCGGTTCTGCAAACTTTATGGCCATTTTTATGGCTTCTTTTCTATCGGGAATTGAAGTGTATTTGCTGAAGTTCTGAGGTTCAACGCCTGCTTCAATTTCTTTGATAATCTGTGCCGGATCTTCTGTTCTCGGGTTGTCTGAGGTGATGATTGCCAATGTTGATTTTTTAGTGGCAATATTTCCCATTTCAGGTCTCTTGGAGTGATCCCTGTCACCTCCGCAACCGAAAACGGTGATCAGTCTTTCATTTTTTGTCCTGATGTCATTAATGCTGTCCAGAATATTTTCCAAAGCATCCGGAGTGTGGGCATAGTCTACGATAAAGAATATTCCACCATCTGATTTGAATGTTTCAAATCTTCCGGAAACTCTTTTCAGCTTGCTGATGGCCTGAAGGATTTCATCCTGCTCAAAACCAAGTTCGGATGCAATTCCGAAAACAAGCAGGAGATTGTAAACATTAAACTTACCCGTTAAAGTGGTCCAGAATTCTTTTCCGTTGAAATTCAACAACATTCCGTTAAAATCAACTTCCAGAAGTCTTCCGTGATAGTCAGCCATTGTCTTCAAAGCATAAGAAATTTTCTTTGCTTTTGTGTTTTGAAGCATCACGTTCCCGTTTTTATCATCAATATTGGTGATGGCAACAGCGGAATCTTCCAGCCCTTCAAAAAACCTTTTTTTCGTTTTCAGATAGTCATCAAAAGTTTTATGATAATCTAAATGATCATGGGTAAGATTGGTAAATCCGGCTATTTTAAAATGTAATCCTTCAATTCTGTTTTGAGAAATCCCATGGGAACTTACTTCCATAAAGGCAAATTCACAGCCTGATTCTACTGCTTTTGCTAAAATCTGATTGATTGTAATTACATCAGGAGTTGTGTGGGTTGCGGGAATAATCTCTTCCCCGATTCTGATTTCCACGGTTGAAAGTAAGGCCGAATTATACCCTAAATTTTTGAAAACGTCAAACAATAAAGTGGAAACCGATGTTTTACCGTTGGTTCCTGTAACTCCAATCAGCTTTAATTTTTGTGATGGGTTTCCATAAAAATTCGAGGCTAAATGTCCTAAAGCTTTTGATGAATCTTTTACTTTAATATACGTAACGTTTTCATTCAGGCTTTCAGGAAATTCTTCACAAACAATTGTTTTTGCACCTTTTTCTACAGAAGATTCAATGAATGAATGCCCATCTACAACCGTTCCTCTTATCGCAATGTAAAGAGCGTTTTCGGAAACCTTTCTGCTGTCGAACACCAATGCAGAAACTTCACGGGTATTGTCGCCGTGAATTTCTAAAACTGGAATTCTGTTTAATAATTCTGTTACAATCATTTTTTTATTGATAGGACTGCATCCTATCCTTTGTTAAATCGTCCTTTCAGGACTCATTTTTATTCTAATTCTGCAGAGATAAATAAATTCTCTGATTTTTACTGATACTTGTCCCTTCCAGCGGGAATTGCTCTTTTATTCTTCCCACTCCTTTATAGTCGACGCGATATCCTAAATTTTCCAGTTGGGGGATCACGTTTTTACCAATTAATCCTACTACACCTGGCATCTGTTTATTATTAACTGCTATTTTCACATTAGGCTCGACCATTTTATTAAGGTTTACCTTTCTGTCGACAAGCATTTCTTTTTCGATATTCTGAGGCGTTTTCAGGAACGTTTTCCCTGCAATTTCCTTGAAAACGGGAGCTGAAACGGTACCGCCATAAAAACCTTTTGCTGTATTCGGTTCACTAATCATCACATAGCAGGTGTATTTCGGATTATCAGCCGGATAGAATCCTGCAAATGAGGCACGGTATTTCATCGGGCCGGGGAGCCAGTATTCAAATCTTGCAGTTCCTGTTTTTCCTGCCATTTTAAGGTTGGGTGTAAAAATACTTCTTCCGGTTCCTTTTTCTACTGCTTTTGTTAGGGCGCTGGTCATCATTTTTACTGCTTTTTCTGATGCCATTTTATTCACCATTACCTCTGGTTTTGCCTCATACATTACCTTTCCATCCTTCATGATTTTATCAATAAACAAAGGCTTAAGCATTTTTCCGCCATTAGCAACCCCATTGTAGAAAGTTGTCAACTGCAGAAGGTTGATATTTGATGAATATCCATAAGCGATTGAAGCTAACGTTGCTGCATTCCATCTTTTATTTTCAGGTGTTACAATTTTAGGCTTTGCAATGCCCGGAAGTTCAATATCCATTTTATCGAATAATTTCCAACGTTTTAAATGGTCAAGGAAAATCTGTGGTTTATCTGCGTAATATTTTGTGATCAGTTTTGCTGTTCCCACGTTACTGGATTTTGCCAGTACATCACTGATGTCATATGTTCCGCCACCATGGCCGTCTGAAATCCTCTGTTTGGCATAGGTCCATACTCCGTTTCCTACATTTACGGTTGTATTTTCATCAATAAAACCGTCATCCATTGCTGCTAAGAGCGAAATGGTCTTGAATGTGGAGCCGGGTTCGATGTTATCTTTTAAGGCATAGTTGTATGAATCTTCGTAATCTCCGGAATCTGTTCTTCTTAAATTAACAAGGGCACGTACTTTTCCGGTTTCCACTTCCATTACGATTACTGTCCCATGTTTTGCTTCGAAATTGATCAGTTGCTTTTCTAATGCAGAATGTGCAATGTCTTGAATTCTAAGGTCTAAAGTCGTATAAACATCTTCTCCATCAACAGGTTCCTGAACTTTCCAGAAGTCAATGGGTTTCCACTGGGAAGAGTTGATTCTCTGCTCCAGTCTTTTTCCGTCGGTTCCTGTCAGGTATTTTGAGAAAGCTCCTTCCAGTCCGGATCTATATTCGCCGTTATCCATTCCGATGGTTCCGGCTCCGATTTCTGAAGTTGCCAGCTCTCTTTTGTAGTTTCTGTCTACAATGAACCCCCCTTTATTCTTACCTTTTCTGAAGATCGGGAATTTTCTGATTCTGTCATACTGATCGAAATCCAGGCCTTTAGCTAAAGTATAATATTGGTTTTTCTTTTTTCTCTGCTCGTCAAATTTCTGTCTGAATTCACCTCTTGATTTTCCGAACATCTTGCTTAAAGAATCTGTCAAAGCACCAATATTGTTGCTGTAGACTGTGTCTTTCATGGTTTTGAAATCAAGATAGATGTCATAACGCATAACAGTGGTTGCCAGGATAGAACCGTCTGAAGCAAAGAGATTTCCGCGGGCTGCTTTTAAAGTGGCCTCACGGTAGTTTTTATTGATATAATCGTCTTTGATTTCCTGGACATTGGTATTTTGAAGAATAACAATCCTTGTCAAAAAAAGTACAAACACGCATAAAGCTACCACTGCGAAGAGGTAGCCCCACCTTAACGTTTTTTTACGTTTGTTATCGTATTCATTTTGCTTTTGCATCTGTACTATCCAATTTTATTAATAGTTTGTGAGGATGGTTTTCCAGTGTCATTAAAGAATCCCGTGCCACTTCTTTTCCCAGCTCCGATTCCATTTTTACTTTGATCAGCTTACTTTGTGCATAAGCATTTCTCGATTTATATTCTTCAGTTTCTTCTTTTAAGGCATTTACAATTTTGATCTTCTTATTGACAAGGTGATTGCTGTAAATCATGGCCATCATCAGAACGAACAGCAGTAAAAAATACTTGTAATGTATTTTTATTTCATCACGGTTCAGGAAGTTCCCTTTTATAATGTCTATAAAAGTTAATTTCTTCTGAGGGCGATATGTTGTTCTTTTAGCCAAAATCTTTTTATGTCAACTTGCTTTGCAGTATGTTCTCTTTGTGTCAATCGTCAATTTTTCATATATTTTATTGACTTATTTACCTTACACTTTAATTCCTGTTCTCATTTTTGCACTTCTTGCTCTTGAGTTTTCCTCAATCTCCTTGTCGTCCGGGATGATGGCTTTACTCTTGAGCAGGTCAAATGCTTTTTTATAATTTCCGTAAATGTCTCTTTCCGGCTCCCCTTCAAACATTCCGTTTTTCAAAAATCTTTTTACCAGGCGGTCTTCCAGAGAGTGATAGGAGATCACTACCAGTCTTCCTTCCGGTTTTAAAACATGATAAGCCTGAATCAGCATTTCTTTTAACACTTCCAGCTCCTGGTTTACTTCAATTCTTATCGCCTGGAAAAGCTGGGCGTAAAATTTATTTATTTTATGAGGCGGGAGGTAGCTGAATAATTTTTTCAGGTCTTCCGTTGTCTCAATACTTTTGTTTTTCCTGTGATGTACGATATCTCTTGCCAGTTTTCTTGCTTCCCTGAGCTCGCCATAATAGTAGAAAATATCTGCCAGCTGCTCTTCTTCATAATCGTTAATTACTCTTTTGGCATCAAGGCTTTGCATGACATTCATTCTCATATCCAAAGGAGCGTTGCTTCTTGTGGAGAATCCTCTTTCTGCTTCATCAAACTGATGAGATGACACCCCAAGATCAGCAAGAATTCCGTCAACCTGAGCAGCTCCATACATCAGTAAGGAGTTCTCCAGAAATCTGAAATTCTGGTTGATCAGAGTAAATCTCGGATCATCTATTGTATTTTTAAGAGCATCCAGATCCTGGTCAAAACTGTACAGTTTCCCTTTATCTGAAAGTCTGCTCAATATCTCTCTTGAGTGGCCACCGCCACCAAAAGTGCAGTCCACATATGTTCCGTCCGGATTCGTCACCAAATCATCAACACTTTGCTTCAACAAAACGGGATTATGATACATGCTTTAGTTTGTGTTTTTCGCTTTTTACTCAGCGTAGTTATTCTTCATCGAAAGAGCCCATTACATCTTCGGCAAGGCTGGCAAAATCGGCTTCGTTGGTGGAAATCACTTTTTCATAGGCTTCTTTATCCCAAATTTCAAAAAGCTCTCCTGCGCTTGTGATCACAATATCTTTCTGAAGATTTGCGAAATGCGTAAGATCTTTTGAGATCTGTAATCTTCCTGCATTATCCAACTCTACTGTTTTTACTCCTGCCGTAAACATTCTTATGAAATCAGCATTCTTTTTAATGAACCTGTTTAGCTTATTAATTTTATCCATCAGCTTATCCCATGCTTTCATAGGATATACTTCAAGGCAAGGTTGGAACACAGATCTTTTGACTACAAACGCTTTGTCTTCGAAGTTCTCCATCTGCCTGATCAGCGATGAAGGTACTTTTAAGCGGCCTTTGTCGTCTATTTTACACTCATATGTTCCAATGAAATTCTTCATTTGGGACAAATTTATATAAATATTTCCAAAACTTCCCACTTTTTCCCACTTTTTGACTTAATGTTAATAAGTTTTATCAAAGATTTAATTTTGAATAGGTAAGCTACTGATAGTTTGTGGTTTGTGAATCGTGTTATTTAGGCCATAATAAAAAGGGTCCGAAAAAAAGGAATGAAAAGAAGGTTATTATATTATTTTTATTTTAAATTAGAGATATCAAAATATTTTTGAGGTTTAATTTGTATTTTTGCAAAGCTTTATTAAGGCGTTTTATGATATTTAGTACAAAAAAAGAAAAAAAATATACCTTTGTAGAGGCGGGAGAAGGACATCCATTGGTGCTGTTGCACGGTTTAATGGGTGGTTTGAGTAATTTCGATAAGATGGTGAATTTTTTTTCAGAGAGAGGATTCAAGGTGTATGTACCTCAGTTGCCGATCTACGATTTACCGGTACTCAATACTAATCTTACCACACTTGCAAAATATATTATCAAGTTTATAGAAAGCCATGTTTCTGAACCTGTAACCATTGTTGGAAATTCAATGGGTGGTCATGTTGGGCTTATCTTAACATTAGCAAGACCTGATTTAGTAAAAAATCTTGTTTTAACCGGAAGCTCCGGATTATACGAAAGAACATTCGGAGACAGCTTTCCAAGAAAAAATGACAGATCCTATATAAGGAAGAAAACGGAAGAGGTTTTCTATGACCCTACCATTGCGACTGAAGATTTGGTAGATGAAGTTTTCGGAGTAGTGAATGACAGAATGAAAGGGATCAAAACCGTTATGCTGGCGAGAAGTGCCATTAAACACAATATGCTGAATGACCTTCCGAAAATTACATGTCCTACCTGTCTGATCTGGGGAAAGCAGGATAATGTAACCCCTCCCGAAGTGGCGGAAGATATGCACAAATTTATTCCGAATTCAGACCTGTTCTGGATTGATCATTGCGGCCACGCAGCGATGATGGAAAAGCCGGATGAATTCAATGAAATTCTATACAACTGGATAAAAGATAAAGTTTAAAATAAAAATATAACAGACCATTAAGAGCTTTTTCTTAATGGTTTGTTTTTCTAAAAATATTCGAAATGGTTATTAAAACAGCAACATTTGTAAAGAGCAGCGGAAAATGGCAGGAATGTCCTGAACCCAATATTCCTGAATATGCTTTTATCGGAAGATCTAATGTTGGAAAATCATCATTGATTAATGCAATGATGAATCATAAGGATTTGGCAAAAACGTCAGGGACTCCCGGGAAAACCCAGCTTATTAATCATTTTTTAGTGAATGATACCTGGTATCTTACCGATTTGCCGGGCTATGGATATGCCAAGGTTTCAAAAGTCATCAGAAAAGATTTTGAAAAGCTCATTACCAATTATATTTTAAACCGAAAGAATCTTGTAAACCTTTTTGTGCTGGTGGATATAAGGCACACGCCTCAGAAGATTGACATGGAATTTATCCAGTGGTGCGGGGAAAGCGGAATTCCTTTTTCAATTGTATTTACAAAAGCAGATAAGCTGAAACCGAATGTTGCGATAAAAAATGTAGAAGAGTATAAAAAAGAGCTTCATAAAACATGGGAAGACCTTCCGGAATTATACGTTACTTCTGCTGAAAAGAAAGAAGGCGGAGACGAGATTCTGAGCTTCATTCAAAAGACCAATGATTTTTTAAAAAATAATAATGTAAGCTTTGATGAGTAATATAATCTGGAAAATAAAAACTTTTGATGAATTTACCGTTCCGGAATTATATCAGATCCTGAAGGCCCGGATTGATGTTTTTGTAATTGAGCAAAACTGTCCGTATCCGGATCTTGATAATTATGATCAGAAAGCCGTTCACATCTGGGCGGAAGAAAACGGAGACATACTGGCGTACTGCCGTGTTTTTGACAAAGGGATAAAGTATGACGAAACGTCTTTCGGAAGAGTACTGA
Organism: Chryseobacterium populi; assembly: GCF_000282115.1. Classification (GTDB taxonomy): domain Bacteria; phylum Bacteroidota; class Bacteroidia; order Flavobacteriales; family Weeksellaceae; genus Chryseobacterium; species Chryseobacterium populi. Next base: position 23,500 of record NZ_AKJY01000020.1, read on the forward strand.
CAACGGAGCTGGCCAGAGGGAAAAGTTTAGGAAAGCAGCTGATAAAATATGCTGTTGAAACAATAGAAAACCGTTTCCATACTTCCGAAATCAAAATTTCAGCACAGGATTATTTATTAAGGTTCTATTCTGAATTCGGATTTGAAGACACCGGAAAAAAATATCTTGAAGATGATATTCCACACACGGAAATGATAAGAAAATAAAAAAAGCGAAGATTTTTCTTCGCTTTTTTTGTGGGTTTATGGGAAATGTTTTTAGTTTTGCCCTGAAATTGCTTTTAAAATAATCGGCTCCAGATTAGATGGAAGATCAGCGGATTTTATCTGATATTTTTTGATTTTCATTTCTTTGAACCAGTTTTCCCAATATTCTTTGATGACATCTCCTTCAAAAGGATTCCCCCTCACAGGATTGATTCCTAAAACGATGACTTCAAGACTTTCAAGGTCGTCATTAGCCTTAATAAATCCTAACCCTCTATCCTGAATTTTTGTTTTGAAATCTGAAGTGTTCAGCTTTAGAGATTTTACCAATTCCGGGGTAAGGTAAGATGTTTTCTTTCCTTCCGAAAACTTGGAATCTTTGTGATAAATATAGCCGTCGGTAAGAATAACGAGGATATTTCTGTGATTATCCTTTATGCAGTAGTCTTTTACCTTATTTTTAAAAAACTCCCAGATATCGGAGCCTACATACTGTTTATCATTAATAGCGGACTGATAAATCTGTGAAGGCAGGGACGAATATTTTTTATCAATCAGATCAATATTGTCTTTTGTAGTGTTTCTGTCAAAAGAAACTTTTAATTCTTTTGTAAGATCATTCATTTTTGGATCGGATGGCTCAGGATTGAAGAAAACCTGCATTTGATCATTAAGCTGAATAACTCTTTTACTTTTAATATGATCTAAAAAGCCTTTATCAACTGATTTGATGTATTCAATATCTCTTTGAAAATATTCCATCGTAGGATTGGGGTTTTTCTCAGGATCGATTCTGTCGGAAAGGTCTATTAAAACACTTATATTTAAATTTTTGAGATTGCTTGTGTTGCGGGTGGTTGTTGAAATTTCTTTAGGTTGTTCCCTGGCTTTGCTGCACTGAATGAATAGAACAGCAGGAATTAAGAAATAGAGTATTTTTTTCATATCCGGTGATTTTATAAAACAGACATATAAACAGTATTCTGACTATCGGAATTGGCTCCGACCTTGTTAAGATTATACATATACTGCTTCTTACATTCTTCAATCATGTCCTGTTTTACGGGATGAGAAACAGCTAATTTTTCGCTGATGAATGTAATCCAGCCCTGCATATATTCAGAAGCGTATAATTTGTAATCTTTGGTTGGGATAATAGTTCCGTCGATGATATTCTGAAGCTCCTCAATTCTGCCTTTTGCTTTGGCAATTAATTCTTTGATACTTCCTATATTATTTCGCACTTCCTCTTTTTGTTTTTCAAGATCTCCTATTTTATCCTGATAAACGAGAATGTCTTTCTGTCTTTTGGTCTGCTCATGCTTGATCTTATCTTTTTCTTTGTGCTCTTTCATTACAAAATCAAAAACAAGTCCCCAAATAATATAAACAATGAAGCCTGCGAAGATAATTCCCCAAAACTGGTTTTTGGTAAACGCAATGGAAAGATCAAAAGGAGCTGAATTGAAGGTTTTGTTTAATTCATATAATTTAGATTCAATTTCATAAGCCAGAATAGCATCGAAAACAAAAGTTATGATAAAAAGCAAGGCAACTTTAGAGTAATTGACAAAGCTTTTATTTTCTCCAAACATATGAATCAAATATCCTAATCCGAGAAAAACAAATGGAATCAGTGTTACAAAAGCCCCTTCCAAAGGCCCCTCATCCCATGCCTTGTTGAAGGCCTGCGCATCCAGAACATTTTGGATAATGTTTCCATTCGCATCAAAACTTTTGAAAAATGCTGAGTATGAGGTCGAAATATAAAATGTAAAAAGATATAAGCTGATCGGAATCAGGATGATTAAACCAATCCAAAATTTTGTGGAAGCTCCTTTTGTGGCTTTAACATTATAAAATTCCGGATTTCTTGGAAGATCATTGATCTCGAATTTTATTTTTTCGATTTTATCCTGAACAGATTCTATATCTTCACCGATATTTTTAAGCTGATCTTCTTTGTTATCCAGGGAAACGGTAAGTCCTTTGATCTCAGTTTCTTTATTTTTCTGTTCATTAAGGTAGGGCTCTTTTAGCTTGTTTTGTTTTTCCACAAGCTGCTTTTCCTCATTTTGAAACTTGGAATAAATGGCATCAAGACAGATAGATAAAGCTGTGTGGTTTCCGTTGTTTCTTGAGCTGTCCCTGTAGCCATTTTCGTGATAGGATCTTTTCCTGCTTTCTTCGGTGGTTTCGGCACTGGGCTCAATATCAAATTTTACAATGTCATTTTCCACTTTAGGCTCATCAATTGGAACGGGCTTTAACCGGAATAAATTTTTAATATTATTGGTCATGGTATTCATAGCAAATTAGTTTTTTAGATCGTTAAGAATATCTTTTTTGGTTTTTCTCTGTTTCACCGCTTCAATGAAGTAATCGGCAATTTCGGTAACGTTTTCTTCCAAGAAGCCGAACATAGCAGTATATTTTTTCAAAGCAGAGTATTCATTTTCAGAAACTACTCCGTCTGCCCAGATCATTACGGTAAGATCAAATAGATATTCTACTTTTTCATCAATGGTTTCCGGGATTAGTGATTTTGAATTAATTGGGTTCAAAAGAATTTCATCGAGGTTTTTAGCTGAAATACCTCTTTCTTCTGCCGTTTTATAAAGCATTTTTAGTTCAAGCGGGCTGAAGTCGTCGTCACAGATAGCCATTTGATAGAGTCTTAAAAAATGGGCTTTTAGATTTTCAGGGATTTGTATTGTTTCCATAATTTTTTATTTGATTATTCGGTCTCTGGTTTTAGGGATTTCCTGTTGCTTGATGTCAATGGTTTCAGGTTCTTTCTCTTTCTTTTTGGGAATTAATGTGTAGAAATAATAGGAAAATAAAAGCCCGGCCAAAGCTTCAATGATTATCCAAAACGGCTTTAAATAAAGATAAATTGGGAAAACCGGATTGAAAATAATGAAAATGAATAAAAAGGTCAGAAACCAAAAGCTTCTGCCTCTGAATTCATTAACGATAATAATTAATGCCATAAACGAAACTAAAATCCGTAAGAACAAATAGTAATTGTATGGCAGCTCGAAAATTCCGATAAAACAGAAAAGTGCGGCAATTATGACAAGGTATTTCATGGCAGATAATTTTGAATCGGGCTTTTTAAATTATCTACAGCCTGAGCAGTATGATCTGTCTACATATTCTCTACTGCTCCCGGAATAGTAGTAACATCCTCCTCTTGGTCCAACAATTAATTTGTGGCCATTATAAGTACACCCTCTGCTGCTCGAATAATAAGACTGTGTTGATCTTGATTTCCTTGCCTTGCTTCGTTTGCTTTTTCTATTCTTTTTTCCTTTTTTGGGTTTCTTTGCTGAAAATTCGGTAGCTGAAGTTGAATTGTTTGTTGATGCTGAAATAGTAGCAGGTAATAATAAGCCTAAGCTCAATAGGCTTGTGAATAGTAGTTTTTTCATGGTGATTTTTATATTTTTAATTATAATTATCTAATGTTTGGTGAAGCTGATTCCGGAAATTGTAAATTTCATCAAGATTGGCCAACAGCACTTTTTCTCCGGCTTCTTTACCGTTGTGAAAGGTTTCCAGATATTTATTCGAAGAATTAAAATGAAAGCGGCAAAGAGGCTTTCTGTTGTTGTCATCCAGTAAAACCCCGAAATAAGACAGGGTATCCCTGTGTGCAATTCTTACGGAAGGTATTTTCTCTCTTAAAATAGCTTTTACGATCTGGAAAGCTTCCAGCTCTTCTTCCGTTGTTATAATTTTAGAATCATTGTTTTCATCAATGAAGGATGAAGTTTTTACAGCCTCGTCCTGTTTTTCAATCTGTTCGTTGATGCTTAAAGCAGATTTGAGCCTAAAACTTATAGATTCGTTGATGGAAGTGGCCAGGGCTTTTTTTGCATATTCTTTAAAGGAAACCATTCTGTTGGCAGTCATTGGCTTTTCGAAAAACCGGCCTACCAAAAGTTTTACAAGTTCATCGGAAGGATCTTCAATTTCTTTTTCAAATTCTTTTCTGATGGCTTTAATGTATTTCAAAGCTTCTGCAGAATCCAGAATACTTTCAAGATTGTAATCTTTCTTGGTGAAACTTTCAAGAATTTTAATCGAGCTGTCTTTCAAATCTTCAATATTGATGGTGAAGAAAGGTTTTTCATCCATAATATTCGGCTTCTCAAGATCGGTGTAAAAATTATAAACAATTCCGTTCGTAAGTACTCCGAATCTGGTTTTGGAAACATGATAATACCGGTGAAGCTGTGAGTTGTGGGCATCTGCGCTTTCTTTCCAATGCTTACATTCAATAATGAATATCGGCTCGTCATTATTTTTAATAACATAATCTACTTTCTCTCCCTTTTTCGTTCCGATGTCACAAACATGTTCCGGAACCACTTCGGTAGGATTGAAGATATCATAACCCAAAATCTGTATAAAAGGCATTACAAAAGCATTTTTTGTAGCTTCTTCGGTACTGATCTGATCTTTCAGCCCGATAACTTTCTGATGTAACTGTTCAAGTTTAATTTTAAGATCCATTGTTTTAGTTTTTAAAGCGTTTCATCGATAATTTCAGCTGTCGGAGCGTTGGTTTTCACAGAATGAATTCCGTTTTCCATAGAAGATTTTGAGTTGTACAGTTGGCTTTTACCGATGATTTCGCCATTTCTTGCCTTCAAAACAAAATAATCCTTACCATTGGTGGCAACTCTTCTGTCGTATCGGGAATCGTCCCATGAATTAATTCTTACAGACTCTATTCCTTTGTGGCATGATGCTTTCTGGACATAACCCTCGCTGGTTAAAATGATTTCTCCGTTTCCGGCTTTTAAATTAAATTGATACTCTTTGTTGATTCTCTGTGTAATAACAAATTTTCCCATAAATATTATTTTTTTGTTTTTAGTAATTTTTCTGAAATTTCTGTTTCATCAAGAATATGATGGCTTGGTAAAATGATCTGGAGTTTTTCGGTTATTGGATTTTCAATAAGATGAGCTTCTGACCTGCAATTGTGGAATCTATATCTGAATGCTTTTAATCCTGAAATAAAACCTTCGTTAGCAGTTTTTTCATAAACGTATTTTGAACAACTTGTTTTAAAAATGCATTTTCTCCTCTTTGAAGCTGGAATCATTATCCAATAGATTTTAATAAGAAGGAGTAATAGGTTTTTCATTTTCTTCTTTGCTAAAAACAATCATTTGATACGAAGTCATATAACCAGGTTTGGCAGTATTGCCAAAACAACCTTCAACTGGTTGTATATAAGTAGATATACTTTCTACTCTTACATACGTCCAACCGTCATTGGTATGAACTGTTATTAAATTATCTAATTGTTCTGCAATGTTTTTTGCACTCATATTTTGCTGGTTTGCAGTGGCGACAAAAGGGATTACTTTATATTCCATGTGTATTGTTTTTTAATACTCCAAAAGTATAACCCTTTAAAATCCAATCATTACGGTTAACCGTAAAAACAAAAAAACCTTTCAAAAAAATGAAAGGTTGATATTCGATAGAGCATTAAAGTTAAATTATTCCCCAGTCTTTGCAAAGGGCAATTAGTTGTTCGTTATTACCTACTCCTAAAGATTCTTTTAAGTTATTTAAACATTTTTCCACACTGCTCAGACTGGAAGGTTTAATATTATTTTCTTTTAGATAATCCGGAATGTTTTTCTGAAGCATTCCTTTTGAAAGCTGAGTAATAAGGATGATATCAAATTTTGTGAAATCATAATAACTTTTTTCCCTGATAGCCTCTTTAACGTTGGCGGAGATGTATTTTTCATTGTTGTAAACCGCTTTTATAGCGCGTTTCAATTCTTTAATGTCTTCTCTTCCTTTAGATACAAAGCCATTGATGTTATGGGTTTTAAACAGGGTTTCAATAATTTCGGGCCTGCTTTCAATAGAAAAGGCAATGATTTTAATATTAGGCTCATCACTTTTTATAGCCTCGATGAGCTCCCTTCCGTTAGTAAGATTCTGTTCTCTGTGATCCGTATCAAATGAAAGATCTGTAATAAGTAATTCATAAGAACTTTTTTCCCTGATGCCTTTTTTTATTTTCATCCATGCATCATCACAATAGTGTACATTATCTACAGTTTCAATTTTTAATTCTTCAAGAGCTTTTTGAACGGAAATGTTAAAGCTCTCGTAGTCTTCGGCTATTAGTACTTTTTTAAACATAATATTAATTTTTAACTGGAAATGAAAGGGTTATTTTCAAACCTTTTTCTGTTTTCGTGTCAAAATTAATTGTTCCGCCTATAGAATTTATACGGGTTTCCGTATTTCTCACGCCATTTTTTGGGGAAAGGAGCTTAATTCCCACGCCGTTATCCGAATATAAAATATGAATAAAATTATTTATCCGCTCAAAATTAATGATAACACGGTCGGCCTGGCTGTGCTTTCTCATGTTGGTCATCAATTCCTGAAGAATGTAGAAAATTTCAATTTTCGATTTATCGGGAACATCGTTCCACAATGATTCTTCATTTCCGATTGTAGGAATCATAATCGTTTCCGAAGCATAAGATTTGAGCATTTGCGACAATTGCTGAGAAAAGCTGTTTTCCAGTACCAGGTCTTTATCTTCGTAAGAAATGTCACGCGAAATATGATAAATGCTTTCCAGTTTATCCAACAGAATATCTTTGTCCATATCCGATGTGTTTTCCACTTCTGACATCACATGATACACTTTATTAGCAACTTTATCGTGTACTTTTTTAGACATTTTGAGCTGGGTGTTTTTAACTTCGAGTTCTTTTTCTTGCTTTAATTGTTTTTGTTTTTTGCGGTACCAGATAATGATGATAATCGCAAAAAATAAAGCAATCAAAAGAAGCAAATTCCTATTTTTATTCTCTGCACTAACAACTTTTAACATTTCATTTTCTGCCGTTTTTACATCTATATCATAACGGAAAACAGCAAATTGATCCTTGTCTTTATTTCGTGCTGTTTGTACACTATCATTTATTGACTGGAATTTTAAAAAGTTTTTTAGATAATAAGTTTTATCCAGTATGATTATTTTTTGTAGAGCTTCAAGCTGATCATCTGCGCTTTTATTTTGAATTGCTTTTTCAAGCATCATTTTAGCGTACATTAAAGATGTGTTTTGATCTTTATTATAAAAATAATCTGCCAATGTTGCATAACTTGAATTTTCTGCCCAACTGTTATTCTCTTTTTTTCTGATTTCTAAAGCTTTAAATAGTTCGGGTAATGGATTGTAAGTTTTGTTCTCTAGAAATTTTGCTCTTGCTAAATTATTGAGTGCTCTTGCATAATCAATATTATCTTTTGACGCTAGAGCAAGGTTAAGATATTTTTTTGCTAAAGTAAACTTCTTTTGACTAATTAATGCGTCTCCAATATTGTTATAGTAGATAAATCTATTTTCTTCAACATTTACATATTTCAATGCTTTATTATAATATGAAATGGCACTGTCAAAATTCTTGAGATTGGAAGAAGAAATAGCTAAATTATTATAATTGGATGCAAGAACAAGCTTAACAATACTATCAGTTTCTTTTTCATTTTTAAAAAATTGATTTGCTCTCAATGATGTTTCAATACTACCATAGTAATCTCCTTTATCTGATTGAATTATGGCCATATTTACTAAAGCTCTAGCAACACCTAAAGAATCGTTATCTATTAAAAAAGCATTTTTTGCTAAATTGAAATAATAGAAAGAAGAATCCGAAATCTTCTTTTCTTGATACTCTTTTGCTTTTTTAAAATATGAATTTGTAGTAAGGGTTACTGTTGATGACTTTCGCTTTTCATTTTTACAGGAAAAAAAAACGGTCAATAAAATAATTAATAATGAGTATTTCATAAAATTAGTTTTGTATGCAAGGTAAGAAAAAGGACAGATTTGAAATCTGCCCTTTAAAATTAAGGATTTGTAAATGGTGGAGGGGTTTGTCCTGTATTTCCTCCTGTTCCTCCGTCTCCACCTTCTGGATCAACTCCTTCTCCCGGATCAGTCCCGCCATCCGGAATGGTCAGTGTTGTTGATGTATTTCCGTTATGATCACATGATGATGTATTGGCGTTGTTATTTGAAAATGCTAGTCCCAGTAGCATCAATATTAGTTGTAACATTGTTGTAAAAATTTTAAGATTTTGAAATTGTTTTTCTTCCTCTCACGAAGTATTTATCGCGAGCAGTACACAGTTAAAATTTCGAAGCGCTTCTTAAATTTTTTGGGAAGTAGTACCTTCAAAAACGGAGGAGAAACATCTGCTTCCCAACCCGGAGTTTTACCTCCGTTTTATCTGGTGATTTTGAAATCAGTTTTGTAAATTTGTTTTTGTCTTTTTTTTGTTTAATGTTTTGTTTATCAACTGATTTCTGAGACAAAGATGCGACAAAGCATGACGCATGTGTTAGACAAAACATAGACATCGATGGACAATGATGGACAGGAACTCGTTACGGAAACCCGTAATGCGACACGGTGGAAAAACACCTATTTTGTAATACCCTTAAAAACTAATTATGTCCAAGAGAAAACAATTAATCCATGACGTTTTTGAACGAATTAAAGAAACATCAGAGAAAGACACCAAATATGGATGGTCGGAAGATCTTGCCGATGCGATAGAGAAAAAAATAAAGTTTAAAATATCCGTCAAAACGCTTTCCAGATATTATGAGGCTTATATCGATGGAATTAATGAAGAAAAAGGTATAGAAACTTTAATACTTAATAGGTTAAGCCAATACTTAGGTTTTGATGATTATGAAGATTTTTGTACAACTATTGAAAAGAAAGGAGAAACTGCCAGTAAAACAACAGTAAAAATAGGTGTTGACAATGAAGAAGTCTCTTCGGTAAATGGTATACCAAATGTTAATGTCACCATCAATAATACAAACTCAAACAATAATGACCAGCATTTTAATATGCCGGAATTTATTAAAAAGAATGGATTAGGAATTTTGGAAATGGCTTTTGTTTTATTACTCGTTACGGGAGGCGTTGTTTTACCAAATACTAAAAATGATTCTAAAGGCGGTAAAAATTCTTCAATCGTAACATTATGGGGGAAATCAGATGTAGATAAAAAGTACATGTATTGGAATGGAGAAAGATATATTGCGACGGATAGCAGTGATCTTGGTCCTCAACTTGAAATTGTACCAATGCATAAGTATAATTTTAAATATCTTAAAAAAATTATGCGCCCCGATACACTTACAGCAGATAATGGCTTGGGTAAAGTTTGGTATGATAAAAGCAACAATAATGTAGAATTCTTTACAAGCCCAGGAATACATCCTGAAAATGGAAAAGCCTTAAAAGATGTTTCAGAAACAATACTGAATAACCATGCCGGAATACAAACAGATTCGTTGCAAACTGAAGAATAACTTCCTTCACAATTATTGACACTATCCCGTAAAGTGTGTAAGTTAAAAAGCTAGGCTTGGATTTTATAATCT
>NZ_AKJY01000021.1 GCF_000282115.1 Chryseobacterium populi
CTTTCTTTTTGAGCATAAAAAAAAGACTGTCTCACTTTTGAGACAGCCTCTTTTATATCATTAAACTTATCATGCTTAGTTGATCAGATCAAATCTTGCATATTCAGCAATCTTTTTAGGAAGCTTTATCCCTTCTGCGGTCTGGTTGTTCTCAAGCAATGCAGCCATAATTCTCGGTAAAGCCATTGCAGAACCATTTAAGGTATGTACCAGCTGAGATTTACCGTCTGTTTTATAACGGCATTTTAAACGGTTAGACTGGAATGTTTCGAAATTGGTAACAGAACTTACTTCCAGCCACATTTCCTGCGCAGCGCTCCATACTTCAAAATCATACGTCATTGCAGAAGCAAAACCGGTATCACCACCACAAAGCCTTAACACTCTGTATGGCAGTTCAAGATCAGTTAAAATTTCTTTAATATGCTCTACCATTTCTTCCAGAACAGCATAGGAATTCTCAGGCTTTTCAAGTCTTACAATTTCCACTTTCTCAAACTGGTGAAGACGGTTTAATCCTCTTACATGAGCCCCGTAGCTTCCCGCTTCTCTTCTGTAACACTGGGAAAAAGCCGTATTTTTAATCGGAAGGTCTTTTTCTTCCAATAAAACATCACGGTATAAATTCGTTACCGGAACTTCTGCCGTAGGGATTAAATAAAGATTATCTTCATTAATGTAATACATCTGGCCTTCTTTATCCGGCAACTGACCTGTTCCGTATCCTGATGCTTCATTCACAACGTGAGGCGGATTTACTTCTGTATATCCTTTATCAACGTTTTTATCCAAAAAATACTGAACCAAAGCTCTCTGCAACCTCGCTCCTTTTCCTAAATACACCGGAAAACCTGCCCCCGCAATTTTTACGCCTAATTCAAAATCGATAAGATTATACTTTTTGGCAAGCTCCCAGTGCGGAATGGCTCCTTCACCAAGACCTTTCACATCATGAGATTGGTATACAATTTCATTATCATCTGCTGAAGCCCCGCTTTTCACCAAATCATTCGGGATATTCGGAAGCTGATACAGGATATCCAGTAAAGTTTTTTCTTTAATTTCTAACTGAGATTTCAATTCTGAACTCGACTCTTTGTACTGTGCTGTTTTAGATTTTGCGGATTCTGCTTCTTCTTTTTTTCCTTCTTTCATTAAAAGCCCGATTTCTTTGGAGATTTTATTGATTTCGGAAAGTTGAGAATCCAATTCAAACTGGATTTTTTTTCTTTCTTCATCGGTAGCAATAGCCTCGTCTACCAATTCAAGATTTTTGAATTGTCTTTTCTTAAGACCTTCTAAAACGCGTTCTTTGTTGTCGCGCAAAAAATTGACTTGTAACATTTTATTTAGATGTTAGTTATTAGAAATGTCAGCATCAAGCTAACAGTTTTGCAAATTTAAAAATTATTTTACGATCGTAACTACATTGGGAATATTTGGTTCTTTTACAAATACCTGAACATTATTGTAAAAGACCTTGGAAACCTCAAATGCCACGGGCGACCAGTGGTACTGAATCTTCAATGTATCATTCGTTACCTCATTCGTCGTTTCATTTATCTTTTTGGTAAGCGCCAATGTTATTCTCGATTCATAGGTTCTGTCTTCAGGGCTGATCGAATCCAGGGTTACTCTTCTCGCTCCCGCAATGTATTCAATATAAAGTGTGGAGTCTGCTGTAGCTTTTAATGAAAAACTTACCGGGGCTGTATCTGAAAGCCCGTTAATGTCATTCATTGTAATATTAGTGTAAGAGCCTTCTTTCTTACTGTTCAGTAAATCCTGTCCGGCACTGTTTTTCATGTACAGATTAAATATCTGATCTATTTTTTGTATAGAATCGTCGTCATTTCTACAGCTTAGAAATGCAAAACAGATTACCAGTGATCCCCAAAAAATATTTTTCATACAACAAATATAGTATTTATCCTTAAGAAAGTTTTTTTAAATATAAAAAGAAAAAGAAAAGATAAGCAATCCCTGAAATCAGGATCGTAAAGCTCATTGCAATTCCCATTCCGATAACACCATACATTGGAATGAGAATGTAAGCCATTACTGATAAAAGGATAAGAGATCCAAGGCTGATCCAGGTATTGATCTCTATTTTCCCTACGGCAGGCAAAAGATTTCCGTACAGGTTCCGGGTAAGCATCCCCAGGTTAAAACCGGTCAGTAAAATCATGAATAAAGTGGTATTATCCATATAGGTTTCTCCAAAAAAGAATTGCAGAATATAGCTTTTAAAAAGGTAAAAGAATATAAAAATCCCGGCACAGACCGGCAGGAATATCTTGTGAAAATTAATAAGATAAGACGTTAAAAAACTTTTATTCTGATAGTTTTTTGAAAGAACCGGGAAGTCACTCTGCATAAAGCTTATCGCTAAAAATGTAATATTGGAAGGGATCAGGATTGCCACTCTGTAATTGGCCACCATACTTTCGTTGGAAAAGAATCCCAGCAACAAAATATCTAAAGAAAATAAGGTGTCTGAAATCAGTGAGGTAGCAGCCGTAAACATTCCGTAACTCCAGTATTCTTTGTATTGCCCCGGAATGAATTTTGAAAATGAATACATATCCTTCTTTAGCCAGAATAATGACAGATAAGGGGTAATTGCAATTGCAATCAGATAGCCATAAACTTTAAAAAAATAAGTGAGGATCAGAATCAGCAGCAGCCCACCGATATTGGTGACATTACTTATTCGCGCAAAAGTCTGGTTTTTTGCCGTAATCCTGTAAAACGACTGGATATGATTGACAAAATAAAAACCACCCAATCTGATGGTACAGAACACAAATATTAAAAAAATATCTTCATATTTGTTCAGATAGAATAAAGATATGGTTAAAAAGACAATCAGCAGTATCATTTCAAAGAAGATACCTTTGAAAAAAAAATAAGAGGAAAGCTTCTGTTTTTCATCTTCACCGGAAGCTATTGATCCGTACCGCATTAAACTCTGGCTGCTTCCGAAGCCTGTAAAGGGTAAAAAAATAGCAACCACAGAAAGGGCAATACTTAAAATCCCGAATTCCTTTTCTGGCAACAATCTTATGATCAGCAAAGAACCCGCAAAACCGCATATTTTAGCAATAAGAAAAGACAGGAAAACATAATGCCCGCTATTATTAAAAAAATTTCTTAAAAAATCTTTGAGACTTTTCATGATACAGGAGTTTTAACAATCTGATGATAAATATCCGTAAACTGCCTGGCGATTGCTTCTCTGGAATATCCAGTCACAGCAAATTCCCTGATCTCTGCTTCTTCTTTGAAAGAATATCTGTCTTTACAAATTTTTTCCAGGGTATTGTACAGCTCATCTGTATTATTTTTCTCAATCCCTACTCCCAAACCGTCGATTATAAATTCTGCTGCACCACCTACTTTCGTTGAAATAACAGGTTTTCCGCAGGCATAGGATTCAAGGATCACGCATCCCTGGGTTTCATTTTCACTGAACAGGATAAAATAATCTGAATTCTGCATTTTTTCAGCAACTTCCTGATAACTTATCATTCCAAAGACTTTAATATAGTCTTCGGCACCTATGTCATTAATCAGGCTGATCAGAGATTCCGTATCACCGTCTCCTCCGATTTCCAGGCTTACCCGATATCCGTTTTCATGCAGGACATGAACTGCTTTAATAATATCTTTCGGCCTTTTGCGTGGAATCAGGCTGGATACATGCAGAAAATGAACCAATCCCTGATTTTGAACTTTAGGTTTAATCGTAAAAATTTCCGTATCCACAACATTGGAGATAACCTTCATCGGAGTTGTGATTCCCAGTAATTTCAGGCTTTCTTTCAAGTTGTTGCTTACCGGGAAAATATAGCCAGCATTTCCGGCAATATACCTGGCTATTCTTTTAATACTGGAGGATGTCGTATGCAAATTCTCTTCCTGAAAAGCCGTCCAGTGTTCGGTAACGACAAATGGGATCCCTAATTTCTTTTTGAGATAAACCGCAAAAAGCATATTGTTGTGAAGAACATTGGCATGCACCAGATCCGGCCTTTTCATTCTTGAAAACCCAAGGCTATAGGCTTTCATTCTCGTTAAAAAATTAAGTGCCGGATTTTTAGAATTCTTATAATAGATAATCAACGTTCTTATCCCGTTGATCACCTGATCGTCAAAAACAAATTTCTCTTTTTGGTTAAAATCCCCTATAGCATGTAAAATTTCCACATCGTGTAGCAACGATACCGCTTCTGCATGACGTTGTACAAAATTGCCGTTGGTAGGTTCCAGCTTATTGGGAAACCAGGAGGAAATAAAGAGAACTTTCAACAGAAATTATATTATGGAAGCAGCCCAGCTTTTACCAAACGGTAACAGGAAATGGCTTAAAAAATCGAGATAAGTATTCTTTGAAAAATCAAAAACTTCAATCTCTTTTGATAATTCACCGCTTCTGATCTTTGTTTTAAAATCAAGAAGCTTTAAAGTTTTTACTTCTCCGTTTTCCACAAAGCTTGCTTTCATCCTGTCAAATAATCCAAGCTGATATTCCTGATCAATTGCTCTCATAATTTGTCCCAAAGCATCAATACTGCATCCTGAAGCCATTTCTTTCTCTTCATCCACACACACCACAATAAACTGATTTTTCTCAATCTTAAAAGATGATGAAAGCGGTTTCCCGTGTGCTGCCCAGCCTGCTAAAAAATCAAATAACTTTTCAGTGATCACTTTTGCCTCTTTTGTTGTAAAGGGTCTTGATGCGGGATATATAATAACTCTGTAGTCGTTGGTTTCTACTATATTGGATTCTTCAATCTTCATTGTTGTAAATTTAAAGTATAAAATTAAGAATTATAATTGACTTTATCTTCCGGTAAATAACAAAAACCCAGGAACGTATCCTGAGTTTTCATTGATATTTTTTAAACATATTTGATTTATAAATCTTCTGCTTCAGCAAGAAGCTCTACAATATCTTTTACGGCAACTTCTGCATTTTTATTAAAGTGCTTCACACCGTCTGTCATCATGGTGTTGCAGAACGGGCAGCCTGTAGCAATCACTTTAGGCTCAAAAGACAAGGCTTCTTCCGTTCTTTCGATATTGATGTCTTTATTTCCTTTTTCAGGCTCCTTAAACATCTGTGCACCTCCGGCTCCGCAGCATAAACCATTGGTTTTGCAACGCTTCATTTCTACAAGCTCGGCATCCAGCTTTTCAAGTAACATTCTCGGTGCTTCATACTCGTTGTTGGCACGTCCTAGATAACACGGATCGTGGAAGGTTATTTTTTTACCTTTGAAAGCTCCACCTTCAATTTTCAGTCTTCCCTCTTCCATTAATTTTTTAAGGAACTGTGTATGATGCACCACTTCAAAATGCCCACCGAGACTCGGATATTCATTTTTAAGGGTATTAAAACAGTGCGGACAGGCTGTTACGATTTTTTTCACTTCATAAGCATTCAGAACCTCAATATTCGTTAATGCCATCATCTGGAAAACAAACTCATTCCCTGCACGTTTCGCCGGATCACCGGTACAGCTTTCTTCCTGTCCTAGAACAGCGAACTCAACCCCTATTTTATTGAGTATTTTGCAAAATGCTTTCGTAATTTTTTTGGCGCGGTCATCGAAACTTCCCGCACATCCAACCCAAAACAAAACTTCGGGTGCTTTTCCCTCGGCAGCATATTCTGCCATTGTTTTTATATTGAAATCCATTTTTTCAAATTTACTAATGTTCCAATGTATCAGCTTATCAATAATTGCTACATTGTTGCATTATTTTTACATTGTTACATTAATTTTCGTTGGCCCAGTTCAGGCGGTCTGCCTGATTATACTGCCAAGGTGCAGCATTGTTTTCCACATTCGTCATCATCAGGTTTAATTCCTGCGGAGCAGCAGACTGTTCCATAACCAGGAATCTCCTCATCTCAAAAATGATGGAAAGCGGATCTAATAATACCGGGCAGGCTTCTGTACAGGCATTACATGTAGTGCAAGCCCAAAGCTCTTCTTTGGTGATATAATCGTTCAGTAATTTTTTACCATCATCCACAAATTTTCCATTTTTGTCGATGTTTCTCCCTACTTCTTCCAGACGGTCTCTGGTTTTCATCAGTATTAATCTTGGTGAAAGCTTTTTCCCTGTGATATTGGCGGGACATACGGATGTACATCTTCCGCATTCGGTACATGAATAAGCATTCAGCAACTGAACCTGATTCAGGTCAAAAACATCTTCTGCTCCAAACTTTGAAGGAACTTCTGCAACATCTCCTTCAGCCGGAGCTGCGTAAGGATCTGCATTCGGATCCATCATCAGCTTAATTTCTTTGGTAACGGATTCCAGGTTGTTGAATTTTCCTTTTTTCTCAAGGTTGGCAAACCAGGTGCTTGGGAAAGCCAGGATAATATGTAAATGTTTTGAATAATAAAGATAATTCATGAAGAAAAGGATTCCTACAAAGTGGAACCACCAGGCCGCTTTTTCTGTGAAGAATAAGAAGCTGTCTCCAAAATTATTGAATATCGGAGCTAAAAATATTGAGCTGATCGGGAAACTTCCGTGTTCAGGAAGCAGTCCTCTTTGCTGAAGAATCCAGTCTGCCGTATTCATTTTAAAGAAAGCCATCATTAAGGCAAATTCAATAATAAGAATCCAGTTGGCATCATGTTTCGGCCACCCGAAAAGCTCCTTCATTGTCAACCTTTTAACTCCATAAAAGTTTCTCCGGATAAAGAATACCACCACTCCGATCACTACCAGAAGGGCTAAAATTTCCAAAGTAGCGGTAAAGAAGTTATAAAAACCATGTCCGAAAATAGAAGCTAAAAAACGGTGGGTCCCGAATATTCCGTCAACAACGATTTCAACAAGTTCAATATTAATAATCACAAATCCTACGTATACAAAAAGGTGCAGAATACCTGCGACAGGACGTGTTACCATTTTGCTCTGCCCCATAGCCACCCGTGCCATGGTTTCCCAGCGTTCTGATTTGTTATTGCTACGGTTAATCTCTCTTCCTAATCTGATGTTTCTATATATCTTTTGCAGGCTCTTTGCAAACAATCCAAATCCGGCAACTAATAAAATCAGAAAAATAATATTATCGATATATTGCATAAGGTGTATTAGTCTTTATTGTTTTTACCAAAAACGGAGAAGTTGATATATCTTTTCGGATTGGCTTTCATATCTTCAATCAAAGAATTCAAATTCGTGGATGCAGAATTCAGATTGTTATAAAGCTGCTCATCCTTCATCAGTTTTCCTAAACTTCCCTGCCCGTTATTAATTCCTACAACAACCTCATTAAGCTTTCCTACGGTAGCATCCAGATTGGCAATCGTGGCATTCAATCGTTTTGTATCAATGCTTTCTGCAAGATTTCCATATTTATCTAAGGTAACTTTACCGCTCTGCATGGTAAGGCTTGCGTCATCCAGCACTTTCTGTAATTTAGGATCATTATGCCCTACTAAAGTATTTACGCTTCCTGCTGTCGTTTGCAATGCTCCAACAGTTTTATTAAGATTGGCAAGCAATGCCCTGATCTCTTCTCTGTTTTGCGCATTCACTACCTGGTTTGCATTGGCCATCAAAGAATCTACTCTGTATAAAACACTTTGCAGCTGATCTTTAACAGGACCTACCTGAGAAGAAAGACTCCCCAATGTACCCAATTTGAAAGCCCCCTGTAAGGTGTCGCCATCTTTTGCAGTAGGCCCCCCATACATAAGATTCACTCTCATCTCTTTACCGGACATCAATCCCGGTTCAAAAATCTCAAGGGTAGAATTTTTTGAGAATTCAAAATTATCATCAACAGTAATTTTTACAATAAAATTGATTTTTCCCTTTTTCGTTGTCTGAGGAATGATTTTGTCAACCTGCCCCACTTTCAACCCGTTAATAGAAACAGGTGAAGACTGCGCCAGACCTTCAACATTATCGTATTTTGCGTAAAATATATTATCGGTAGTAAAAAGACTTCTGCCTTTCATGAATTGAAATAACAGCACAAACCCTACAATGGCTAAAAGTGCGATTACACCAGCTTTTAATTCTTTACTGAACTTCACTTGCTAAATTTTTTCTAATGAGCAAATATAATACATTTTAAATTAATCTTTTTCTTTATTGCTCTGTGTTAAATACAAAAAAAGCGGCAAAATTTTTGCCGCTTTTATATGAATAAATATGATTTTTTATTGTTGCTGGCTACCTGCCTTATCCCAGATTTCAATTCTGTAATCTTCAATATCAGCATTGTCCTGTAAGCTTTTCAGCCAGGCCTGACCAAACATTCCTGCATTTCTTTGATTAATAGACTGTGTAAACTGCTTTACATCACCAGGTTGTTTATTAATTGTTTCATTCTTTTTAATTAAAACATAAACTCCTGTTCCACCTTCAACCGGATTGGAAACCTTACCTTTTGCCACACCAAATGCAGCTCCGGCAACTTTAGGTTCCATTGATCCTGCTACTGAAGGATTTAATAAGTTAACCTGTGCAGACTGTTTCGTTGTAGCAAACAGTTTAGCCACCTGGTCAAGACCTGTTGCTTTCGCAGCAGCTATTTTATCAGAGATTTGCTTAGCCGCTAATTTATTTTTAACGACAACTTCAATCTGATCTCTTACTGATTCAGGATCTGCAAGCCCTTGTTCCTGCTTACCGTTTAAGTAAACAACAATTTTATCTCCGGTTCCGTCTACAGTAAAGAATTCCGTATTTCCTTTTTCTCTTTTCTTATCGAAAGCCCAAGCCAGGATCTCTCCATCTTTTTCAGTTCCTAAACCTTGTAACTGGCCATCAAATCTCTTCGCCGTTTTAGGATTTGAGAACTGATAATTCCCTTTTTTAGCAATGTTTACGAAATCATTGAAAGATTTCCCCTGTACCTGCTGGATAAATCTTCTCGCTTTTTTATCTGTATCTGCTTCTGTAGCATCAGATGGCTTAATTGCTTTTACAATATTAGCCACTTTATAGCCCATTGCTCCTGGTTTTTTGTCTTCGATATTGATGATGTGATACCCGAACTGAGTTTCTACAACTCCTGTAGCTCCTTTAGGATTGTTTGCTAAATAAGTTAAGAATTCAGGTACGAAAGGAGTTTCAGGAGTAGTCCATCCTAAACTACCTCCCTGAGCTGCAGAGTTTGGATCATTTGAAAGCTTAAGGAATTCTGTAAATTTAGCCGGTGTGGCTTTTACAATAGCCCCGATAGAGTCTGCCAGTTTTTTAGCTTCTTCTTTAGATCTTTTAACACCTTCTCCTGCAGGACTTCCTTTGAAAGCAATAAGGATATGTCTTGATAATGTAGAATCTGAAGTTTTTTTATTTAAAAGTTTAGAAACCACATAGAAATTTTGTTCTTTATAAGGGCCGAAAGTCTGACCGATTGCCGCAGTAGCAATTTGCCCCTGAATGGTTTGCGGTAATTGGTTCGGCTTTAAATACTGATTGTTGAAAGGCATATCAGAATTTGCCATTACAAACATAGAGTCGTTGGTGGTATTCTGGAAGTTTTCCTTTCCTCCACTGGCATCAGTACCTCCTGAGAATAATTTTGTAATTTCTTTCTGAGCGGCGGCATCATCAGCAGCGCTTGGCTGAGAAGGGAAATACACAATCCCGATATTTCTGCTTGGTTCAGCCTTGAACATTACAGGGTGCTGCTTAATGTAATTTGCCAAATCCTCAGTCGAAACTTTGATATTATTTTTTTGAAGATATGAGGCATAGTCTACTTTCACAAAATCGATATCAGCTAACTGATCTCTTTGTTTCATCAACTCTTCCGCTTCCTTTTTTCCTGTAGTAATACCTGTGGAAACATTGGCAAATACCTGTCTTGCCATGATTCTGTACTCAACAGATTTTCTGGTTTTCAACCACTGGTTGTAGCCTTCTGCACTTGTTGCTTTTAAATCTTCGATCTGTTTTTTAAGTTCCTGAGTTTTGAAATTACCTTTCTCATCAAAGAATTGTTTGTTTTGAGCAAACATCTGATCATACTGGATCTGATTCCAGAAATAATCTTCCGTCATTTCAAAGCCCATCTTCTCGAATTGCTGCTTAATTAACTTGGATTGCACCAATAATTGCCATGCCTGCTCTTCAAGACCGCTTTTCGGTTGGCCCTGCTGATCAGCCTGTTGCTGCAATACGAAAAGTTGATCATTAAACTCTTCACGGGTAATTTTCTCACCATTTACTTTTCCTAAAACATCAGGATTTTTACCAAACACCTTATCGATACTATCCGGGTTTACCAGGAACGCTAAAAGCGCCAGTGCAATAACTCCCATCAAAAGCCAAGGTCTATTCCTAATCTGTCCTAAAATTGCCATTATATAAATTATAGTTTTTTATCAGTTTGCGAAAATACACATTTTTAAGAAATTACAGAAATCTAAGTCTCTTTATTTAATTTTTAAAATTCAAATTATATAAAAAAGGAAATTTTGACCATATTTTTTAGCAAAAAACAAATGGCACAGGTCTTGTGCATTTTAAGGCAACACAGTATGTTCTGTACTTTTCAGGCATATTGTGAAATATCATTATAACGATTTAAAACGAAAATGACAATTTGTCATTCGATCAACTATGACAGAATTTGAAGATATTAGTTTAGAGGAAATGATCAGCGATGGATTTGATATTGTGGCTGAGGAAATCAATCTTTCCGATTTTTCGGAGACTGATAAAAATTCCGGACAAAAAATATTCCCTATACTTCCTGTAAGAAATATGGTAATGTTCCCTAATGTGGTAATTCCTATTACGGCAGGAAGAAAAGCATCGATACAACTCCTTGAAGAAGCCCAGAAAAATGGAGATTTCATTGGAATTGTAAGTCAGAAAAATTCAGATTTAGAACAACCAACAGAAAAAGATCTTTATCACACCGGTACACTGGCCAAAATCATCAAAATAATAAAACTTCCCGAAGGCAATATCACAGCTATTACCAAAGGATTTCACAGATTTAAGGTGAAGAGGTTTACTGAGACCCAGCCTTATTTTAAAGCTGAAATTTCTAAATTAAAAGATACGAGAGCCAAACATAAGGAGGAATATGAAGCCTTGTTAGAAAATATTAAAGATCTGGCTTTAAAGATTATTGAGCTTGATCCCAATATCCCCAATGCAGCTAATTTTGCGATCAAAAACATCAACAATAATGATGACCTTTTGAATTTCATCTGCACCAACGCCAACTTCCCTTCTTTTGAAAAGCAGAAACTGCTTGAAGAGAAAAATTTAATGGAGAGAGCTAATAAATGCTATGAAATGATGCATGAAGATTTCAGAAAACTGGAATTGAGAAATCAGATTCATCAGAAAACATCAAAGGATCTTGATAAACAACAGAGAGAGTATTTCTTAAATCAGCAGATCAGAACCATCCAGGAAGAATTGGGTGGCGGACTGGAAAGCGATGTGGAAGATTTAATCGCTAAAGCCGGAAAGAAAAAATGGAGCATTGAGATTGAAGAACATTTCCAAAAGGAAATCAACCGGTTACAGAGACAAAATCCTAATTCACCTGACTATAATGTGCAGAGAAATTATTTAGATTTCTTTACAGATATGCCCTGGGAGAATTACACCAAAGATACTTTTGATATTGCCAAGGCTGAAAAGATTCTGGATAAGGCCCATTTCGGATTAGAAGATATTAAAAAAAGAATCCTGGAGCACATGGCTGTTTTAAAATTAAAAAACAACATGAAATCTCCTATTCTATTATTGGTAGGGCCTCCGGGAGTAGGTAAAACCTCTCTTGGGAAATCTGTTGCCGATGCTTTAGGAAGAAAATATGTTCGCGTCTCTTTGGGTGGGCTTCATGATGAAAGTGAAATCCGTGGTCACAGAAAAACCTATATCGGAGCGATGGCAGGAAGAATTCTCCAGTCGATAAAAAAAGCAGGAACTTCAAATCCTGTAATTGTTCTGGATGAAATTGACAAGGTAGGTCAGGGACTTCACGGAGACCCAAGTTCTGCGTTGCTGGAAGTTCTTGACCCTGAGCAGAATAAATCTTTCTATGATAATTTCCTTGAAATGGGTTATGACCTGTCGAAAGTAATGTTCATTGCCACAGCAAACTCACTTTCTACCATTCAGACTCCGCTTTTAGACAGAATGGAAATCATTCAGATCGCCGGATACACCCTGGAAGAAAAAATAGAAATTGCCAAAAGACACCTGATCAAAAAGCAGCAGGAAGAAAACGGACTGGATTCAAAATCATTTAAGCTGGGAAATCCTGAACTTAAACATATTATTGAAGCCCATACTTCTGAAAGCGGAGTAAGATCCCTTGAAAAAAGACTGGCTTCCATCGCCCGCTGGGCCGCTTTACAGACAGCCTTATTAAAAGAATATGATGCTAAAATTTCTGTTGAAAAAGTAGACGAAATCCTTGGCGTTCCAAGACCGAAGAGCTTATCGGAAATCACCGGAGTTCCCGGAGTGGTTACCGGCTTAGCATGGACAAGTGTAGGTGGAGATATTTTATTTATCGAAAGTATTTTAAGTAACGGAAAAGGAGCCCTTACCATGACCGGAAACCTCGGGACTGTCATGAAGGAATCTGCAACGATTGCTTTAGAATATATTAAAGCCAAACATGACGAGCTGGGAATTTCCCAGGATGATATCGAAAAGAAAAACATCCACGTTCACGTTCCTGAAGGTGCCACCCCTAAAGACGGACCTTCTGCAGGGATTGCAATGCTGACTTCAATGGTTTCTTCCTACAAAAATAAAAAGGTCAAGCCTCATCTTGCCATGACGGGAGAAATTACCCTCAGAGGAAAAGTACTTCCCGTTGGCGGAATTAAAGAGAAACTTCTTGCCGCAACAAGAGCCGGAATTAAAGAAGTTATCCTTTGTGAAGCCAACAGAAAAGATGTAGAAGAAATAAAAAAAGAATATTTAAAGAACCTGAAAGTACACTACGTCAACCGAATGGAAGAAGTAATTGGATTTGCAATCGAAAAATAACTTATACATATATCAACTTCTCAATAAAAGAAAACACGTCTCAGATTTTTGGGACGTGTTTTTTATATCGGTTGATTGTCATTCTGAACGGAACGGAATGAAATGTAGTGAAGAATCTATTTAATTAGGTGAGCTTCTTCCTTCGTAAGAAAGACAGCTAACCGCAAGAAGATATTATTGCAAAACTCCTTTTCTATAAGCATTTGGGGTAAGCCCGGTGTTCTTTTTAAAGAAAAAATTGAAATTCGGCTGATCTGAAAATCCTACTGCATAACTTATCTGCTCCAGCGTCCAGGTCGTTTGTAACAATAGTGCCTTGCATTCATCCAACAGCCTTCCTTTTATATGGGTACTCACATTCTGTCCGGTTCGTTTTTTAAGTATACGGTTGAGATAATTGGGGTGAAGACCTAAAGAAACCGCAAATTCCTGAGCTGTTCTGAGTTTAATCGGCTTTTCATAATTAATATGGGAAACCTCTTCTTCCAGCAACCCGAAAAACCTATGAATATGATCATAATCTTCACCCGCACTTTCCGGAATCAGGAATTTCGACATTCTTGCACTGTCAATCATCAATAACTGAATGTAAGCCTGAATTGCATCTTCTCCCAGTTGATTTTCCTGTTCGTTGTACATACTTTCCCAAAGTCTTATGAAACCCGGTAAATCCTTTTCTTCAACACAAACCATACTTTTGGATTTATCATTAAATAAAGCAAGCCTTTCTATCGTAGCTTTCAGCATCGGATGATGATTGATAAAATCTTTTTTGAACAGTAAATAATATCCCGCCGATTCACCGGAAGTCTTCTGCCATGAAATAATATCATTAGGATGAATGAAAATCATGGTAGGTTTATCAATCATATATTTATTTAAACCTAAAGTAAAAATCCCGTCACCACCCGTAATCATGAGAACTTTATAAAAATCTCTTCTGTTGGCGGAAAGATAATTTCTGCAGTCTTCAATTTCACGATTAAAAACTTTAATCTGTTTAGAATCATGCGATTCCCTGTAAATAGGAGTAAGTTCCGGAAAGTTACGAAGAAGATCAATTTCTTTAAGGTCTAAACTTGTTTTCATGGCTCTGATTAGCTTTTATAATTCATAAAGTTAAAAAAATCTTATAAAATTTTCAAAAGGTTTGATTTTCATAAAAGCAGACTTTTTTTTCCTATAGAAAGCCTTTTGATTCTGATGCAACTTTGCCTTAACAAAATGAAACAATAAATCAAAAATTAAAAATCATCATTATGGAAATCAATCTCAACGAATCAAGACAGGTTGTACAGCAGGCGAAAGCAAAAGCCGTACAGCTCAATGTAAATGTAAACATTGCAATTGTAGATACAGCAGGACATTTAAAAGTTTTTGAAAGAATGGACGACGCTTTTTTAGGATCAATGGATATTGCCATTAAAAAAGCAAAAACAGCAAGCCTTTTCAGAACAAGCAGTGAAAATGTAGGTGAATATCTGAAACCGGAAGCCGGAACTTACGGAATGGCAGCCACGAATGACGGATTAGTGGGTTTTGCAGGTGGCCTCCCGATTCTTAAAAACAACAGTATCATCGGCTATATCGGGATTTCAGGAGGTGCCGTTTCAGAAGACCTTCAGATTGCAACTGCCGGAGCAGAAATTTTAAATCCGGTTCAAAATTAATATATCATACTAACTCAAAATTTTAAAACAATGGAAACTAAAACAATTTTAATCACAGGAGCAGGCTCAGGATTCGGAAAAGGAGCTGCAATCGGAATGGCTCAAAACGGGCACAATATCATCGCAACAGTACATGTTTCATCACAGGTAACACCGCTTCGCGAAGAGGTAGCAGCATTGGGACTTTCAGACAAAATAAGAGTAGAGCGTTTGGATCTCACCGATCATTACGATATAAAACAGGCTTTGAAATGGGACTTTGATATACTCTGGAACAACGCAGGGATGGGTGAAGCCGGGCCTGTATGGGAAATCCCCGTTGATATCGTCAGAAAAAACTACGAAGTCAACGTCTTCTTACCATTAGTTCTTACACAAGGTGTCGTTCAGAGATGGGTAAGAGAAGGCAGGAAAGGAAAAGTGGTTTTTACATCTTCAATGGGCGGGCTGTTTACTCCTGCAAACTGGGGAACTTATGTATCCACTAAACATGCCCTGGAGGCTTTCGCAGAAGCAATGCAGCAGGAGCTTGCAGCTTATGGGATAAAAATACAGACCATTAATCCGGGAGCTTATTATACAGGATACAATGAAACAATGGCAGATAATCCTTTCCGTTGGTTGGATGATGATGTTAATTTCACAAAAAGAGCTGACCTTCGTAAAGGTTTTGATGATTTCTTTGCCACACCAGAAGGAAAAATGGACCCTAAAGAAATGATAGACCGCATGATTGAAATCGTCCCTTCAGATGAAGGAAAATTCAGAAATGTAGTTCCTAAAGTAATTGAAGACATGTTGAAAGATCATCAGCTAAAAGCCTGGGAAAATACAATCTGATCTTTCGTCAAGTTAATTTCAAAGCTTAATCCAATGAAAACCTTGTTAACAATTTTACTCATGATTACTTTTACAACCTCCATTAATGCTCAGAGCTACAGCAAAGAAGAATCGTCCAATAAAGAGATTATCACAAAAGCATTCCACGACTGGAATAAAGGGACCGGTAATTTCTTTGATCTGCTGACTGACGATATGCACTGGGAAATTACAGGTTCCACTCCTTATTCCAGAGTGTATACTTCAAAACAGCAATTTCTGGAGGAGGTTATTATTCCACTCAATCAAAAGTTGAAAGTAAAAATAAAACCGTCTGTCCGTAATATTTTTGCAGATCATGATATGGTGATTGCCTTATGGGATGGAGAAGCTATTGCACTCGACGGTAAACCTTACCGTTCCTCTTACTCGTGGTATATGAAAATGAAAAACGGAAGAATAACAGATGTTGTTGCTTTTCTGGACGGAATTGAATTCACCGATATTATGAAAAGAATTCAAGTTAATTAAAATTAAAACCCTTCAATTCGGAGGGTTTTATTATTTTTATGCTACAGATTTTGAAATATGAATTTTCTCAGACTCCCTTTTCTCATTAAACTTACCCTTGTCGTCGTTTCAATCATCGGCCTTGGCTATCTTCTCGCATTAGGACAAAGCATTTTAGCGCCTTTCTTCCTTGCTTTTTTAATGGCCATGCTTTTTTTGCCGATCGCCACCTTTATGGAAAAGAAGCTGAGATTTGCAAGATCTTTATCTACAATGACCTCCGTAATGATTATGTTGATTATTTTAACGGGACTGATTTATTTTTTCGGATCACAATTATCCAGCTTCACCAAAGATATTCCACATCTCAGGGCACAGTTTACTACAGTATTCAACAGTCTTCAAACCTGGGTTTCCCATACTTTCCATGTTAAAATTGATGAGCAATTAGATTATCTTGACCAGGGATTAGACAAGCTTCTTTCTTCGTCGGGAGTAATTCTGGGATTCACTTTCGGAATATTTTCATCGGGTCTCGGTTTTATCTTATTTTTTATCCTGTTTTTTATTTTTATTTTAAACTACAGAAGAATTCTAAATAACTTCATCGTCACTGTTTTTAATGAAAGACATAAAGCAAGTGTACAGGAGGTAGTGACCGAAGTACGGATCATGACAAAAAAATACATCATCGGGCTTTGCCTTCAGGTGATTATTGTAACGATACTTACCTCCACAGTTCTCACTATTTTAGGAGTGAAATATGCTATTCTTCTAGGTGTTTTAACCGGTTTACTCAATGTAATTCCTTATCTCGGGATATGCATTTCACTGGTGATTTCCTGTTTCATCGCTTTCGCCACAGCAGCTCCTTCTACCTGTATCTATGTAGCAATCGGCTATATCGCCGTGCATATCATCGACGGAAATATTGTTCTCCCTTTTGTGGTAGGTTCGAAAGTAAAGATTAATGCTTTATTTTCCTTTATCGGAATTATCTTAGGAGAGCACCTGTGGGGAATTGCCGGAATGTTTTTGTGTATCCCGGCCATTGCCATCATTAAAATAATTTTTGAGAGAGTAGATGGGCTTAAACCCTGGGGAAAATTGCTGGGTGAAGAAGAAAAACCTCATAAAAAGAAAAAATCCTATAAAATTTCTAAGAATATTACCTTGAAAGAAATGGACTGATTCACAAGCAAAGAGCAATTAACAATGAATATTTGATAATTATTTTAAAATTTACTTGATTTTTAATTAACGGATTGGAATTTTATTTAATTTTAATAAAAAAATATTCTCATGAAAATTATAAAATTTATCCTGTCCCTTCTTTTCGGGCTTATGTTTATCAATACCGGATTAAACAAATTCTTTAATTACATGCCAATGGAAAAGCCAACGCCGGAACAAATGAAACTTTTCACGGCCTTCGGGGAGATAAGTTGGTTAATGCCATTAGTAGGAACAGTAGAAGTCATCGGAGGGCTTTTATTTATTTTTCCAAAAACGAGAGCTTTGGGAGCTATTGTTATTTTACCTGTAATGGTGGGAATTGTTGCACATGTTTTCACGTTGGATAAATCTCCAATGGGAATGTCGACCGCAGGGATTATGTTTCTGATCAACCTTTGGATGATTATTGACAACAGAGAAAAATACAAAGCTCTGATCAGCTAGATAATGATTAAAATGGTTAATAGTGAGCTGTGAATAGCCAATTTCACTTCGCTGTCAATTTTAGAAGTTCACTATTGCCTCATTCACATTAGACAAATGCACTGAAACCGGTTATCGACCTGCCGACAATCAGTGAATTGATCTCTTTCGTGCCTTCATACGAGTAAATTGCTTCTGCATCAGCTACAAATCTTGCTACATCATATTCCAACAGAATCCCGTTTCCACCCATTACTTCTCTGGCTCTGGAAACAATATCACGGGTTCTTAGAGTACAGAAAACTTTAGCTAACGAAGCATGCTCATCTTTCAGGATTCCTTCGTCCTGCATTTCGGATAACCTGAAAACCATAGTCTGCATGGCGGTAAGGTTCGAAAGCATTTCTACCAGATGCCCCTGAATCATCTGGAATGAAGCAATCGGTTTTCCGAACTGTTCTCTTTTTCTGGTATAATCTAAAGCACTTTCATAAGCCCCTCTTGCACAACCGGTTGCCATCCAGGCCACTCCTGCCCTTGTCATCCGTAATACTTTCCCTGTATCTTTAAACGAATTCGCGTTCTGCAGCCTGTTTTCCTCAGTGACTAAACAATCTTTTAATGTTATCAGACCATTCTGTACAATACGGAGAGCCATTTTGCCTTTAATTTTTTCAACTGAATATCCCGGATTATCTTTTTCAACGATAAACCCTTTTACTTCTCCATCATCCAAATCCCGAGCCCAGATAATGACAAGATCTGCAAAAGTTGCATTCCCTATCCATTTTTTCTGGCCATTCAGAATCCAGCCTTCAGATGTTTTTTTACAGGTAACTGTTAAACCTCCTGCCGCTCCGGAACCAACCTCAGGCTCCGTCAGCCCAAACGCTCCGATTTTTTCAAATTTCTGCATCTGGGGAAGCCATTTTTGTTTTTGTTCTTCAGAACCACAGATATAAATCGACCCCATTGCCAGCCCGGACTGTACTCCGAAAAATGTAGCAATAGAAGCATCAATCCTGGCCATTTCCATCGCAATAACACCTTCCATCAGGAAAGGCATTCCCGGACAACCATAACCTTCGTATGTGACTCCACAAATATCTAATTTCTGAAATTTCGGAATGAGTTCAAAAGGAAATTCGTCCCGTAACCAGTAATGATTTACCAGAGGCTTCACTTCTTTTTCCATGAAAGCCCTCACTTTAAGCTGAATTTCCCTCTGCTCAGGAGTTAAAGTATGGTAGATATCGTAAAAATCTCCGTCAACCGGAGGAAGCTCTTTTTTCGGCTTGTTAGGATCCAGCATCCTCATCAATCCTCCTAATTGCCTGTCATCCAGTTTTGAAAAATTCTGCATCAGTTTCGGCAGATTTACTTTTTGGGAAATTGCACTTAGCTGATCAAAATCTATTGATCTGAATAATTCTATTGCGTTTCTGATTTTGGAAAAGGTATTGGACATAGTTATAGTTGTGGTTTTGATTTGTAAAAAACCAGCAAAAATCAATCCGAAAATTCATCTCTCTTTCATTATTTATTTTACAAAATACTGTTTTACAATAAATTAAATCAGATTTTATATTTACAACTTTTTTACTTTTGATTTTCAAACATTACAAATGATTCAGGTTGAACTTTGATGTAAGAAAAACATTAAAAATCAACAGTATGAAAACTACTTACCTTAAATTATCTCTATCAGCAGTTATCTTATTAGGAATCTATTCCTGTAAAAAAGGAGAAGCAACAGCAAGTGAATATGAGCTTTCAGTCAATGCAGATTCGGCATCTGTAGTGGCTTCAGACAGTATTTCTTCTGCTGCAACCATGAATGTAAAAGACAAGCAGTTCATTAAAACTGCAGATGTAAATATGGAAGTAAAGGATGTATATGAAGCAACAATTTCCATTGAAAAATCAGTTCAGGATCTTGGTGGATTTGTAACCCACAGTAATTTACACAGTAATGTCATTTCCGAAGACATCTATAATACTTCCAGCGAAGATGCCATGCTTGTTAAAAAATACCAGACTGAAAATACCATGCAGGTACGTGTTCCCACCGCAAAACTGGGCGAACTTTTAACGCTGATCAATACTAAAAAACTCTTCCTGAATTCGAGGTCCATTAATGCGGAAGATGTGACCTCAGGAATAAAATATGCCGAGCTTGAAGGAAAAAGAATTAAAAAGACAGGTGAAGATCTCTCTCAATTGAAGACCAACAAAGACAAAGTGAAAATGAGCGATGAAAACAGGTCTGAAGAAAATTTGCAACAGCTGGCTAATATGGATGTTACAGATAATCTGAAATACAGCACCATTGATATTTACATCAAAGAACCTAAAGTCCGTATTGCTGAAATCGCAATTACCAATACCAAAAACATCGACAATAAGTATAAATTCAATTTTATTCATGATGCCAAGAATGCTTTTGTAGAAGGGTTCTATTTAATCCAGAAAATCGCGGTAGGACTGATTGCCATCTGGCCTGTTTTATTAATCACTGCAGTGATTATTTATTTCATCAGAAAAAGAAAACCGTTTCAAAAACCTACTCAAAATATTTCCGAATAAGTGCAAAGCTATCCTAACCTTCCGGTTATCATCATAATTTTAAATTTTACAGCCTCCGATTTTTTCGGAGGTTTTATTTTTCCGTAAATTTGCACATCGGGAAATTGAAAATATAAGATTTATCTTTTTAATCTCAGAAATATTTCCTGAAACGTATAATCACCTAATTTCGAATATATGCTATCAAAAATAAATCCTATACACACCAACAGCTGGAAAGCACTTGACGAACACTTTGCAGAAAACGATTTCGATTTAAGAAGCCTTTTCCAGTACAACCCGAACCGTTTTGAAGAATTTTCTTTGAAAAGAGAGAATTTTCTTTTCGATTATTCTAAAAACCTGATTGACGCAAGAACAAAAGGTCTTTTGCTAAGCTTAGCTGAGGAATGCCTGTTAAAAGAAGCTATTTCTAAAATGTTTTCAGGAGACAAAATCAATGAAACTGAGGGAAGAGCAGTTCTTCATACGGCTTTAAGGGATTTTTCAGATAAAGAAATTTTAGTTGACGGTGAGAATATCAAGCCTCAGATTAAAAAGGTTCTTGATCATATGAAATCTTTTTCTGAAAGCATTATTTCAGGCGAGCACAAAGGTTTCAGCGGAAAAGAGATCACTGATGTAGTGAATATCGGGATCGGAGGTTCAGATTTGGGGCCTGTAATGGTTTGTTCCGCACTGAAGCATTTTAAAACAAGACTGGATGTTCATTTTGTTTCAAATGTAGATGGAAATCACATTGCAGAAGTTGTTAAAAGTTTAAACCCGGAAACCACATTATTTATCATTGCTTCCAAAACGTTTACAACACAGGAGACCATGACGAATGCCAATTCGGCAAAGGACTGGTTTTTAAAAGCAGGAAACCAGGAAGATGTAGCAAAACATTTCGTGGCTTTATCCACTAATATTGAAGAAGTTAAAAAGTTCGGTATCGCTGAAAAAAATATTTTCGAGTTCTGGGACTGGGTTGGTGGAAGATATTCGCTATGGAGTGCTATTGGGTTAAGTATTGTACTTTCGGTAGGATATGAAAACTTTGAACAGCTTTTAAAAGGTGCTTTTGACACTGATCAACATTTCCAGACTGCTGAATTCTCTGAAAATGTGCCTGTATTAATGGGACTTTTAGGAATCTGGTACCGTAATTTTTATGCAGCGACCAGCTATGCAATCCTGCCATACTCACAATATTTAGACCGGTTTGCAGCATATCTTCAACAGGGAGATATGGAAAGTAACGGAAAATGTGTCGACAGGAACGGTGAATTTGTAGAATACGAAACAGGGCCGATTATCTGGGGGGAGCCCGGAACTAACGGACAACATGCTTTCTACCAATTAATCCACCAGGGAACAGAACTGATTCCGGCAGATTTTATTGCTTATGCAAAGAGCTGTAATAAGGTTTCCGATCATCAGGATAAATTATTAGCTAACTTTTTTGCACAGACAGAAGCGCTTGCATTCGGTAAATCTGAAGAGGAAGTTGAAGAAGAATTAAAAAATGCAGGAAAATCGGATGAAGAAATCGACAGGTTATTGAACTTTAAGGTTTTCCATGGCAACACTCCTACTAACTCAATATTATTCAAAGAATTAACTCCTTTTACATTGGGGCAACTGATCGCCATGTATGAGCATAAAATTTTCGTTCAGGGTGTGGTCTGGAATATTTTCAGTTTTGACCAGTTCGGGGTAGAATTAGGAAAAGTATTGGCAAATAAAATCCTTCCTGAGCTTGAGAATAATGAAGCAATCAGCTCTCATGACAGCTCTACCAACGGACTCATTAATTATTATAAAGGAAATAAGTAATAAAAGAAATAATGTTGCCGGCAGGATGCAGATGAATTTCAGAATATCACAGTATTAAAAAAATCTAATAAAATAAAAGTATAAAATGGCAGAAATTCTTGACGGACTTAAAGTATCCAAGGAAATAAAAGCAGAAATCAAGGTTGAAGTTGAAAAAATCCTTGAAGGCAAGAGAAGAGCACCCCATTTGGTAGCCATTCTTGTAGGAAACAACGGAGCAAGTAAAGCTTATGTAAACAGTAAGGTAAAAGATTGTGAAGAAGTAGGATTCCGTTCTTCACTTTTGAAGTTTCCAAGCACCGTTTCCGAATCTGAATTACTTGAAAAAATTGACGAATTAAATAAATCCAAAGACGTAGATGGGTTTATCGTTCAGCTGCCTTTACCGGATCAGATCGATCAGGAAAAAATCATCCTGGCTATTGATCCCAGAAAAGATGTTGATGGGTTCCACCCCGAAAATTTCGGAAAAATGGCTCTGGAGATGGATACTTTCTTACCGGCTACTCCTTTCGGAATTTTAACTTTACTGGAAAGATACAATATTGAAACCAAAGGAAAGGATTGTGTCATCATCGGAAGAAGTAAAATTGTGGGAAGACCAATGAGTATCCTTATGGGCAGAAAAGACTTCCCGGGAAATTCTACGGTTACCCTTACCCACTCTTATACCAAAGATATTGAAGAATATACTAAAAAAGCTGACATCGTCATTACCGCTTTAGGAGATCCTCATTTCTTAAAAGGAGATATGATCAAAGACGGAGCTGTAATTGTTGACGTAGGAATTACAAGAGTAGATGACGATTCTGCAAAAGGATATTATCTTGCTGGTGATGTGGATTTTGACAGCTGTGCAGCAAAAGCAAGCTGGATCACTCCTGTTCCCGGAGGTGTAGGCCCTATGACAAGAGCGATGTTGATGAAAAATACCATCATTGCTTATAAAACATCAGTCTATAACGACTAAATTAAAATGAACAAAGAAGAAGATATTTTATTAAAAGAAGGTAAAATGCTCCCTGTGATGGAGCATTTTTACACTCTTCAGGGAGAAGGAGCCCATACCGGAAAAGCAGCCTACTTTATAAGATTAGGAGGTTGTGATGTCGGGTGCCACTGGTGTGATGTAAAGGAAAGCTGGAACCCGGATTTGCACCCGCTGATGAATACTGTAGAAATTGCAGAAGCTGCCGCAAAACACTGTAAAACCATTGTATTGACCGGTGGTGAGCCTCTTATGTGGAATTTAGATATTCTTACATCCAGATTAAAAGAACTGGGATGCACCATCCATATTGAAACATCCGGAGCTTACCCGATGAGCGGACAGTTGGATTGGATCACTCTTTCACCAAAGAAAACAGGACTTCCAAAAGAAGAGATTTACAAAAACGCAAGCGAGCTGAAAGTAATTATTTTCAACAATCATGATTTTTCCTTTGCAGAAGAGCAGGCAGCAAAAGTTTCTGAAAACTGTAAACTCTATCTTCAGAGCGAATGGAGCAAGCGTGACGAAATGTATCCTAAAATTACAGACTTTATCTTAGCACATCCCGAATGGCAGGCATCTGTTCAGACACATAAATATCTGAATATCCCATAAAATTATGTAAATTAGCTTCGTATTCGTTGATAAAGCTGATAGATGCAAAGAATTCGATACTCTAGATATTTAAAATCGATTATTATTTTGCTAGACCTTTTGGTTATAGCTTCTGTTTTTGTATTCTTTTTTATCACCCGGAATGAAAATTTAAAATACAATCAGGAAACCTGGTATCAGAATACTTTTTCATTGTTGTTATTATTTTTGTTCTGGATGCTGCTGAGTGGCAGGACAAAAATTTATAATATTGCAAGAAATCTTACATATACTTTGTTTCTTGAACGGCTTCTCATCCATTTTATGCTCTTTATCCTCGGTGTTTTACTGATTGGAAAAGTAAGCTATAATGTATTTTTCAATTCCGATATTTACTGGCTCTCCTTTTATTTATTCTTTTTTATTTTCCTCGCCAAATCAATCATCTATTTTGCGATCAAATATGTAAGGAGTTTAGGGATCAATCATAGAAACATCATGTTTCTGAGTGAAAACAGCTCCACGGAAATATTAAAGAATATCCTTAAAGAGAGAAAGGATTATGGATATAGAATTTTCGACTATAATCATTCTTCCATTGATTCAAATATGTTAGTGGAATTCTGGAAAACAAACGGAATACACACGCTGTTTTTGCCTTCCGAAAACTCATTCAGTGAGAAAACGGAAGATGAAATCTTCATGCTGGCAGAAGCTAATAAAGTTCATATTTCATTAATCCCAAGCATTATACAAAGTGATTTCTTTTTGTATGACTTAGGATATATCCAGACACAGCCGGTTTTGAACCAGGCAAGGTATCCTTTGGATTATTATTCCAATTTTTTATTGAAAAGAACATTTGATATTGTTTTTTCAGTTTTTGTATTGATATTCATATGTTCTTGGCTGTTTCCTCTTATTGCCATCATCATAAAACTGACTTCAAAAGGGCCGGTCTTTTTCTTACAAAAAAGATATGGTTTCCATGAAGAGGTATTTAATTGCATCAAATTCAGAACAATGGTAATCAATGATGAATCCACCACAAAAACAACCGCTGAGAATGATTCAAGAATCACTAAATTTGGAAAGTTTCTGAGAAAAACCAGCCTGGATGAAATGCCTCAGTTTATCAATGTATTAAAAGGTGAAATGTCTATTGTAGGACCACGCCCCCATATGTTGGCAGTAGACAATTATTATAAACCCAAAATCGGAAGATACAGTTTAAGAAGCATGGTGAATCCGGGAATTACCGGCCTTGCCCAGGTAAGCGGTTTAAGAGGTGATTCCGGTGATGTGGAAGTGGAAATGAATAAACGTATTCTTGCCGATGCCTTTTATGTAAGAAACTGGAGTTTTGTCCTGGATCTGGTGATTGTTTTAAAAACCACTTTGTTAGTTATAAGTGGAGATAAGAACGCAAAATAAATAATGCTTTAATAAAAAAAGTCTAATTTAGCAGAATGTTAAAAAAGTTTTTTACAGCTGTAGGAGAATACATCATCCTTCTGGGTAAAGCCATGCAGAAACCTCAGAAAATGAGGGTATTCTGGAAGCTGTTCATGAGAGAAATAAACGATTTGGGAGTCAACTCTTTCGGGTTGGTTATCTTCACCTCTATATTCGTTGGGGCAGTTGTTGCCATTCAGATGTTTAATAATTTTGATGCTTCATCTTTCCCCATTCCCCCTTCATTTGTAGGATATGCTACTAAAGCTGTATTGGTTTTAGAATTCTCGCCTACCATCATCAGCTTGATCCTGGCAGGAAAAGTTGGCTCATATATTGCTTCCAGTATAGGAACAATGAGGGTTTCCGAGCAAATTGACGCATTAGATATTATGGGTGTAAATTCACCAAACTTCCTGATCTTGCCAAAAATTATTGCATGTGTGATTTTCAATCCGTTGCTAATTGCCATCAGTATTGTATTCGGTATTCTCGGAGGCTATATTGCAGGAACGCTAACCGGAAACTGGACAACAGCAGATTATATAACAGGGATCCAGATGTATATGCCTAATCTCTTTATATATTATGCGTTCACCAAAACTGCAGTTTTTGCTTTTATCATTGCTACGGTTCCTTCTTATTTCGGATATACCGTAAAAGGAGGTTCATTAGAGGTAGGTAGAGCAAGTACGCAGGCTGTAGTCTGGACAATGGTTTTCATCATCCTTTCCGAATTAGTATTAACCCAATTAATATTAAGCTAATGATCGAGGTAAAAAATCTTAAGAAAAGTTTTGATGATGTTGAAGTGCTTAAAGGGATTTCAACCACGTTTGACAAGGGAAAGGTAAATCTTATTATTGGGCAGAGCGGCTCAGGGAAAACTGTGTTCCTGAAAAGTTTACTGAATGTATACCAGCCTTCATCCGGGGAGATCCTTTTTGACGGAAGAGATATCAATATAATGAACAGGGAGGAAAAGCAGCATTTACGTTCTGAGATCGGAACCCTCTTTCAGGGAAGTGCATTATTTGACTCTTTAACGGTGGAGGAAAATATAATGTTTCCTCTCGATATGTTTACCAACCTGACTTTCAGAGAAAAGAAAAGAAGGGTTTTTGAAGTTATCGGAAGAGTACACCTGGATAAAGCCAACAGAAAATTTCCTTCTGAAATCTCCGGAGGGATGCAAAAGCGTGTGGCAATTGCAAGAGCCATTGTAAATCACCCGAAATATTTATTCTGTGATGAGCCCAATTCAGGACTGGATCCATACACCTCTAATGTCATTGATGATTTGCTACTGGAAATTACAAAAGAATATAACACGACAACGATCATCAATACCCATGATATGAACTCTGTAATGACCATCGGTGAAAAGATTATCTATCTGAGGTTAGGGATCAAAGAGTGGGAAGGAAATAAAGACATTCTGATCACGGCAGGCAATAAAAATCTCATTGACTTCGTTTACTCATCAGAACTGTTCAAAGAATTGAGAGAGTATTTACTCGAAAATAATAAAACTATTGAAAATACAATCACTAAAATAGACGACAATGAAAAAGGTATTTAGTATCGCATTAATAGGCTTTTCTCTATTTGCATCAGCGCAGATTTCAATGGCAGCAAAAGCTAACTTAATTTTTCCGACAGGATCACCTTCGTGGAAAAATATTTCCAATACAGCATCCAACGCAATAGACAATAAAGGTAAAAACAATACAGGATTTAACGTGGGATTATCCATGAAAGTAAATCTTCCTATGGCATTTTTCGTAATGCCGGAACTGTATTACACGACTTTTAAAAATGAATTTACCGACCCTGTTTCCAATACAACTTTTGACATCAAAAACAACCGTATCGATTTACCGGTACTGGTAGGTCACAAAGTATTGGGAGATATGCTTGGAGTATTCATCGGGCCAGTTGCAAGCTATAATTTGAGTAAGGAAGATACTTTTAATGACTTTAAAGAAAATGCAAGAGATAATTTCACAGTAGGTTATCAGTTCGGAGCGCAGGTTGAAATTAAAAAGTTCCTTATCAATGCAAGATATGAAGGTGCTTTCAGTAAAGATGAAAGAGATTTTATCAACAAAGTATCGGGTGAAACTATCAGATATGACAACCGCCCCAACCTTTTTATGGTAGGTATCGGGTATAAGTTCTAATCTGAAGAAAATAACAGCTATAAAAAAATCCTCAGATATTAAATTTGAGGATTTTTATTTTCATTTTCCAGCTCTGCCTGGCGTTTAGCGATTTCGGCAGCCTGTTTTTCAAGATCTTCTTTGTCTTTTTGCAATTGTTTGAATTCTTTTCTCTTCTGTTCAGCTTTTATCGCGCTTCCCTTACTTACATACCCTACCATTCCTCCGATAATTAAGCCAATACCTACACCGGCCATTACTCCCATAATGTGTGGAAGCCCTATTTTCTCGACCGTAAAATCGGTGGTGAGATAAAAAAGCAAAGTTGATACAGCCAAAAGTATAAGTCCGGTAATTGATAAACTCTTCATGATAATGTGTTTTGATGATTAAAAGCCTTACCAAATTAGTGAAAATTTAATAAGGCTTTATATACAAGATTAAAAATTCAAATTATATTTTCCCGCCTGCAGCTTTATAATATTCCAAAGCTTTTGGAAGGTCTTTCTGAATATCTGAAATCCTGGTTTCAGGATTCGGGTGGGTAGATAAGAATTCAGGCTGTCTGTTTCCTGAAGAGGCTCCTTCCATCCTGTTCCAGAAAGGAATGGCTTCTCTAGGGTCATAACCTGCCATAGACATCAGATATAAGCCCATTTCATCAGCTTCAGACTCCTGATTTCTGCCATATTTTAATAAGGCTACCTGTGAGCCGATCGGATACACTTTCTGGAAAACATTTGCCCACTGAGCATTGGAAATTGTACCACCCAAAATAGCGCCTCCGTACTGTGCTACCATCGCTTGGGAAATTCTTTCGTTTCCATGGCCTGCTAAAGCATGGGAAACCTCGTGTCCCAAAACTACCGCTAAACCATTATCACTTTTAGTAACAGGCAAAATCCCTGTGTATACGGCAACTTTACCCCCTGGCATGCACCAGGCATTCAGCTCATTGCTTTGTATAAGATTAAACTCCCAGTTATAATTGGCAAGATCTGCAGACCTTCCTATACTCTGGTAATATTTCTCAGCAGCTCCTTTTATTCTGCTGCCTACGCTTGTCACTCTTTTTGCCTCTGCCGTACCTGCAATAACTTTAGATTTAGACAATGTCGTTTTATATTCCTGTGAAGACATTGTTAAAATTTCCGAATTATTTGCCAGCTGCAAAGAAGATCTCCCCGTAATCGGGTTTGTAGTACAAGCCGCAACTGATAAAGCAATTGCTCCTATCCCTAATAAATAAGTTAATTTCATAGTTTAGAGTGTTAATAATTCAATTTTAACAATTTTTATTCCAAAATATTTTACAACGGATATATTTGCATACATTTTGCTATTTAAATTTACTAATTATTACTGTTATGAAAAAGTATATTTCATTAATATTGATCTCAGGATTTTTATTATTCTTTCAAAGTTGCTCTTCTCAAACTAAATTAGATTCTAAAACAGTTGATGCACTTGTCAATTCCAAAGAATTTACTTTTCATGCAGAAAGGGCAAACCCGACCAATTATGATGTCATCAACATTATGAATTCAATGCCTAATTCTACGGCGACGAGAATATTACAGCTTGACGGTAATTATACGGTAGAATTGAGAAATAATCAATTAGAAGTTGTACTTCCTTATTTCGGACGGTTGTTTAATCCTAGTCTCGGAAATACCGATAAAAACAGCTACCGCTTTACTTCAAAAGATTTTGCAGTAGATCAGTCTCAAAATAAAAAAGGAACCTGGATTGTAAAGATTAGGCCTAATGACGTAAGCAATGTTTCAGATATCATTATAGAAGTTTATAAAAACGGAAGGGCATTCACCTCCATCAGAAGCAATGACAGACAGCCCATTTCCTACGACGGATATGTATCCCAGAATGAAAATACGGAAAAGCCTTAGTCCGGACCTTTAGAAAGAAATTTTTCAACAAATAATTTTGCTTCGGTGCTTGGATTGAAAACCATTGCCGAAGCATTTTTTTTATGCTGAATATAAGCTTCTTCTACCGAATTATTTTTCTTCATCATAGACAAAATATATTCCTGAACCCAATATTCAAACCGTTTTTCAGCCTGCTGAACTCTTACGCCTTCAAAACTTCCCGTCTTTTTTTTCAGACTGATAAATTCATCGATGGTACTGTAAACATCACTCAGGCCTTCATTATAAAGAGCAGATCCCAATAAAACCGGCACTTTCCAGCCTTTTTCTTTAGCCGGAATAAAATCAAGGGCCCTTTTAAGCTCAAGCTTTGTCGTTTTTGCTTTCTGAAGATTGCTTTCTTCAACTTTATTGATGAAAATAATATCCACCATTTCCATAATTCCTCTTTTGATGCCCTGAAGCTCATCGCCGCCGCCAATAATCTTCAGGAACAGGAATATATCGGTAATATCTGCGACCAGAACCTCAGACTGCCCCACTCCTACGGTTTCTATAAGGATATAATCGTAACCTGCCGCTTCACAGATCATCATGGTTTCAAAAGTAGTATTGGCAACTCCACCCAAAAAGCCGGAACTCGGAGAAGGCCGTATGAAAGCATTTTCTTCTCTGGCCAATTCTTCCATCCTGGTTTTGTCTCCCAGAATACTTCCTTTATTGATTGCAGAGCTCGGGTCTATCGCTAAAACAGCCACTTTTTTTCCATTTGCAATAGCCAGTCTTCCGAAATTCTCTATAAAAGTAGACTTTCCTGCACCTGGCACTCCGGTAACTCCTACCCGTATTGATTTTCCGGTAAAAGGCATAATTTCTTTCAGCAATTCTTCGGCCTGCTGCCTGTGTTCGGCTTTTTTACTCTCAACCAAAGTAATGGCTTTTGCAATCAGGCGCTTGTTGCCTGACCGTATTCCTTCTATTAAATCTTCTGTAGAAAATTTCATTGATTCAAAATTAATAATTAAAAGTGAATTGTGAATGGTCTGCTACGCTGTCAATTTTAAAAATTCACTTGTGAAGCAAGATTCACAATTCACCATTTACTATTTCAATTTTTATTTCTTCTAAATTAAAACTACAGGCTGTTTTATCGATCACAGAGGGAATTCCCTACATTTGTTATTATTCAGAAAAAGTAAGAAAAATATGAAAAAAATAATCGCTGTAGCGTCATTTACAGCTGTCTTGTTAGCTTCTTGTACTCCAAAAGTTTCTACAGCCACAACACCTACAGGACCCGCAACATCTACTGCTGAGCAGATTGCCCAAGGAAAAACCATTTTTGAAAACTCATGTGGAAGGTGTCATAAACTGCCAGATCCTACAAAACATAGCTCTGTACAATGGGTAGGAATCATGAATGCGATGGCTCCGAAAGCTAAATTAACCGATGAGCAGCATCAGTGGGTTTACGATTATATTGTTTCTGTGAAAAAATAATATCATCATTCACAAAAAAATATTATTATGAAAAAGTTAGTTTTAAGTATGATCTTAGGTTCGGCTTTTATGGTTTCATGCGGACCTAAAAGTGTGGCTGTCACAGGCCCTAAATACACCTCATCTGAACAACTTGCTCAAGGAAAAACTGTTTTCGAAAATTCGTGTAACAGGTGTCATAAATTACCGGATCCTGCAAAACATGATGACCAGGGATGGATAAAAACCTTAAGCAGGATGGCTCCAAAAGCTAAATTGAGTGACGACCAACATCAAATGGTTTATGACTATCTGATTTCTGTAAATAAAAAATAAGCTTTCCATGGAAAGCTTATTTTTTTAGCTCTAATCCGAGTCCCGGTTTTCCGGATAAGATTATTTTTCCGTTTTCTACAAAGCTGCCAGTTGCATAATCATTAGAAATAAGATTTGCTCCGTCTAGATCTACAAAGTCAACAAGCCCGGTTAAAGTACATGCAGCTGAAATTCCGACTGTAGATTCCGTCATGCAACCGATCATAATTTTATAATTTAATGCTCTCGCTTTTCCTATCATTTCCAGAGCAGGCGTTAAACCTCCACATTTCATCAGCTTTATATTGATGCTCTTGTAATAAGGAACTAATTTTTCCAGGGAATCAATGTTCTGACAATCTTCATCCGCCATCCAGTTGGCAGATCCGTTTTTGTTTAAAATCTGGTACTGGTTGATTGGTCTTGGCTGTTCTAAATAAGAAAACCCCTTAATTTCAGGGGTTTCCTGAATCCAGAGACAATCTTCAGCAGTAAAGCTTGCATTGGAATCTAAAGCAATATTCCTGTTTAGCTGTAAAAGTTTTTCAACATAAATTTTATCTAAACCTTTACATTTTATTTTGAATTTATTCCAGCTGCTTTGTTCAATTTTCCTGACCTGATTCTCAAAAGTTCCGGCAGATATTGTGATTGAGCTATCTGCTAAATTTTCAGAAGGCAGAGCATTGATATCAGTGAAGCTTTTGTTTTCAAGCTTTCCGAACAGGTCCCAATAGGCACAGTCTAAAGCAGACTGTAAGAAAGCATGTAAATTCAAACCCTGTAAAAATTTAAAAAAATCTTTTGGGTGAATCATATTCTGGGCTTCAATTTTTGACTGAATTTCTTTTATTTTTAAAATAAAATCCTGAAGATTAATCTGATAATAGTCGATTGCAACACATTCTCCATAGCCTTTATGATTTTGATGAGATAGCTCTATAAGCAATGCTTCTCTTTTATCATAATTCCCGTAAGCAATTGAGAACGTTTCTTTTAACTGAAGAACTTTAATTTCATAATTCAATTCCATTTATTAAAACTACAAAAAAGGAGACTTATTTTGTCTCCTTCTTCTTTT
Source organism: Chryseobacterium populi (assembly GCF_000282115.1). Lineage (GTDB taxonomy): Bacteria > Bacteroidota > Bacteroidia > Flavobacteriales > Weeksellaceae > Chryseobacterium > Chryseobacterium populi. Next base: position 32,052 of record NZ_AKJY01000021.1, read on the forward strand.
TAATTTGTTTTTTCTTTGGTTTTTGGGGCATTTTTGCTTTAATAAATTTCTCTTTATTTTTCAAAAAATCAAGCATAGACTGATCATAAGCAAATTCGACAGCTTCTTTTAACGGATCTAAAGCTTTTTTGTATTCCTTGTTAATTTCAAACCAATGAGATTTCAGGATTAATATCCTGCACTTATCAATTCCTTTGATCTTTAATGCATATTCTATCAGTTTTTCAGCTTCATCCAAATCTTCATTGTCCAGAAGGCACTTAATATAGTATTTAGGGGTATTGAGATTGGTAATGTCATTTTGCATGGCTTCTTCAAAATAAAGCTTTGCTTTTTCATAATCAATCAATGCTTCACTGTAGATTCTTCCCATTAAACATAAACTATCTGCATCTTCAGGATCGTAGGAGAGCGCATAATTCAATGCTTCCAGACAATCCGGAAGACTATAAGGATAGTTATCCAAAGCTTCAAAGTAATATTTGTTTTTAGTTAAGGTCATTTTTGTAGTTTTTTAATTCATTTTTCAGCAGATTTCTTTGCTTTTTGAAAGATTTCTCCTGGTAATTTTTCTTAAAATCCGTTCCGGAAAATGTACGTACCGGGCTTCCTCTCTCCACCTGCAGATGGTTGTTCCAGGTTTCCTGCATTCTTTTTTCCAATTGCCGGATCTGCATCTCCATTACTTTTTCTTTTAATCTTATAACGGACAGCTTTTTATTCTCCAACTGTGATCTGGAATTCTGCACGAAAACACTTTGGCCCGTAGGTACATGAGTGGCACGAACGGCAGTGTTTACTTTATTCACATTTTGCCCGCCATTTCCCTGGCTTCTCATTGTCTGAAACTGAATATCTTTTTCATTGAATCCTGTTTTTTCCAAACCTTCGAGTTCAAAAATACCGATGAACCAATTGCTCCTTTTATGCAGTTTCCTGAATGTACTTTTACCTGTCCAGCAAATACTTCCCAGCCAATTGCTTAAAAATACTGAGATATCTTTTCCTTTTAAAAGCAGGGTTACGGATTTCAATGTCAGATTCTCATCTCCATTTTCCCTGTGAATAATTTCGTAGTCTATATTTTCCGTCTTTATTTCCTCAAGAAAGACCTTCAGAACTCTGGCTACTACCCATTGACATTCCAAAGGCCCTCTTCCTGAGGTAATCTGTATTATTTTGTCCATTTTATTTTGGCATTTCACTTAACAGGGGATGACCGACGGGATCAATTCCTTTTTCCAATAGATGTTTTGCAGCCATTACCGCCCAACATTTATCACTGGAATGAATGTTTCTGTAAAATGAAAGTAGAAGATCTGGTTTCACCACAGTAAACCCATTGGTTTCAATGGTTTCCAGATCGTTTCTTTCAAAGAAATCGATGGTTATTCTGTGAGACTTTCCGTTTTCCAACTCAACCGTTTTTTCATATCTGCGAAAATTTTCTTCGCTCGGCAGATGATCGTACCGGGTCCATACTTTCTGAAACCCTTCCTGCTGAAGAATTATCACTACCTCAGCCACATTTTCTTTTTTTACAAAAACATCAATATCCTTGTGGTCGTGGGCATGTTTATATTCTGTATGCCCTTTTTCAGACATAAAATGCCACGCCCATCCCCCTGATAGTATGATTTTATTTTTTAATTTCTCTAAAATTTTGAGTCCGTGCTGAATTCTGAATTCCGGCCAGACTTCTCCGTATCTTTTTATGTTATGAGGAGCTCCCATTTTTCTAATTTTAAACCTTAAATATTAAACCTTATAGGTTTTGGAAACCTATAAGGTTATTCTCAACTGATACCTCCAGGCTATCAATTCTGTTATTTATCCATCCTCACAATTCTCGGCTGAAAGGTTCCAAGGATATCTACCAATTCACTTTGTGCATTCATCACCTCATTGATGTCTTTATAAGCCATTGGAGCTTCTTCTGCATTTCCACCCATCAAAGTGACATTCTTGAGCTTCAATTCTTTTTTGATGTCATTCTGAGTGAAAAGGCTCCGGCACTCTCCTCTGGAATAAGCTCTTCCTGCTCCATGTGAGGCTGAGTTCAAAGAATCCGGATTTCCTTTCCCGCGAACAATAAAACCTTTCGCAGTCATTGATCCGGGAATCATTCCCAATTCATTTTTATTGGCAGGCGTAGCTCCCTTTCTGTGAACAATCACTTCTTTTCCGTTATGAATCTCTTTCCATGCGAAATTGTGATGGTTTTCGATCCTTGCTTTTACCCTTCCTCCAACTGCTTTCACCAATCTTCTGTGAATATCGTCGTGGCAGGCTGATGCATAATCTCCGGCAAGATTCATTGCCGTCCAGTATTCCAGACCGAGATGGGTATTCAGATCCAGCCAGGCAAAGTTCTGTGCTTCTTTTGGAAGTGGACACTGATCCATCGCAACTCTTGAATAATACTGAGCGATTTCGGCACCCAGTCCGCGGGATCCGCTGTGCGAAAGAATTCCCAGGTATTTCCCTTTTGGAAGCCCTATTTGTTCGTCTGCTTTTGTGATTTCAACCTCACCGAATTCCACAAAGTGATTTCCTCCACCCGAAGACCCCATCTGCCTGATTGCTTTTCCTTTTAATCTTCTCAAAACCGGGATCATATCAAATGTATCTCTGTCAAAAATTTCATGATCTACATGAGATTTATGTGTTTCATACATCCCGAATTTGGTATGTTCAGCCAGTACTTTTTCATATTTATCTTTAGCACCGTCAAGATATGAAACAGGTGTATCCAGAATACTGAGGCTCATTCTGCAGCCTATATCCATTCCGACTCCATAAGGAATCACTGCGTTTTCTACAGCGAGAACTCCACCGATGGGAAGGCCGTAACCGCTGTGTGCATCGGGCATTAGGGCTCCCTGTACCGATACGGGTAACTTTAAAGCCGTGTACAACTGGTTCATTGTTTCCTCTGAAATGTTGTTTCCGAAAATCTGAAAAGAGGCACGCTGTGTATTCAGCATTCTTTTTTCTGTTTTCTTAGATGAAAGCAATGCTTCTGCAATTTGTCCGAAGGTTAAATCTTTTTCAAAATTTTCCGGATTGAGCATAATTTCTTTTAAAAGAGATTTCACATAATGAATATTTTTAGTTGCAAAATTTCTTTTCATCACTTCCAAAGCAATATTTACACTTTGATTATTCGGATAACCTAATTTTAATATATCTTTTCCTTTAAGTTTTAAATTTCCCATTGTTTTATAATTTAAAAATTAGATGTGAGAAGTTAGATTTTATACTTCCAAAAGGCACATCGATTTTATTTCAACTAAAAATTTAGTTTATTTTTTATTGAATGATCATGAAATTGAAAAACTCATAGGACAGAGATTCTTCATTTCACTACCTTCATTCAAAATGATATTAAAAAAAGATTCCGGGGAAACTGAAGTTTAAAATATTGCGCAATAAAAAACCCGAAATCTCTACGACTCCGGGTTTTGATATTTCATTGTACTGTTATTCTAAGAATGTACCAAACCACGAAGCCTCACCACTGTAAGTGGCAAACCGATTGGAGAATTTTGATCAAATCTGAACATTGCTTCGTTGTTTTTAAATGGTTAAACTTTATTTTCTGGTGCAAATATAAAATAATTTATTAAAATCCTACTCACCAAAGTCAATCATATTTCCCAAATTACATAACATTCATTTTTTTGTTATTGTTTTCTCCTAAGATTAACCTATTAACAACATTAATAATTCTTATATTCTATTTTATAGCTTTTTTCTTTTTAAATTTTATATTTCTTTATTCTTCATTTTGCTTGCTTTTAATTATTTCATACACAAAAACATACTTTTTATAAAAAAATATATTCTATAGCTTTGTTCCTTTAAAATATGAAATGAAAAAAAAATTAACACAGAGCTTATTTAAACATCTATTATTCGTAGCATTTTCCTGTATCATTTTTTTAACATCTTGTAGCAAAGATGATGATTACATTGAAACAAGCCTTGAATCACCTATAATTCAGAATAATCCGCAGGGAGGTTATCCGTTAATAATAAAGCAAGTTCCTTATATTAAAATGAATATGCCTGAAGAACCACAAAAGCTTATTTATGATGAAAATAAGAATGATGTAACTCTTTCTGCCATTAAAGATACAATTGTTGTTATTATTGAAGGTGGGCCTACACATACTTTAGGTGAAGATTTAGGACAAATTAAAGGGGCTATTAACTCTGACGGGCTTCCTAATCACACAGTCGTAGGTATGCGACAGGCTCATAACATCAATCCTACGGTTTTTGGGAGTGGTACATCATTTACAAATGCCAACGCCCAAGAAGTGAATATTCAGACTATTGGGATTGTAGAAAAAGTAATAACCTGGTTAAAATCAAATAACAAGGTCGTTTATTTATTTGGTCACTCAAATGGTAGCCTTATTGTTCAAAACTATATGTCCTCCGGTAAAATAAGCCCCAATGGTTATGTGATTACCGGAACAAGATTAAAACCCGTTCAAGCATTTATAGATAACTATCCCAATAACATTGATGTTTCATTTACTAACGGAATAACAGTTGTAACCACCAATGTTCCTTCCGATCAAATACCCTATTTCAATGTCGTTTCAAAGTTACAGCTTAATCATAACAAAAATTACATAACCCTCTTAGCAGGAAATCCAATGCTATCCAACACTGTATATTCATTATCCGGAAAGGATGAAGCAATAGGAAGAATAGAACTTGACGAAAAAAGTTTTCTAGAGAACAATCAAATCTCTACAATTTTCGAAGCTGATGGAGATCATAGTGATGCCTCAGCCGGTATTATACCTGCATTGAAGTTTCTCAGATTATAAACCTATTTATTAATCCTATAATTTTAATCAATCATAAAAATAAAAAGACCAATTCTGCTATTGAATTGGTCTTTTTATTTTTCTATAAACGTTCAAATTTTCGTAATAAAAACAAATACAGGATTATCTATCAAATCGGCATATTTATTTACCTATATGTCGTCTATATATTTTTATTCTTCTAAAAAATTCTCTAAAATATCCACAGCACACTTTGGAAGATTGGTTCCCGGGCCGAAAATAAAATCAGCTCCGTTCGCATACAGAAATTCATAATCCTGTTGCGGAATAACTCCACCAACGACGATTGTAATATCATCTGCTCCGAGCTTTTTCAATTCTTCAACAACCTGCGGGACTAAAGTTTTATGTCCGGCAGCCAATGATGATACCCCCAAAATATGAATATCATTTTCGACAGCCTGTTTAGCCACTTCTTCCGGAGTCTGGAATAACGGGGCAACGTCTACGTCAAATCCCATATCTGCAAACGCTGTGGCCACTACTTTTGCACCTCTGTCGTGGCCATCCTGTCCCATTTTAGCAACCATTAATCTTGGGCGGCGTCCTTCTTCTTCTTCAAACTTTTGAGTCAGTTGAAGGGCTTTTTCAAAATATTCATTTTTACCGGCATTCATCGCGTATACTCCAGAAATTGTTTTAATATTTGCTTTATATCTGCCGAAGCTTTCTTCCATAGCATCACTCATTTCGCCTAAAGTTACTCTTCTTCTTGCAGCTTCAATACATAATGCCAACAGATTTCCTTTTCCTGTTTTTGCAGATTCTCTGATTTCGTTCAGAATCTGCTCAACAGCTTCAGTATTTCTGTTTGCTTTTATCATATCCAGCCTTTCAATCTGCTTTCTGCGAACTTCAGTATTATCGATGTCAAGGATTTCTATTTCCTCCTGCTTTAATGAAGATTTAAACGAATTTACCCCGATAATAAATTCTTCGCTGCTATCAATTTTTGCCTGTTTTTTGGCAGCTGCTTCTTCAATTCTCATTTTCGGAATTCCGGCTTCGATGGCTTTTGTCATTCCTCCCTCCTTTTCTACCTCATCGATGTATCGCATTGCTTCTTCAATCATCTGCTGGGTGAGGCTTTCAACCAGATGACTTCCCCCCATCGGATCCACTACATCGCAGATTCCGCTTTCCTGCTGCAAAATAATCTGTGTATTTCTTGCTATTTTCGCTGAATAATCTGTTGGAAGGGCAATCGCTTCATCCAATGCATTGGTATGTAAAGACTGCGTTCCGCCCAATGCTGAAGACAGAGCTTCAATTGCCGTTCTTGTAATATTATTAAAAGGTTCCTGCTCTGTCAAAGACCAGCCTGAAGTCTGGGAATGAGTTCTTAATGCTAAAGATTTCTGATTCTGGGGATTGAACTGCTTTAAAAGGTTTGCCCAGATATATCTTGCAGCACGCATTTTAGCAATTTCCATAAAGTGATTCATTCCTATTGCCCAGAAAAATGACAGCCGCGGTGCGAAATCATCCACATTCATTCCTGCTTTAATCCCTGTTCTCACATATTCCAGGCCATCTGCTAACGTATAGGCCATCTCTAAAACAGGAGTTGCCCCTGCTTCCTGCATATGATATCCTGAGATGGAAATCGAATTAAATTTAGGAATGTTCAGGGAAGTATATTCAAAGATATCGGCAATGATTTTCATGGAAGGAGCAGGTGGATAGATGTATGTATTTCTCACCATGAATTCCTTTAAAATATCATTCTGTATCGTTCCTGAAAGCAATTCCTGCTTTACGCCCTGCTCTTCGGCAGCAACGATATAGAATGATAAAACCGGAAGCACCGCACCATTCATTGTCATGGAAACGGAGATCTGATCTAACGGAATTTCATTAAAGAGGATCTTCATATCTTCAACAGAATCGATTGCTACTCCTGCTTTTCCTACATCCCCTACTACTCTGGCGTGATCTGAATCATACCCTCTGTGCGTCGCCAGATCAAAAGCTACGGAAAGTCCTTTCTGACCTGCTGCGAGGTTTCGTCTGTAGAATGCATTAGATTCTTCTGCTGTGGAAAATCCTGCATACTGTCGGATCGTCCATGGTTTCTGAACATACATTGTGGAATAAGGACCTCTTAAGTAAGGTGCAATTCCCGGAGAAGTCTGGGTTAAGGATTCATCTTTAATATCCTGATTGGTATAAGATGATTTCAGTTCTAATCCATCCTTTTCAAAACTATAAATTTCACCGTTTTTGGGTGATATATTTACTTCCAGTTTTTTTACAGAAATTGTCTTTCGCATTCCAATGATTTTATCCCGTAAAGTTAATTTTTTTGAATGAAACATGAAACCTCATTTAATCTCTTTGGAATATGTGAATTAACCTAACGAGAAATCCGGGCAATTGCCCGGATTTCTCGTTATATCATGTATGCTATTTATTTTTTAATTCCCATTTCATACAATGCAAAAGAAAGTAAGTCTGCATTTTCACCAATCACCTGCTCTGTGGATCTTCCTGCCCCATGCCCTGCATTTTTTTCGATTCTTAAAAGGACTGGATTTTTACAAGCCTGCTTTTCCTGCAGTTCAGCCCCGAATTTGAATGAGTGGGCCGGAACTACTCTGTCATCATGATCACTTGTAATAATCATCGTTGACGGATAGCATGTTCCTGCTTTCACATTATGCACGGGTGAATAAGATTTAAGGTATTCAAACATTTCTTTGTTATCTTCTGCTGTTCCGTAATCGTATGACCATCCTGCACCTGCTGTAAATTTGTTGTATCTCAACATATCTAATACACCAACTCCGGGGAATGCCACTTTCGCCAAATCAGGACGCATTGTCATGGTAGCGCCTACCAACAATCCGCCATTTGATCTTCCGGAAAGAGCCATATATTCTTTTGAGGTATAGCCTTTAGCCTGTAAGTATTCTCCGGCTGCAATGAAATCTTCAAAAACATTTTTTTTCTGCATTTTGGTTCCTGCATCATGCCATTTTTTACCATATTCACCGCCGCCGCGGATATTCGGAACAGCATAAATCCCCCCGTTTTCCATCCATACTGCATTCACTACTGAGAATGCAGGCTGTAAGCTTATATTGAAACCTCCGTAAGAATACAGGATGGTAGGGTTTTTCCCGTCAAGTTTGGTTCCTTTTTTATAATTAATCATCATCGGAATTTTTGTTCCGTCCTTTGAGGTATAGAAAACCTGTTCGGAAATGTAATCTTCAGAATTAAAATTCACTTTCGGCTTTTGATATACCTCTGATTTTCCGGTGTCTGCATTAAATTTATATGTTGTTCCGGGAGTAATATAATTGGTAAATGAGAAATACAGCTCTTTTTCAGTTTCTTTTCCACCGAAACCGGAAATATTTCCTTTTCCCGGTAATGCAATCTCTCTGATCAGCTTTCCTTTTTTATCATACTGCTTTACCTGATCAATAGCATCGATCATATAGGTTGCAAAGAAATAACCGCCACCTGTAGAAATTCCCAGTACGTTTTCGGTTTCAGGAATTACATCTTTCCAACCATCCGGAGAAGGATTTTTGATGCTTGTCTTCACTAAACGCATATTCGGAGCACTTTTATCGGTAAAGATAAAAAGATCATCTCCTTCCGTATCCACAATACTTGCGTTGATATCAAATCCTTTTACAATCTGCACAAAATCGCCCCCGTTTTTCAGGTCTTTTATGTACAGTTCGTTCCCATTGGTTGCATCAGCAGCTGAAATGATAAGGTATCTCTCGTCTTCAGAAACATCTGCTCCTATGTATCTGCGCTGTATTTTATCTCCTCCGAAGATCAGCTTGTCTTCTGATTGTTTTGTTCCAAGCTTATGGAAGTATACTTTATGTTTATCGGTCATTCCGGAAAGTACAGTTCCTTCTTTTGGCTTGTCATAGCTGGAATAATAGAACCCCTGATCTCCCTGCCATGAAATTCCACTGAATTTTACATCGACCAGCGTTTCGTCGATCTGTTTTTTGGTAACGGCATCAAGAATAATGATCTTATTCCAGTCACTTCCGCCTTCGGAAATAGAATAAGCAGCTAAATTCCCTTTTTTATTGAATGATAGCTGAGAAAGTGAGGTGGTTCCTTTGTCTGAAAATTTATTCGGATCTAAAAATACTTCTGTAGCCTTTGTTTTATTGTTCGTTCTGTACAAAACAGATTGTGCCTGTAAGCCGTCATTTTTATAGTAATAGGTGTATTCACCTTCTTTAAATGGAGCTGAGATCTTTTCATAATTCCAGATATCCCGAAGTTGATTTTTAATACTTTCCCTGAAGGGAATTTTTGAAAGATAATTCTGGCTGAAAGCGACTTCTTCATCCACCCATTTTTTAGTGGGTTCAGAGTCGTTTTCCAGGTCTCTGAAAGGATCTGCCACTGCAGTTCCGAAATAGGTATCTGTCTGTTTTCCTTTTAAAGCTTTAGGATAATTCATTTTTTGGGAATAAAAAGACGCTGAAAACAAAACTCCAGCTGTTAACAAGATAGGTTTAAGATTCATACCGAACGATTTTCTCAAAAATACGCAAAGTATATGAAATAAAAAAAGCCACTGGCTGTCAGCGGCTCCGAAATTTATTTAAAAAAGTAAAATTACTTATTCTTAGGGTTAAATTTTTTAAAATAGAATTCATATAGCTTTCCAGCCAATTCTTCCGCACCGCCATTCCAATAATAGGTATTTTCATTTTTCTTTATCTGATACAGTTTAAATCTCTGGGTAACGGAAATGATTTTATCTGCTTTTTTCACTTCATTTGTTACAATATTCAGGTAATTTTTAAGTTCTTCTCCAGTTACTTTCTTTTCATCTTTAAATTCCGGGTCGGAAATTTTTGCCGGAACTTTAAAAGTCACTTCAAAGTTGACACCGGAAACCACTTGATTCTGATCGGTTTCGTGGGGTAATGATTCGATATTTTTCACTACATAATTTGCATTTTTAAAATTATCCAACATTACATTAAAAAATATTTGGGATTCTGCTTTAGATTGATTCGCTGTTTCTTCAGAAAATCCGGAAAGGAAATTCTGTGTAAGGTTGTCTACTTCTTTGGAATAGGAATCTCTGGCGCTGATCTGATAGACATTATCTTTTCCTAAAAAGGGTTCTAAATAGCCATTAAGACTGGTCAAAGCCTGATCATCATATTTTACGAGAGCATTAAAATACAGATTGAAGACTTCCTGCGGCTTTAAATTGTTATTCTGGGCAGAGATCTTTTGAAATCCTAACAATAGTATTAAAAATAAAATAGCATAGCTTTTCTTCATAACTAACAGTTTTTTTATAGTGTTTAAAAAATTGGGCCAAAAAAAAGGCCCTTGAAGACATCAAGAGCCGGCATATGATAAACTTTTTTAAAAGTTTTCTTCTTCACCTTTCATTTTTTCTGCATTTTCTGCCATAATTACTGCATCGATCATTTCAGAGATATCTCCGTTCATATAAGCATCAAGGTTATACATCGATTTATTGATTCTGTGATCTGTAACCCTTCCCTGAGGATAGTTGTACGTTTTGATCTTTGCAGAACGGTCTCCCGTAGAAACCATTGTTTTTCTCTGTGCTGCAATATCACCCTGGACTTCCTGTAATTTGATATCGTACAATTTAGCACGAAGCATTTCCATCGCCAGTTCACGGTTAGCCAGCTGAGAACGGGCCTGTTGGCAAACCACCACTAATCCTGAAGGCTTGTGCGTTAACTGAACTTTCGTTTCAACTTTGTTAACGTTCTGCCCTCCTGCACCTCCTGAACGTGAGGTCTGCATTTCTATATCCGCAGGATTGATTTCCACATCCACTTCTTCTGCTTCGGGTAACACCGCAATGGTAATGGCAGAGGTATGTACTCTTCCCTGAGATTCGGTTTCAGGAACACGCTGTACACGGTGAACTCCCGATTCGAATTTCATAATCCCGTAAACACCTTCTCCTTCTACCTTCATGATCAGTTCTTTGTACCCTTTCGCGGCTTCATTAGAATCGGTTACTTCATGTCTCCAGCCTTTTGTTTTGAAGTACATAGTGTACATCCTGTATATATCTTCTACGAAAATAGCAGCTTCATCTCCACCAGTTCCGGCACGTAATTCTACGATGATGTTTTTATCATCTGCAGGATCTTTCGGGATCAGCAATACTTTCAGCTCTTCTTCTAACCCGGGAATCTTTTCCTGAGCTTCCATTTTCTCCATTTTCGCTAAATCTACCAGGTCTCTGTCTGAACCATCAGCAATGATCTCATCAGATTCTTCGATCGTATCTAAAGCGCCTTTGTACTGGTCGTAAACTCTAACAATTTTCCCCAAATCACTATATTCTTTGTTTAAAGAAGAATATTTTTTTTGGTCTGAAATTACATCAGGCTGTATAATAAGGTCTGCCACCTCATTATATCTTTGTTTTATAGCTTCTAATTTTGGAATTAATGACTTAGACATTGTAGAAATTTTGTGGCTGCAAAGATATGAATTATTAATTCAATTTAAAACTCCTTTAGTTTTCTGATTTAGAAAGTCTTTGGTCTGATAAATATAAAACAATCCCTAAAGCTACAATTCCCAATCCTATGAGACTTTCTTTAGGATTATGAATAAAAGTAAAATACAATATATAAATACTGAATAGCAGGAAAACCGTCGGGAAAATATAGAATAAATCAGACTTAAAAATTTTCCTCTGGTCTTTTTTAAGAAAGAAAACCGTAGAAACAGACAGGCTTGCAAATAGCTGAAGAATAAACGCTGTGTACACAAAGATCTCCTTAAAACTTCCTGTCAGAATAATCAGTGTCGCAATCACTGCATGGGCAAAAATAGCCCGTACAGGAATTCCTTTTTCGTTATTGACTGACAATGATTTCCAGAAACGGGTTTCCTTAGCAAAAGCCTGTGTAAGCCTTGAGCCTACCCATAAATACCCGCTGATAGTGGCTATCAACTGTAATGCTATAAAAACATTTACGATTTTCCCGAAGGTATGTCCGAGCATATTATTGGCTGCTTCTCCCATTACATCTTCTTTTCCTGCAAGCTGATCTACGGGAGCATGCTTCAGCATAATAAAATTGACCAGAATATAGGAAACCGTAACAAATAAAGTTCCTGCAATCAGTGCTTTGGGAAGATTTATCTGTACGTCTTTAATCTCTCCCGCGATATAGGATGCAGAATTCCAGCCGGTGTAAGAATAGGTTACAAAGACCAAAGATGTTGCAAATGCGGGAAGCATAACTTCATCTTTCCAGCTACCGGTGAAGCTAAGGCTGTTGCCTGCCTCAGGTTCCGACAGTACCACTCCCACAATGATCAGGATAATGATAAAGGCAATTTTTATCAATGTAAAAAAATTATGAAACCTTCCTGAAGCTTTTAAACTAAATGATAAGGACAGAGCCACTAAAAAGATGGCTGCTATTGCAAAACCGTTTCCAAAAGTAAAATCAAACGCAGAAAGGTATTTTGACATGGCCAGGGCTGCCAAGGCCACCGGTGAGGAAAATCCTATGATTAAAGAAATCCAGCTTACCAGATAGCCCAACAGAGGATGATAGGTTTCTTTTAAATAGATAAAATCGCCACCGTTTCCTTTAAAGTGAGAGCCCAGTTCGGCATAACAAAACGCACCTGATAAAGCCAGAATCCCGCCAATGACCCAAAGCAGTAAAATGCTGTAGGTATTGGTAATATCTGTCAACTGAAACCCGAGTGTAGTAAATATCCCGGTTCCAATCATATTTGAAACGACGATAGCTACTGCAGTTTTCCAGCCGATATGATGTGAGGCAGTGTTCATTTATATATTTAAAATAATTTTTCCAAAGATAAAGCCTGAAATAAAAAAGAGACCATTTTCAGATCTCTTTTTTATTTTTTCTGTAATTATTTAATGATCATCTTCTGGATCGCAATCCCTGTTTCAGATTTCAGATGAACCAGATATGTTCCCGCCGGATAGCCTGCTTTCAATTCATAAGTCCCGTCTTCATTGTTCAGCCTGAATGAATCCATTTTCTTACCACTTATGTCATAGATCACAATTTCTCCGTTTTTCACTTTATGGTAGATCAGTTTTGCCACATCATTCTTCACCGGGTTATCTGCAATTTGAAGAGATAATCTGCCCGGTGAATTTTCATCGACAGCAGATAAACTTCCTGTATAGTTTCCAAAAATCCTGAATTCTCCTGGCTGAAGTGTAATCGGAGCTGTTGTGGAAGTAATGTTTGAAACGGTATTATCCATCAGGTTTTCCCATTGCCCAATATATGGAAAATATGGAACAACACTTTTAGCTGAAGTATTGTAGTTGGCTAAAACAACAACATTTTTCACCCCGGTAGTGATTGTATTGTCATAAACATAAATCCTTGTGATTAATCCGTCCGGATCATTGGCAAGATTATTTGACTCTACCGTATATGTTTTGGATTTGAATACCGGATATGTATTTCTGATGCTTATAATTTTAGCCCAGGTATCATATACTGCCTTTCTGTTTAAATTACCATCATACCCGAGTGTAAAAGCAACCGGCTTTTCATCTGTACGGCAACCGCTGTTGATAGAGCCGTCTGCGCATCTGTTGATGCTGAATTCATATCCCAGCTCTCCAAACTGCCAGATCATTTTAGGCCCGGGAATCGTGAAGAATGTTGCTCCGAAAGTTTTCATTCTGTTTAAAGCTGTATTCAGGTCTTTTACACTGTAAGATCCGTTTATGGCACCGTATTCAAGGTTTTTAAACATTAACCTTTCTTCATCATGGCTTTCTCCGTAGCCTACAGCATGCATATTGGTAAAGCCGTGAAGCTCATGATCCATCCTGTCATAATTACTGTTTTCCTTATAGCCCATTGTATTTTGGTTATAGGGCTCCGTTTGCTTATTCCAGAGCATAACTCCTTTTCCTTCTGCAATTCTGTAATTTGCCCATTGCTGTTCTTCAGCATCAGTTCCCAGATGCTCAAAAATCATATATGAATTGGGATCAATTCCCCATTGCTTGTCTGCATAATATTTCAGGATATCTACCCTGTCCTGCTGATAAGCATTGGTACAGTTTTCGTCGTTTTCAGAGCAGCTTTGAGTAAAGCCTTTTGTTAAGTCCCAACGGAACCCATCAATTTTATATTCTGTAAGCCATTGCTGCAATGTTCTTTCGACATAATATTTAGTTGAAGGACTTGTATGGTTAAAATCATTGAAAACATTATAGGAGTGTTTCGGAACCTGGTTGAAATACGGGTTATTGGCTGCAACACTTCCATATCCGTCACCATCGGGATCAACATTCCAGAGTCTTACCAGTGGAGATCTTCCTGTAGCATGATTGAAGGCAACATCCAGAATAACAGCTATTCCGTTCTGATGACAGAGATCTACAAATTCTTTAAATTTTTCCGGAGTTCCATACGCTTTATCCAATGCATAATGGAAAGATGTATTGTAGCCCCATGAAAGGTTTCCTTCAAATTCCATGACCGGAAGAAGTTCAACAGCATTGATATTTAAATTCTTTAAATAAGTAATTTTATTAATCAGTGACTGCCAGTTTTTTTCCTGTGTAAAGTCTCTTAACAGTAATTCATAGACTACAAGATTTTCTTTATCCGTTCTCTGGAAATTGGTTACCTGCCAGTTATAAGGAGTCTGACCTGTTTTAAACATTGAGACTTCGAAATCCTGTCCGGCCGGAAAAACAGGCAGATCCGGATAGGTAGAAGCTGATATCCACTGGTCATCATATGAAGATAAAATCTGTGGCGAAAAAGGATCTGCCACTTTTCTCAGATCATTCGTTCTGTATTGGAAAGTGTATAATTGTGACGGAGTGAGACCATTCAATTCAATCCAGTAAAGGTCCGGATTTGTAGTGTCTCTTTTCATCAGATATGTATCATTCACCGTCCAGTTATTAAAGCTTCCGATCACATGAACGAAATCTTTAAAAGGTGCATATAAAGCTAACCCTACCTTTGTATTATCTGTAGGGCTATAATTGATTCCTTGTCTGATCCAATTGGGAATCGGTTCGGAAATGACATTCCTTGGGATCTGCAGGATAAATTTTGCATTCTTTGAGCTTGAGTTGACATCTGTTGCAATCAGCTCCATATTGGCATCAGCCGTTACAGTATAGCTATATGAATACGAAGTGGAAGGAGTAGAAGTAGTATTCACAACCGCTCCGTTCGCTTTTAACTGGAATGTAGCGTTTACATTGGTTGTTGCAGTAACGTTAATGGAACTTCCAGAAGGTACAGAGGTAAGGCTATTGGCCAACGGATTCGTTAAATTTAAGCTGAGCACGCCCACATTCACGAAAATATCCGGTGATGTCTGGTGGCTTCCTGTTTTATCTTTTAATAAAAATCCGAACCGCCCTATTCCTGTTCTGCTGAAAAATGCCGTTGGCGTAAAAGTCAGCGAATAGGAATCTGTTGTGGAATTATATGTAAGTTTATTCAGCTCATTGGAATTGTTCCAGCTTCCGTTGGCAGGACAATCCTGGCTGTTATTATAGTTGGTATCAAAAGACCATGACCAGATGTAAATGGCATTATTCGCAACTCCCCATGCAGATTCATCAATCTGATTTCCGGGTACAGTCAGTGTAATCTGATCCGTCTCGTTAAACGGGCTGGGTGTAATGGTATAGTTGATCTGTCCGAAAATACAGACAGCAATAAACAACAATATACCGGAATAAAATTTCTTCATAAAAATTGCTTTTTTCAAGGTAATACTCTACGAAAGTAATTTATTTTTTGAGAAATTTTAATTTTTTAACAAAAAAAGGTTCACATTAATCTGTTAAAAAACTATGCATTAAAGAATAAAACGATCTCTTGTATTTTTTAAGTCTGTGCTTTGTCTGGTTCAGAATTAAGTTTGTCCGGTTGACCTTGTTTCTGATGGTTTTGAATGGAAGGTCTTCCTACTTTTGGGGTATAAATTTTAAAATGTTACCGCCATGTATCAGAATTCAACAACCCAAGACCTTCGCTCTATCAGAAAATACCTGATCAGCAGCATCCTGATTTTAATTTTTAGTATGGGATTAAACGCCCAGCAAACGAAAAGTTCATTAGGAACTTTAAAACAGATTGACGCAGGTGTGCTGAACATCGGTTATACAGAAGCCGGATCTCCTACTGGTACACCTGTCATTTTACTTCACGGATGGCCTTATGATATTCACAGTTATGAAAATGTTGTCCCATTATTAACGGCAAAAGGTTACAGAGTGATCACCCCTTATTTAAGAGGTTTCGGAACAACCCGTTTTATTTCTGACAAAACCATAAGAAACGGACAGCAATCAGCCGTTGCCCTTGATATTATAGCATTGATGGATGCTCTAAAAATTGATAAGGCAATCATCGGTGGATTTGACTGGGGAGCACGAACTGCGGATGTAATAGCAGTACTTTGGCCGGAGCGTGTGAAAAGGCTGGTTTCGGTAAGCGGTTATTTAATTACCAATCTTGAAGCCAATAAAAAACCTTTACCTCCTGCTGCAGAATCAGGTTGGTGGTATCAGTATTATTTTTCAACAGCCCGTGGTGAAAAGGGATATAATGACAACAGATATGAATTCAATAAGCTGATCTGGAAAACAGCTTCCCCATTATGGAATTTCCATCAGGCAACTTATGATCAGACCGCACAATCTTTCAATAATCCTGATCACGTTGCCATTGTCATCCACAATTACCGTTGGAGACTATCTTTAGCAAAAGGGGAAACAAAATATGACGAACTGGAAAAAAAGCTTTCAACAAGACCGGTAATTACCGTTCCCACGATTACAATAAGCAGTGATTTTGATGGTGCTGCAATCGATGGAAAAGCTTATGCTAATCAATTTACAGGAAAGTATTCTCATAAAATTCTACACGGAATCGGACATAATGTGCCTCAGGAAGATCCGAAATCATTTGCTGATGCCATTATTGAAGTTGACGGATATTCAAAATAATTTCGCAGGCATTTATTATAACCAATTTAAGTTAATTAATAACAATCTAAATTTTTTAACAATGGAAAATAATCAAAACTTACAGACAGAAAAAGTATTATATACCGGAAAAACTTATACAACAGGCGGCCGTGACGGGTTTTCGAAAAGCTCTGACGGCAACCTTCAGGTAAAATTTTCAACTCCGGGAGGAACAGAACCGGGAACGAATCCTGAACAGCTTTTTGCAGCCGGCTGGTCAGCATGCTTTATCGGTGCTTTGGGAATTACTGCAAGAAAAAGAAAAATAAGGCTCTCCCCTGAAACAGCGGTAGATGCAGAAGTGGATCTTTGTATAAATGATGATGCCTATTTTTTACAGGCCCGTCTTTGGGTAAACCTTCCGGGAATTGATCATGAAACGGCAAAGCTACTTATTGAAGAAGCGCACCAAACCTGTCCTTATTCTAAAGCGACAAGAGGAAATATCAATGTGGAAATCAATATCATCTGATCTTTTTCAACGTTATATTATTAAAAGTGCCCCGGCGCTGGACTTTGTCCAGCGCCGGGGCTATGTAATTTAAAATGAACTCATATTAAAACAAAAGGCTTTGAAAATCTTTTGTCAGCATCAAATCAGGTGGAAATTAGTTTTTAACCACTTTTTTAACAACGGTCTGTCCGTTCTTTAGTTTTAGCTCTGCTATATAAATTCCGTTTGGTAGCCCCTGCATATTCATCTGATTCCCGGAAAACTGAACTTTAATCTTTTGTCCTGCCCCATTGACGATATTTACACTTTCTATTGCAGAATCTGTTTTGATATTTAAAATTCCGTTGGTAGGGTTCGGATATATTCCGACAGTATTCAATTGAACATTTGAAGTGCTTAATCCTGTAAAATCTTTAATACATCTCACAGATTCGCCCTGTCCTCTTGGTCCTCCTGAACCTGGATTCGCAATGGTAGTTCCGATATAAAAATATTTTCCGCCGGATGATGATGTTGTTGAACTCCAGTAATAGCCTCTTTCCCCTACAAAAGTAAATCCTCCTGTATTTGAGCTTCTATATCCTGCAGCCGGTAATTTCAAATGACTGCTATAAGCTGTAGCCGGATTGCTGATGTTTTCGGCTGCAGACAAGCCTTCCCAATCAGTTTGGTCAGGCATTTTCCAGCCTTG
The DNA here is from genome assembly GCF_000282115.1 of Chryseobacterium populi. Classification (GTDB taxonomy): domain Bacteria; phylum Bacteroidota; class Bacteroidia; order Flavobacteriales; family Weeksellaceae; genus Chryseobacterium; species Chryseobacterium populi. The sequence continues at coordinate 50,087 of NZ_AKJY01000021.1, forward strand.
TCCTACTGCTTTACAAGGATCTGCCCCGTTGGTAGACGTCGCTGCTGCAGCGCTACCCGCTTCCCACAGGTCAGTTAATGAATTAGGAGACCACCATGCAGGTGAACTTCCGATGATATAGGATGTAATTCCAGCTAATCCATCAGGAGAATTCGTTGCCGGCAGCCCTGTAGTTGGCGAAGTTCTTGTCTGGTGTCCGTCATCCCATCTTCCCCACTGGAAAAGGTCTCCATAAGAATCCTGATCATTCACCGCTGTCGCCACCTGAGAGCTTCCTAAATTCTGCTGAAGCCATATTTTTCCGTCTGCTCCTCTCACCGTCGTGTAAGAAACGGCTTGCCCTTTGTAAACAAAGCTTACACAGCCAATATCTCCGGGATTGTTTCCGGGATCTGTATTGTTGCATATCTGGGAGGTTCCCGCAATTGAAATTCTTTTAACCCTTGTTCCGTTCTGTGAATAGGCTAAAACAAGGTAATGATTCGTTTTATCGATCGCCAGATCATTATAGGTAGCTTCACCATCGGAAATAAAGTCTCCGCCAAAACTTACCCACGTCTGATTTGAAGGATCTAATCTGTACACTGTATTTCTCCGGAAATTATCATTCTCAAAACGACTTGCCACTACATAAGGCTCACCCGTAGCTGTTACAGCAATAGCAACTTCCTGAACTACTCCCGGGGAAAAATTGGCATTTCCAACCTGTATCCAGGAAGTTCCGTCGAATTTTTTAACATTTAATTTCTTCCCATTTGCTGTGTTCGAAACATAAGAAACATATAAATTATTATTGGCATCAATCGCAATATCGGAAGTATACTGCTCTCCCGAAGAAGATGCATCTACAATACTTCCCCCAACCAGGGTCCAGTTGTCTGTATTTGCTGCTGTAGTAGAATTTTCATATACTTTTACTCCGCCTGCCACATTGCAGGTATATACTTTATTATTGGTTCCGATAACCATTTCAGCAAATGCAGCACCACCGGAAAACCCTGCATTTCCTACCTGCTCCCAAGCTCCGTTGACATATCTTTTTACCGTTCCCGAATCATAAGAACCATAAGTGAATAATACATTAGCCGGAGAAACGGCAGAGGCCTGGTAATTTACCGAAGTATCCGTAACATTCGGTAATTGTGCCCAGCCGGTTCCTGTAAACTGACGAACTTCCATTCCTGATCCCGGATAACCGATCTGATTGGTATAATAGATATTTCCTGCATTATCTAGTGATAATGAATTGAACAGGGCGGTGCTGTTTGTAATTCCTGTACCACCTCCTACATAAGACCAGCTGTTTCCATCAAATTTCTGAACAGAACCTTTCGCTACAGATACATCATAATAAGAAAGAAAATAATTCCCTGCATTATCCACAATTAAATTATTATTACTGCTTCCTCCTGCTGAAACCGTTTGCACTCCTCCTACATCTTCCCATTGCTGGGCATATGTATAACTTCCTGCGACGCAGAGCAACCCAAGTCCAACTCCAATATTGCGCATCACAAAATGTAAATTTTTGAACATAATCAATATTATTTTTATTTATTCTAAATTTAATTTATTTTTGTGCAAAATTAGCAGTCTCATTTAATCAGAAGTTATCATTTCCAAACTTTTTGTTATCTGATATCCCGCTTTTATTTCAAATTGTACCATGACAGTAAAAAATGTTGCATGAAGAATCAATACAATAAAGGGGCATTATTCTCATCGGAAGACATCACCATAACTATGCAGGGGGATCTTGCATCCAGGAAGCTTTCAAGAGCGGGCATCATTGAGAGCCGGTCAAGTTTTAACCTTCTTTTCCTCTTAAGTCCGAATATTCATCTGGAAGCCCAGGATTGCAGTACTAAGCTTCAGTTTAAAAAGAACCAATACATTCTTCATTATTCTTCAGAAGAAACCCAGGCAGAGCTCTGGACCGAAAATCAGGAAATTTTAAAATACCTTCAGATCCGGCTTGATTATCATTTTATCACTCATTTAATCCATCCTGAATCTAATCCGGAAAGTGCAGAAATCCTGGAAAATATGATCACTAACAATTTTATTTTCCTGCATAAAGAAACTCCGCCCTATATGACGGTAGAAATGCATATGATCTTAAAGGAGATTTTAAGCTATTCCAAAAAAGGAGTCTTACAAAAATTATTTATTGAAGCTAAAATCATCAAACTGCTGATTTTAATTTTCGAGCAGTTCAGTGAGAAAAATACAATTGAAAATACACCAAAAAACCCAACAATTATTAAAAAGTATATTGACGAAAATTATCACAAACCTATCACGGTTGAAAAAATAGCAAAAGTAATAGGCATCAATCAGAATACTATCAGAAAAGAGTTTAAAGCTCAATACCATACCACTATTTCGAGTTATATTTCTGACCTGAGAATGCTCAAAGCTAAAAAACTCATTATCAAAAAGGATATTCTGATTAAAGAAATTGCTATTGAATGCGGCTACGATTATGTACAGAACTTTACCAGGGCATTCAAGAAAAAATTCGGGGTCTCACCGGAGAAACTGAGGATTGAATAAAAACAAAAACCACTTAACGAGTAAGTGGTTTATATATGTTGTTTTGCTTTGATATTACTTTTTCAGAATTCAGGTGAAAAAGCAATGACAATCAATTAATGATGTCCGTGACTATCGTGTAAGAAAGGCCCGTGTCCTTTAGGCTGGTTGAAGATCACTTCTACACCTTCCTGCTCATAAATATTTTTTCTTCTGATATCTTCCGGATCGAAAGGTTTTACTTTTCCGAAATATTCCATCAAACCTTCAGTCAACCACATTGGGATCACTAAACCGAAGAACATGAAGATACACCAGAACCCTACTAAGAACATTGTGAAAAAATAGATCGTCCAAAGGAACTGATAAAACGGCCAAAATGCTGATAACATCATCTTTCTTATAGATTTTAGGCAAAAATAAAACTTTTTTCCTTTTTACACAAAAGATACGCGTCCTATTTTTATAATTTATTTTTATTTTAAACTAATTAATGCGCAAGGTCTGCAAAGAAATCATTCCCTTTATCATCGGTAATAATGAATGCCGGGAAGTCTTTTACTTCGATTTTTCTTACTGCTTCCATTCCTAACTCAGGGAAATCTACAACCTCAACGGATAGAATATTATCTTTTGCCAGGATTGCGGCAGGCCCACCGATTGATCCTAGATAGAAACCACCGTATTTATGGCAGGCATTGGTCACATCTTTGGTTCTGTTTCCTTTTGCCAGCATAATCATACTTCCGCCATGGCTTTGGAATTCGTCTACATACACATCCATCCTTCCTGCCGTTGTAGGCCCGAAGCTACCCGATGCCATACCTTCCGGAGTTTTTGCAGGACCGGCATAATAGATCGGATGATTTTTAAAATACTCAGGCATTGGTTGTCCGCTATCCAGAAGCTCTTTGATCTTTGCATGGGCAATATCTCTTGCTACAATCAGGGTTCCGTTTAGTTTCAGTCTTGTTTTAATCGGATATTTTGAAAGCTCGGCAAGAATTTCAGGCATCGGCTTATTCAGATTGATTTCTACAGCTTCCTCTAAATGCGGCGGCGTTGCAGGTAAAAATTTTTGTGGGTTTTCTTCCAGTTGCTCAAGAAAAATTCCTTCTTTCGTTATTTTTCCTTTGATATTTCTGTCTGCAGAGCATGAAACACCCATCCCAACCGGACAAGAAGCTGCATGGCGGGGAAGTCTGATCACTCTTACATCATGGGTTAAATATTTTCCTCCGAACTGCGCACCAATCGCACTTTCCTGGCATATCTTCTGAACTCTGGCTTCCCATTCAAGATCCCTGAAAGCTTGTCCCCCTTCATTTCCTTCTGTCGGAAGGTTGTCATAATATTTTGCAGAAGCCTTTTTTACAGCAGCCAGATTCGCTTCAGCAGAAGTTCCACCGATTACCAACGCCAGGTGATATGGTGGGCAGGCAGCCGTTCCAAGGTCCGAAATTTTCTCTTTGATAAATTCTTCAAGAGACTTTTCGTTTAATAAAGATTTTGTCTTCTGGTAAAGGAAAGTTTTGTTGGCAGAACCTCCTCCTTTCGTTAAAAATAAAAATTCGTAAGAATCTCCTTTTTTAGCATACAGATCAATCTGTGCAGGAAGGTTTGACCCGGAATTTTTTTCATCAAACATCGTCAAAGGAACCACTTGAGAATATCTGAGATTCCTTTTCTGATAAGTATTGTAAATCCCTTTGCTTAAATATTCACCGTCATCAACTCCGGTATATACATTTTCTCCTTTTTTACCCATCACAATTGCAGTTCCTGTATCCTGACATGAAGGAAGTGCTCCTTCTGCGGCAACCGCTGCATTCTGCAATAAATTATAAGCTACGAATCTGTCATTATCTGTCGCTTCAGGATCGTCAATAATTCTTTTAAGACTTTCTAAGTGAGAAGAACGGAGCATAAAAGAAACGTCTGCCATTGCTTCTTCAGCCAACAACTCAAGCCCTTTCGGGTCTACTGTTAAGATTTCCCTTTCTCCTAGTTTTTCAACTTTTACATAGTCTGATGTAAGCTTTTTATACACCGTATCATCCTTCTGAACCGGATACGGATCCTGATATCTAAATTCCATTCAAATTTTTCTTTGTGCAAAAATAAGGCTTACGTAAAAAAACATGAGTAAAATCAGTCATTTAGATTGATATTTATAATGATTATAAATTGTGAGAGTTTTCATTATTAAGTAACTTTATAAGCCATAAATGAAAATTTCAATCACAATGAATTACAGAATAGAAAAAGACACCATGGGCGAGGTTCAGGTACCTGCTGACAAATTCTGGGGTGCACAGACTGAGCGTTCAAGAAATAATTTTAAAATCGGTCCTGAAGGTTCAATGCCCCATGAAATTATAGAAGCTTTTGCTTTTCTGAAAAAAGCTGCAGCTTTTGCCAACACAGATCTGGGAGTTCTTCCTGCAGTGAAGAGAGATATGATTGCTAGAGTCTGTGATGAGATCCTTGAGGGAAAATTAAATGATCAGTTTCCTTTAGTGATCTGGCAGACAGGCTCGGGAACCCAGTCAAATATGAATATGAATGAAGTGGTTTCAAACAGGGCTCATGTAAATAACGGTGGAACTTTAGGAGACAAGTCTGAAATTCATCCGAACGATGATGTGAATAAATCTCAGTCGTCTAATGATACCTATCCGACTGCCATGCATATTGCAGCCTATAAAAAAGTAGTGGAAGCAACGATTCCTGCTGTCGAAAAACTAAAAGGAACATTAGCCGAAAAATCAAATGCATTCAAAGATATCGTCAAAATCGGAAGAACTCATTTAATGGATGCCACTCCCCTGACTTTAGGGCAGGAATTTTCAGGATATGCAGCTCAGCTGGAGTTCGGATTAAGAGCTTTAAAAAATACTCTTCCCCACCTTTCTGAGCTCGCTTTGGGCGGAACTGCAGTAGGAACCGGACTGAATACTCCGCAAGGGTATGATGTGAAAGTTGCGGAATACATTGCCAAATTTACAAACCTTCCTTTTGTCACTGCTGAAAATAAGTTTGAAGCGCTGGCAGCTCATGATGCCATCGTGGAATCTCACGGAGCGTTAAAACAACTGGCCGTTTCATTATTTAAAATTGCCCAGGACATCAGATTATTGGCTTCAGGGCCCCGTTCCGGAATCGGAGAAATTCATATTCCTGAAAACGAACCGGGATCTTCTATTATGCCAGGGAAAGTGAATCCTACCCAAAATGAAGCAATGACCATGGTATGTGCCCAGGTTTTAGGAAATGATACGACAATTTCTTTTGCAGGAACCCAGGGAAATTATGAACTGAATGTCTTCAAGCCGGTGATGGCCTATAATTTCTTACAATCTGCCCAGTTAATTGCAGATGCCTGTATTTCATTCGATGATCACTGTGCGGTAGGAATTGAGCCTAATCATGAGAGAATTAAAGAGCTGGTTGACAAATCTTTAATGCTGGTAACTGCTTTAAATACACATATCGGTTACGAAAATGCTGCTAAAATTGCTAAAACAGCCCATAAAAACGGTACAACTCTGAAAGAAGAAGCTGTAAACCTTGGACTTTTAACTGCTGAACAGTTCGATGAGTGGGTAAAACCGGAAGATATGGTAGGAAGTTTAAAATAGAATGATTTTTTATAATAGATTAAATGTTAGAAAGTCTCAGAAATTCTGAGGCTTTTTATTTTATTTAAATCATTGAATTACAATTTTCTAATTAAAACTATTTTTCATACCTTAGTGATTAATTAAAATTAAAACAAAATACTATGAAAAATCTAAAGAAAATCAACAGAGAAAATTTAAAGCAGGTATTGGGAGGTCACACTTGTCCTGCAAATACCTATCACATTACTTATAATGGTTATCATGCATGTTGCCTGCAAATTCCAAGCGGGAATCCGTGTACTTCAACAAAATGCCTGGTTCCTATAGAAATGTGTGATCCTGATCTTAATTAAATTCCTAAATGAATAGTTGATCCATCACAAAACAAAAGGCCGGAAAGTATTCCCGGCCTTTTATACAATTTATATATAAAGGCTACATGTTTTTTACCACCAAAGCCCAACCCCGAAAACTAAAGCTTTATCATTTTCGAAGTTTCCGTCTTTAAAGAAGTTTCCGAAATCTTTTTTCACAAAAATGCTGAAATCATTGTAAGAAACCGTGAGCTGGCCGCCATAAATAAAAGGGCTTACCTGATAATTCCCTCGTTCTCTCTGGCTGATTCCGTCACCTTTTATGATATTATTCGTTGACATTTTCACACCGCCATAAACATTAGCCCCTACTTTAAATCCTTTATTGTAATCCCTGTACTGAATATCCATTCCGGCATTCTTTATCCTGGAAAAATTATATTGTACCCCAAGAGGAACCATTATATATCCGGTTCTTAGCTTACTTTTGCTTAGATTTTTATCAAAATTGGCCAGATAAACATCTGCGTTGGCATCTTTTGCAATAAACATATTGTTATCAATATTCAGTGTTCTCCATGAAAAACCGATTCCGGAAATCAATCCCCAGGGGCTTGTTCTGCTGAACTGATAATTGAATTTAAAGCCAAACTCAAAGTTTCCCGCATACCCTAAATTTTTATCCAGGCTGTTATCTGCCTTACTGTTCGTAAGGTTCATGATTCCATATGAAATATATCCGTCAAGGCTTTTAGTGGGCCTGAATTTTTTAAGAAGTTTTTCCTTCAGCTCTTCATTGGAGGTCACATCAGAATTTAGAAGTGAATACCTTACCTGCTTTTGGATTACTGTGTCAAGATCGAATCCCAATTCCTCAATTCTCTGATCAATTTTTTCAGAAAAACGGTCAGCAACGATTGCTTTTTGTTTATCAAACTCGGCTTTATCCAGGTTTTTCGCCTGAAGGGTAAGCAATTCCGCTTCCATTAATTTTTTTTCTTCCTGGATAATGGCATCAATTTTACGGGCGTATTCATCCACTTTTTCCTTTACTATAGGGCTTACCTCAGTATCTTCTTTTGACTGCAGGTTCAGTCCCAATGATTTTCTTTGTGAATAAGCTGATGCAGATAAAAGGCACACCAATCCCAGCATGATAATTTTCTTGATCATATTATTTAATTTTTTATTGTTAAAAGCTTAATTATTTATTTTCCGTTCAGATCTATCGTTGCAACGTTGCTTTCTTTTGTTTTTTCAATAACATCTTTATGCTCTACTGAAAAAAGCAGTGTGGAAGGATCTACATATTTTTTCTTCTTTGCAGGAATCTTTGAAGAATCCGATTGAGCAATGATTTTCTCGGCAGGAATCTGAGAAATATCGTGACCAATCACCGATGCGGTTTCTTTTTTGGAAAGCTTCTCGGTTTGTTCTGTCAAAACTTTTTCACTGGAAACCTCATTTATAATTTTAGCCGGAGCTTTAATATTTTCCTGAATGATTTCTTGCTTTTGATTCGCATAAACAGGTTTGGATTCTTCATCTGAACTTTCCGGAATATCTTTTTGAGGAATTTTAATATGGGTTTCTGTCACTTTAGGTTCCTGAATAGTCTCTTTTTCAGAATTAAAAAACAAAACAAATCCTAAAGAAAGGGCAAGCACAATACATGCTGCCGTCAAAACCCAGCTTATACGGGATTTTGATTGGGTATTCTCCGTGTGCAATTCAATCTCAGACCAGAGATCTCTTGAAGGAGCAATCTCTCTTTCCTCGATCTGTTTTTTTATCTGATGTTCTAAATTATCTTTGAATGTGTTCATTTCTCATTGTTTTTTGTTGTTGAAGGTAAAGTACTCTCAGCTTCTCTTTTGCCCGAAACAGCTGGGTCTTACTCACCGAAGTTGAAATATGCAGGGCTTCGGAAATTTCCTGATGAGAATAGCCTTCCAAAACATACAGGTTGAAAACCATTCTGTACGCATCCGGAAGCTGGTCTAACAGTTCCTGGGCATTAAAATCAAAAACGGCTTCTTCTTCCTGAACCTCAACGATAAAAGCCGGATTGATGTCATCAATATAAAAAACGGTTTTATGGCTTTTTATAAAGTTGAGACATTCATTAACGACAATTCTTCTTGCCCAGCCTTCAAGATTTCCCTCGCCCCGGAAGCTTTCAATGTGTTTGAAGATTTTGCAGAAAGCTTTGATCACACAATCTTCTGCTTGGTACAAATCGCTGATATAGCTTTTCCCTACACTCAGAAATTTCTTAACGTTCTGCTCATAAAAAATTTTCTGAGCAACCGGATCCTGTTTTTTAAGACGGCTCAGCAAATCTTCTTTTTTATTTCCGAACAAAAGTTTCATTCTTAATCTGTTTCTATTGTAAAGACAACAAAAGTTTAAAAAGGTTACACAAAAAAAAAGATTTTTAAAAAAAAAGATAATTTATACTAAAAAAGACAGAGATATATTCTGCCTTTATATTTTTTATCCTGAAAATTCATCAAGCATATTCCGGGTAGGAACAAAGAAAAGAGTTCCCGTCATTGCCGTGCTGAAATCTAAAATACGGTCATAATTTCCGGGCGGATCGCCAATGAACATATTGGTCAGCATTTTTTTAACTGTTGTAAATGTGCTTGCGTAAGCGATAAAATAAGTTCCGAATTCATTTGTTGAAGGGTTCCCGAAAGGCATATTATCCCTCACAATTTTTAATTCTTCTCCGTTTTCCCCTTCAATATTAGCTAAGGCGATATGCGAATTGGAAGGTTTCACCTCATCAGACATTTCAATATCATTTTCTTTTGATCTTCCGATCACTTTTTCCTGCTCATCGGTTGAAAGCCCTTTCCATGCATCCATGTTGTGAAGGTATTTCTGAACAAAAAGATAGCTTCCGCCTTTATATTGCTTATCTTCGTCCCCGATCTTTGCAAAATAATCTCTATCGCTTCCATGAGGGTTTTCAGTACCATCTACAAATCCTAAAATAGAACGGGCATCCCAGTATTTAAATCCATGAACCTCTAAAATACTTTCGGCTACAGAACTTATCAGCTTTGAAATTTCAACGGCCATATCAAAAATCAGGCTTTGATTATCGGCTCTCAAATGAAAGTGCAAGTCTCCGGGGGTAGATACTGCTGTATGCTTTACTCCTTTGATCTCTTCAAATTCTGCCAGCTCTTTGGGTAATGGCTTTGGAAGCTCCAGCTTTTTCCATGCATCATATCCGATTCCCATCACACAGCTTACCCTGCTGTCCGGAAACCGGTTAAAAGCAGAATTATTAAGATTTAAAATCAAAGCACAAAGTTGCTGAAATATGGTTTTCAATTGAGGATCATCTTTAAATGTCCACACCATAAAAATGGTATTGGTATTCGGATAATCTGTAACGTTTTGAGATTCTATGCTCATGAATTCGTTTTTAACTTAATTTACTCCGCCAAAGACACCTGATCCGCAAAATACTGCTCCAGGTCTTTTAACGTTTCCGGGTTGGTCTGGATATCTTTAACCATCGTTCCTTTATTGACCACCACTATTCTGTTGCATACTTCTGTTGTATGGGAAAGGTCATGGCTTGAAATAAGAAATGTCACTCCATCCTGTTTTGATAATTCTTTGATTAAATTTTTCAGTTTAATCTGGGTTGACGGATCAAGATTGGCAAAAGGTTCATCAAGGATAATAATATCCGGATTTCCGATCATTGCTCCTACGATTCCCACTTTCTTCTGGTTTCCTTTTGACAGATCACGAACATACTTCCCTGCATTAAGGATTTCACCGTTAAACAAATCATGGAAAGGTTTCAGGAACTCATCTACAGATGCTTTATTCTGCCCTCTCAGCTCACCGATAAAATAGAAATATTCTTCCGGCGTAAGGTAGCCGATCAGAAATGTATCGTCTACAAAAGCGGAAACTTTGCTTTTCCAGGCTTCAGATTCGTTGACTTTAATCCCATCAATGCTTACATATCCTGTAGTAGCCTGAATCAGATCAAGCATGAGACTGAAAAGAGTGGTTTTTCCTGCACCATTATTTCCTACCAAACCGAAAGTTTCTCCTTTCGGTATTTCAAGGTTCTCGATATTAAGAACTGTAGCTGTTCCATATGTTTTGGATAAATTATGTATCGTAATCATTGTATTAATCTTTTGATTTGAATGCATCTAATGTGCTGTATTTTTCTCTTTTATAGTGCTTCACAATAGTGTCGAAAATCTTTTCTCTGAACAAAAAGCCTATTAAGCCCAGAATGGCAATACTCATCACTCCTGCCGTCATTCCGAACAGGTATTTTGTCAATCCGAAAACCACCATTGGTAAAAACATCTTCGGAATCAGCAGCAACAAAGCTTTAAAATTAAAACTGGTTTTCTGCCCGATTCTTTTTTCTTTGGAATTCAAATCGATCTGAGCTTTATTAAAAGCCCCTGACCAAAGCGTAAACTGAGAATTTACCCCAATATTATACAATCCTGCAGCAAAAAAAGTAATATACATTTCCCAACCGAAATAGACATAAAATAAAGCAAGCAGCATAGAAACTGCAGTTACGATATTCATCAGCCACCATTTTGCTTTCAGGTATTCTTTATACGGAACATTGAGAGTCATCATTAAAGAATAGTAGGAACTATCGAATGCAGGAACCCGCTGCCCAAACATAAACTGAAAACCACCTGTCACGAATAATCCCATAAACATCATCATCGTCGGTGTTTTGTAAATCGGTGACGTAAACATCAGCAATCCATAAAAAAGAAACATGAAGCTTCCCAGCAAAATTCCTTTTGTCACCTTATTTCTCCGCAGCATTTTAATATCATTGTTAATGAAACTTCCAATCGCTCCGTATTTATTTAAGAAGGCAATATTTTCGGTCTTTCCTACATCTTTTTTGGCTTCCAGACCCTGATCAAGATAGAATTCTTTACGGATATATCTGAAGCAGATCCACCATAGTCCCACAAACAGAATCACCGGTAATATCACCAGATATGGCTTATTGTAAAAAGCATAAAAAAACGACTCTGAGTAGGACAGTAACGGTATAACTTTATAATACGTCAAAGCTCCCAACGCCGCAAAAACACAACCAATAATTATAACAACCGTTTCTTTGCTATTAAAAAGGATGTTGATAAAGTTATTGAGATAGAATAGCAGCGAGATTCCGATCAGCCATGATAAAATTCCGAAAAAGCCATATCCGTTAAACAGGCAGATAATGGAAAATGTAATCAAAAAGAAGGAATTCAGCCAGCTGAAAGCTGATAAAAAGGTTTTCGACAGCATGTAGTTGATCAGGGTTTTCTTAGGAATATTCAGCGTAAGGAAAGGCTTGATATTCTGTGTAGGCATTTCCTGCCAGATATATTTGCAGATCAGGTCTATAGCCCAGGCAGCAAGAAGAAATCTTGAAACGAGCTTTAACGGATCTTCTCCGGGCATTTCTTTCGTTACGTAGAAAAAAGCCAGGAAAGCACCACCTACCAAACATCCTGTAAAATAAAGAATTCCCATAAAACGGAAAATCTTCATAGCTAGATTAATTCCAACAGAAGAACCACGGAAAAAACTTTTGATTTCCAGTCTCAGGAATTTTAAAAACATAGTTTATTTTTTTACATTAGTAAATATAATGCAAAATATGTTACAAAATTTTATCCTATAAGCTCTTTTGCTTGTGCCAAAGCCGCTTCGGTGATTTTACTTCCGGAAAGCAACTGGGCAATTTCGTTGAGTTTTTCCTCGGTGTTTAATGTGATGATTGTGGATTGTGTTTTTCCTGAAACGTCTTCTTTTACCACTTTATAATTGTTATTTCCTTTTGCCGCGACCTGGGCAAGATGAGAGATCACAATAAGCTGCATATCTTCCGACATTTCACGCATCAGATTTCCGATTTCTTCGGCCACCTTTCCGGAGACCCCGGTATCGATTTCGTCTAAAATAAGGGTAGGAAGCTCATCGCTTTCGGCAATGATTTTTTTTACAGCCAGCATTACCCTTGACCTCTCTCCTCCGGAAATAGCAGTCTGGATCGGCTTTAAAGGAAAGCCCGAATTGGCCTGGAATAAAAGCTGTATATTTTCTTTTCCGAATGGATTAAATTCCGGGGTTGTCTGTAGCTCTATATCTACTTTAGCTTTTTCAAGCCCCAGTTTTTTCAGCAGTCCTTCAGCTTTTTTTACAAAAACAGGAATACTTTCTCCCCTGTTCTCAGAAAGCTTTACGGAGAGTGACTGAAGTGTTTTTTCTTTTTGGGAAATGCTTTCTCCGATTTCAGCAATATTAGATTCAAGCTCTGATGCATCTTTCTGCTCACCGGCCAGCTGATCCCTGATTTCCTTTAATTCAGCAATATCCGAAACATTATGCTTTAGAAAAAGAGCATTGATCCGGTTGTTCAGCTCTGACAATAATTCTAAGTTTTCAGGATTAATTTCAATTTTTTCCGCTTCATTTTCCAGTTCGGAGATAATATCTTTCACTTCAACGAAGGATTCTTCCAACCTTTGATCAAGCTCAGAAAAGCTACCAGAAACCTCTGAAATTTTCGAAAGCTTATTTTTAGCTTCATTAAAGAAAGACAGAATTCCGATTTCTTCCTGATGAAACCGGGATAAAACCTGGCTCAGGTTTTCAGAAATCATTCCTGCATTTTCCTGAATAGAAAGCTGGTTCTGCAATTCTTCATAATCTACATCATCCAGGTGCAGTTCTTCCAGCTCACCCAATAAAAATAATTTATAGTCGCTTTCTTTATTATTTTCGGAAAGCTGGGTCTGAAGTTTTTTAAGCTGGGTTTTCAGGTTCTGGAATTCTGAAAATTCATATTGGTATTCTTCTATGATCTGTTTATTTTCAGAGAGCCCGTCAATAATTTTAAACTGATATTCTGAGGTAAAAAGGTTTGAAGTTTCAAACTGGGAATGAATGTCGATGAGTTGGGAAGACAGTTCTTTTAAAACATCCAGTGTTACAGGAACATCATTTATAAAAGCCCTTGATTTTCCTGATGGCAGGATTTCTCTCCGGATAATTGTCTGATGCTCATAATCCAGGTCATTTTCAATAAAGAATTTTTTGAACCTGTTATTTAAAGCAAATTCTGTTTCTACAATACTTTTTTCTTCGGCATTTGAGATCGATTTTGCATCAGCCCTTTCGCCTAAAATAAGCCTGAGGGCTCCTAAAATAATAGATTTTCCCGCTCCGGTCTCACCGGTAATTACCTGCAGACCATTATGAAGCGATACATCAAGCGTATCGATTAAGGCAAAATTTTTAATATAGATTCTCGAGAGCATGGATCAATAGCTGATTACTTTAGTACTGCAAATATAGAACTTTAGAAGTCAGAATTCAATAGCAGGGAAATTAAGCTTTTACTATTTCCATTTGCTCCACTTGGACTCACTGTTTTTCGGGGATAAAACCATCAGAAGCTGTCTGAGGTCATTCATAACAAGCCCGCCATTGTTATTTGAATCGAAAATGCTGAAAATTTCGCTGCTTTTATTATCTATAAAAAGGTTGAAGAAATAATTCTGCTGGAATGAGTTTTCATACATTTTCAACTGCATCAGAGCATCAAAAATGATTTTCTTCCCGGCTGACTGATCCTGATTAAACAAATTATCTAATCCGGCTCTGTGGTAAGTATAAAATGTAGAACGCAGCTGTGCCATATTAGGATTTAAAATTTCCCCTATTAAGATCATCCTGCTTTTCGGCTCATTAAGCGGAGCCCAACCTTCATATCCTCTGTTTTGTGAATTCTGGGCAATCTGCTGTGCTTTTGAAAACCACTGCGTTCCTCCCATAGATTGAAAGCTGTCAGCATCATAACCCAATATCAGATAAACATAGAAGCTGATAACATCAATCAGGTTTTTTCCTGAAAACTGTCTTTCATTAAAAATCAGATTTTCATTTTCAACATATTCAAAGGCGAATCTCTGATCCTGCAGGTTGATCAAAGGAGATTCGTAGGTTGTATTATAAACCGGGCGAACGGCCTGAACAACAATAGTACCTTTGTATTTGTTTCCATCTTTTTCAGAGATGACAATTGCAAAATTCGATTTGACCTTTTCAAAATTCTGAAGTTTTTTTCCAGTCCAGCTTGTAGTATTGATGAAATCTTTAAGACTTTTTTCCAAAGCTTTGTAGGCCTGCTGATTGCTTCCGCCCAGCTGTTGTGAGTTGACCTGAACAGTGGCCAACAATTCCTGTGAAAAGCTAAGGGTATATATAAAAAGCAGTAAGAATAAGCTTATTGTTTTTTTCATTATCTATTAAAAATTGAGAACGGAAATTTATTAAATTTATTTTAAAAGTTGGTGTTCAACAAAGTCGAGAATATCTTTTGCCACTTCATCTTTAGATTTCAGGTCAAATTCTTTTTTCCCGGTCCTGGTGAATATCCTTATTTTATTGGTGTCATTTTTAAATCCTGCCCCTTCATCGCGGAGAGAATTCAGAACGATCATATCCAGATTTTTCTTTTCGAGCTTGGCTTTTGCATTTTCCTCTTCATTTTGTGTTTCCAGGGCGAATCCTACTAAAAACTGGTGTGTTTTTTTCTCACCCATTGTTTTGAGAATATCAGGATTTTTAACCAGTTCCAGTGTCAGCTGATCTTCATTTTTTTTGATTTTCTCCTTCGCAATTTCTTTGGGAGCATAATCTGCAACGGCCGCACTCGCGATACCTATATCTATTTTATCATAAAACTGAAATACTTTCTCCAACATTTCTTTTGCAGAAGTAATCCTATGTAAATCAATATTTCCACGATGGATGGTTTGGGAGCTTGGACCGGAAATCAAGATCACTTTTGCCCCTCTTTTTGCCGCTTCTTCTGCTAATGAAAATCCCATTTTTCCGGAAGAATGATTTCCGATAAACCTCACCGGATCAAGGGCTTCATAAGTTGGACCGGCTGTAATTAAAACAGTTTTTCCATCCAATGTTTTCTCCTGATCCTGGGTTTTAAAAAATGTTTCGACCGATTTTAAAATGGTTTCGGGTTCTGCCATTCTTCCCTGCCCGATCAGTCCGCTTGCCAGCTCTCCGTTTTCAGCAGGAATAATAAGGTGTCCGAAATCTTCAGCAAGTTCTAAATTCTGTTTTGTGGACGGATGCTGATACATATCCAGATCCATCGCAGGAGCAATAAAAACAGGGCATTTTGCGGACATATAAGTTGCCAGCACAAGATTATCACACATGCCATGTGTCATTTTAGCCAATGTATTGGCCGTGCATGGAGCAACAATCATGACATCTGCCCATAATGCTAATTCTACATGGCTGTTCCATGTTCCGTTATCGCCATAAAAGCCGGTATATACAGGCTTTTTTGATAAGGTGGAAATACTTAGCCTGGTTACAAAATCTTCTGCATCGGGAGTCATTATTACCTGTACTTCCGCACCTTTCTTCACAAAATCCCTGATCAGAAAATGAATTTTATAGGCCGCAATTCCTCCAGAAATCGCAATAAGAATTTTTTTCCCGGAAAGGCTCATCTAGTTTTAATTTTTTAAAATACTAAATTACTTATTTTTTCTCACAAAAGAGGAGATGAAATAGCAAAGGTCATAAAAGAACTGATTCCTTTATGACCTTTGCATATATAAAAAACACAAATGGTTTTTATTTTCTTTCTTCAGTTTTTCTGAAGTAAATATCTTCATTCAACCATTCTTCGATTGCAATAGAAGTTGGTTTTGGAAGTTTTTCGTAATGTTTAGAGATTTCTATCTGCTCTCTGTTTTCGAAAACTTCTTCTAAGGTAGAATTGTGAACAGCAAATTCGTCTAATTTATTGTGCAATTCTGTACGAATTTCTGCGTTGATCTGCTCTGCTCTCTTTCCCATGATAACAATAGCTTCATAGATTGAGGCTACTTTATCTTCAATCTTATCTTTATCGTAAGTAATGGTATTTACTTCTGCTTTTGTATCTTTTACACTCATTTTGAGAAAATTATTTATTTATAAGATGGCAAATTTACGAATTATCTTTGAATTTTGAAAGTCGCTGCCGGAGGAGGTGTCTGTAACGCAGCACTATCCCTCTGGATCTGCATTGCTTTCTTTTCTACATTTACCTGATCCTGGATCTGCTGCTCCGTTTTATTTTTTTCTGCAAGCTTATCAGCCTCTTTCTTTTGCCTTGCCGTGAAAACAGCTATTCTTGCTTCTGTCTGCTTTTTAATAACTGCAAAATCCTTCTTTTCTTTCTCCAGCTTCTCTCTTATGTCTACTGCAGTTTTAGAATATTCGGTATTAGGAAGTTCTTTTTCTACCTGTCTGGTAAATGCAAGAGCACTTTCTATACGTTCTTCTTTAAGGTCATAAACCGAATTCTGCGCCAACAACTGACGGGATTTCATGATATAATCATAGATTTTCGGACGGAGCTTGGTACTTGGAAAATCATCCAACACATTTTCTAAAGCCACATTAGCCGATTTATAATCTCCCATTTTGAAATATTGCCTTGCATTTTCGTAAGCTTTAAATTCTAACTTATAAGACAATTCATCAATAAGCTGGCTGATATTTTTCGATCTTTCGGAATTAGGATAGTTATTCAGGAAATCCTGTAACTCGTTAACGGCAAGTTCTGTACTCGACTGATCCAGGTTATAATCCATAGATCCTTCATAATAACATAAAGCTGACATATAAGCTGCTTCTTCCGCTCTCGGATCTTTTGGAAAGCTGACTGCAAAGTTTTTAAACTGATGTCCTGCCAACTTATAATTTTTATCATAATAGTTAGCATAGGCAGTATTGAACCCCACATTCGGAAAATCATCTGTACCCGCCACCAGGTTAGCAAGCCTGTCATAAAGAGCTAACGCATTTTTCCATTTTTTCTTAGCAAAATTTTCGTTGGCTGCTTTTAGGATAAAGTTTTTATCAGCACTCTTCATGGCTTTTTCCTGCTGGCTCACACATGATGAAAGTACAGCTAGCGCAAAAAGACCTAAAATATATTTTTTCATATAAAAATTCAACAGTTCCCGGGAAATACCCATCTATTAATTTGCAAAAATATAACTTTTTTGCCAATACATTTTTTTTTATGATTATTTAACGTAATTTTAGTCTGCAGCGTATCCCAAAATTGCAAAAACACTGAGTAAGAGATTCATTCTTACTTTTTTTTCGGCTTCTCTGGTATAGGTTTCTTCATTCTTACTTGGAACATATAATTCGTAAAAGTTTTTATTACGGATTACAAATAAGGTAGAACCAATAATGGTTGTAAGGATATCTTCAGGTTTTGGGGTAAAGGTAAATACACCGGAAGCTACTCCTTTCTTTATTACATCGTCAAGTTTCTTTACGAATAACTGGTAAAAATCCAGAAGCTCTCCTTTTAAATTATCTGTATGTCTGAGCTCCTGAGTAACAAACCCATGAAAATAATTATATTTAAACAGTTGGGAAACAATATATTTAATGATCTCTTTCAACTGCATTTCAGGTTTCCCGTCTTTAATTGTATCTGCAAATTCGGAGAAATTCTCCCTGGTTTTCAATACCCTGTACTGATAGAGATAAGACATCATTTTTTCTTTGGATCCGAAATAATAGGAGATCATAGCTACATTGATATTGGCTTTGGAGCAGATATCCCTTACCGAAGTTCCTTCATATCCTTTTTTTGCAATTAATTCTTCTGCAATATCCAGAATATGGATCTGTTTTTCTGTAAATTTTTTTCTCATGGAGTGTCGCTTTCAGTAAAGTTAAGAAATTTTTAACACAATTATAAACGTTTGTTTAAGAATTTACATTAATTCTAAATTAATAGTATTTTTGACCATGGATTATTTTGATTTTCACCATCATAAAAAAAATCTTCCTTACGGAATCTATAATGTAGATACAGAAGGTATTCCGCCGGATTTCTTATATTCTGTCGGCATTCACCCAAAAGACATCCGACCGGGGTTTATTGACAATCAACTGTGCTGGTTAACATCCAATATTTCCGAAAACTGTTTCGCAATCGGAGAATGCGGCCTGGATTCATTGGTTTCCATTGATCCGAAAATACAGGAAGATGTTTTTTTAAGACAGATCGAAATTTCCAACGAAGTGAAAAAGCCTTTAATTATTCATTGTGTAAGAAAATTCTATGAGGTAATTTCTTTCAGAAAAAAAGCGGAACAGGCTATGATTATTCATGGTTTTAATAAGAAACAAAATATTGCTGAAGATCTCCTTAGAAATAATTTTTATTTGAGTTTTGGGAAAGCTGTTTTGTATAATTTATCTTTGCAAAATATTTTAAAAACAGTTCCTTCAGATAAATTCTTTTTAGAAACTGATAATGATGACTTTACCCTTAAAGAATTGTATCAGAAAGTTTCGGAAATAAAAGGAATTTCTTTGGAACAGCTTAATAAACAAATTTCAGAAAATTTAGAGACGATAAAAAATGGATAAAAACTGGTTGGAAAGAACGGAGCTCCTGATCAAGGAAGATGGAATTGATAAATTGAATACAGCTTCTGTTCTGGTTGTCGGTTTAGGTGGAGTTGGCTCTTTTGCAGCAGAGTTTCTGGCCAGGGCCGGAGTGGGAAATATGACAATCGTAGATGGTGACACTGTGGATATTACGAACATCAACAGGCAGCTTCCTGCCTTGCATTCCACAGTAGGAAAACATAAGGTAGAAGTCGTAGCTGAAAGGCTTTTAGATATAAATCCCAACCTTAATTTAATTAAAATCAATGAATTTCTAAATCCGGAACGGATGAATGAGGTTCTGGATGAGGGAAAATTTGATTATATTCTCGACTGCATCGACAGTGTGACCCCAAAACTTAAATTGTTAATTGCAGCAAAAAGAAAAAAAATAAAGGTGGTAAGCTCTATGGGCGCCGGAGGAAAGTCTGACCCGAGTAAAGTGATGGTAAGGGATATCAGTAAATCTCAAAACTGCTTTCTGGCGAAACAGGTGAGAAAAAGACTTAAAAAAGAGAAAATTAATAAGGGTATCAGATGTGTATTTTCTAATGAGCTGCAAAGTGAAGACAGCCTGAAAATGACTGACGGAACCAATTACAAGAGGTCATTCTACGGAACAATAAGTTATATTCCTGCTATTTTCGGTCTTTATGCTGCTGCAGAAGTGATTAATTATTTAGTGAAAAAAGATTCAAAAAGTGTTTCAGCGCTGTAAAAATGGGATGATCAGACTCAATAGAGTCAAAGCATTCATAAAAATATACACTATATTTACGTCCTGTAAATGAATAATTTCAAATATTCCAAAGAAGAAAAACTCAAAAAAAACAATGAGATTACTTTACTTTTTGAAAAAGGTAAATGGAGAACCTGCGGACATTTGAGAATCATTATCCTTAAAAATAAGCCAACACTTCCTGTGGAAAACACTAAGTTCGGGGTTTCGGTATCTAAAAAATATTTCAAAAGAGCTGTACACAGAAACAGGATCAAGAGATTATTACGGGAGTGTTTCCGGCTTCATAAAGATGTATTCAAAGAGGCTTTCGGAGATAAAACTATTGTGATGCTGTTTTGGGCTTCTCCTGAGATGCCTGCAAAATTTCAGGATGTGGAAACTGAGTTTATTAAGCTTTGTCAGGCTCAGAAAAAACCTTAGGATTTTACTTTAGCTTTGGATAGCTGTCAAGATTATTGACCACAGACTTCTCAGGTTGACACAGATGATTGTGGATATTTTTTGTTTGGGCATTACTGCAATTGATCCAAATTCCGGGTGAATAAATTTCAGAAAAATCTTTGTCTATTTTTTGTAACTTTAAGGAAACAATAAATCTGAGAATTAAAATGTTAGACCATGTTCCTTATCTTCCCTATATCCTGAGTGCATTTATCGGCATTGGCCTGGCTGCTGCATCGGGATTCAGAGTATTTCTTCCGATGTTTGCCGTAAGTTTAGCTTCTTATCTTCACTGGATTCCTATGAATGAGCAGTTTGAGTGGCTTGCAGGGCTTCCGACACTTATTACAACAGGTATTGCAACGATCGCTGAAATTTTAGCCTATTATATTCCTTTTATTGATCATATTCTGGATACTCTTTGTGTCCCGATGGCTACTGTTGCCGGATCGATATTATTTGCCAGCCAGTTTGCTGATCTAGGGACTTTTCCGCAGTGGGCATTGGCTTTAATTGCCGGTGGAGGTACTGCCGCAACCATAAGCTCAGGATTTGCAGGAATAAGGGCTGCTTCAACGGCAACGACGGGCGGACTTGGTAATTCTGTTGTAGGAACCACCGAAACTGCCGGAGCAGGAATCATGTCAGTTTTAGCAATGGCTGTACCTGTTGTGGCCGCAATTTGCGCAGTTGTTTTAGTAATCCTTGTGTTGGTTTTAGGACGAAAAGCATGGAGAAAGCTGAGACGAAGTAAAGATGTTGTTTCATAATTTAAATTTTATTCCATCTAACTTTTAAAAACTATATTATTATAAAATCTGAGCGGCTGAAAATACATTTTCAGCCGCCCAGATTTATTTTATTTTCTTCATATAATTTCCAAAAACAATTCCCAGAGGCCCTAATATTGGAAATAGAATAAGCACAAGATAAGGTAAAATGCCTGATTTATTTTTAAACAATGTAGAAATCGCTACAATATATAACACAGCATGCAATAACTATAAATAAAATTTCAACCGGAGTGATTACAAGTAAGCTCATACAAAATCTAGTTTTTACTGCGGAATTCTTTTATTTCCTGAATTTTCTGTTCAAAATAATCTTTCTTTTCAGGATGTTTATTGATTAATATTTCGAAAGCCTTTATTGCTTTGGTATATAATTTTTGCTCGAAATACAGATTGGCAAGCGTTTCAGTCATCAGATGTGAAATATCATCTGTCTTCTCCTTCACTACAAAGCTGCTTTCTTCTTTCAACTGGGAAATCTTTGGATTATTCTCGATAAAAGAATCAATAACTTTAGTCTTGTTTTCCGGTTTTGCTTTGCCATTTTCTTCTGTGCGGTCGATCTTAAGCCAGCTTTGCCATGTAT
This sequence comes from Chryseobacterium populi, assembly GCF_000282115.1. Taxonomy (GTDB): domain Bacteria; phylum Bacteroidota; class Bacteroidia; order Flavobacteriales; family Weeksellaceae; genus Chryseobacterium; species Chryseobacterium populi. The sequence continues at coordinate 71,647 of NZ_AKJY01000021.1, forward strand.
TGATAAATCCGGGCACATTGCTGTCGGCAGGATGAGTGGCGGCTGTTGTTTCTGCTGAAGCTTCAGACTCTTCAATTTTTTCTTCAGCAGATTTTTCCTCTGTTTTATTTTCTTTAAGATTCCATTGTGAAATATCTGAGCCAAAGAAGGAAACATTCAATATCGGAGCTTCTCCGTGATTTTTTTTATCCGTGACATCCGGCTCCTGGTTATCTGTTACAAGTTCTTCATCAACTGTTTCAATTGCTTCAGGTTGAACTTCAGCCGCCATTTTTTCAACTTCCGGTAAAACTTCTTCTTTTAGGGTTTCTTGTTGTACAACTTCAGATTTCAATGGAGGAGTTTCCGCAGGCGTATTAATCAATGAATCCGGAACGTAGGACTCAAAACTCATCGGTTTCCACGAAGATTTAACTTCTGCAACCGGCTCCTCTGGCTTTGCTTCGTTAGGTATTTCTGCTTCAGGCAGTTCCGGTTGTTTTATTTCTTCTTCTTTTATATCAATCTCAGGATTTTCTTCTTCAATTTTCTCATCAGCCAGTGCAGTATGGAAATGTTGAGTTTCAGCAAAGCTGATATCATGGCTTACAATTTCAGGCTCTTCTTCTGTTTTTTCAACAGATTTTTCCTTAGCTGCCTTCATTTTTTTCTCAACTTCTTCAATCAGGCGTCGCATTTCATCTTCATGCTTGTTGAGATTGGGCTGAACTTTGGGTTGAGCCTGCTCTTCAGTATTTCCCGATTGAATTTTAACATCAGGCATGAATGAATCCATCCCATGGAAACTCAACTCTGCACCATCATCAGCCAAATCCGATTCTTCAATCGGAGAAACCTCATTTTCGTCAAGGATCTTTTCAGGAGTAAATTCCGCAGCTGCCTGATTTTCGTCTGTTTTGACATCTTCTGCAACCTCTTCCACTTCTTTCTTTTCCTCAACCGGATCAAGAGACTGAACACTTACCTCAGGCACAAAAGCTTCTGTTTCATGGAAGCCGACATTTTCTGAAGCTTTTATTTCTTCCTTTTCCTCTTTTGATGAATTTCCTTCTTTATTTACAATAATTTCTGGGGTAAAACCAGATCCATCAGCAACATTGTCCTTTTCTACATTTGAAGTTGTTTCTGCCTGATTGTTCTCTTCCTCTTTAACAGGCTCTTTCACCTCTGTCTTTTGGGTAACCAGAGTTCCTGACTCAAGAGTAGATTCAATGTCTATCTTTTCTGCATTTTCCTCATCAAGAAAATTTTCTTCGTCTTCAAACAGAATTCTGTTTCTTTCTCCGTTCACATAAACAGGTTGGGTTTCCGGAGCAGAGGTTGGTAATGGATATGAGAATACGATTTTATTTTCTACTCCATTCTCCTGCTTATCTTCTCTTTTTAAAGGAAAGCTTTGGGTCTGATAAACATATTTGGTAACTCTTTCTATACCTTCAGCAGGTTTTTCATTCCTGAATTCGGGTTTTGGTATTTGCTGGATTTTACCGTTTATCAGCTGATAAAGAATCTTTTTATCTGTAGTGTAAGCTGCCGTAATAGAAAGCTCTTTCTGATAGTTTTCTTTATCAAAAAGATGAATTCCATACAAATGCAGAGCTCTGATATTTTGAATATAGGGAAAAGAATTAATTTCCTCTTTCAAAAGACTTAAGTCTTCTGACTGAATATTTTTTGGATTTTTTAATAATTCTAAAACTCTAGCATTCATCATCTTACCAATTCGCTACAATATCGTTAAATATCTTATTAATAATTCTTTCGTTTACAATCTTCACCTGGGAAGCTTCTATATCACTTTGTGAGAGGCTGCTGTTGAATACAGCTTCATCAGAATAGGTTCTGTCAAAACTTATATCAGGATGAACCTTATTCTCATAATGCACTTTAACTGTAATGGTTAATTTATTTTGAGATTCCTGCACTACTCCGCCTGTTGTGGTAGTTTGTGTATTGGAACTAATGGTGGTAGGCGTAATGGAGTAATCTGTGATTTCACCTTCTATCAGGATATCCGGATTTTCTTTAGTTCCTTTCAAAGTTGTTCTCTGTAAAAAACGGTTCTGAATATCTGTTGAAAACTGCTGTGATAAGGTAGGATTTACTAAAGCCGCATTGTTCGGGAACTCATTGATCTGTACTGTTTTTTCATCTTTCAGAGACGAGCCTGTAAAACTGTAGCATGAGTTCAGCATTCCTAAACAAAGGAATAACAAACCGATCAGCCCTGATTTCTTTATGGTGATATTTTCGATTTTAAAATTCATTTTTTATTCCTATTTCTTTTATTTCGTCGTATTCTATCTGCTGAATGGCATCTTCAAAAGCAAAATAATGGGTTGTATAAAAATAAGGCATTGTGATCAGAATTCCAATACCGCAAAGAAGTATTCCGAGCTGGGAAAGAAAACCTACCACAATGGCAAATAAGAAAATGGACAGCAAATTGTTTTTTGTCATTATTCTGGACATCTTCCAAAGCGTTTTCAGGTCATAAATCTTTTTCAGTGAGATCAATCCCGGAATATAAAAACCTATTAAAGCAATAATTAAAATAGCAACTGCAATCATAAACACATAAGGTACAAAAAATATCATAAAGGCTGGTGAAGGATCATCTCCGCCCACTATTGCTGCAAAAGGGATGACAAAAGCCATCGGAATATAAATTGCAAATACCGCAGCAAAAATGATTAATTGTATCACAAAATAAGGCACAAAATCATCAAAATTAAAAATCTCTCCTATACTGGCAGGTTCACCTTTATTTACTTTTCTGCAGTATCTGTAAAAGTTTCCCATTGCTAAAAAGCCGCAGAAAGGGATAATTGACATGATCATGCAAAAGAGATAGGCTACTAAAAAATTACCGAAGTCTTTTTTTAAAAGCTCTAATCCCTTACTAAGATATTCATTGAGTTTAAAATCGATTGATTTTGCTTTGATATTCATAAATTTTAGTCTTCCAGGTTATATTGCTTTATTTTTCTGTATAAAGTTCTTTGTGAAATTCCCAGTTCATCAGCAGCTTTGTTCCTGCGTCCCTTGTGCTTCTCCAACGCTTTGATAATCAGATCTTTTTCATTATTCTGCAATGATAAAGATTCCGGTTTGTCTTCTTCTATTTCAATATCCTCGATGTCTTCATAACTCTCATCCGGATTGGAAATGATAGTTGGGGTCTGAACCTGATTATTATCTTCAAAATACAATAAAGAGCCCGGAGCTGCATTCTGCTGTGGTTCCGGAGTATATATTCTGTTGATCAGATTTTTCTCCTGATTGCTTAATTCTGCAGTTCCCCGGTTTTTTATCAACTCTGAAGTTAACGATTTTAAATCATTGATATCATTTCTCATATCGAAGAGAATTTTATACATGATTTCCCTTTCGTTTCCGAAATCACTTTGCTTTTGAGTATTCGGAGTATTGACTACCATTGGCAAATGCGTCTCCATTGGAATATACTCTGCAAGCTTTTCAACGGTGACATTTCGGTCTCTTTCAACAACGGTCATCTGCTCCACCAGATTTCTCAGCTGACGCACATTTCCCGGAAATGTGTAATTTTCTATATAATGGACAGCTCCCGGCTCCAACTCCAATTCAGGCATTCTGTATTTCTCAGCAAAATCTATTGCAAATTTTCTGAACAGTAAATGAATATCTCCTTTTCTTTCTCTTAAAGGCGGCATATCGATCTGCACGGTATTCAAACGATAATACAAATCCTCACGGAATCTGTTATCATGAATTGCCTTCATCATATTCACATTGGTAGCAGCAACGATTCTTACATTGGTTTTCTGTACCTGTGAAGAACCTACTTTCATGAACTCACCGCTTTCCAGCACCCTTAGTAAACGTACCTGTGTCTGCAAAGGAAGCTCTCCTACTTCATCTAAGAAAATGGTTCCGCCATCTGCCACTTCAAAATACCCTTTCCTGGTAGCCGTTGCTCCTGTAAAAGCTCCTTTTTCATGCCCGAATAGCTCGGAATCAATGGTTCCTTCAGGGATTGCCCCACAGTTAACAACAATATAAGGCTGATGTTTTCTTCTGGATTCTGAATGAATAATTTTAGGGATAAATTCTTTTCCTACTCCACTTTCCCCTATTACCAAAACGGAAATATCGGTAGGCGCTACCTGAATTGATTTTTCCAGGGCACGGTTTAAAGCCGGAAAATTTCCAATGATTCCAAAGCGGTTTTTTATATTTTGTAACTCGACACTCATAAGTAAAATTTAGATTATTGATTTAGACCATCTACGGTTTCAGATTTTTTTCCGTAGATTTTGTTAATTTGAAATAATGAATATTAACTTTTGCTTGATATTCATGTGATTTAATTCTAACTTTTTAAATCTAAATAATCTTTGTTTCTGATTTTTGAAACTTTACTTTTAAAATATATATTTCCGGCAAAGCTGTATTTTTTGCCTTGTCTTTCAAAATTTTTTAAAACTATATTGTACTTTTCAGTCTCAGGATAGTTTTCTCCGGATTTGTCATCAGGAGAAGCGGTCTTATGCCCTGTCTCAGAAAAAGCTTTTCCTATTACATGAATAGCTTTTTGTTTCTGATTTACGGTACAATAATGATCAGAATTTTTGCAGACTGAAAATACCAGTGATTGCTGACACTGTTGAGATCCCAGAAATTTACTGTATACTTCACACAGTTTTTTGCAATCTTCACTTTCGAGAGTACCGTTGCTTACATGTGCTGAAATATTGTTGTAAATGATTACCAATAAAATACTAAGGCAATATTTCTGAAATTTTTCCATTGTCTGTTTTATTGTTTATTACTGATAATAATCGGTTTCTAATATCTGTTTTTTACTCTGAAGAGCAAATTTAGTTCATTGTATGTTCTGATTTTCTCCCTAAAAGTGTGCCTTGCGTGTTATCATAAACAAAAACATCCACAATGTCACCTATTTTCTGTCCTTCCTGCTGATCAAAGACACAAACTGCATTCTGGGAATTCCTTCCTTTCCACTGATTTTTATTTTTTTTGGAGATTCCTTCAATCAAAACCTGATGTATTCTTCCTACATAGGATTTCATACGGTTTCTTGATAGCTCCCCCTGAAGTGCAATAACCTCAGCCAGACGTCTTTGCTTAACATCTGCAGGAATATTGTCTTCCATTTTTTTATGAGCCGGAGTTCCCGGTCTTTCCGAATAAGCGAACATATAGCCGTAGTCATATTCCACCTCTTTCATGAGACTCAGTGTATCTTGGTGATCTTCTTCTGTTTCGTTACAGAAACCGACAATCATATCCTGAGAAAAAGCAATTTCCGGAACGATTTCCTTCGCTTTTTTAATTAAATCTAAATATTCTTCGCGGGTATGTTGTCTGTTCATCGCCTGCAACATATTATTGCTTCCGCTCTGAACGGGAAGGTGTACATATTTACAGATATTATCATGTTTCGCCATCGTTCTGAATACATCCAGGCTCATATCCTGAGGATTGGAAGTAGAGAATCTGATTCTCATTTCAGGAACGGCTTTAGCAACCTGGTCCAGCAATTGCGAGAAGTCAACAGCAGTAGCTTTCTGCATTTCTGATGCTTTTGTAAAGTCTTTTTTAGGCCCCCCACCATACCAAAGATAAGAATCTACGTTTTGACCTAATAAAGTAATTTCTTTATAGCCACTGTTCCAAAGGTCTTTACATTCTTCAAGAATAGAATGCGGGTCACGGCTTCTTTCTCTACCTCTGGTAAACGGAACTACACAGAACGTACACATATTATCACATCCCCTTGTAATGGTAACAAAAGCTGTAACACCATTTCCACCTAAACGTACAGGATTGATATCTGCATAAGTTTCTTCTTTTGAAAGAATTACATTGATGGCATCTCTTCCGTCTTCTGTTTCTTTTAAAAGGTTGGGTAGATCTCTGTAAGCATCTGGTCCTACCACTAAATCAACCAGCTGCTCTTCTTCTAAAAACTTTGTTTTTAACCTTTCAGCCATACATCCCAGAACACCTACCGTCATATTCGGCCTTTCTTTTTTAAGATTTTTAAATTGGGAAAGACGCATTCTTACGGTCTGCTCAGCTTTCTCACGGATTGAGCAGGTATTTAAAAGAATAAGGTCGGCTTCTTCTACTTTCAAAGTAGTATTGTAACCTTGTTCATTAAGAATAGAGGCAACGATTTCAGAATCAGAGAAATTCATCTGACAGCCATAGCTTTCTAAAAACAGTTTTTTAGAATTCCCGGCTTTCTCAGCAATAGCAAAAGCTTCTCCTTGTTTGGTTTCGTCAATATATTTTTCTTGCACGATTGTCTGTTTAAGGTTCAAATGTTAAAGTTCAAGGTTTTCGACTTTGAATTTTAAACGCTGAACTTTTGAATTAATTTGCAAAGATACAAAATCTTGTGACAGAATGGCAGGAGTTTAATGAGATCTGTAAAATCCGTTTTGATTCAAGGGATTATTTAATTTATTGTGTTCAGTTTTTATATCAAACTGTTGAGTTACACTTTGTCTAAGTGTATATTTTCTTGGAATTCCATTATAACTTGCGGGATTCCATTCTCCTTTTATCTTTGAAAGATCGGAAGCAAGTTGTTTTTTCTCCTGATCGGTATATTCTCCTTCAACTTTAATATCCTCCATAATACCCTTTTCATTAATTGTAAAACTGAACGAACCATACCTATCTTCATTTTTTCTTATTTTCTGTTCAAAAATTCTTCTGACTTCGTACGAAAAAGCAGGCAGCCCTTTTTTAAATTCGGGATATGTAAATATATTATCTTTAGGATCATCCTTCGAATAATATAATAAAAATGGATTAATTTCCACATTGGCTATTGCTCCAACAAATTTATCATCTTCTTTAGCAGGTACCCAACGCTTTAAATAAGGAATCAATTTACGCCCAAAATCAAAGGCACATTTCTTTTTTTCAATATTTAATGAATCAAAATCTTTGACATAACTAATTGATGCATCTGCATAAACCAGAATCTTCATAAAATATTTCTCGTCGTGATCCGGGCATGGCAACAACCCCTTCTTTTTTACAATCTGAATCATCTCCATTGTCATAATTCTTTCTCCTCCTGCATAAAAGTGTTGCTTTGGAGGATAATGATCTAACACCTCTAATTGTGAATAAAAAATATTAAATAGAGAAATAAAAGCTAAAAGTAAAAATTTCTGAAACATGGTAAAAACACTTGAGATAAATTATAAATCAGCAGCGATAGATGAAAAACTCATTTTCAGTTTCATTTCAGACGGTATGGGTTGTCCGTTGCATGTTGCAGGAGCCCAGTTTTTTTTAATCCTTCTCACCACATACTGCATATCATCAAAAAACACTTCGCTGTTTAATACTTTGGGAGAGCCTTCAGTATCAGTCACTTTCCCTGTTGCGTCAATCGTTAAGGTAAAAGTAAAATCTCCGGTTAGTGTATAAAAATCTGAATTAAGAAAAGTATACATGTATTTTTTAAGGGTTTCTTTATAGGCAGCAACTCCACCTTCAAAATTTGCAGCTTTAAAATCATTACAGTTCTTGGCGGCAACCTGTAAGAACGGTTCTTTGATGTCTATTTTCAGGAGGTTTTTATTATTTTCTACAATAAATGAATCATCCCTGTCTTCAAGGTCCTGTGCAAACGAAAAATTCGCTGCAAAAAATCCTATAAAAAGCAATATTATTTTCATGAATGTATGCTTTACATTATTATGAAGCAAAATTACATCAAAAAGAAAAAAAACTTTACACAAAAGTGCAAAGTTTAATGGTTATTTGACTGAAAAGATCATAAGAATCTCCTGATATTTGTTACAGCAATCCTTTAATATGCTTATAATTGGTTTTTACAGTTTCCAGCACTTCATCCATTTTACCACCTAACATCAGCTGAGCCATAGACTTTGTCATTCCTAATACCTGGTCAAAGTCAATTTTCGGAGGTAAGGCTAAAGCATTTGGATTGGTGAAGATATTCAACAGATAGGGGCCGTCGTGATTAAGACATTCTGTAATTGCGTCAGCAACTTCTTCCGGTTTATGAACATTCTTTCCCGGATACCCCATTGCCTGAGCTACCATGGCAAAATCCGGATTAATCATATCTGTTTCATTATCTGGCATTCCACCCACTTCCATTTCCAGCTTTACCATTCCCAATGTTCTATTATTGAAGACAATTAGCTTTACAGGAAGTTTGTATTGAAAAATGGTTGCCATATCTCCCAGCAGCATGGAAAGTCCACCATCCCCACACATGGCAATAACCTGACGCCCCGGATATGCTAATGACGCTCCAATAGCCATTGGCATAGCATTCGCCATAGAGCCATGATTAAATGAGCCCAACATTTTACGTTCTCCGGTTCCGGTGATAAACCTTGCTCCCCAAACACAGCACATTCCGGTGTCTACTGTGAAAATAGCATCTTTCTTGGCCAGCCTGTCGAGTGTATGTGCCACATATTCCGGCTGAATTGCGTTTTCTTTTCCAAAATCCTTTACATAAGCCAGCTGCTGTTCTTTTACTTTTTCGTAAAACTCTAATTGCTGATTCAAAAAATGTGCATCAGTCTTTTCTTTGAGGAGTGGGAGCAGAGCTTTGATTGTTTCTTTCACATCACCGGTAAGTCCAAGCTCTAATTTGGCCCTTCTTCCCAATCTTTCAGGACTTTCATCAATCTGAACGATCTTATTTTTTACCGGCATAAATTTTTCGTAAGGAAAGTCTGTCCCCAAAAGAATGACCAAATCAGCATCGTGCATGGCATGATAGGCAGAAGGAAAACCTAACAGACCCGTTAATCCCACCTCATTCGGATTATTGGGCTGAAGAGCCATTTTCCCACGGAATGAGTATCCTACGGGAGCTTTCAAATGTTTTGATAACTGAACAATTTCCGCATTCGCTTCTCCGGCTCCTACTCCTCCATAAATTGTTACTTTTTCACTTTTGTTGATAAGATCCGCCAGCTGGTTTAGCTCATCATCTGAAGGACGGATAACCGGATTGGTTCTAAATATCCGGGCAGAAGTACCTGTATCTTCAGCATTCAGTTCAGAAACATCTCCGGGAAGTCCGATTACAGCGACTCCCTTTTTAGATATGGCATGCTGAATAGCAGTCTGAAGAATTCTCTGTACCTGTTCTGGTCTTGTGATCATCTGATTATAATAGCTGCAGTCGTCAAATAATTTAATGGTATTCGTTTCCTGAAAATAATCCATCCCCATTTCATTACTCGGGATAGTGGAAGCAATAACCAACATGGGAACATGGGAACGATGGGCTTCATATACCCCATTGATCAGATGCACATGGCCCGGGCCGCAGCTTCCGGCACATACCGCAAAACCATCCAGCTCAGCTTCTGCAGCAGCAGCGTATGCACCTACTTCTTCATGTCTTACATGAATCCATTTTATACTGCTTTTTTTAACGGCAATATTCAGATGGTTAAGGCTGTCACCGGTAAGTGCATAAATTCTTTTCACATTTGCTTTTTCAAGCATTTCAACAATCTGTTCGGCTATATTTTTCGCCATAATTAATATTTTTTTGGTATTTATAGAAAGAGATAGGAGATCAGGTGGCACTTGTATAAAAATATTCATCCCTCTATCAAATTTAATTAATAATTCAGGATTTCCGGCCAGTCACAAGATTAAAATTTTATTATATCTGGATTTACACTACAAAAAAGACCCTACATTACTGCAAGGCCTCATTATTTTAAGATTTAAATAATCTATCTTATATTAGCATATGGTTTAGAGCAGGTAAGAAAAGCTCTGCCATCATGATCCGGTATGTCTCTTGAAAAACTTAAACTGACAGAAACATTTTGCTTTTGATTGCTCACAAAATGTTTTTTAATTCTACCAAGATCTCTTTTAACTTCTCTTTCAAATGATTTGTCAAAAAGTTCAGGTAAAAGCTTCACCTCGGAAATTTTTCCATCTTCATCAATATTAAAATTCAGTTTAAAGTCTCCGTTTACCTGGAATGCATTTCCTGTATACTGTAAGTTATCGGATAAATCAGTATTGAATTTTTGTTGCCCTCCTGCATAAACCGTTTCCAATTGATTTTTATCAGAAGTAACTTTTACATAAGTCTGTGAATAAGATAATGTAAAAACCGAAATAGTGATGACTGAAAATATTTTTTTCATAAAATTAATATTGGGTCTTATAAAGTTACAGCTTTCAATCAAACCTTACAATATCTCAATCTGATTTCTCAGTAAATCTTCAAACTCATCTCTTTTACGGATCAGATGGGCTTTTCCATCTAAAAATAAAACTTCTGCAGGCTTTAATCTTGAGTTGAAATTTGAGCTCATCTCGAAACCGTAGGCTCCCGCATTATGGAAAGCCAGAATATCACCTTCCCTTACTTCGTGCAGTTTTCTGTCCCATGCGAAAGTATCTGTTTCACAGATATTTCCTACGACCGTATAAATTCTCTCCGCTCCTTTCGGGTTAGATAAATTTTCGATAACGTGGTAAGAATCATAAAACATCGGGCGGATCAGGTGATTAAATCCTGAATTTACTCCAACAAAAACGGTTGCTGTAGTCTGCTTGATCACATTAGCTTTCACTAATAAATATCCGCTTTTTCCTACTAAAAATTTTCCGGGCTCGAACCATAACTCAAATTTTCTGCCTGTTGACTTAGAAAACTCAGAAAGCACTTTTTCCACTTTCTTACCTAATGTTTTCACATCCGTTTCTTCTTCACTGTCCTGGTAAGGAATTTTGAAACCACTTCCCATATCCAGGTATTTCAGATTAGGGAAGTGCTCTGCAAGTTCCAGCATGATATCTAAAGCCTGTAAAAAAACTTCCGGATCTTTGATCTCACTTCCGGTATGCATGTGAAGTCCCTCAACATTGAGGTTGGTGCTTTTCATTACCCTTTCGATGTGACGAACCTGATGAATTGAAATTCCAAACTTGCTATCGATATGACCAGTTGAAATTTTATAGTTCCCACCTGCGAAAATATGCGGGTTGATCCTTACGAGAATCGGATACGTATTTCCGTATTTATTCCCGAACTGCTCAAGAATGGAAATATTATCAATATTAATATGAACTCCATGCTGCATCGCTTCTTCAATTTCAGCCAGGTCGACACAATTCGGGGTGAATAATATTTTCTCTTTTGGAAATCCTGCTTTTAATCCCAGTTTAACTTCATTAATTGATACACAATCCAAAGAAGCCCCCAGGTTCCTGACGTATTTTAAAATATTTATGTTGGTTAATGCTTTAGCAGCATAAAAGAACTTCGTGTGTTTTAAAAAAGAAGATGTAAGTTTCTCGTATTGGGTTTTGATAGATTCAGCGTCGTAAACATACACCGGCGTGCCATATTCATTGGCAATCTTTAATAATTCTTTTGAATTCATAATTTCATTTTAACATAAAAAATGGCAGATTCTTCCAAAAAGAGTCCGCCACAATAATTATTTTTTATGCAAGACAACTTTTAAATATTCCAAACCTTAGAGAACCTAACAGCTCCCTTTTTTCCGGTTTTCATTTGTTTAAAATTTTGCATTGCTTCCTTTTATTTTTTGCAAAAATACTATTTATTTTTTATTTTTATATGAATTTCCCTCTTTAACATCTATTTTCACTTTGGTTCATTCGCAGGCACCAGATCTATATAGGGCTCATACATTTCCGGGCTTCTTTTCTTAATTTTTCCCATGGATATCCCATCCATAAAATATATTGGGTAGAATTCATGAATTTTTATTTCGGCAATGGCAGTGTCTCAAAATCACCACGAAGCAGGGCCAACTGCAATTCATTGTTGAGATCTGTGGAAGATAACGGCAGATCAATTTTTAGTTTTGAAAGTTTATTCAATGTCTGAATCTGGGTAAATAATTCATAAAAACCATATGAAATTACTTTTCCGTTTTCAATAATAAGGAACATTTTTTCACCCAATTTCCTTCCCTGGCCAAGCCAAAGTTCATTTCTTTTCCTGAAATCAATCTTTTTCATGAAAACATCAACGTCATTATACTCTTCCTTCAGGCTGATAAACTGAACTGCTTTTGTTCCCTGGGTAAATGACCTGAATTTTAGAATAGGTTTCTCTGCTTTGTTAAGTTTGTTCTTCTCAACAATGTATTTATTATTTCTGAAATAAAGCCCATACGGAAACACTTCTCTTTTCTTTATATTTTTGGAGTTCAATATCAGTTTGGCAATGACATCCGTCCCCGTAAGTTCAAAATTGATCTGTTCAACATCATTTTGAATGATCTCCCATTTTTTAGATTTTGAATTAAAAACTTTTTTGGAAAACTTATTGATATCCTGTACATGATCTGAAAAAATAATTTTCCCGGCTTCATTCTGGAAGTAAACAAAACCTTTTTCGTTAGGCAAATCCTGAGTTAACTGTTTGATTTTATTGATGTAAGACTTAGAATTTGTTTCCTCATGCTGTTTCTGAATAATCTCATTCTCTGTATCCTTGGATATTAAAAGCCTGAAAAGCTCTAACGTCGCTCTTGCATCTCCTTCCGCCCTATGATGGTTGGTTAAAGGAATTCCTAAAGATTTAACCAATTTTCCCAAAGAATAACTTACCTCGTCCGGAATCAGTTTTTTTGCTAAAGGAATTGTATCTAAAGTATTGATTTTAAAATCATAACCAAGCCTGCTGAACGACTGGCGAAGCATCCGGTAGTCAAAATCAATATTATGACCTACTAAAGTTGTATTTTGGGTAATTTCAATAATTCTGCGGGCAATTTCATGAAATTTCGGAGCTGTTTTTACCATTTTCGGGGTAATGCTCGTCAGTTTCTGCACAAAAGGAGTGATATCACTTTCAGGATTGACAAGGGAAATAAACTGATCAATAATTTTCTGCCCGTCATACCTGTAAATAGCAACATCTATAATGCATTCTTTTCTATAACCTGCACCATTACTTTCTATATCTATAATTGAATACATCTAAACTTTTCTGTTATACAACACGTTTTTATGATTATTAATAATACCTGTCATAAGAAGGCCAAAACATAATGTTAATAAGCTAAATACATAACCCATGCCATAAGTCCAGACTGCCTGTAGCTGATTTTGCTGTAAGTCTTTTACATTGGACAAAAAAACGGCAAACATAATATACAGACTAATCAAAGAAACCAGGCCTCCGAAAAACCGGTACATCCATTTTTTGTTGACCAGTAGAGGTAGTGCTGCTAAAATAACAAAAATTATATCAAAAAAACTAAACCGGCCGTTGATACTGTCCATTATTAAGTTCAGAACAGCTAATCCTATAAAGTAGAAAGACGATAGTTTTTTCATTTTTATATGTTTTGACGTTATTTTTTAAGTTTATCTTCTTCGTCCACCCAATCCGAACATCCCCAGAATGGCTTTCGCCCCTTCACGCATTAAAGTACTGGTAAAAGTTCTTCCCGCCTTACTTTGTAAAACCTGTTCAAACATTCCCGGTTCCTCTTTTACCGGCCTTGTTTTTTGTGTTGGAGCTGCTGTCTGGGCTGCCTGCTCCATTCTGTTGGCCAGCATTTCGTATGCAGATTCCTTATTCACATCTTCCTGATATTTAGTCACTAAAGCCGATCTGCTAACCAGATCAGAAACTTCGGCATCATTTAAAACATCCATTCTGGATTCAGGAGAAATCAGGTAAGTGTGTACCAATGGCGTAGGAATACCTTTTTCATCCAAAGCAGTCACAAACGCCTCACCGATTCCTAAATTCTGAATTAAAGTTGAAGCATCATAAAATTCTGTCGTCGGGTAATTTTCGACAGCCTTGCTGATTTCTTTTTTATCTTTTGCCGTAAAACCTCTTAATGCATGCTGAATTTTCAACCCCAATTGTGAAAGTACACTTTCGGGAACATCTCCCGGAATCTGTGTAATGAAATAAATCCCGACTCCTTTGGAACGGATCAGCTTCACCATTGTTTCAATCTGCGAAACCAAAGCTTTGGAAGATTCATCAAAAATCAAATGGGCTTCATCGATAAACAATACCAGCTTCGGCCTTCCGCTGTCCCCTTCTTCAGGAAAGGTCATATAAATTTCCGCAAAAAGAGAAAGCATAAATGTAGAAAACAATTGCGGTTTATTCTGGATATCGGCAACTCTTAAAATATTTACCACTCCTTTTCCATCTCTTGTTTGAAGCAGATCGTGAACATCAAAACTCAACTCACCAAAGAAACCGGCGGCTCCCTGCTGCTCCAAAGCAACAATTGATCTTAAAATAGCTCCTAAAGAAGCAGAAGCAATGGAACCATAATTGGCAGCAAGCTCAGTTTTTCCCTGCGGATTATCTGTCACATACTGAAGTACTTTTTTCAAATCATTCAGGTCAATTAAAGGAAGCCCTTTATCATCACAATATTTGAAAACAATAGACATGATACTTTGTTGGGTATCATTCAGCTCTAAAATCTTACTTAATAATATCGGTCCGAATTCAGTAACCGTCGCCCTTAATTTTACTCCTTTACCTCCGGAAATGCTCATCAGCTCTACCGGAAAAGACTGCGGATTATAGGGAAGCTGTGTTTTTGCATACCTCTCTTCAATGATAGAGTTCATCTCACCGGCCTCTGCAATTCCGGAAAAATCACCTTTAATATCCAAAACTAAAGACGGAATCCCTGCATGCGAAAGCTGTTCAGCAAAAACCTGTAATGTTTTGGTTTTTCCTGTTCCTGTTGCGCCCGCAATAAGGCCATGTCGGTTAATCGTTTTTAAAGGGATCGTTACATTCACTTCCGGCACCACTTCACCATCCAGCATTCCTTTCCCTAATATAATATGTTCTCCTTTGGGAGTATATCTTGCATTTAATTCTTCTGTAAATTGTGCTTTGTTTGCCATTTAACTTTTTTAACTTATAAATATAAAAGTTTTTGTAAAATATCTCTTCATTAAAGTCATATTCTTCATCAAGTTTTTGTTATTAATTTAACCGTAATATTACAGGCAAAATGAAAAACTACAGAATAACTCATGAAAAAAGGATATTAAAGAGAAAATGACTGCTGCACAATTATTTAAACATGACATAAAACAGTCTACCAATTTAGTGCTCTTTTAAAAACTCATTATTGACTGAAAGCTAACAGCTTGCAATAATTAAAAGCCTATAAAATTTCTAAAATTGACAGAAACTATTAGTCATATTTAACATTTCATTTACAATTCATCTAATACTTTGTATCTTTATCTAAAATTTTTAAAACAGAACCAATGAAAGTTGAACAAATATATACGGGCTGTCTGGCTCAGGGCGCCTATTATATTGTATCAGAAAATGAAGCTGCAATTATAGATCCGCTCAGAGAAGTAAAACCTTATCTGGATCGTCTGGAAAAAGACAATGTAAGTTTAAAATATATTTTTGAGACTCATTTCCATGCAGATTTTGTTTCAGGACACTTAGATTTAAGTAAAAAAACCGGAGCTCCTATTGTTTACGGCCCCACTGCCAATCCTGAATTTGAAGCCATTATTGCTGAAGACAACCAGATTTTCGAAATCGGAAAACTCAAAATAAAAGTTCTGCATACTCCCGGTCACACCATGGAAAGCTCTACTTTCCTTTTAATTGATGAAAATGGCATCGAAACAGCTATTTTCACTGGTGACACCTTATTTTTGGGTGATGTAGGAAGACCGGATCTTGCTCAGAAAGCGACCAGCCTTACCCAGGAAGATTTAGCCGGGATTTTATACGAAAGCCTTCATTCCAAAATAATACCTTTGGATGACAATATCACTGTTTACCCCGCTCATGGAGCCGGCTCTGCATGTGGAAAAAATATGCAGAAAGAAACAGTAGATACTTTGGGAAATCAGAAAAAGAGCAATTATGCATTAAATCAGCCTGATAAAGAATCTTTCATAAGAGAAGTTCTTGATGGACTGACTGCTCCGCCAAAATATTTCGGGATGAATGTTGCCCTTAATAAAGGAGGCTATGAAAGCCTTGATCTTGTAATGAATAAAGGATTAAATCCGGTCTCAGTTAAAGATTTTGAAGCTTTTGCCGAAGAAACCGGAGCCTTGATCTTAGACACAAGAAGCCCGGGTGAATTCCATAAAGGATTTATTCCCAATTCAATCAATATAGGATTAAAAGGTGATTTTGCACCTTGGGTAGGGACATTAATCATCGATGTGAAACATCCCATTTTATTGGTTTCAGATGAAGGAACGGAAGAGGAAACCATTACAAGGCTAAGCAGAGTGGGATTTGACAATGTTTTAGGCTATTTAAAAGGAAGCTTTGAGGCATGGAAAAATTCAGGTAAAGAAACTGATGAAGTGAAGAGAATATCTCCATCTGAATTTGCAGAACAGTTTGACGGAAACTCTAAAGTGATAGATGTCAGAAAACTGACAGAATATTCTGCTGAACATATTGATAATGCTTACAACAAACCTCTGGACGGAATCAGTGACTGGGTAGGATCTATTGACGATTCAGAACATTTTTTCCTGCATTGTGCAGGAGGTTACAGAAGCATGATTGCAGCAAGTATTCTTAACGCACACGGTATCAGGAACTTCACAGAAATAGAAGGTGGATTTAACGGAATTAAAAAAACTGAAAAATTCCCGATTTCTGATTTTGTCTGCCAGTCAAAAACGATATAAATGAAAAATCAGTTTTTTGGACTTATTATTGCAGCTTCCTTTATATTAAGTGCATGTAAAACAGCAGACACAACCCAGGTTTTTCAGACGAATATCAGGGAAGTGGTGAACAGTTCTGATGCTACTCTGATAGATGTCAGAATCCCGGAACAATATGCCGAGGGTACCGCAAAGAATGCCATCAATATACCTTTAGCAGAAATTCCAAATAATATTGAAGCGCTTAAAGGTAAAAAAGTAGTGGTCTTCTGCAATAAAGGGATACAGGCTGACCAGGCGTTGGAAATTTTAAAGAAAAATGGTGTGGAAGCTTATGACGGTACATCCTGGAAAAACGTAAAAGCCATTCAGGAAGAGCAATCGGCCACAAAACAATAATGTTTAATTGAATAAGATTAAAGGTATGTCACAAAAATTTCAGGAAATCATAGATTCCGAAAGACCGGTCCTGATTGACTTTTTTGCAACGTGGTGCCAACCTTGTAAAGTACAGTCTTCGGTTTTAACGACAGTAAAGGAAAATGTGGGTGAAAGTGCCCGGATTATAAAAGTAGATGTCGACCAATATCCTGCTATTGCATCACAATACGGGGTACGCGGAGTTCCCACTTTAGCAATCTTCAAAAAAGGAGAATTACTCTGGAAGGAAAGCGGTGTGCATGATGTAAATACCCTGACCCAACTTTTAAAACAATACGAATAAAACTGTGATCTCTCACAGTTTTTTTTATTATTTAACTATTGATCTTACCAGATGGTTATGGCTAATTTTAAGCTTAATTAATAGTTCAAATTTCAATTGAAAACCGGTCTCTGTCATTTAAGAACTGAAAATGGTTTCTGAAATCTTTTAATTCATGCAAATCCAGCTCAGCAGAAATGATATTTCCGTTTTTCTGAGAAATTTCTTTTCCGTCTGCAAAAAAACAATGGGAACTTTCCTGGTAAAATAAGTTATTTCCATCGGTCCCGATCCTGTTTAAGCCAAAAACAAAAGATAAGTTTTCAATGGCTCTCGCCTTCAGAAGATGCTCCCAGGCTCCGACTCTTTTTTCAGGCCAGTTGGCAACATATAAAACAGCATCATAATCATTATTATTTCTTGCAAAACCCGGAAAACGGAGATCATAACATACCTGCAATAAAAAACGGATTCCTTTGTATTCAACAATCATCCTTTCTTTTCCGGGAGCATACACTTTATCTTCTCCTGAAAAAGAAAACAAATGGCGTTTATCGTAAAAACTGATTTTTGAATCTGCTTGTACGAAGTACATTCTGTTATAAAATTTACCGCCGTCCTCTACAGGAGCACTTCCGCAAAATGCTGCATTTTTTTCTTTTGAAAGTTTTTTTAAAAACTCCAGAGACTCTTCATTCCGGTCCGAAACTTCCGAAGCATCCATGCAAAAACCTGTTGAAAACATTTCCGGCAGAAGGAAAAGGTCTGCCTCCTCATTTTTCAGCTGCTCTTCGATCAATTGAAAGTTTCCATATTTATTTTTCCAGATAATATCTAAATTCAGTCCTGTAATTTTCATAAATCTCATTTCAAAAACTCTATAAAAATACGGTTTTTAATTCATTTCGGTTCTATTTTTGATGTTGATAATTTTTTCAAATAACGATATCAAAATTAAAAAATTTATGAAGAAATTGGTTTTTATGTTCATGGTTATCTTTTTGGGAGCTACTGCAAATGCCCAGGCATGGACAGGAAAGGGAGATCAGAAAATACAGCTTGGTCTTAGTGCGTGGGGATACGGAACCGGAGTGACGGGAACTTATGACTATGGGCTGAACAAGCTCATTTCTGTTGGAGGCGGATTAAATGCTTACTTTGACGATTACAAGGATAATGATAAAGACAACCGGGTTTTTATTTTCGGGAGACTGAATTTCCATTTACAGGAAGCATTACAATTACCGGAAAAATGGGACATTTATCCTGGTGTTGATGTAGGTGTTCTCGGAAAAGATTTCGGGATTGGAGCCCACATCGGCGCGCGTTACTTTTTCACAGAGAAATTCGGGGTATTTGCTGAAGTAGGAAACAATGGCAGCCTCGGGGTTTCTTTCAATTTGTAAAAATCAGTCCAATATATGACAAAGCTTCTCATTTCGAGGAGCTTTTTTATTTGGCATAGTTTTGATAATTGTTACCTTTGCAAATTAAAATCTAAAATTTATTAATGGAATTAGCAATCAAACTCTTTCAATTTATATTAAGCATTTCTATCTTAGTAATTCTTCACGAGCTTGGCCACTTTTTACCTGCAAAATGGTTTAAAACTAAAGTTGAAAAGTTTTATCTGTTTTTCGACCCGTGGTTTTCTGTGGTAAAGAAAAAAATAGGTGAAACAGAATACGGAATCGGCTGGCTTCCTTTTGGAGGTTATGTAAAGATCGCCGGAATGGTAGATGAAAGCATGGATACCGAACAACTGAAGCAACCCGCTCAACCTTGGGAATTCAGGGCAAAACCGGCTTGGCAGAGACTAATTATTATGCTTGGAGGGGTTACGGTTAACTTTTTCCTGGCTTGGTTGATCTACAGCTGTCTTTCTTTATTCAATGGAGAAACCTATACTGACCTTACCAAATTCGAAAATGGAATCGGACTAAGTGATGCGGGTAAAAAAATGGGTTTCCAGAATGGGGATAAGATCGTTAGCATTGATGGGAAACCTGCTGAAAGATTAGAAAATTCTTCCATCAACATTCTTTTCAGTAATCATGTTACTGTTTTAAGAAACGGAAAAGAAGTTACTTTTAAAGTTAATGAGGATGGTATTGCTGATGTAATCAAACAAAGAGAAGCCAAATTATATATTACTCCAAGAATCCCTATGGTGATCGACTCTCTTGCAACTCCGGCTTCTAAAGCTTCCGGTTTAACGGTAGGAGATAAAGTTGTCGGGATTAATGGAAAAAAAGTTCAGTTCTTCGATGAAGTAAGTACTGAACTTAATCAGAACAAAAACAAAACGGTGGTTTTAGAGGTTGTAAGAGATGGTGTTAACCAGACATTATCAGTTCCTGTAGATAAAAACGGAAAATTAGGTGTTCAGATTGACACCAAGAATCTTAAGAACCTTGTTACAGATAAAAAATATTCTTTCGGAGAAGCAATTCCAAGAGGTTTTGTAAGAACAATTGAAGCGTTAACCATGCAGGTGAAACAGTTCAAAATTATGTTTAACTCTAAGATACAAGGGTACAAAAACGTGGGTGGTCCAATTGCAATCGTAAAATCTATGCCTGTGGATAAGAGTGCTGACGGAAGCTTTGCCATCAACTGGCCTGCGTTCTGGAGTTTTACCGCAATGTTCTCAGTATGGCTGGCATTTTTAAATTTAATTCCTATTCCGGGGCTTGACGGTGGGCATGTTATTTTTACCCTATATGAAATGATTGTAGGAAAACCTGTTCCACAGAAAATTTTAGAGAATGCCCAAATGGTCGGAGTTATCTTCCTGTTAGGCTTGATGTTACTGATTTTCGGAAGTGATATTTTCAAAATTATTACTGACAAACTGTAATTTTTGAAAAAATTTCCATAAAATATTTGTCCGGTATAAATATTCGTCCTATATTTGCACCACTTAAAAACAAAGGACATTCCTCCTTAGCTCAGTTGGTTAGAGCATCTGACTGTTAATCAGAGGGTCGCTGGTTCGAGCCCAGCAGGAGGAGCAAAAAGACTTACAGAAATGTAGGTCTTTTTTTTATAATTTTGCTTGATAAGAATTGATCATATTTAATTCACTAGATATAATGCCTTTATCCCGGATTTATTTAAAGAATAACCATCCGCAGGATTTCCCCCCAACCTTCCTTTTTTTTGAGCAATGGTTTAGATTTAAGACTTAAAAGCAATGTCACGCTTTTCGTTGGTGAAAACGACATCGCAAGTCTACGCTCTTAGAAGCTATTGCTGAGAAATGTGGTTTTAATGTAGCCGGAGGAAATCGAAATTATAATTATAATTTTTATAAAACGGAATCAGAATTCTCAGAATATCTTACACTTTCCTGAAATACTAAAATATCCAGGATTTTTCATGCGGGCAGAAAGTTTTACAACATACATTGATGAGACAGTTACCTTTACTATTCCTAATTCATAAATTAGAAAAAGCAGGAAAAGCTCAGTTCATTATTTCAAACCATTCGCCAATTTTGATGAGCTATCCAAGCACTGAAATTTATTTATTGGATGGTAAAATTCAACGAATCCATTACAAGAAACAGAGCATTATCAATTAACAAAGAATTTTTTGGAATCCTTGGAACTGTATTTTCC
Source organism: Chryseobacterium populi (assembly GCF_000282115.1). Classification (GTDB taxonomy): domain Bacteria; phylum Bacteroidota; class Bacteroidia; order Flavobacteriales; family Weeksellaceae; genus Chryseobacterium; species Chryseobacterium populi. The sequence goes on from NZ_AKJY01000021.1 coordinate 92,662, forward strand.
GGCATTTATTTGAAGATATTTAAGTTTAAACAAAAAACATTGAAATATTTCTTATTGAATTTCAATATATTTGGTCTAAAATTATCGGCAATCAGGGATAAAACTTGTTTGTTATAGATATTCATATTATATTTGCACCACATAAAAAACAAAGGACATTCCTCCTTAGCTCAGTTGGTTAGAGCATCTGACTGTTAATCAGAGGGTCGCTGGTTCGAGCCCAGCAGGAGGAGCAAAAAGACTTACAGAAATGTAGGTCTTTTTTATGGTATTTATGATGCAATATTTCTCCCAAAGCCCGAAAATCTTTTATCGTTAAAAAAACACACGAACTTATTCAAATAATTTTTCAAATTTCGCATTATTTTAACAAATCTATAACTATAACTCTATCATTTTGATGGAGTTATTTCATTACATTTGCATTTTTGTAGATCGACATGAAATTTTTTTAAATTTTATCCGTTTTAAAAATAAACAGCATACTTTTTGTTTATGCTAAATGCTTGAAGAAAACAACAAATGTTAACAAATAATTCCAGATACTGCCCTCTCTTTTTTCTTATATTCTTTTCCAATTTTATCTGCGCTCAAAATACAGCCAACGGAAAAATAATTGACACTAAAACCAATAAAGAAATCACAGGTGTAGATATTTTTATCAATGATAGTAATAAGCCTGTTTTCACGACCTCTACAGGAAGCTTCAGTGTTCAGTCTGACAGTATTATCTATAAATTAAAATTTTTACGGAAAAGCTATGCTTTACAAAGCGTAACCATTACCCCGGAAAATGCCAGTAATTTAATCATTAAGCTTTCTCAGGAGAAAGTAAGCAATATTGAAGAAGTGGTTATCCACAACGAAAAGCCCAAATATAAAAATAAAAAAGAAAATCCGGCTTATGCTATTATGCAGGAGGTATGGAAAAGAAAAAGAAATAACGGGCTAGACAAGTTTGATACCTATACTTACAAAGAGTACGAAAAAATTCAGTTTGATGCCAATAATCTGGACAGTGCCTTTATGAAGAAAAAAATCTTCAACAAGCTTGATTTCATCTTTGATTATGCAGACTCTACAGCAAGCGGAAAAATGGGGCTTCCTATTTTCCTGAATGAGGCTATTTATGAAAATTACGGGGAAAACAAGCCCTCAAAAAAGACAAAAAAACTGTTGGTTGCACAGAAAACTTCTGGCTTCCAGGATAATCAGATCGTCACGCTTACTGCAAAAAATCTCTATCGTGACATCAATATTTATGACAACACTTTAAATTATTTTGATATAGGCTTCCCAAGCCCTGTAGGAACAGATGGTTTCAGCACCTATGATTACAATCTGATTGACACCATATCAATGCGGGGAGAAAATGCCTACAAAATAAGGTATCAGCCTAAAAGGACTGAAGTTTTAGCTTTTCAGGGATATCTTTTTATAGATACCGATACCTATGCTGTTTTGGGAGCCACCTTAAAATCGACCCAAAGGATCAATGTAAACTTTATTAATGCCATCTCTACAGAACTGGAATATGATAATCCTGATGAAAATACTTTTTTACCTAAAAAGTTTGTCACAGAAATCGAAATGACTCTTTTTTCCAAGAAGAAAACATCAAAGAGCATTATTGCCAAAAGATCCGTCGATTATTCACAGTATGACTTCAACAAACCTTTGGATGCTAAAATTTTCACCCGGAAGGAAGAAGAGTATGATGATAAGTTTGTTGATAAGGATGATGCCTATTGGGTAAAAGCAAGGCCGGATTCTCTTTCAAAAACCGAACAGGGTGTTTATGATATGCTTGATAAGCTGCAGCAAACCCCAAAATTCAACAGAATTGTAAAGTTATATGAAACCCTGGGTTCAGGATATTACAATATTACAAAGGGGATCGATCTGGGCCCTATCTTCTCTGTTTACGGAACCAATGAGGTGGAAGGAGACAGAATCAGATTAGGCGCAAGAACATATTTTACAAGAAATGACCCCTGGAGAGTACAATTTTATACCGCTTACGGTTTCAAAGACCAGCAATTAAAATATGGTGTTGAAGCAAAATATATGTTTAACAGGGTTAACCGATTTATGATTGGTGCAGGAACCCGGAGAGATGTAATGCAGCTGGGAGTACAGTTAACCAATGATGATGGAATTATGTCCCGTTCATTTGCATCTTCCACCGTTTTTGCAAGAGGAGAAAACGCTTCATTAAGCTCTGTTAACCAAACTAATATATTCACTTCCATCGAACCCTGGAAAAATTTTCAGATAAGGGTTGACGGCACCATGCAGAGCATTAAATCTGCCAATCCCGACGGGTTTAGCCTGATGTACTACCGCAATGGTGATTTAAGAAAAACACTCAATGATTCGCATGTTACCGTAAGTTTGATCGCAAGGCCGGGAGCCAAGTTTTCTCAAACAGGGATAGACCGGTACGAACACGGAACTTTAGCCCCTACAATTGTTTTAAAATATACACGTGGTATTGAGGGCTTATTCAATGGAGACTTCAACTATAATAAGCTTCAGTTCATGTTTTATAAGCCTGTTTTAATCGGAAGCTGGGGCAAGACCTTAATTAATTTTGAAGCGGGGAAAAACTTTGACACCGTACCATTGGCTTTACAAAATGTAATTCCGGGGAACCAGTCTTACAGTTTGGCAACCAATACTTTTGCTCAGCTTAATTATTATGAATTTGTTGCCGATACTTACACAACATTGCATTTAGAGCATCATTTTAACGGAAAAATCCTTTCTTACATTCCTTTGATTAAAAAATTGAAACTCAGAGAGGTTACTTTTATCAGAGGTGCTTACGGAACATTAAGTGATGCGTCTAAAAAGATCAATGTAGAAGGATTCAAATATTCTGCGCCGAACGAACATATTTATTATGAGTACGGATTCGGAATTGAAAATATAGGATTTGGAAATTTAAGAATTTTCAGAGTAGACTTCAATTGGCGTGGAAATTATTTAGACCGCCCTGATATTTCTACATTTGGAATAAAAGCCGGCTTTCAGGTTGGTTTTTAAAAAAGTAAATCTCCTTATGAAAAGGAGATTTTTTATTTTTAGTCATAAATCTTATCTGTCATTACATCCGCCACAGATCGGAACTAATTAATGTCTGCGGAGAAAGGCAAACCGGACGATTTTCTGCCGGCAAACCGCAATACCAGTCACAGGATATTCCCTCACACTTAAAACCACCACTTACAGTTCTAAGTTTATTTCTTGTAAGCTTTTTTAATTGTTTCATATTATTTTGATTTTTGATTGGTTTACAAACAACAGTAAAAAATTTAAAACAGTATTTTTCACATACAAACCCAAAACCCTAACAGTGTTGAGGTTGTAGTTCATTAGACAATTACCACTAGCAAGGGCATGGGTCCGGATCTATAATCATGTTTCTGCAACGCAATCTGTCCCAGGCTGACCAGGTGCACCATTCCGCACATGTTGTTGCAGGAGGAGGACAGGCTGAGGCACCTCCTTCAATTACTCTTAATTGTCTCTTGGTCAATTTTCTTAGATTTTTCATAGTATCTTGTTTTGGTTTTTAAATTTCATTCAGGATTTTAATTAGCAATCGCAGGGCATCACATCTATCACTGCATTTATACAATGTTCTTTCTGCCAATCTGACCATGTGCACCATTCTGAGCACCATGTTGCAGGAACCGGGCATCTTTCTGAACCGCCTGCAATTGATTTCAACTCTTTCTTCGTCAGTTTTTTCAAGTTTTTCATAAAATAGTTTGTTTAAATTTGTCGCCTACTCTGTATGCTTTTCGGCTGCCGCAATTGGTATTTGATTCTACACAAATATAAAAATATTTCACCTTGAAATGAATATAAATGAATAATTTACACTTTAAAACAAAAAAAAGCCTCAACTTTCGCTGAGGCTTTGAATTTTTATAAAACGCTGATTATGCGTTTGGCTCTACAGATACAAAAGATCTGTTATTTGCTTTTTTTCTGAAAACTACTTTACCGTCTACCAGAGCAAACAAAGTGTGGTCTTTACCCATTCCCACGTTTTCACCCGGGTGGTGTTGTGTACCTCTCTGTCTGATAATAATGTTTCCGGCAATAGCTTCTTGTCCTCCGAAAATCTTCACACCTAATCTTTTAGAGTGAGATTCTCTACCGTTCTTGGAACTACCGACTCCTTTCTTGTGTGCCATTTTATATGTGGATTATTATTTATTAAGTGCTTTAAATTGATCGATATTCTTAATGATAGCAGCATCTACTTCTTCATGAGTAAGAATATTCTTTTCTAATTCAACTTTAACTGCTTTACCTAAAGTAATTAAAGTTTCTCTGTTTTCTTTAGACTGAGACAAACCGTTTTTCTTTAAGTGGTAGTTCAGTTCGTGATCTTCACCGAAGTTAACAGTTGCGTTGTCAGAAAGAACTTCAGCTTTTACTGTTTCTTTCTTAGCAGCCGTTTTCTTAGCTCCGCCTTCAAAACCTGTAATTCCAGTGATTTGAATTTGAGTTAAAGATTGTCTGTGACCGTTTTTCACTTTGTAACCTTTTCTTCTTTTCTTTTTGAAAACGATTACTTTATCAGCTTTTACGTGGTCTAGGATCTCTGCATCTACAGTGATACCATTTACAGCTGGGGCGCCTACAGTGATTGTTCCGTTTACAGTAAGAAGAACTTTATCGAAAGATACTTTTTCTCCTTTTTCTCCTTTCAAACGGTTTACAAACAACTTCTGGTCTTGCTCAACTTTATATTGAAGCCCTGCTATTTCTACAATTGCAAACATTGTTTATAGATTTTTAGTTATTTCGAGGTGCAAATATAAGAATTATTTTCTAATTAACTTGCAATCAATCAATGTTTTTTTATTTGACAACATTTCACTATGCGATGAATAATTTTAACATTTAAAATGCCGTTACATATTATATTATTTTATACCTTCGTTTTCACCAAAAAATATTTTATATGAAAAGAAACTTTAAGTTCTGCTTTTTAGCAGGAGCAGTTGCTGTATTCTCATTAACAGCATGTAATGACGACAAACTGGAAGACTCTGCATTACCGGAGCAACAATCTGAAAACTTAAAAATCGAACAACCCGGGGAGAAAGAAAAGATCTGTTATTATGTAGACCAAAACTGGAGTTCAACGGCAGTTTTAACAACAAGTCTTCAGAATTCCACGGATACCAATTTTATGAATTCTCAAATGACTAAAATTGCAAGTATGTGGGGAAGAAGCAATCCTACATTACGGTTCGTTAATGACCCGTCAAATTATAATTCAACTTATAATGCGATTTCTTATTCATCCGGGAAAATCTATTACGGATATGCCATTTATTATGATGCAAAAAGTAAAGGCGGAGATATTGTAAATGCAATGATTCTTGCACATGAGTACGGCCATCAGCTGCAGTACATCTTCGGGCTTCCTTCTGTAAACGAATCTACAGCAAGGCCAAACGAACTGGAAGCTGACGGTTTTGCAGGATATTATCTAAGGAGACCAAACGGCTACAACAAAACCCAGTTCTCTGAAATTGCAGCAGCTTACGAATTTGCCCAGGCTATCGGAGACTACCAAACATCCAGCCCTAATCACCACGGAACTCCCCCTCAGAGAAGATCTGCCGTTCGTCTGGGATTCCTTTTAGGACAATACAGCCTTTCTGCAGCTGATTTCGATTATAACTTCTTCTATTATTATCAGGGAGTTTTAAACGGAACTTATAAAATGGGTAAAAACAGCCGAAATCCTGAAATTGATGCTTATATGAGCCAATACATGGATGAGCTAAGAAAAATTCAGACCGGAGAAATTTCTGCCGAAGAATTCAAGAATCTTTAAACATTCATTTCTTGATATATTAATAAAGGAGGTAAGCCACGGTTTACCTCTTTTCATTTATTTGCAATATCTACTAAAGTTAATTACTTTTGATGCATATCCAGTATTATAATGAATAGAGACCTCTACATTGATTTTGCAAAAGGCCTGGCAACCCTTTCCATTATATTTATCCATACGGCTTTCTGGTCCGGGCAGTTTTATATTCCGGCTGAAGTACGGGTATTTTCACTGGTATTCGATGTGGCCCTGTTCTACGCATTAAGCGGAATCACTTCCGGTGCGAATATTGAAAAAACATTTTACAGGCTATTAAAATTGCAAATCACTTATATGATCTTTGTAACATTCCTGTTTTTCTTCGATTATTTTTTTAAAGTTTTCGGACTTACTTTTTTTTCACTGGAATCATTACAAAACTTCTATGCAACATTTGGTTCAAAATATGCCACAACAGGAATTTCCACAGAACCCCAGTGGCAGAATCTCGGAAACTGGTATCTGCACCAATATACCAATGCTGATACTTTTCCTGTGGTCATGGGAAGTTTCTGGTATCTGAAAGTCTACTTTATTTTGACCGTTTTCGGAGTTTTAATTTTGAAGTTTTTCCCAAAACATATCAATTGGTTTATTGGACTCTGCATTGCCTTAACATTAATTTTTAATATTTTTCCATGGTTTTACCCGACAGGCCAGGTAGGATATGTAGCATTTTATCTTGCCGTTTTCCTGATTGCCAACCGAATGCGGGGTAAAAAAATTCAGGCAGGAATGATTTCTGTACTTTATGGAACAGTTGGTGTAGCATTAATATGGATGTTTTGGTACTACGGAAGTGAAATATTTTATACAATCAACAGAAACAAATTTCCTCCAAAAATTCCGTATATCATATGGACTTTATTTTCTCTGGTAACATTATTTATCTTCTATAACAGACTGAAAATTACAAAAGAAAATTTCATTACCTATATCGGAAAAAATGCGATTTTCTTCTATTTCGCCCAGGGAATAAGCTCTTCCATCGTTTATTTCATTGTCGTTCCTTTGAAAGAAAATATGCCCTGGTGGATATTAATGATCCTCATTTACATCATTAATATCATTTTAGCTTCAGTCATTGCTGAAGGTTTGAAAAAAATTGATGCATCCGGTTGGAAGATCCTTGAACTTCTGCGAAGAAAAACAGCTGCTGAATAAAAGCTAGTCTTTACGTCTTCCCCGCATGCTTAAAAGCGCAACAATAATAATCAGAACTACCGCTCCGATAATTAAATAGATGGGATCTGCATACCATTCTGTAGTAGTGATGGTCTTGGTAGAATTAACTACTTCTCCGGATTCCTGAGCAAGGATTACAGGACCGGTAAACAACATGAAAACAAAGACTAAAAGTCAGCTCAACTGATTTTTTAAATATGCAATTGTTTTCATTGTTAAAAATTTAAGTGATTTTTATAATAAATATCAAAACAAATTACCAGTAATTAATTAACAATACAATAACTTCATCATTATAATATCAATAAAGCTTCTGATTTATCGCAATTTATTTTAATTTTACAGAAAATTTATAACATGTTTAAGTTGAAACTTCCTACTGATCCAAGGTGGGCAAATATTGCAGAAGGAAACATTGAAGAAATTTTGACCGATCATGCGTGGTGCGAACAGAAAGCTGCGACCAATGCAATCGGATTGATTACCATGCTTCCTGAATATACGGAAATCGTTACTGAACTTCTCGCCATCGCGCAGGAAGAGCTTGATCATTTCAACCAGGTACATGAGATCATTAAAAAAAGAGGCTATACTTTTGGGAGGGCAAGAAAAGATGATTATGTCAATCTGCTGGCCAAATTTATTGTGCAGGGCAGCAGGGAAGATTTAATTGTTGATAAAATGCTTTTTGCAGCTATGATTGAAGCAAGAAGCTGTGAAAGGTTTAAAGTACTTACAGAAAACATTAAGGATGAAGAGCTGAAAGTATTTTACAAAGAGCTCATGATATCAGAAGCCAATCACTACACAACTTTCATTGGATTTGCAAGACAATTAGGAAATCCTGAAAAGGTAAATGCCCGTTGGGAAGAATGGCTGGAATATGAAGCCGGCATCATCCAATCTTTCGGAAATAAAGAAACCATACACGGCTAAAATAATAAACAGTAAAAATTCAAATTGAAAAAGCTGACTTTCGAAAATATCGCTAATTTTTTTCTGAAAAACTTCTTTCAGGGATTAGTGATCATTGGGCCAATCGGGCTTACTATTTTTGTGATCTGGTATATTGTCACGTCTGTTGACAATATTATTCCGTCAATCGCAAAAGAGATCCCGGGGTTAGTTTTTGTTTCGACAATATTGATCACTGCACTTCTTGGGTATTTAGGAAATAAGTTTGTTGTCGGAAGATTTTTCTTCGATACAATGGATAGCTTATTGGAAAAAACTCCCGGAGTAAAACATATTTATACCCCCACAAAAGACGTGATGTCTTCATTTGTGGGTGACAAAAAAAAATTCAATAATCCTGTTTGGGTAAAAACCAACGAAAATCCGGAAATCTGGAGAATCGGGTTTTTAACCCAGAAAGAAATGGCCGATGTTGATAAGCACAATTATGTGGCTGTTTATCTTCCGCATTCTTATGCCATTTCAGGCTGGGTAATTGTTACTGAAGAAAAAAACATCAAACCGGTAGTGGGAATGACTGCTGCTTCTGCAATGAAATTTGCGGTAAGCGGAGGTGTCGCAGGCTTCCACTCTGATGATAATATATTTAAAGCTCCCGAGTAGATTTCCTTCTGCTTTTAAATATACTTGATGAATTTGAATGTATTTCAAATAAATTTTCTTTAAAAACAATTAAATATTTTAACTCATGAATTTACCGTACGCGGAACCTTTCCGCATTAAAATGGTGGAAGAAATCCGTCAATCAACAAGAGAAGAGAGAGAACAATGGCTTAAAGACGCCAATTACAATTTATTCAACTTAAAATCTTCACAGGTTTTTATTGACCTATTAACAGATTCCGGAACCGGAGCAATGTCTGACAGACAATGGGGAGCATTGATGACCGGAGATGAAAGCTATGCCGGATCCCGCTCATTCGAACAGCTACACCAGACTGTACAAAATATTACCGGTTTCAAATACCTTTTGCCAACCCACCAGGGAAGAGCTGCTGAAAACGTTTTGTTCTCAGTATTGGTAAAAGACGGTGATGTTGTTCCCGGAAACTCTCATTTTGACACCACAAAAGGACATATTGAATTCAGAAAAGCACATGCTATAGACTGTACTATTGATGAGGCTTTTGATATTAATGACTTACACCCTTTCAAAGGAAATATCAACCTTGAAAAGCTTGAGGAGGTTTATAAAAGCCACCCTAAAGAAAAAATCCCTTTTTGTTTAATTACCATTACCTGTAATTCTTCAGGAGGGCAGCCTGTATCTTTAGAAAATATGAAGGCGGTAAAAGAGCTTTCCGATCAGTATGGAATTCCTGTTTATTTCGATTCAGCGAGATTTGCTGAAAATGCATACTTTATTAAAAAGAGAGAAAAAGGACAGGAAAACAGAAGCATTAAAGAAATCTGTAAAGAAATTTTCTCTTATGGAGAAGGGATGACGATGAGCTCTAAAAAAGACGGATTAGTAAACATCGGTGGCTTTATTGCCCTGAATAATGAAGAAATTTTCAGAAAAGCCTCCAACTTCACTATTATTTATGAAGGTTTCATTACTTATGGAGGAATGGCCGGAAGAGATATGGCTGCTTTAGCTGTTGGTCTTGATGAAGCAACAGAATTTGCTTACCTGGAAAGCAGAATTTCTCAGGTTGAATATCTTGGAAATAAATTAATAGAATACGGAATTCCTGTTCAGAAACCAATTGGAGGGCACGCTGTTTTCATCGATTCCTTAAATTTTTTACCAAAAGTTTCCCGTGCAGAATATCCGGCACAGACTTTAGGTCTTGAAATTTATAAGGAAGCAGGAATCAGAACCGTGGAGATCGGAACTTTACTCGCCGACAGAGATCCTGAAACCAGAGAAAACCGTTATCCTAAGCTTGAATTAGTTCGTTTAGCAATTCCCAGAAGAACTTACACCAACAATCATATGGATTATATCGCTGCTGCCATCAAAAATGTTTATGAAAGACGCGATGAAATTACAAAAGGGTATAAAATCACATGGGAACCTGATCTTCTGAGACACTTTACGGTTAAACTGGAAGAGGCATAAAGAAAAACCGAGTAATCCTCGGTTTTTTTCATTTTAAATAAGGCACATCTTTAATGCATGCATTTTATAGATCCCTAACCAAAGAGTATTATTGTTTAGAAAAACTCTTATTTTTTTTACTTTAAATTTGTAATATTTCAAATAAAATTCAAAAAAACAATATAAACACTAACTTGAAAATCCCCCTATTCCCCAAATGAAAAATATTGCTATCGTTGGCGCAGGAATTTCCGGCTTAAGCATGGCGAATTACTTAGAAAAACACAATATTGATTACCATATTTACGAAAGAAGAAAGGAAAATGATTTAGCAGGTCACGGTTTTTTACTGCCGCAAGAGGGCATTGAATTCCTGTCTCATATCATTGATAAAAACACTCTTTTTAAACAGGGTAATTTTTTAAAAAAGTACATTCAGTATTCGCATACAGGAAAAGTAATCGCAGAAAAAGACCTCAATGATGTTTTTGTGATCTCCAGAGGAGCATTGATTGAAATTCTGACCCGAAATATTCCATCCTCAAAAATCACTTATGAAAAAACGATCTCTTTTTCTGATCAGGAAAAAGGCGGATTAAAATATCCTGACGGATCCGATATTGAATCCGATATCATTATTGTTTCGGATGGCTCCAGAAGCAGGATCAGAAAAGAAATATTCAAAGATGAAATCCTCAGATCCGTACGTGAAAATGAAATGGTAAATATCATTAAAAATAAAGATATCGCTGCCAGGATCGAAAATAATTTCATGAAATTTCACCATCTTGACGGTGGATTAACGTTTGGAATTCTTAAGCTTTCAGATGACAAGATTTTATGGTATTCGCAGTTTGATAATGAGAGGTATAAAACTGACAAAGAATGTTCAATAGAAAATATTAAAGATTATATGTTTGAAGTTTTTAAAGAATGGGATCCCTTGGTTTCAACTATCGTAAGGGAATCAAGCTATAAAAACATTCACTTATGGCCGGTTTACGAGTTAGAAACACTAAATCCGTTTTACAGAGACAATATTGTATTTATCGGGGATGCTGCACATCCCTTGATCCCATTTACAAGTCAGGGAGTCACTTCTGCCCTTAAAGATTCTTTTACGCTGACCCGATATTTAACTGAAGAAAAAAATACGACTGAAGCCTTCAGAAAATATGAAAGAGAGAGAAAACCCGAAATACAAGTACATATACAAAACGGAAGAATTTTATTGGATCAATTCTTATTACCCCTCGATCAGCAAAAGAAAAATACTTTACCCATATCTTATAAATAAAATATGTTTACCAATAACGATATCAACTTTGAAGCTTTAAAAAGAAAAGCATATAACGGAAGATGGGCTGTTCAGGAAGAAGGGATTATACCGCTGACTGCCGCAGATCCTGATTTCAGAATGGCCCCGGAAATCGAGCAGGGAATTATTGAATATATAAAAGACGGGTATTTGAGTTATGGCCCGTTTTCAGGGCTTCCCGAATTCAAGAAAAATGTAGCCAAGCATTTTAATTCAGAGAAAAATGGAAGCTTCTGTGCTGAAAATGTTCTTGCAGTCAACAGTGCAGCACAGGGGATGTATTTGGTTGCAAAATATACTTTAAACCCCGGAGATGAGGCAATCATCCTGGATCCCGTAGATTTTCTTTTTAAAAAATCGGTGGAAACTGTAGGTGGAGTGATAAAATTATGTCCGGTAGATCATAAAACCGGAGATATTGATTTTGAAAAACTGGTTTCGCTCATTAATCCGAAAACAAAATTAATCAGCATCTGTAATCCTCACAATCCACTTGGAAAAGTCTATTCCAAAGAGATTTTAATTAAAATATCAGAAATTGCTTCCGCCCATGATTTATGGATAATGAGTGATGAAATATGGAGTGATATTATTTATGATAACAAACAGTTCCACACCTACTCCTCTGTTTCAGATAAAGCTAAAAATAAAAGCTTTACCGTGTATGGCTTTTCAAAATCATTTGGAATTGCAGGGTTGAGAATCGGCGCAGTTTTATGCAATGACCCTGAAATCCTTGAGGACTTTACAGAAAAATCGAATTTCAATTCTACCATCGAAGGGGTTTCCACATTATCCCAAATTGCCGGAAGCGTTGCTATAGAAAACGCAGAACCATGGCTGAAAAAGTTTTTAGCCCATTTACAAAACAATCGCAATTTAGCCTATGAGATTCTTAATCAATCCCAAATTTTAACATGTAATCTACCGGAAGCCACTTTTGTGATATTTCCAAAAATTGAAAACGGATTATCCAGTGAAGAATTTACAGAATATGTTTTGCATCACGGAAAAGTAGCAGTAGTACCCGGCTCAGAAAGATGGTTCGGGAAGGGAGCTGAAGGACATATCAGAATATGCTTTTCTACATCACAGGAAATCCTCGAGGAAGGTCTGAACAGAATTATTAAATGTTTTTAATTTTATTGCTAATAAAGTTAAAAATATAAATCATTTTGAACAAATAGCAGAGATACACATAACAAACCATTATTTTTATATCAAAATGTTGTGAAAATTTAATATTTTTGATAGAATCATCAACAAAACCACCATTAATATGAAAATAAAATATGCAAGTGTGCTTTTTCTTGTTTCTACTACATTTTTATATGCTCAGGAAATAAGGGATACCCTATCTAAAGAATCTAAAATAGAGGAAGTAGCGATTACAGGAAGTAGAAATAAAAAAAGAACGGTAACCAATACCCCGGTTCCCATTGATGTAATAGACATTAAACAGGTCAGCCAATCTACAGGGCAAATAGAGGTCAATCAGCTTTTACAGTTTGCTGCCCCTTCTTTTAATTCCAATAAGCAATCAGGATCCGATGGTGCTGATGCCGTAGATCCTGCCACTTTAAGAGGACTTGGGCCTGATCAGACTTTATTACTCCTCAATGGAAAGAGGTACCACCAGTCTTCACTGATCAACCTTTTCGGGACGAAAGGGCGTGGTAATACAGGTTATGACATGAATACCATCCCGATTGGCGCAATCAAAAGAGTAGAGGTATTGAGAGACGGGGCTGCCGCACAATACGGATCAGATGCTATTGCCGGAGTAATCAATGTTATTCTGAACGATCGCGACAAGGGATTTGAAGGCAATGCTTTTTACGGAATGAATCTTTTTAAAAGTCCCGGAGACAATGATGTCGTTTCAGATCGTAAAATCGATGGAAATACTTTTGATTTTAATGGGAATTACGGTATTAAAATAGGCCCGAAAGGCGGATTCGGAAATTTCACAGCAGAATTTGTAAATAAAGAATATGCCATCAGAAATGCAAATCCAGCCAAATATGATGCCCCGAGACAACGATTTGGTGATGCAAAATCTCAGAATTTTTATTTCTTCGGAAATATTGAAGTCCCATTATCGGATAATCTGAAATTTTATTCCCGACAAGGGTTTTCGCAAAGAAACACGGATGCCTATGCCTGGACAAGAAGTGCTGATGCCGACGGAAATATTCCGGAGGTTTATCCAAATGGATTCAACCCGGTACAGGATACAAGCATAACCGATTTTACTTTTGATAATGGCTTAAAGTTTAAAGTAGCAAGCTGGGATGTAGATGTTTATAATGCTTTTGGAAGCAATCGGTTTACATACCAGATTGATAACACAATCAATGCTACTTTAGGTACAAAATCACCGACAGGTTTCAATGCCGGCGGACATTTTTTATTACAGAATACAACGGGATTTAATGCTTCAAAACAATTTGGTGTCTTAGAGGGATTAAATATTGCTTTCGGCTCTGAATTCAGGTATGAAAAATTCAATGTGATTAAAGGAGAGGAAGCTTCATACGCCATGTATGATGTGAACGGAAATATTGTAACAGCTGATACAGATCCAAGTTTATTGGTAGAAAACCCTCTAAGTGGAAATGTAAGACCAGGCGGTTCACAGGGTTTTCCCGGATATTCACAGGAAGTTGATAAAAACAGGAATAATTTTGCTGCTTATGTAGATACCGAGCTGGATGTTACCAAAGACTGGATGGTAAGCGTGGCCGGAAGATTTGAAAATTACAGTGATTTTGGGAGCACCATGAATGGAAAATTTGCTACAAGATATGCTATTATACCACAATTGGCTATCCGGGGATCTGTTTCTACAGGATTCAGGGCTCCTTCATTGGCTCAAAAATATTACAGCTTACAGTTTACAAATTTTCAGGGTGGAGATCTGGTAACCATTCAGCTTGCATCGAATGACAGTGATCTGGCAAAAGCAGTCGGAATTCCTCAACTCAAACAGGAAACTTCTTTAAATGGTAGCTTAGGGTTCACGTTCAACACCGGTAAATTCACAGCAACCGTTGACGGCTATTATATCAAGGTGAAGAACAGGATTGTACTTACCGGTAATTTCTCAAGAGACGATTTACCGGAAGATGTTCAGGATGCTTATCCGTATATTGACCAGGCACAGTTTTTCACCAATGCTATTGATACGAGAACAAAGGGTATTGATGTTATTTTGAGTTATTCCGAAAATATCGGTTCCGGAAAACTTTCGGCCACCTTGGCCGGAAACTATAATGAAATGGAGATCACCTCAGTCAATACTTCCGAAAAATTAAAAGGAAAAGAAGAAATCTATTTAAGTCCGAGAGAAAGGGCCTTTATTCTTGCATCTGCACCAAAAACAAAGATCAACTTAAATTTAAACTATAAAATCAATAAATTCAACGCAAATTTACAGCTCGTAAGGTTTGATAAAGTACAGTTGATCGGCTATGGAGGCGCTGATGATTTTCAGACTTACAATCCAAAAGTAACAACAGATTTGTCTTTTGGTTATGATTTCAGCAAAAACATCAGCTTAACAATTGGAAGTAAAAATTTATTCAACCGATACCCTACTTTACAAAAAAACCATGTTTCAGATGGAAATACAGAATCTGGCGGGATTTTCGATCCTGTACAGATGGGGTTCTCCGGAAGACAGGCTTTTGCAAGATTTAATTTCAGATTTTAAGATAATCAAAGCCTCCTGAAAATTCCGGGAGGCTCTTGTATTTATTTTTTTGAAATCTTATAAAGTTTTCCACTGTCTGTCACGGCATATAAATTCCCGTCTGATCCATCCAGAACATCCCGGAATCTTTCTTTCTGGTCTGCTAACAGTCGTTCTTCTCCAACAACTTTATTATCTTTCATAACGATTCTGTTGATATGCTCTCCACTTAAGCATCCGATAAATAAATTTCCTTTCCATTCTTCAATATTTCCGGTATAGAAAGTAGCTCCACTCGGGGAAATTACCGGATCCCAATAATAAACAGGTTGTTCTGTTCCTTCCTTTTGAGTAATCCCCTCACCTACTTTCTGCCCCGAATATTCAATTCCATAAGTAACATCGCCCCAGCCGTAGTTTTTCCCGGGTTGGATAAAATTAATCTCATCTCCCCCTCTCGGTCCCATTTCTACGTCCCAAAGATTACCATTAGGATCAATGGCCATTCCCTGAGGATTTCTGACCCCGTATGCATAAATTTCCGGTTTATATCCTGCTTTTCCGATAAAAGGATTTCCGGGTGCAGGTTTTCCATCCTTCGTTATTTTAAGGATTTTCCCTAAATAATTATCCGTTTTCTGTGCATAGACACGGGTTTCTTTATCTGATCTTTCTCCGGTACTTACAAACAGGTTTCCATCTTTGTCGAATGCCAGCCTGCTTCCATAATGTTTATCTCCATCATAAGAAGGTTCCGCCCGGAATATAACTTTTACATCACTTATGCTCTTAAAATCTGCAGAAAGTTTTCCTTTAGCTACAGAAGTCAGGTTTCCTTTCCCGAAAGGCTCTGAGAAACTAAAGTAAATCAAATTATTTGTTTTAAAATCCGGATCCAGTGCCACATCAAGCATTCCACCCTGACCTTTTGAGTCTACTTTAGGAAATCCTGATATTTTAGAAACTGTTTTTCCATCAGCAGATACTACATTCATAAAACCTGTTTTTTCGGTGATTAAAAATCGGCCGTCCGGCAAATTGATAATTCCCCAGGGCTTTCCAAGATCTTTGTTAAGTATTTCTACATGATAAGCTGTAGAAGACTTGACGGCTTTAATTCTTGTCTGTCCCTCAAAAGCAGGTTTGTAATTCGAATTCGGTTTCCCGGTTTCCACGCTCCCATCCGTCCCTGTTTGCTGGGCATGGGCATTGTTTTTTTTACACGACGATAAAACTAAGAAAAGACTTAAAGCCGGAATATAAAAATTATTGAATCTCATAGTCTTGTGATTAAGTGGTTTACATAACGAATGGAAAAATAATGCCATAAAAATTTGGTGGTTAAATATTTTACTCTACATTTGTAGAATAAAATTTCAAAACGTAGAACATGAAAGAAATAAAGTTAACAGATTCTGAAAAAGATCTCATGGAAATTATCTGGGTCAGGAAAAATGTTTTCATGAAGGATATTCTAGAATCATATCCTGAACCCAAGCCGGCAACAACTACTATTGCAACCTTACTGAAAAGAATGCAAAATAAAGATCTGGTAGGTTATAAATTGTATGGAAATTCCCGTGAATACTATCCAAAGGTGGAGAAAGGGGAATATTTTAAGGAAGAAATGACTTCCATGATTGACCGTTTTTTCAACAGCTCAGTGACTCAATTTGCATCGTTTTTCACTTCCAACACTCAATTGAGCCAAAAGCAGCTGAAAGAACTTCGTGAAATAATTGATCAACAAATAAATGAATAAAAATGGGTTTCATTATTCTAAAAATAGTTTTGTGCTCTTCATTATTGATCACGTTATATTATTTTTTTCTGGAAAAGGAAAAAATGTACCGGTTTAACAGGTCATTTCTAATTTTTTCATTAATATTTTCTTATGCTGTTCCTTTTATTTCCATTACAACAGAACTTCCGGAACCAAAAACCAATTCGAAATTAATATTTGAAGAAACCGCACAGCAGATTACCGTATTATCTCCAAACCAGGAAAGTTTCAACTGGATAAATCTTATCTGGATAATATACGGAGCAGTAACCTTATTCTTTCTGATAAAAGCAGTTATCTCTATTGTAAGGATTAAAAAACTAAAAGGAAAAAGAGTTAATTACTTGAATTACAACACCGTAATAACTGAAAAAAGTCTCTCGCCATTCAGTTTCTGGAATACTATTTATATTGGAAAAAGCTACCTGAAAAATAATGAGATAGACTCAAGAATATTTCTGCATGAAAAAAGCCATTTAGACCAGAAACACAGTTTAGACCTTATTTTCATTGAAGTTTTCAAAATTGTCACATGGTTTAATCCTGCTATTTATTTCTATAAAAAAGCCATGATCACCAATCATGAGTTTCTTGCGGATGAATCAGTTTTGAAAACAAATTCAAATGTTAAGGATTATCAGAAACTGATACTTCAGGAGATTATTTCAACTCAAAAACATCTCTTTACTCACTCATTTAATTTTAATAATACCAAAAAACGATTTATTATGATGAACACTAAAAAATCAAATCTTACCGGAATAAAAAAAGCGGTGAGCATTCCGGTTTTAGTTATCGCCTTTGGACTATTCGTCCAAAAAACATATGCCTCCAATCCGGGATTAAGCCTGGATGATTCTGAAAAAAGCTTAAATGAACTAAAAGAAAGTATTTCACCACTGAAGATTATCCAGACGAATGATCATCAAATAATCTCAGACACAATTCCTAAGAAAAATAAAAAGGCAGCAACAAAATCGGAAATAAAAAATAAAAACGAAGAAAAATCCCCACCTCCCCCCCCGCCACCAACAGAAACTAAAAAGGTGAATAATAAAAATGATGCCGATGTTCCGCCTCCACCTCCGCCATCTGTTTCCCGTACTGCAGGTCTTACACCGGCTGAATATCCGGGAGGAGCTAATCAGTTGAGAAGTAATGTTGCAAATAATTTTAACAGTTCTATTTTTACAGGAAAAGAAAAAGGAATTTTAAAATCGGAAGCCCTTATTTCGATTGATAAAAACGGGAAGGTAACCGACATTAAAACTGCAGGATCATCGGAAAAATTTAACAATGAAACCTACAGAGTATTAAAGCAGGCTACAGATAATATTGTATGGACTCCTGCACAGAAAGACGGAGAGCCCACTGCTTATCAATACAGATTACCATTGACCATGAGTTTTTAATTGCAAAATAAATATTTTTCATAAGAGTCCGCTTCAGGACTCTTTTTTATTTATTAAATTTGATATATGAATTTCAAACTTCAATCAGAATATCAACCCACCGGAGACCAACCGCTAGCTATTGAAAAACTTACCGAAGGAATAGAAATCGGTGAGAAATATCAGACTTTATTGGGGGTTACCGGATCCGGGAAAACTTTTACGGTTGCCAATGTGGTACAAAATGTTCAAAGGCCGACGCTGGTTTTGGCCCATAACAAAACATTAGCGGCACAACTCTTCATGGAGTTTAAAGAGTTCTTTCCGGAAAATGCCGTAGAGTATTTTGTAAGTTACTATGACTACTATCAGCCTGAAGCTTACATAGCAACTACCGGAACTTACATTGAAAAAGATTTAAGTATCAATGAAGAAGTAGAGAAGCTTCGTCTTTCTGCAACTGCAAGTTTACTTTCGGGAAGAAGAGATGTACTGATCGTAGCTTCTGTATCATGTATCTATGGTATCGGAAATCCTACAGAGTTTCATAAATCATTGATTTCAATTGAGATCGGTGAAAAACTAACCAGAACCTCTCTTCTACACTCCTTAGTTAACGCATTATATGCCAGAACATTAAATGAATTTCAAAGAGGTACATTCCGTGTAAAAGGAGATGTAATTGATATTTTCCCGGCTTATGCTGATAATGCCATCAGAATTCAGTTTTTTGGAGATGAAATTGAGAAGATACAGAGTTTTGATCCTGTAACAGGAAATGTGATCTCTAATTTTGAGCAGATTCAAATCTATCCTGCCAATCTTTTTGTAACATCAAAAGAAACCCTGAACGGAGCCATCAGGGAGATTCAGGATGACATGGTAAAACAGGTTGATTTTTTCAACTCTGTTGAAAAGCCTTTAGAAGCCAAACGATTACAGGAAAGAACTGAACTTGACCTTGAAATGATCAAAGAATTGGGGTACTGTTCTGGTATTGAGAATTATTCGAGATATCTTGACGGGAGACTACCCGGTTCGAGGCCTTTCTGCCTGATCGATTATTTTCCTAAAGATTTTTTAATGGTCATTGATGAGAGCCACGTTACTGTTCCTCAGGTTCATGCTATGTACGGCGGTGACCGGAGCAGGAAAGAGGCTTTAGTAGAATATGGCTTCAGGCTCCCCGCTGCAATGGATAACAGACCCTTAAAATTTGCCGAGTTTGAAACCATGCAGAATCAGGTGATCTATGTTTCTGCAACTCCCGCTGATTATGAATTAGAAAAAACCGGCGGGACTTATATTGAGCAGATTATCCGCCCGACCGGACTTTTAGATCCTGTTATTGAAGTAAGACCTACCCTTAACCAGATTGATGATTTAATGGAGGAAATCCATAAAAGATCTGATGCGGATGAAAGGGTTTTAGTGACTACGTTAACGAAAAAAATGGCTGAAGAGCTTACCAAATATTTTACTAAATTCGGTATCAGAACAAGATACATACACTCTGATGTAGAAACGCTGGAACGTATTCAGATTATGCAGGATTTGCGAGTCGGACTTTTTGATGTTTTAATTGGGGTCAACCTTTTAAGAGAAGGGCTTGATTTACCCGAAGTTTCTCTTGTTGCTATTCTGGATGCAGACAAAGAAGGAATGTTAAGAAGCAGAAGATCGATGATTCAGACGGTAGGCCGTGCTGCAAGGAATATCAATGGAAAAGCCATTATGTATGCTGACAAGATAACAAAATCTATGCAGGCTACCTTGGATGAAACTGCATACCGCCGTGAAAAGCAGATGCAGTATAACAAGGAACATGGCAAGGTTCCCCAGGCTTTAAATAAAAAGATTTCAGAAAATCTGGTAGGCAGAAGTAAAGATTTCCCTGATGAGAAATATACCCAGAAGCAAATCCTTCAAAAAGTTGCAGAAACTAAAGCAACTTATGCCAGTGAAGATATAGAAAAAATGATTGTACAAAAGCAGAAAGAAATGGAAGCTGCAGCTAAAAACCTTGATTTTATAAAGGCAGCCAAGCTTCGTGATGAAATTGAAGCTTTAAAAGCATAGAGTATTATTGCTATATTTAGATACAGTTTCGGCGGCATCTTCGATGCCGCCGAA
>NZ_AKJY01000022.1 GCF_000282115.1 Chryseobacterium populi
CAGATTATAAAATCCAAGCCTAGCTTTTTAACTTACACACTTTACGGGATAGTGTCTCTGATTTTTTTTATTTACTGCTAAAAACTTTACTGTAAAGGAAATTGGTCTATTCACCATTGGCTTCTTTGTCTTTCCTCTTTTTGCCCTTTTGCCTATTAATCCTATATATTTTTCTTCACTATTTGCTTGAGTGTGCTGTAGTCTTTTTCACTCATCGATTTCTTCGGAAACATATAATTGTATTTTCCTTCCAGGGAAATAAATTTTTCGTTGATATCAAACCTCTCAAAATCTTTCCACAGACTCAGCTCTTCCCGGTTATCGAGATTCACATTAAAAGATTCTTCATTAAACCTGATTTCATAGATTTCAGAGGTTTCCAATGATTTTAGATATCGGATAACTTCTTTTTTCCATCTTGACACTTTACTGATGCTTACAGAAAGATAAACAGCACAAAGAAGGAAAATAAAACTTATAAAATATAAAATCCCGAAGTTCTCTCCGCTCAGGCTGTCTTTCATACAAAATGTGATGAACAAAGCCAATCCCACAATAATCGTTGAAATAGTTTTCCCCTTGGTAGTAGGTGAAAAAAATAAGCTTCCCTGGTTCCCGCTGAAATAAATTTCCTCGAAATCTTTTCTGTTTACATCTAACCTGATTACTTTTTCGCCATTCATTTCTTAGAAATATTTAGTTTGTTTTAAAAGTCTACAAAGCTAAATGAAATAGTCTGAATCCGGAAAAATATTTTAGTTAAGAGATCAAATTAACCTCTTGAAGCATTCACATAGTCTACAAAATCACCCCTCTTCATATTTATCGCTTATAGCGGAAAGCTTCTGCATCAGCTCACGGTTTTTCTGTTTTAAATCATCCATTTTCCGAAGCATATCATGAATAACTTCCAGGCCGGGTAAATTGATTTCCAGATCATAATGCCAGTTGGCAAATCTTTCAAAGGCAGGCAGGTCTTCATACGTCAGATACCGGATTTCATTCTCCGTCTGCACGCTTAAAAGGCCGTATTCTACCAGTTCATCAAAAAAAGTAATTTCGATATTGTATATTTTTACGAGTTCTTCCCGTGATATTCTTTCACTCATGGCTCAGGAATTTTTTAATTGTTCAAAAAGTTCTTTCTGCTTTTCAGTAAGATTTGTCGGCATTTTGATTTCATACGTCACAAACAGGTCTCCGAACTGTCCTTCTTTTTTGTATACCGGAAAACCTTTTCCTTTGAGTCTCACCGTCAACCCGTTTTGTGTTTCCGGTTTTACTTTCAGATTGACGCTTCCATTAAGGGTATTTACTTTCACATCACCCCCTAAAACAGCTGTGTAGAGATCAACTGTAACTTTTGTTTTAAGGTCATCTCCTATTCTTTCAAAATCCGGATCTGCCGGAATGGTAAATGTGATGTATAAATCTCCGGCCGGGCCTCCGTTGATACCGGGATTCCCATGCCCTTTCAGCTTAATCTGCTGACCGTCATAAACACCTGCAGGAATTGTAATTCTTACTTTTTTGCCATTAATATCAAAAGTCTGCGGATGTGTTTTGGCTGCATCTTTTAAGTTTAAATTCAGCTCGGCCTGAATATCCTGGCCTTTAAATTTCCCTGATGCGCTTCCGCGCGAACTTCTTCCAAAACCTCCACCACCCCCGAACATACTTTGGAAAAAGTCGGAAAAATCTTCGCCCTCTCCAAAATCTGCACCTGAAAATCCACCTCCATAATTCTGATTCTGATACTGTCTTTGCTGTTGCTGACTTTTTTCGTATTCTTCACCATGTTTCCAGTTTTCTCCATATTTATCATATTTTGCACGGTTTTCCAGATTACTGAGAACTTCATTCGCCTCATTCAGTTCTTTGAATTGTCTTTCAGCTTCCTTATCGTCCGGATTAAGATCCGGATGCAGTTTTCTGGCCAGTTTTCGGTAAGCTTTTTTGATGTCTTCCTGCGTTGCGCTTTTATTTACGCCTAAAATTTTATAGTAATCTATATAAGCCATAAAGACGATTGTTTACTCAAATTTAAAAAATTTGCCCCTGAAATTAATACAACAGAATGTTAAAATAAACTTATCTTTGATAAAAAGCGTTACATGAAAGAGGTTTTTAAAAACTATTCGGGAATTATACTTTTACTTTTGGGAATTACCGTTGGAAGCATTATCGGAATTACAGCTCCCGGTTTTGTAGATTATCTCAAACCATTAGGTGATATTTTTCTTAATCTGCTTTTTGTCAGCGTAGTTCCACTGGTATTTTTTGCCGTCTCCAATTCAATTGCTTCCCTTGAACAGCAGTCGAAGTTTGGGAAAATCATCTTTGTCATGTCTTTTACTTTCCTCCTCTTTATATTGGTAGCTGCCATTTTTACGATTTGTGCAGTCTATCTGTTCCCGGTTTCCACGATCTCCGGAAGTGCTGATATAATCAATGAAGCAGCCTCTGAAGATACCTGGGGCAACAGGATTGTTAGTTTTTTCACTGTTGGAGAATTCACGGAACTGTTTTCAAGAAAAAACATGCTTGCTCTTTTAATTTTTGCTTTTTTAACAGGTTTTGCAGCCAGGAAATCAGGAGAAAAAGGACAGCCGTTCAGAATATTTATTGCTTCAGGCTATGAGGTGATGAAAGAATTGCTTTTATTAATTATGAAGCTTGCCCCAATCGGTTTGGGAGCTTATTTCGCCTATCAGGTAGCCACAGTGGGGCCACAGCTTTTCGGATTTTATGCAAAACCATTAGGCCTTTATTATATTGCCGGAATCATTTATTTCCCGGTATTTTTCTCGATCTATGCTTTTATGGCCAACGGGCAAAAAGGTGTCAAAAGCTTTTGGACCAATGCGATTTATCCTACTCTTACTGCTTTAAGTACCTGCAGCAGTTTTGCAACGATGCCTGCCAATTTACAGGCAGCTTCAAAAATAGGCATTCCGAACCCTATTGCGAATCTTGTAATCCCCATCGGAACTACTCTCCACAAAAACGGGTCTTCAATGTCTTCGATCATTAAAATTTATGTCGCCTTTTTAATTATCGGAAGAGATTTTTTTGACCCTTCCAATCTTCTGCTGGCTTTGGGAATAACCGTTTTTGTAAGCATTGTAGCCGGAGGGATTCCGAATGGAGGCTATATCGGTGAAATGCTGATGATTTCCGTATACAAATTACCTCAGGAAGCCATTCCGGCAGTAATGATTATCGGAACATTGGTTGATCCTCTCGCAACAGTTTTAAACGCTGTAGGTGATGTTGTGGCTGCAATGTTTGTGAACAGGTTTGTGAAAGTTTCGTCCTGACCTGAACAAAAACACAAACATCTGTGAAATCTGTGGTCGGATTATAATTTTATACAAATTTCAGACTCTCGCCTATCAGGCGAATTAAGCAGATTCTTCTTCGTGTTTATACATCTTATTAATCAATATTAATCAATGCAATCCGATCCTATTCACTGCGTTTTATAGCTTCAAGGTTTTCATATTCTTCGGGAGTGAAAAGTCTGTAATGAACTTTAAATGTTTTTCCTAACGGGGTTTCCAGAGAAAAGCCTCCCGGTCCGAAGCCATCTGTAGCATCTAATGTAAAATGGGAGTACTTCCAGTATTCAAAAAGATCACGGTCAATCCAGAATTCGTGTCCGTTGATGGTTCCGATCATTGCGTCATTCATTCTCGGAAAGAAACCTCCTTTTTCAAAACACTGCGGCTGTGTTCCTTCACAACATCCTCCAGCCTGATAAAACATAAGGCCGCCGTATTTTTTCTCCAATTCCCAAATAACTTCCAATGCTTTTTCCGTTGCGGACAGTCTTGATATTTTAGGTTCCATTTTTTAAGTTTTAATTGGGTAGGTCGATTAACCGTAAGGCATATTTTTTCTTTCATTATGCTTTAAGACGCAGGAAAATCAAAAAGTTTTTAACTATAATAATTTTACGTCATTCCGGAAGAATCCAGACTTTTCTGTGAATGTAAGGATTCTTCTTTCATCAGAATGACTCACAAGATTAAAATAAATTACGTCTGAATTTCAAACGGTCTTTCCGTTTCACAATTTTATAGCTCGTTTCAAGACATAAAGTTAAAAATAGCCCGGCAAAAAAAATCATCTGCCAGGCCCACAAAAAACTCTGAAAATTAATTTGAGCCGGCAATATCGAGAACGATCCTGCCGTCAATCTGTCCTTTTTTCATTTTATTAAAAACATCATTGATGTCTTCAAACTTTGCTGCAGTTACAGTAGCTTTTACTAAGCCTTCATTGGCAAAATCCAATGCTTCCTGAAGATCTTTCCTTGTTCCTACGATTGATCCTCTCACGGTAATTCTTTTTAAAACCGTTTCAAAAATAGGCAGCTCAAAGGAACCCGGAGGTAAACCATTTAATGCAATCGTTCCTTTTCTTCTCAAGACATCAATTCCCTGTTTGAAAGCAACCGGAGAAACTGCTGTAATCAGGGCACCATGCATTCCACCTGCTTCTTTATGTAAATATTCTCCGGGATCTGTATTTTTTGCATTGACTACCAGGTCTGCACCCAACTTTTTCGCCAGTTCAAGTTTGTCATCAGCTACATCAATAGCAGCCACATGCATTCCCATTGCTTTTGCATACTGAACCGCAACATGGCCCAATCCGCCAATTCCTGAGATCGCAACCCATTCACCGGGCCTTGTTTCAGTTTCTTTTAATCCTTTGTATACAGTAACTCCTGCACACAAAATAGGTGCTATTTCCAAAAAATTGACATCAGGTTTCAGATGGCCCACATATCTTGAATCGGCAATAACATATTCTGCAAAACCGCCGTCTACACTATAGCCACCATTTTTCTGGGCTTCACAAAGGGTTTCCCAGCCGGTAATGCAGTAATCACAACATCCGCAAGCACTGTATAACCATGGAACCCCTACTGCATCTCCTTCTTTTACATGGGCTTCGGGGCCACAGGCAACTACTATTCCTACTCCTTCATGGCCCGGAATAAGAGGCATTTTCGGTTTTGCCGGCCAGTCGCCATCTACAGCATGTAAATCTGTATGGCATACTCCACAGGCTATGACTTTTACAAGCACTTCATATCTTCCGGGTTCTTTTACAGGAACTTCTTCTATTTTCAGGGGCTGCCCATAACCTTGAACAACAGCAGCTTTCATCGTTTTTGGAATCATATTATTTTTGAATTAGTTTTTAATTTTTGGTTAAAATTTCTGCTCATCCGGAACAGTTCAGACAAGACGCGTGAGGGATAGGAAGGGCGGCGAGGAACGAGCCGGTGCGGAATGAAATGGAGCACCGAAACGAAGTGAAGCCCTGGATAGCCCGACCGCTTTACCCCGTTGCTAAAACGGGGTAAACGGGCACGCCCTAATATTTAAAATTAAAAGAAACCTAATTTGTTTTTGTTGTATGAAATCAACATATTTTTAGTCTGACGGTAATGATCCAACATCATTTTATGGTTTTCTCTACCGATTCCCGACTGCTTGTAACCTCCGAAAGGTGCTCCTGCAGGGTAAGAATGATACTGGTTTACCCATACTCTACCCGCCTGGATCTGACGCGGAACATTGTACAGCTGATGTGCATCCCTCGTCCAGACTCCGGCTCCAAGCCCATAAATGGTATCATTTGCAATTTTAATTCCTTCTTCCTCATCTTTAAACGTAGTGAAAGCCAGAACCGGCCCGAAAATTTCTTCCTGGAAGATTCTCATTCTGTTATTACCCTTGAAAATCGTAGGCTGAATATAATAGCCACTTTCAAGCCCTTCTCCGACATTGTTTACATCTCCGCCTACGAGAACCTCCGCTCCTTCTTCTTTTCCCAATTTGATATAGGAAAGGATTTTATCTTTCTGAATCTGTGAAGCCTGGGCTCCCATCATCACGGTTTTATCCAAAGGGTTTCCTACTTTGATCGCTTTCACCCTTTCAATTACTTTTGCAATGAATGCGTCTGCAATATCTTCCTGAACCAGTAGTCTTGACGGACAGGTACAGATTTCTCCCTGATTCAGGGCAAAAAGTACAGCTCCTTCAATTGCTTTATCCAGAAATTCATCATCTGCATCCATTACCGAACTGAAGAAAACATTTGGAGATTTCCCACCCAATTCTAATGTTACCGGGATAATATTTTCAGTAGCATATTGCATCACCAGACGACCTGTAGCAGTAGAACCCGTAAATGCTGCTTTTGAAACCTTAGGATTGGTCACCAAAGCTCTTCCAAGCTCGGCGCCAAAACCATTGACAATATTCACCACTCCTTCAGGTAATAGATCTCCGATGATCTCCATTAATACCATAATGGAAATCGGGGTACTTTCCGCAGGTTTCAGCACAACACAGTTTCCTGCAGCCAATGCCGGAGCCAGTTTCCAAACAGCCATCAGTATGGGAAAATTCCAGGGGATAATCTGTGCAATAACGCCTAACGGCTCATGAACGATAAGAGAAACCGTATCTTTATCCAGCTCATTATGGGAGCCTTCTTCTGCACGGATTACAGAGGCAAAATATCTGAAATGATCGATTGCCAGGGGTATATCAGCAGCAAGCGTTTCCCTGACTGCTTTTCCATTATCGATGGTTTCCACCGTTGCAAGATATTCCAGATTTTGTTCTATTCTGTCTGCAATTTTATTCAAAATAATGCTTCTTTCCGTAGATGAAGTATTTTTCCAGGTTTGAAATGCTTTTTCTGCTGCGTTTACGGCAAGCTCCAAATCTTCTTTAGATGAATGGGCCGCCTGAGTGAATTTCTTTCCGTCAACCGGGGAAACTACATCAAAATATTGTCCGTTAACCGGTGCTGTAAATTGTCCGTTAATATAATTATCATATTGGCTTTTGAATTCAGGCCATTGTAAAAGGGTTTCTGATTTCTGTTCTGTAATCGTGCTCATATTAGTGTAATTTTAATTTTTCTGTAAAGCCAAATTACACCGCACTGCAAAAAAAGATATAGCACAATCCTACAAATAAACTGCAAAATAGTGCAGACGCTTAATTTTATCATTTCATTAACAGCTGCATGACTTTAAAATTTCTATATTTGAGTAAGAGGCAACAAAAAATGTTTAGAAATGAACAATAATAAATTTTTATTAAATACTCCTGAATTAAAAAAGGAAAACCAGCTTTTGAGCCTAATTGAAAATCAGACGAAATTCAATCTAAACAATTGTGAATTCAGTATCTATGAAACTCATAAAGCAGCTTTTGATGTAAAACTTCATTTTGAAAGTATTGCCTTTACGGCGATGCTCAGAGGGAAGAAGCATATGAAACTGGAAAATAAAACCAATTACTTCGATTATTTCCCGGGAGAAAGTGTTTTAGTAGCTCCCGGAGAAACAATGGTAATTGATTTCCCCGAAGCTGATGAAATCCCTACACAATGCATTTCTTTAAGCCTTAATCCTGATTTTATAGAAAATTCTTTAAATCATTTAAATTATCACCTCCCAAAAGTTGATGAAACCTCACAATGGAACATTCAGCTGGATGAGTATTATCTTTTTAACAATCAATCTCTTGCCTCTGCCACCAACAATATCATGAGAATTGCCATGGATGATAATTCCCAGAAAGATATCATGGCCGATTTTGCTTTGAAAGAACTTCTGATACGGCTTATGCAAACCCAGGCGAGAAGCATGGTAGAAAAAAATATTGCTAAAAATAAATCGAGGATCGGTTTTGCTGTAGATTATATCAGGAAAAATATTCACCAGAAGTTATCAATTGACAGCATTGCAAAACTGGCCTATGTGAGTAAGTCGAATTTCTTTAAGATGTTTAAAGATGAGCTTGGAACTTCTCCCAACGAATTTATTCTTCGAGAGAGGATCAACAGAGCTAAAGAGTTACTGGCCAGCCAGAACAGCATAAAAGAAACCGCCTACCAGACCGGCTTTTCAGATACCAATTATTTCACAAGGGTATTTAAACAACTGGTGGGTGTGACACCGAAAAGCTATCAGAACGGATTTGGGGTTTTTGAATAAGAAAGCCCTGTCCGAAGACAGAGCTCTGATAATTTATTAATTTTATAGATTAGTAACCTGGGTTTTGTTGGATACCCGGATTTATATTGATTGCTCCTATAGGAATTGGCCACTGCCATTTGGTGCTTGCAGATGCTAAAGTAAGGGTTGGAGCCGCAGATCCGGAGCCTGAACTTGAAGCTCCCTGACTTGGCCTCGTTAAAGATAACCCTAATCTCTTAAGGGTATACCATCTGTCAGCTTCCCCCATTAATTCCAATCTTCGCTCCTTTTGGATTTCGTCCCACAGTGCAATACCCGTTAAATTAAGAGCCGTATAATCAGAATATCTTGACTGTCTTAATTTATTCAGCAGCTCCAAAGATTTGACAGGATTGGAATTAAACGCTGCCTCAGCACCATTGAGATATACTTCTGCAGTTCTAAGGTATTTATAATTTACAACATTTGGCAAAGATCCTCTCGTATTATATTTAATCACATTGATATAGCTTTGCCCGGAATATGGACTAACCTGAAAATAAGTATTTTTTCTAACATCCGTAGCTTTGTACTGGCTATAAAAATTTTCGTAAACTACAAATTCCGACCTGATAAATCCTGACACAATCTGATTATATGAAACCCCGGTAGTAACTCTCTCTGCATCTGAGTTCAATATTTCAAATAAAGTTCCATCTTGCTCAGTACTATTCCAAACTTTAGGAAACTTATCAATAGCGCCTACGCTTGGAGACAGCCCGATAGATTCTTCTGCTGCCGCCAGTGCTTTTACATGATCTCCTTTAAACAAATACACTCTTGAAAGCAATCCTATTACTGCAGCTTTGTTTAAACGTCCCTTTGTAAATGGTGCAGCGGTATTGTTTCCGGCAGGAATATTTGCCTTTGCATACTCCAAATCTGTTATAATTTTGTCATAAACCTGAGCAACTGTAAGGTTTCTCGTCACAGGATTGTTGGAGGTCGTTTCCATATAGGCAATTCCCAGGGAGTTATTAGCATCTGCCGATTGTGTAGGTATTTTACAATATGCCCTGGCAATATCAAAATGAATGATACCCCTTAAGGCTCTGGCTTCTGCTTCAACCTGTAATGTTTCTGTGGGAGAAAGAATACCTTTATTTAAATTTTCCAGGACAAAATTAGCTCTGGAAATAGCAAAATATGCAGCACTGTATAATCCGATAGTCTGCCCATCATCTGAGCCAAACTCAAGAAGCCATGCTCTGGTATTTGTTAATCTCCCTAATGGATTCTGGATCAGATTATCAGAAGTTAAATCAGCCATAATATTTTGGTTTCCGGCATCTCCACCTGAAAAATATCCTGCAGATTTCATTGCATCATAGATACCATCTAAAGCAAATCTATAATCTGTAGGTGTTTTGAATGCCTCATCAACAAACGTATTCGTATTTGAAAACTGATCCAATTCTCTTTCGCACGATGTAACTACACAAAGAGTAAGCACCAAACCTGAAATAATTATTTTTTTCATTTTTTTTATTTTAAAATTCTACTTGAACACCAAACATAAATTGTCTAACGGCCGGATAACTAAATAATGCAAATGATCCCGATACAAAAGTCTGTCCTGCAAGCAGCTGATTTTCACCTGAACCAACAGCTACTTCAGGATCTCCCTTGAAGCTTGTCCATGTTAATAGATTCTGAGCCTGTACATACATTCTGATTGAATTTAGCGGGACATCTTCTCCCAATACTTTTTTATTGAAAGTATACCCGATCATTAAGGTTCTGAATCTCAAATAGTCTGATTTTTCCAGGAATTGATCGGACGCTCTCAATCCTACTGCAGTTGGTTTTGGCAATACATCAGTATCTCCGGGATTTTTCCAGTAGTTAAATGCATCCAGGCTCATATTATTTGCTCTTGAAGCTGAGCTTTGTAATAATTGTGTTTGATAATTATAAGTATAACCTCCTGTCTTGAATGTAAAATCTGCTGACAAATCAAATCCATATGCCTCTAAACTAAGCCCAAAACCTCCAAAAAACTTTGGAAGAGGACTCTTATCTGTAATATCCTTGATATCTGCTGTAGCGTTATACGTATCTGTAGCGGTTCTTCCATTTACTGTATAAAAATTCTCACCAGCATTTGGATTTTGCCTATCCGTATAATATAACGCTTTTCCATCTGCAGCATTTACCCCTGCATATTCTACCAGTCTGTAGAAATAAGGAGTCTCTCCTACTTTTAAAGCTGTTTCTCCTAAATTTCTTTGTGTACTTACACCATCGAGTGAAAGTATTTTAGCTCTTGGCAAAGATCCATTTCCTCTCAGTGAAAGTTTTAAATTCTCTTTTCTAATGATATCAAACGTAAATTCAGTTTCGAGACCTTCAGTACGCATATCTCCGAGATTTTTATAGATCGCATAATTTCCTGATTCATAAGGTAACGGTAACAGCTGTATAAAATCATTTCTATCCGAACGATATACCTCTATAGCTCCTCTAAATCTGCTTTTAAAAAAGGCAAAATCTACTCCTAAGTTGGTTGTTTTATTAGTCTCCCATTTTATATCCGGATTTCCGGTGATTATGGTAGGTGTCATATTTGCTCCACTCCCGTAATCTCCATATGCTACATATCCTACATTAGCAAAATTTGGAATATTCCTATCATTTCCCGTGGTTCCATAAGATGCTCTTAGTTTGAGATCATTTAAAAATCCTCCATTCAAAAAGTCCTCTTTTCCAATATTCCATGCTACACTTCCACTCCAAAATATACCGGACTTATTATTTTCCCCAAATTTTGAACTTTTATCCTGGCGAATAGAAGCTGTTAATATATATTTCTTTTTATAATTATACTCTGCAAGGCCTAATAAAGAAAATAAAGTACTTCTTACCTTATCTCCTGTGAAAGTGTTTTTATCCGAAGGAATGGTATTCGAAGGAGCATCAGAATTTGGGTTTTTGTAGTTTGTTCCGCTAGCAATAATATTCTCTGTGAATTCATTGTTAAATTCTACAAGAGCTGTAGCACCAACATAATGATCATTGAATTGTTTCTTGAAATCTATCCTATTTCCATAAATATAGTTGAAGCTATAAAATGTGGTTTTTCTAAGTGATCCTAATCCTGCAGCACCATTTATAATAATATCTAATTGAGATCCTCTTTTTAAATTATTTGTATTTACTAAATTATCATATAAGGTATTAAAGTACATTCTATATGATAATGCATCATTAATTTTATATTCCCCAAAAATATTTCCAGTCGCTCTTAACCTCTGTTCAGAATCAAGATTATTCCGCAAGGCCTCAATAATATTAAGCCCCTGTCTTAAATTAAAATTATAGGATCCGTCAGAATTATATACCGGTTCAAACGGATTATATCTATACATTGCTCCAAATGGACTTTGTACATTATTCCTATCCCTGACATTTTCTGTGTATTGATAGGAAATTCCAAGATCTAAACCAACTTTTAGCTTATCACTAAGATTATTTTCAAAATTAAATCGCCCTGTATATCTGTCAAAACCATTAATATCACGTACAATACCTTCATCTTTGTCATATCCTAAAGAGTAATAAAATTTATTCTTATCACTTCCCCCTCTAGCAGAAAATATATAACTCTGTAAAGACGAAGTTCTTAGAATATCTTTCTGCCAGTCATGGTCTAATTTTTTCAGAGCTTCTTCATCAGCTGCAGTATAACTCGGAAGGCCTGATAAACCTAAATTTCTCATTTCCTTTTCATACTGTAATTTCTGGGTAGAATTCATCATTTCAAAATTTAATTCCTTATCAGAGATCTTTTTTGAGAATCCTAGTCTGCTTTCGAATGAATATTGCGTTTTCCCGTTTCTACCTTTTTTTGTCGTTATAACAACAACTCCATTTGCTCCCCTTGAACCATACTGAGATGTTCCGGCAGCATCTTTAAGGATCACCACACTTTCAATATCGTTTGGGTTTACCGCATTGAATTGTCTGGATGTCATATAAATTCCATCAACAATATACAACGGTTCTGAATTACCAATAAGGCCGGATATACCACGAATATTAATCTCAGCTGTCGATCCTGGCTGTCCGTTTCTTGACTGGGAAAAGACCCCTGATGCACGGCCCTGAAGCATATTCCCAACAGAGGTCGTTGGAATTTGTGTCTTTAATTCTTCAGCTGTAACAACAGATTGAGCCTGAGCTATTTCATCTTTGGATTTTTTCTGATACCCCGTTACTATAACCTCCTCAATTTGTTTTTCTTTAGGTATGGTATCTTTATTTACAGTCTGTGCTATTAAAGCCTGTCCTGTAAAAAATAAAACACCCGTTGTTATTAAACGTAATTTTACATTCATGTTTTTGATTTTTATGAAAAACAAATATGTTAATAAATATTAACATTAACAATCCATAAATAACTGAAAAACAATACATTAAAATGTAATAATTTTTATAAAATCAAAGAAATAATGAAAATAAGAAATGTCATTTATTAATGACCACTAAAATATTTTTATTAAAAAACATTTTAATGATTTTTTTAAAAGTTAAAAAAAAAGTGCAGTTACTATAAATTCGACTCATTACTAAAAAAAATTAATTTAAACCAATTTTTTAATGAAACATTTTAATAAGAAATAAGTACAATTTATGAATAGCACGAGAAATTAACAGAATATTCAGGAACAATAACACTACAAAAGAGAATAAATAATTAATTTAAAACAAATTTTATAACATTTATTTAACAAAAAAGAGACGGTCTCAATAGATCAGTAAATTTCCAGAAATCTTCTAAATGACAAAAAGCTGCCAGCAGGATTCCGGGCCGAGGATACTTTTGAGACCGTCTCTTTTATAATATATTTAACTTTGATAATGGTAATACCGAGCTCCTTTCAGGACAGGATTTTCCGGTTCTATAAATTGTAACCCAAAGCCTTTATAATTGGGGTTGATGGATTGAGCTATTTGTTTTCTATGCAGTTTTTCATAGGTTTCAAAATCAATGGCAATCCTGTTATTTAAGTTTTCAAATACATTCCATTTTGAGACTACAGTTTTCCAGTTTTCAGAAATTTTCCCGGAAAAAACTTTTGATTTCGAACCGCTTCCGTACCCTAAGAACCCTATTTCAGAACCTGTTAATTCTTCGTTTTCATTATAAGCAACCTGCAGTGCTGAAAGAAGCGCCATAAAGATCGAAGCTGTGTACATATTTCCAATTTCAGAGGAAGCACGTTGGGATTTTTCTATTTTTTCACTGATAAACTGAAGATAATCATCAGATTTTGCGACTGCTTTTTGTTCTTCAGGTGTTTCATAAGCAAGTCCGTTTTCAAGGCTGTATAATTCTGTAAACACTCTTTTCCCGTGAAATGCATAAGGAAGATGGAAAATAAGGTATTTCCAGTCTTTGTACGGCTGATTTCTGCCTGTAATTTCTTTATAATGGTCGTAAGCCTCCCTGATTCTATCCTGATAACACTGGTTGGAATACTGACCGTCAAAAACAGGTTCATCGGTGAAAATTTCTATTTTATCAGGAAATATTTCAGGGGCATTCATTAAATCTTCTTTTTGATAATGGCGTCTGGGCTTGAAAAAATCAAAAACACTTTCGGTAGCAACTCCCCATTGGTTTTCAATTTCAAGAAGATCCGGATTTGCAGAAATCAGTAAGGCAACTGCACCGCCACCCTGCGTATATTCTCCGGATGAAGCCAATTCATATTTTGCGTAATCGCTGGCAATCACTACTGCTTTTTTATCAGGATTAGACCTCACAAAATCCAACGAATTATGAAGTGCATCCACAGCCCCGATACAGGCAAATGTCATATCTACAACATCACAGTTTTTAAAACACCGCTCACCAAATTCTTTTTCCAGAACTTCCTCCACCATCAGCATGGCATAGGAAGCAGTGGGTTTTGCTGCATCCAGCGCACTTTCGGTTCCCAGATAGATCCTGGATATGTCTTTCGGATTAATCGTATAATCATTTATTAATTTTAATAAGGCTTCTGCTGCAAATGTAGCTGCATCTTCATGAACATCCGGGAAACCCATTTTATGCAATCCTAATCCTTTCTCCAGCTTTGCAGGTTCTATTCTTCTTTTTTCAGCCAAATCTTTTATTTCCAGATACAATGAAGGCGCGTGATAACTGGCCGCTTCTATTCCAAAACTCATACGTTAAAAATTATAAAACACGAATTTAAAAATTATTAGCCACAACACCGCATATTTCGATTAGTATTATTAAATTGCAGTCACTGATGTATTCTGCTGCAAAAAATATTATCCGAAAAATTTTTCCGCAAAAATTTCTTTTTGAAAACGAAATACTTTTCAGGAAAAGCTTATATCCCTTTTACAGAGGGAATAATTGTGAATGTAATATCTGCCGTTCCCGGCTCAAACATTTTATAAGATTAGACAACGGAAACCTGCTTTGTCCTGTTTGTGGCAGCCTGCCCAGATCGAGAAGGCTTTTTAAAATTCTGAATGAAAACTATTTGAATACAGGCCTTTCCGTATTGGACTTTTCACCGTCAAGGGCTATTTTCCGGGCATTGAAAAACAGAAAGGATATCCAGTATTTCCCGACGGATTATGAGAATGAGTTTTTAGCAGATTATCATTTCGACATCACAAAAATAGATTCTGAGCCTGAAAGATTTGATCTTATTCTTTGTTATCATATTCTTGAACATATTGAAAATGATGCTGCCGCTATCAATGAATTATACCGGGTCCTGAAAAAAAACGGAACAGCTTTGATTCAAACTCCTTTTAAAGCCGGAGATATTTATGAAAATTTTGAAATCAAATCTCCTGAAGAACGTTTAAAACATTTCGGACAGGAAGATCATGTACGGATTTATTCTGTAGAAGGATTGACTGAACGACTGCGAAAAGCAGGATTTCAAACAGAAATTAAAGTCTTTGAAAAAGATGACTATCAAGGTTTTTCACCTCTGGAAACGATTATCATCTGTAAAAAATAACAAAAAGCACACTTTAAAAAGTGCGCTTTTCATATCAGTATTTACCTGTGTAACCATTATTTATAATCTTCAATAGCTTTGTTCAGGGCATCGATCTGCTTATTGATGCTTGCTGCGCTTTGAGGGTTTTGTTTCAGCAATTCCATTTTTTTGCTTAATCCGTCTTTCAGCATTTGAGAGATCATCATTTTAGCCTGTGGATTTTGTCCGACCTGGCTTTTCGCCCGGCCTAAAATTTTGGTGATACTTTCCGTAGCTTTCAGATTATCGGAAGTCATGATCCAGTTGAAACCGTCTTCGGCAGCTTTCCCCAGTTCAGGATTCTGGAATTTCACAAACGGGTAAAATGCTGCATAAGAGGCAATATTAGCCATCTGGGAAGTTATTTTATTTTTAACAACAATGGGTAATAATTGTGCCACTAAATCTTCTGAAGCATCTTCCAGGTTAATTTTGTCAGCCATTGTACTCGCTTTTGACGGGTCAACCGTAACAATAGCACCTAAAGAGTTTCCTTTTACCGCATTGGATACAGCATTGATTCCTTTTTCAAAAACCGGGGTATATTTTTTATCCTTTGTTTTGGCCAGGGCAGCAATGGCAGAAGCCTGAACCAATGTCTTGGGATCGTTGGACGCCAGCTTTTCAACATCAGCACCCAATGCTTTTAGCTGTTCAGGATTTGATAAATCCATGAGATCCAATGCTTTCATTCTTAGTCTGAAATACGGATCTTTTAAAGCTGCAGATAGTAATTTTGTTGCTGCAGGACTTTTTCCTACCTGGTCTTTTATGTTTTTTAATGCATTATATCTGCTTTTAAGCTCTTTAGAACCTGTATACTGCATCAAATACTGCTCAGGTGTTTTCGTATCGGTAATATCTGCCAATAAAATCCCATCCGCATTGATATTTACCAGATCCGGAGTTTTTGAAACGTCAAAATTAAATGTACTCTTTGCTTCTGCATTTACCCAAACATTATATCTTTTCGGTTTTCCGTTATCATATACGTCGATTGCCAATGGAAATTCGAACGGCTGGTCCTGAGACTGGTTGATCACCACGTTAACCTGTTTTTTAACCGGCTCAAAGGTGTAAGAATAATTCAGCTTCGGATTTCCGCTTCCGAAATACCACTGATTGAAGAACCAGTTCAGGTCTTTACCGGAAACTTTTTCAAAAGATAATCTTAATTGGTGTGCTTCCGCATTTTTGTACTCATTGGTTTTCAGATAATCATTCATTCCTGCAAAGAATGCATCATCCCCTAAATAATTTCTCAGCATATGAAGAATACCTCCCCCTTTCTGATAAGTTACCAGATCGAAAACATCTTCCCGGGAATCGTAATTGAATCTTACCAGGTTTTTCTTGAAATCGGAAGGATTATGAATGTACATATTCACATCACTCATCTGATGGTAGTCAGCATGGTCTTTCCCATATTTGTATTCATTCCAGAGATACTCGGAATAATTGGCGAAAGACTCGTTCACCGTCAGGTTGCTCCAGCTTTCCGCCGTTACAAGATCTCCAAACCAATGGTGGAATAATTCGTGAGCAATGGTATCTTCCCATTTATTTTCATCGATCAGCTGGCCCGGTTTCTGTAAAATATCGCTTCCATGAAGGGTGGCAGTTGTATT
Organism: Chryseobacterium populi; assembly: GCF_000282115.1. Classification (GTDB taxonomy): domain Bacteria; phylum Bacteroidota; class Bacteroidia; order Flavobacteriales; family Weeksellaceae; genus Chryseobacterium; species Chryseobacterium populi. The sequence continues at coordinate 16,704 of NZ_AKJY01000022.1, forward strand.
TTCCATTGCGCCGCTCACATAGTCTCTTCCTGAAATCTGCGCATATTTTGCCCAGGGATAATCATAACCCATTTTTTTAGAGAAAAACTCGATCATTTCCGGCGTATTTCCGTAGATCTGTTTTGCATAAGACTCATATTCCTTTTCGATATAATAGTCTACAGCAATATTTTTCCATTTATCTTTCACGATGGCATAATCTCCCACTCCCATAAAAAACAGATAGGTAGAATGCGGCTTATCCATCACCCAATGATCGGTTCTCAATCCGTTTGATTCTTTCTGGGAATCTTTTAAAAGCCCGTTGGAAAGGGTAACATATTTATCAGGAACCGTCATATAAATTTCCTGTGTTGTTTTCTGGTTCGGTTTATCAATCGTCGGGAACCATGCGGAAGAAGATTCAGTTTCTCCTTGCGTCCAGATCTGAGTAGGCTTATCAGCTTCTGTTCCCTGGGCATTGATGAAATACAATCCTTTGGCATCACTAATTGCAGCGCTTCCTTCCTGTTTTACTTCATTCGGACGGGAAGTGTATTTGATGTAAACGGTGTAATCCTGATTTTTCTGATAGGTTTTATCAAGACTGATTTTTAAAATATCATCTTTGTATTCATATTTTAATGGTGTTTTTTTACCATTCTGATCTAAAGCCACTTCATGAATCAACATGCTTTTTGCATCAAGGGTCAGTTCTCCTGTAGGATAAAAGTAAGGTGAAGCTGTTAACCATTCTTCTCCGTTCATCTGTTCTTTCTGATAATCGAAATTAACTTTAAGTTTGGTGTGCTTCAGTTCTGTTACTTTGGTATGCGTTGCTCTGTATACTTTTTCTCTGCCTGAAGTTTCGGTTTGTGCCGATACATTGGCGGAAAATAAAATTCCAAGCAGGGCAACAGATAAAATGGCTTTTTTCATTATTTTTTAGAATTATCTTTTATTAATAGGTCGAAAATATCATTGACTACGGTTTCGTAATCTCCTTTTTTAAGCTGTTCTTTTGTTTTCGCAAAAGCCTTTTTAAGCTCACTTTCAGGGTTCTCTTCATCAATGATGTCTACCGAATCTACACCTTTCAATTGAAGTATGGCATTTTTCAATGCTTCAAGATCTGCTTTTTCTCCGGTATTTATTTTTAAATATTTCATTGTATTATTCTTTTGTGAACGTATTTTTTGTTTCTCCCTGGCTGATTACAAACTGATTTTTTGCCGGATAAAAATCGATAACAATTCCTGCCATGTCAAATTTAAATCTCGTATTCGAAGTTGCTTCCAGAGAAAATTCACTCTGACCTGTGGCTTGAGCCACCAGTTTTTTCTCCCTGATAAAGATATTAATTTTTAAAGGGATATCCGGAGAGGAATATGTTCCTGCATATTTCCGGAGTTCGTTTTCCGGAACTTCAAATACTTTAAAGCCGGGCATCTCAAAGTCTTTTCCCATTGCTGTTTTTATCATTTTAATGGAAATTTCGTTGGTATCCATATCCGACTGGCTGGTACTGAAAGCTATCGCTACTTTCAGATCAGGAAAATAAAACAAAGCTGAACTGAACTTATCAATCCCACCGGTATGACCGAATCCCCAATATGTATCGAAAGGAACCTTCACTAATCCGTAACCATAATTACCAACAAAGTTTTTCATTGTATCCAGACTTTCTTTTTTGATTAATTTTCCTTGTTCCAGACCAAGAATGAATATTAAAAGTTCAGTTGGGGTTGAGATAATGCTTCCGGCTCCACCGGGAATACTCATGTCAGTTTCTGATGAAGCCTCGTACTTCCCGTTCATATACTGGTAAGATTTTGCCTGATTGCCGGAGGTGTCGATTTTTCCGCCAACTTCCGTTAAAGTTAATTTTAAAGGTCTGGCAATTTTATTTTTAATTAATTCAGCATAAGGCTTTTTAAAAACTTTTTCAAGAATAAAGCCCAATAAAATATAATTTGAATTGCTGTATTCGTATTTTGAACCAGGCTCAAAATCACTTTTGTATTTTTTGATGATATTAACCAGACTGCTTTCTGTCTGAGCTTTTGTGTTGTACTGCCAATATTCTCCTTCATTGGTCAGATTATGAATTCCGGTTCTGTGTTGCAGTAAATTTTCTATTGTGATTTTATCAGCATTTGGAATTTCAGGATAGAAATCAGAAAGTTTTTGATCCAGAGAAAGCTTTTGATCTTCCGCGGCTTTCATGATCAGAACTGCTGTAAAAGTCTTACTTATGGAACCTACCCGATATTGGGTATTCATATTGGCTTTCTGTTGTTTCTCTACGTCAGAAAACCCAACTACTTTCAGGAAAGTCGGCTGATTATTTTCTGCAAAAGCAAAGCTTCCCATTATTTTATGGTGTACAAACAGGGAATCAAAGTAATTACCAAGTTTCTCCTTTATCTTATTCTGAGAAAAAACAACACTTGAAATACCAATTGCTGAAAGAAAAAATAACTTTTTCAACATGCTTCTTAGTTTAATCAATATGTTGAAAAAATTCACTGAATGTTACAAAAAAGTAAAGTTTTACCCTTCACATTTGGTCTTTATATTAAACGGCAACGGGAGCTTTAATTCCGGGGTGCGGATCATAGTTTTCTAAGGTGAAATCTTCAAAATTAAAACTGAAAATATCTTTAATTTCAGGATTCAGTTTCATTACCGGAAGTGCTTTCGGTTCTCTTGCCAATTGCTTATTCACCTGCTCAAAATGATTGTTGTAAATATGCACATCCCCAAAGCTGTGAACATAATCACCTGCTTCAAGGCCACAAACCTGCGCCACCATCATCAGCAGTAATGCATAGCTCGCAATATTAAACGGAACTCCAAGGAAGACATCAGCACTTCTCTGGTATAATTGTAAAGACAGTTTTCCGTCGGCTACATAAAACTGGAATAATGCATGGCAGGGAGCCAGCGCCATACTGGGGATTTCGGCAACATTCCATGCAGAAACAATCAGCCTTCTTGAATCCGGATTTTTCTTAATCTGGTCAATAACCTCTGAAATCTGGTCTACCACTTTATGATCTGCCCCGGTCCAGCTTCTCCATTGTGCTCCATAAACAGGACCCAAATCCCCGTTTTCATCTGCCCATTCATCCCAGATGCTTACCCCGTTATCATTAAGGTATTTGATATTGGTATCTCCTTTTAAGAACCAAAGCAATTCGTAAATAATAGATTTTAAATGCACTTTTTTCGTCGTTACCAAAGGAAAACCTTTTGAAAGGTCATATCTCAGCTGATACCCGAAAACACTTCTCGTCCCGGTACCTGTTCTGTCGGTTTTATCTGTTCCATTGTCTAAAATATGCTGTAAAAGGTCTAGGTAATTTTGCATTTTGAGCGTTTAAATAATTATAACAGACTTCAAAGTTAATAAAAAAACAGCTGTGAAGTTCTCTTCACAACTGTTTTATTTCAACAAAAAATTATTACTTATTTTTTAATAATTTTCTGAGTACTTTTCTCTTTACCATTATCCAATGACAGAACATATACTCCCGGAAGCAGTGATTCTACATTGACTGACTGGGATTTTGTCTCTCCGGAAAGAACCACTTTTCCAAGGCTGTCAACAAGCTGATATCTGAATTCCAAACCTGAACGGGATTTAATATTGATTACATCTTTTACAGGATTCGGATAAACACTGATGGTATTATTATCAGTTAAAGTTTCTGCAGTCAGTGATGAGACCGTTCCTGAAGAAGCTATTCTCAGGGTATAATCTTCAACCTGTCCATAGCTGAATGTTCCGCATGCTGATGTAGGCAGGGAACTGTATTTCATGATTACCCTCATTCTTGTATCTCCTGTTACAGCAGCCGTTGGGATTGTGATATTTCCAGATACAGGAGAGGTAGTGCTCGCGGCTTTTGACCATGCCAATTCTCCGGCGTCCGTAAAGTCTCCATCACCGTTAAAGTCAATATAAACAGCATAGGCTTCACTATATTTTGTAGATGACCAGTACGGAGTTATCGTGATGGCGTAAGAGCTTCCTTTTGTCACATTTCCGATAACAGACGTGAAATTCTCATATCCCGAGGTACCTGTAGATGCTTTATTAATATTCGCAAATACCACATTGCTGATACGCTCGTCTGCTGTAGAATTTGCAGAAGAAGTACAGTAAGTTGCCGTGGAAGCCGGTGACGTGGTTATACTTACACTGTTGCTTGCCAATGAAATATTTCCTGCTGCATCTTTCGCTTTTACCGTAAAACTGTATGATGTGGAAGGAGACAGCCCTGTTACTGAATAAGTGGTCGCAGAGGTAGAACCTAAAAGACTTGTTCCTTTGTATACGTCATATCCTGTTACACTTACGTTATCCGTAGATCCGCTCCATGATAATGCTGTAGAATTCTGTGTTGTAGAAGATGCTGCCAACTGAGGTGCAGTAGGCGCCTGAGTATCAGTCACCGGAGTTCCGCCGTTATAAGCTGTTCCTAACCCTACGGCATAAAAAGCATTCTGAACGGCAATATGTTCTGCTGAATCAGTACCAAAAAGGTCTTTTGCTGATTGAATCCCGTAAGTCATCGCATTCGTATAATTGGAGTTGGCTGTAAGGTAAGAAGTCTCCAGTCTGTATGCTATTTTTGCAGCTTTTTCAAACCCGATTCCGGTAACGTTAAAGCTGTTTCCTATATCATTCGTTCCTGTGCCTCCCATTACCAGAAGATAAAACCAATAGTTTATAACTCCGCTATTGGTATGAACCCCGCAATAATCATTTTGTGTCTGGCTTGGAAATGCACACCCCGTAGTTGTTGCGTCTTTCCAATAAGTTCCTTTATAGGTATCCGGCTGCTTAGACAATCCTGAATTCGGATTACTAAGAGACCTTAAATAATTAGGTGATACTTTGGTGATCTCTTCACCAATTAAGAAATTCTGCTTTTCAGGGGCATAGGCATTTTCAACTACCGCTCCCCAGATGTCGGAAAAGCCTTCGTTCAAAGCACCGGATTCTCTTTGATAAGCTAACTGAGCTGTTGTCTGACATACAGCATGTCCCAGCTCGTGAGCCGTCACATCAAATGCTCCAAGGGGTTTAAAAGTTGTTGCCCCGTCGCCATACACCATTTCACTCCCGGTCCAAGCCGCATTTTCCCAGGAGTTCCGTACGTGTACGTAGCTGTTTAGTACTGCCCCCTGGTTATCGTAGCTGTTTCTGTTGAATGTATTTTTAAAATAATCATATGTTTTTTCTACTCCCCATTGTACATCAAGTGCCACATCATTACCGGTTGAAGAATGCTCTGCCGTTGTCCAGTTATTATCCGTATCCGTAATATCTGTCTTTACAAGATTGGTATAATCCCCATTATTGTTAGTATAGGTATTTACACCTCCGCCTCTTGTATTATCTCTCAAAACATATTTACCATTCAAAAGAGTGGTCTCTATAGTCTTTGTTCCACTGTATCTTGTCTGGGCACTTCCTGCAACAAAAACCGACAATAGATCCGATTTTGACTTATTTTCTGCTCCGATAGCATTTGCCTGTTTTCCGTAGCCATTTTCACCTGCATGTTTCATAATCGGATCATCAAACAGGATATCCCCCGAATTTGCATCTACATAAATGTGGGACCTTACAAAAGGTTCAGCCGAAAAAATATCAAACTTATAGGATAATAAAAGCCTATAGTTGCCGTCAGAAGCCTGAACCGGAATTAAAACAAGCTCTCCCTTGGGCTGATAGCCCATATCTTTTCCATGTTTTGTATTGGACATTAAAATTTTTGCACCTATGTATTTTACCGCTTTATTAAGTGCTACAGATTCTGAAAGATCTGCATGGGTATTTACCTCTCCGGTATTGTAGATTTCGCCGCTCATACTAACCAGATTGCCTTTTATATAATGCAATATATAATTGGCAAATTCAACCTTAATTCCCTGATGATAAAGCTGATACTTCTCATCAGAAAAATCACTGAACAATTTTGCAGATTCAGTTCTGACCATCTTAGATCCGGCGGGGAGATTTAAAATTTCTGAAAAGAATTTTTCATGATCAGACAATACCAGGTCTCTGGCTGTTGTCCCTGAATTAAAAAGAATAAGTGATGATCTGCCATCTTCACTGTTTATTCTTTGTTGTACATACCGTTGAGCCTGCACACTTACTCCACTTACCAAAAGTGGAATAAAAAACGCAAAAATCAATTTGTTTTTCATAAAAATTATATTTGGTGTGTTATTAAATCATTCCAAATATAAAAATAATACAAACATAAAATTAAAAAAAACTTGCTTTAATTATGAAAAACATATAATTCAATTAAAAATATTGCCAATTTAATAATAATTAAAAATAAACATTTAATAATTATATCTCAATAAAACAATGCAATTATTACAAATAATTTCATAACAATATTTAATTACAATTAAATATTTTGATAATAAAAACAATAAAATACGACTAAATCATTCCTGAAATCATTTTACTATTGATTCATCAACATTCATATATCCATTGAAATTTAAAAAATGATCACCATATTTTTTCAATAATCTGATGGTTATTGTTAAGAGAAAATGTCTCACCTTCTTTCATGCCTGCCATTATTTTAGACAGTGGAGCTTCTTCTGATATCGCCATTATTTTCTGATGATCAACTATGATCATCCCTAAAGAGACCGAAATATAAAAAAGCCCTTTATCTGTTTTTACTAATGCTCCATTTTGAATTTTCACAGATGATTCTGAAGTCATTTTTTGTACAATTACCTGCTGATTTACGACTTCGTTAAGCTGCCGTTGAAGATTATTGATTTCCTGTTGAAGCATTTCGCGGCCTGTTTCGTACTTATCTCCCATGGAACTTTTGGTATCATTGTTTGAAGCTCTGGTTTCTGCAATCAGGTTTTCAAAGTTTTCAATTTTCTCTGTAATTTTTGTTTTTATGCTGTTTAATATATTCTGTTTATTCATCTTTAAAATTTGGCTAAAGCCTTTGTCTTTTGAATTAAAAAGCGGGCTAAAGCCCGCTTACTTATCTATTCAAGTTTAATTATTTAATAGAATCTCTAGTGGTTATAGCTCCATTTTCAACTAAAATTTAACTGGCTTTTCTATTCATTTTTCAAACACAGCATAGTCTGAAACTTTAAAACTGAAATCTTTTCCTGTATTAAAATCTCTTTTCGTTCCGTCAAATATATTTTTAAATGTTCCGGACAAATGATCATCCTGGATACTGAAATCAACAGCCTCTTTTGACATATTCAAAACAACCAGGACTTCATCCTTTCCATTTTTCCGCACGTATGCTAAGATTTTATCGTTAGCGGTAGTATTTAAAAGATAGGTGATGACGTTGGAATCTCCTCCTTTTAAAGCAGGGTTTGAAGATTTCAAACTGAATAAGGTTTTATAAAAATCAGCCATTTGATAGGTATTCGTCCATTTAACAGCATCTTTTTCAAAAAACTCCAGCCTCTTCATATTGGGTAATTCCTGACCTGAGTATAATAGCGGAACTCCATTCCAGGTTGCAGAAAATACGGCCATAGGTTTTGTAATCACACCATATTTTTCATATTCTGTTCCGTTCCATGAATTTTCATCGTGATTTGTTGTAAACCAGGCTCTCATAGAGGCATCGCCAATATTGGAATATCTGATCAGCAAATCTTTTAAATCCTGTAAAGGCAGATTTTTTTTATAATAATCCTCAGATTTATGCATCCAGGACCATGAATAGCTGGCGTCGAAAACTTTCCCGTATTCGGGGGTTTCCAATTCATCAAATTCCCCCAGCCAGAAAAGAGGCTTTATGGTTTCGACTTCTGGGCGTGCCTGCTCCCAGAAATCCACTTCTACCCAGGAAGCAAGATCACATCTGAAGCCATCGATCCCGGTTTCTTTTACCCAGAATTTCATGGCATCAATCATTGCCTTTCTCATTTCCGGGTTTTTATAATCCAGTTCAATGATGTCATCCATTCCGGAAGCAATATGAAATTTTCCGTCCGGATCTTTCAGATAAAATTCGGGATGGGCTTTTGTCCAGACATGGTCCCAACCGGTATGATTGGCCACCCAGTCGATAATCACCTTAAATCCCAACCGGTGGGCTTCGTTCACCATGTGCTTAAAGTCATCAAGTGTTCCGAACTCCGGATTAATTGAGGTATAATCTGCTGCTGCATAAGGACTTCCGAGACTTCCTTTTTTATTTTGCTGCGCAATAGGGGTTACCGGCATGAACCAGAGTGTTTTCACTCCCATTGATTTCAGTCGGGGCATTTCTTTTTCAAATGCTTTGAAGGTTCCCTCCTGAGTATATTGTCTTATATTGACTTCGTAAATATTTGTAGTATGCTTCCAATCTTTCGGCAAATCCATCGTGTTATTTATATTTTGAGTAGTACAGGAAACAATTCCCAGACCAATTACAGCTAATAATATTAATTTTCTCATTGATCTCTTTTTAACAAAAATAGGAATTGTTTTTAATAACAGAGGGGTGAAAGGGTGAAATTACTAAACTGTCAAATCGTTAAATTGTTAAATCGTAAATGATCAATTTTGATTTGCAGGTCAGTTTAATAAGTAGCTTCTATCCTATCATCCTGAAATAAAACAGATCCGTCTGCTTTTCCACATAAAAAGCCCTGGATACAAATCCAGGGCTGTATTTTATTTTATACTTACCATTTTATCTTTCTTCGTTATCATCATCTTCATCATCGAAAACATCATCATTGTAGTCTTCTTCTTCCTCATCATCGAAGCTGTCATCTTCATCTTCAAAGCTGTTGCTATCTCCAAAATCATCATCAAAACTGAAATCATCATCCATTAAAGGCATTGCCGATTTCTTTTTTGATCCGCCTGCATTTCCGCTTTTACTTGGTGCTTTTAATGGAACATTTCCAAATCTGTATACTGTAATCGGATAATTAACTCCTTTGGTTTCTTCAATTACTTCAATAAGTTCACAGAAGAATTCCCAAAGATCTAAAAGACCATACTGGAACTGAGCTTTATCTCCTGTTTTTTCAAATGCCTCATCGATATACACATCCGACATAATCTCACCATCACCATCGTCACTCATATCTTCCAACGGAACACCTTTTACTATTGTTCCATCTTCTTCAAGTAAATTAAAAGTTGAAAGCTCATCTCCCTGCAAGCTGAACGCACTTTTAATTCCTAAATGTAAGTTCCATAGCGTTTGTTTTCCTTTAATTTCGATATCACGGAAAATATCTTCTTTCGCATCTAATATTACGCGGATTTTGTAAACCATATCAGTTTTTAAATTACTTATTTGCCTTAGTTATTATGATAAATCTCTATTGCAAATATATAATAAATGAGATGTGACAAAAAAATATTTCAGGATTTTTTAAAATATTTTTTTTTCTTAAATTTTGCCGGAATCATTTGCTTTTTTCAAGCATAAAACTGAATTTCGTTCCTTCAAGATAAACACTCTCTACGGTAATATTTTCATTATGGGCTTCAAGAATATGCTTTACAATGGCTAATCCTAAGCCCGAACCTCCCTGCCTTCGGCTTCTGCTGGTTTCCACACGGTAGAACCTTTCAAAAATCCTTGGTAAGATTTCCTGTTTTATTCCCATCCCGTTATCTATGACTTCGATCAGGACTTTATTTTTCAGAACACTGGTTTTTACCACCACTTTTGCTTCCTGCCTGTTGGCATAATGAATGGCATTAGAAACAAGATTGATGAAAACCTGGGAAATTTTTTGCTTATCTGCATCTACAAAGATCTGTGGATGCAAAGTCTGAATCTGCAGAGTTGTATTGTGTTTTACCGCTTCAAGATCAAGAAGGTCGAAAATCTCTTTTATTAAAAGGTTAACATCAAATTTGGATACCGTAAGATTGATCTCTCCAGCTTCCAGTCTGTTAATCATATCCAGGTCTGTAACAATGGCAATCAGCCTTTCTACGGAAATATCTATTCTTTCCAGATATTTATCCCGGATGGTCATGTTTTCAACTCCGCCTTCCCGCAATGTTTCCACATATCCCTGAATGGAAAACAGAGGGGTTTTAAGCTCATGGGAAACATTTCCGATATATTCTTTACGGTAGCTTTCCATTTCTTTCATCATATCGATTTCGGTAACCTTCTGTTGGTTAAGATCTGAAAACCTTTCGCCCAATTCTTTGATCGTGATATTTTCATCATTATCATGAACAATCTCCTGTGGTAAAAGCTGTGAAAGCCCGCGAACCTGTTTTTTACCGTAATAGTTGAAGAGAAGTTCGAGCACAACATAATTAACAATGAAAATAAAGACAATACATAAAAAGAATCCGATTTTAAAAAACGGGGTCTTATAGTAGATATCCTTCAGTGAATCAAAAATGATTACTAACAGAAACATCACCAAAGTCAGGAGGCATGATGCGACAAGGGTAAGCCTGTAAAATTTCAATTTTACAATTTTTTATGGGTTATAAAGTAAAGGTAGGAATTTTAGTCGTATTAAACGATCAGCTTATATCCTATTCCTTTTAACGTCTGAATGGTGTTGATTCCTAATTTTTCTCTTAGTCTTCTGATATGAACGTCTATGGTTCTTTCACCTACGATCACATCATTCCCCCAAACTTTCTCCAGGATTTCTTCTCTTTTGAAAACTTTCTCTGTATTGGAAGCCAGCAAATAAAGCAGATCAAATTCTTTTTTAGGAAGCAAAAACTGCTGTCCGCTTTTGGAGACTCTGAAGTTGTCTTTATCAATTACCAGATCCCCGATTTCTATTAATTTAGCATTATCAGAAACCTGAGAAGTCAATTGTAATAAAGCATTTACTTTGGAGATAAGGATTTTCGGTTTGATCAGTTTTACAATGTAATCATTGGCTCCTGCCTGAAAACCGGCTAATTGAGAAAACTCTTCACTTCTTGCAGAAAGGAAAACAATCAGTGTTTTTTGAAGCTCTTTTATTTTACGAAGTTCCTGGCAGGTTTCAATTCCGTCTTTTTCAGGCATCATTACATCTAATAAGATAAGATCGGGAACAATTTCCTTTGCTTTATCTATTCCTTCATTACCATTGGTAGCGGTATAGATGTCGTAACCTTCTTTTTCTAAATTGTAAGACAGAATCTCTAAAATATCCAGTTCATCGTCTATTAAAAGGATTTTCTTTTGGTTCATTTTTAATTTTTACTGAGTCAAAGTTAATAATTTTTAAATCACAGTTTAACAAAACGGCTATCGTTCATATAAAGTTAACAATAATATTGTTTTATTAATATTTAGTTAAGAAAAAATTAAATTTTACTAAACCATTTACACCCTTAATCTTTCATTCCTTTGCACCGAAAGAATATAGTAAAAAAGAAAATGAATTTTAGAAAACTGAGTATCGCAGTTTTGTTTTTGACAACATCAGGAACTCTACTTTACGCTCAAGAGACCAAAAAAGATTCTGTAAAGAACGAAAAAAAGATCGAAGGTGTAACCATTCAAGGAACTACTAAAAAAGGGGCGGAATCTAACATTATCAGTCTGCAAAAAAAATCTGTAGAAGTTATTGAAAGAGTTGGCTCTGCACAGCTTACCAAGCAAGGTGTAGGAGACGCAGCAACAGCAGTAACCAAGGCTACCGGTACACAAAAACAAGAAAGTAGCGGGCAGATTTTTGTAAGAGGTTTGGGAGACAGATATAATTCAACTACTATGAATGGCCTGCCTATTCCGTCAAATGATCCTCTCTACAAGAATATCGACCTGGGAATCGTGAAAACAGACATGATTGATTTCCTAAGTTTGGAAAAGGTTTACACACCAAGGATTTGGGGTGATATGGCCGGTGCAAACGTAGATATTGTCTCTAAAGTATATACAGGAAAACCATATTTCAAAGTTAATTTAGGGTCTTCCGTTAATATGAATGCTATCCAGAAAAATAATTTTTATTTACAGGATGGTCCAAACTTTTTCGGAACAAACATAATCAACAAACCTTCAAATGCATCAGTTGCGACTGCAGGTTATGTATTTAAAACCTCTTGGCAGAATCAAGAAAAAAGCAATCCTTTCAACTCTTCTTTAGGAATTGATTTTGGAACAAACTTCAAGATCGGATCACAAGGAAAACTAAGCATTTTCGGTTATGGAGCTTTTGATAATGAATATGGTTATGTAAAAGGAATTGCAGGGGGTGCTTATGACGGGCAAAATACTCCTTTAAAAATATATAACGATTCTGAAGAATACAGATATCTTACAAATTCTACAGGTTTATTAAATCTCAATTATAAGATTAATAGCAACCATAATATTAATTTCACTACAAATTATATCCATACAACAGACCAAAAACTTGGTAACTATAAAGGATATAACAGAGATTATTATGACAATGATCCTTTACAGGAAAGATATCAGACTCAGCTTAGAAGGGCAACTTATAAAGTAAATGATTTATTTGTAAATCAGTTAAGAGGAGAACATACTCTTTCTGAACCCTTAAAAATCTCATGGAATTTAGGATATAACAGACTTGAAAGTAAAAGACCTGATCGTCAGCAAAACGTTACCATCTATGACAAACAGATGAATAACAGCTTTTTTGCAAGTAGTAATCCTGGGGCAAACAACAGATACTATGACAATCTGATTGAAAATGATTATGTGGGTGACGTTCATGCAGACTATAAATTCTCTGACAATGCTAAATTAACATTAGGATACAGCGGAAGATATAAAGACAGTGATTTCAGAGCTACACAATATAATTTTAGAATTAAATTAAATCAGGGAAGTTATTTTGTAGATCCGAACAATTATGATTCATTCTTTAATTTATTGAATTATCAGACAGGAGCATTTGATATTGTAACATTCAGAGGAGATGTAAAATTCGATCCGGCAAATGCATTGATTCCACAGTTCTTTACTTCTGAAGTTTTCAATAATGCAGGTTATGCCAACTTTGATTATAAATTCAATGAAAAGCTTACTGCGCAGTTGGGTGTTCGTTATGACAATTTAAGTCAAAAAATGACCTATAATACAGCATTGCTTTCTAATGGTGGAAAAATAGATAAAAATTATTCTAAAATTTTACCATCATTGAATATTAAATATGCTTTAAACGATTTCAATAATTTCAGGCTTTCTGCATCAAAAACTTATACAACACCCTTATTATTAGAAATGGCTCCTTTCGAATATGAGGATATTGATGAATCAAGTTTAGGAAATACTTCTGTTTATCCATCAGATAATTACAATTTAGACTTAAAATGGGAATGGTTTCCGAAAAAGAATGAGGTGATCTCGATTACTGCTTTCGGTAAATATATCAAAAATCCTATCTCAAGAATCACGATAGCCTCTTCATCAAATGTGGTTTCATTTGCAAACGTAGGAGAAGGAGCGAGAGTATTCGGAGCTGAAGTTGAATTAAGAAAAGACCTTTATACAAGAGGAAACTCGAGATTCTACACATTTATTAATGCAACTTACTTAAATACAGAACAAGATCTGGATTCTGATAAATTGCTTAAAGAAAACACTTACGTTTCAGGAAACTTCCTTAAGACTAAAGAAAAGATGCAGGGAGCTTCAGATTTCTTAGCTAACGTAAACCTGGGCTGGGAAAACAAATGGAAAAGCGGCAATTTAGACCTTGTAGTAGCATATTCCTATATCGGAGATAATATTTATTCTTTAGGATTTGAAAAAAGAGGAAATATGGTAGACAAAGCAATCAATACCCTTGATGCCATTGCAAGATTTAAATTCAGTAGTGGGGTTGGTATCTCTCTTCAGGGGAAAAACTTATTAAATCCTACTATCAAAAGAGTTCAGGATAATGAAGGAACAGAGCTGGTTTCAAAAGAATACAAAAGAGGTATTAATTTAGGACTGGGAGTTTCTTACGAATTTTAAAAAATATAAAAAAATAACATCTAAAGTATTATGAAAAAGAATCACTTAAAATTAATAGCTGCGGCTTTATTTATTGGTACTTCATTCGCAATTCAGTCTTGTAGCAATAATGATGATGATGATTCTATCCCAAAAGTAAATCCTGTAGGGATAGCTCAAGACCCAAGTAATTTCAAAGGGGACGTTCCAAATGGGCAGGTTGTAACCTTAGATCCAACTAAAGTATACAAATTAACTGGTGCCGTAATGATCAAAGACGGTGGAAAACTTGTAATTCCTGCAGGAACAAGAATTGAAGCTACTGGTGGAACTTCATCTTTCATTACTGTAGAACAAGGTGGACAGATCTTTGCTAATGGAACTGCTTCATCTCCTGTAATTTTCACATCTCCTGCTGCAACTCCAGGAAGCTGGGGTGGATTGGTTCTTTGTGGTAGAGCACCTATTAACAAAGGAACCTCTGCTACTGCTGAAGTAGGAAATGCTACTTATGGTGGTACTTCTACTACTGATAATTCCGGGTCTTTAACTTATGTAAGAGTTGAATATGCCGGTGCTATTTATACAGCTGATAAAGAATTCAACGGGCTTTCTCTATTTGGTGTAGGTAACGGAACTAAAATAGAAAACGTAGCATTAGTAAACGGATCTGATGATGGTATCGAATTCTTCGGTGGAACTGTAAATGTTTCAAATATTGTTTCAATAAACAATGAAGACGATGCTTTCGACTGGACAGAGGGTTGGAATGGAACCGCTACAAATATCTTCGCAAAAAGAAGAAGTAATGGCACTGGAAACAGAGGTATCGAGGCTGATAACAACTCAAACAACCACAATGCATCTCCAAGATCTAATCCTACCATCAAAAATGCTACTTTCATCGGAGCTACTTCAGGAGAAGCTGATGGTATCAAATTAAGAGTAGGAACTTATGCTTCTATCGATAACGTAGTACTTTCCGGATGGACTACAGGGATCAATATGGAAAATGATGCTACTGTGAACTATTTCAACGGAGGTGGTAAAATTACGAATGTGAAATTTGATAATATTACAACTAAAGCTTCTGCAAAACTAAATACAGGAACATCCGTTACAGTATTAGCGAATACTTATACTGAAAACACAAGTGCAACTGGTGCAGGAAATGGTACTTCAGCCCCTACCTGGTCTTCAGGATGGTCTAGCTTATAAGAATTAAGTAATTAGTTTCTTCATATCAAATTAAAAAATCCCCTCGGAAAATATTTTCCGAGGGGATTTGATTTTTTAATACCTATCCAAATACAGTTAACTTTAATATAAATTTATAGCAAAAAACTCCCCGGAAATATGTTCCGGGGAGTTTGATTTTGTCTATGAGCGAAAAATTATATTCTATCAGATTAAGTAATCTGATATGGTTTATTCTCTATGGCTTAAAAAAATCTTTCGGAACCACTTTTTTTAATTCTGTAGTTTTTATCAGTCGGTTTTGCTCGTAATGTTCTATTTTCATCAGTCTTTTCACACTTCTCCTTGAGATCCTTGGTTTCAGGACCCTTGAATAGAATCGTCCTATATCCATTCTTAATCCTTCTGTTTCTACCGTATATTCTTTCGAATCGGATTTAAGATGCTGGTCAAATAATAATAAAAGATGATACAGATCGGTAGCTTCCTGTTTTGTCAGAAGATTCTTATTAAAAAATAACTTTAATTTATCCTTAAAGGAATTTTCAGTAGGTGCATTCAGGTGATCCAAGTCTTCAGAAGAGAAATTCAACTTTAAGTTCAAATAATTGATCATCTGTTCAGGAGATATTCTATCCAGATAATAACTCTGGAGTTCTTTTACAGAAGTCCATCTGCTTCTGTCAAGCGACAAATCCATCTGTCTTAGAAAAGCATAGAGGAAAAGCATTTCTTTATAACTCAATTTTGAATAATTCATGCTGTTTTTATATTTATAGGCCCATTCAATATGATCTAATTTTGAAAAAGTAAAATACTGATCTTACATAAAAAAATATTATTAAAATCTGCACATTTACCCATTACATATTTCCAAACAATATCTGCGCGAATTTATTTTTTTCTAAACTATAAAAGGTTTTTATTACTTAAATTTATTGTTAACATTGCATTAACAGAATTCCACTCAAAATTAATAAAAAATAAAAAACAAAAAAATACCTATCGAAAAATATTTTTTCAGTAGGCACAATAAATAGTAAAAAAAAATATAACTCTAATTTTTTCACAGCAAATTTCTCCTGTGTATCAGGACTTCAATTTTTGATATTCTTGAGACTCTTCTGCTGAATAACCGGCATTGATTAAAGCAATATCCGGTCTCCGGCTTTGCCCATTTCTGATTTCCTTTATCATTCAACGGAAGACGTAATACTTACTTTTGATAATGCTAATTTTTCTACAATTTCTTCTGTCTCACCTGAATAGAGATGTTTTGCATGAACTATTCTTTGAATTGTGATGAAGTCTATTCCTGTCTGGAGATTTAAAAAATTTTGAGAAACTGACATGATCGTAAAATCCGAGGTCACAAACAATATCTTTTACTGACATTTCCGAAACTTTAAGTAAACGTTTGGCCTCCAATAAAATCCGCTCCTGAATAAGAGAGGAGGCTGAAGATTTTAGTTTTTTTTCGCAGACAATATTCAGATAATTAGGCGAAATGTTCAGTTTGTCAGCATAAAATGATACTGAGCGCTCCTCCTTAAAATGTACATCAATTAAATTTAAAAATTTAGAAATAATCGGACTTGAATGATACATTTCAAAATCTTTAAAAACTTTTTCAACAGATTTACTCACCAGCAAGCTGATCAATTCACTTCGTTTCTGAATGAGCTCCCCTCCGTTCAGTTCTTTCCGGATCACCCGGAACTCATATAAAAGCAGCTGGCAGATTTCTTTGGAAAGATAAAAGATCCCAACTGAATAACCGGTATGGGCTATAACAATATCTGTATTATTTATTGATCAGGAGCAAAAAAACAGGATGAGATTTAAAACCTCATCCTACATTATATTTTAATTAGCATATTGAAAATTCCTGATTGCTTCCAGTGTCATATCTATTTCCCGGTCTTTAATGGCATCACTGATGAAATACGTTTCGTATCCACTTGGCGGAAGATATATTCCGCTGGTCAATAGCTGATGAAAGAAATTGTTGAACAAGGCGTGATTGGCCTGTTGTGCTTCATCAAAATTGGAAACCCTGTTGATATGGAAGAAAACAGACATCATAGAGCCTTTTCTGTTGATCTTATGAGCAATCCCTTTCTCGTTCAGAATTTTTCCGATCTCAAAATCTAAAGTTTCCGTTGTTTTATTAATTCTGTTGAAAAAGTTTTCATCATTTTTAATAATCTGAAGGGTTTTTAAACCTGCCCTCATCGCGAGAGGATTCCCACTCAATGTTCCGGCCTGGTAAACACCTCCTTTTGGAGCCAGGTGATCCATAATTTCATTTCTTCCTGCAAAAGCTCCCACCGGAAGACCGCCGCCAATCACTTTTCCATACGTTACTAAGTCGGCTTTTATATTATAAAGTTCCTGAGCGCCCCCAAAAGCAAGTCTGAAACCAGTCATCACCTCATCAAAAATCAATAAAGCTCCGTTTTCATCACAGATTTTTCTCAGGTTTTGTAAGAAATCATTTTCAGGAAGGACACAACCCATATTTCCTGCTACGGGTTCAACAATTACCGCAGCAATTTCACCCTGATTATGACGGAACAAATCTTCAACCTGCTCCATATCATTATAACGGGCTAATAAAGTATCTTTCGCAGTTCCCTGGGTAACTCCCGGAGAATTTGGATTTCCAAATGTTGCAGCACCACTTCCCGCTTTAATTAAAAAAGAATCGGAGTGCCCGTGATAACAGCCTTCAAATTTGATGATCTTATCTCTTCCGGTATATCCTCTTGCCAATCTTACGGCACTCATACATGCTTCAGTACCTGAAGAAACCATCCTGATCTGATCAATATTCGGAACATTTTCTATAATGAATTTTGCAATTTCAGTTTCCAGCTCTGTCGGAGCTCCGAAAGAAAAACCTTTTTCCGCCTGAATTTTCAATTCTTCCAAAACTTCCGGATGTGTATGGCCCAGAATTGCAGGCCCCCACGAATTGATGTAGTCAATATAAGTATTGTCATCAGCATCGGTAAGGTAAGCCCCTTTGGCAGACTTCATAAAAACAGGAACACCTCCTACTGATTTAAACGCACGTACCGGAGAATTAACTCCTCCCGGAATGTATTGGTAAGCTTCATCGAATAAAGCTGAACTTCTTTGATATTTCATATGGTCGGTTGAGTGTTAAAAGTTAAGAGTTGAGAGCTGAACATATTTTCAACTCTCAACTCCCAGCCGTTAAACTATAAATTAATTTCTTGGCTTTTTGTCGATCAGGTAAATCAATTGTCCGTTGGAAGGCTGTTGCCCTTCATCCATTCTGTTTTTGGCGTACAATTTATTTAATTTAATCCCGAATTTCTGGGCGATATCATGCATATCTTCCCCACTTTCAGCTTTATAGGTTGCTGTATTTCCGGCGGAATTTTTAGATTCAAGGAAAATAATATCGTTTTTCTGTAAAACTTCACTTTCCAGCTCATTCCATTTCATCAGCTTGCTTTCACTGATTTTGAATTTGTTTGCAATGAATTTCACGTTGGTATCTTCAGGAATTACGATATATTTCAAACCTTCATTCGGATGATTTTTCACCAGTATGGAATTGAGAATTTCAGCTTTTGTTTTGATTCTTTCTACTCTTTTCTGCTGTTGAGCATAAGAGGTCTGCTTATAAGGAACAGTGACAGTAATCTTTTCTTTTTGGGTTACTTTGGAAGGGTTCATTTGCGCCATAAAAGCCCTGTCGTCTTTTAAGTCAGGATACATTTTAAGAACTGCATACAGCACTTCTTTAGAATTCACGTTATCGAATTCGTATAATTTATATCTTTCAATTTTACCGATCAGAATGGAAGCATACCGCGGATTGGTTGCATATCCTGCTTTTTTTAGTCCATATGCCCACGCTTTATAATCTTTCATATCAAGATTGAAAAGACCCGTATAATATTTTCTTGTTGATAAAAATATGGAATGGTCTTCATAAGACTGTCTTGGATCATCATACACACGGAAACACTCATTAGGAGCATCATCAGTATGTTTCATGGTTCTGCCGGTCCAGTCTTCTTTACATTTAATTCCGAAGTGATTCTTGCCTTCCTGAGCCAATCTGCTTTGCCCGCCACCCGTCTCTAAAAGTCCCTGGGCAAGAGTAATAGAAGCCGGAATTTTATATTTTTCCATCTCTTCTACTGCGTATTGGGCAAATTTCTGAATGTATTGGTCTTCAGTAGCCCAGGTCTGGGCTGAGAATTTTGATAAAACTAAAAGGCTTATGAGTAAGAAAAGTCTTTTCATGTTTTTCAATATTTACTTATATAATTAATTTTCTGTTTTGTTTTTCTAAAAGCAGATTTGCTCCTTCTATCCCCTGCAATCCTCCTGTGTGAAAGCACAAAATTCTGCTGTTTTCAGGAAAATATCCTTCATCAATAAGCTCTGTCACTTTCTGCATCATCTTTCCCGTATATACCGGCTCCAGCGGAATACCGTAACTCTCTTTAAAATCATTGATAAAACGGATGTTTTCATCTTTTATTTTACCATAACCTCCAAAACCTGAATCTATTAGATCAAAATTTTTCTTTAAGGTTAATTCTCTGATTTTATTTTCCAGGGAAGAATCATCAACCGCTTTAAAACCTATAACTTTCTGATTATCTTCACAAAATCTGGAAATCCCGGCAACTGTTCCTCCGGTTCCTACTGCGGTGCAAAGATAATCAAAATCTTTTGTTTTGTTGTTCAGCATCATTTTCACGCCTTCTACAGCTTCCTGGTTGGTTCCCCCTTCCGGAATAATCAATGCATCCGGAAATTCGTGGGTCAAAAATTCAGCTAACTTTTCTTTATTGCGGTACTCTTCACGGGTAATAAATTTTAAATTCATCCCGTTTCTTTTAGCAAAAAGTAATGTGGGGTTATCCCGCCATTTATCCTGTAGCTCTTCGCCTCTTATGAGCCCCAGGGTTGGAATTCCCGATAGCTTTCCCACAGCAGAAACTGCTGAGATATGATTTGAAAATGCTCCGCCAAAAGTGATGACAAACGGGTTTTCAGGATTTCTTTCTAAATAATGATTGATGTTATAAAACAGTTTCCAATATTTATTCCCTGAAATCTGAGGATGAATGAGGTCTTCTCTTTTCATAAAAAGCTTTACATTTTTATGAATTGGAATTTCCTGAATGGAAATCGTTTCTGTTGGAAGTTTTAACAGCATTTTCAACTTTAATTTAGCTCAAAGATTAAAAGTTTTAATGCAACAAAAATAACGCTTTTCAAATTTTACAGTGCATGAGTATTAAAATTTGTTTTTATTTAACTACCATCTTTCTTGTTTCAAAATCCATCCTTCAAAAAAGAGGTAATTCCGATTACACAGAAAAAACTCATCATTCATATCTCATAACTTCTACAGATATTTCCGGAAGCTCCAAAATTGCCTTTTTTCAAGATAGGTCAGATCATGCTCATTTGCGTAGGCTTCTCTTTCAAATGAAATCCGTTTATAAGCCTGGTAGCCGTTTTTCAGTTTAAAAAACCAATAATAATATTCTGCAACATATAAAATATAAAAGAGAATAATCAACAATTCAAATTGCTGTCTCAAATGAATTTTTTCGTGATTGATAAGTGTTTTATTTTCCTTATCTTCGGGTTTCCTAATGAAGATAAAGGGAAAAAGAGCAATACCGTTAATTTTTAATTTTTTTAATGGCTTTTGGCATACAATTATCATAATAACAAATATAAAGTTTTTTGACTTAGAGATTTAACTTATGGCCCATTATGACATCAAAGAAGGTGAAGACTTTTACTATAATGAACAGGGGTACAAAGTTTTTACAGAAAAGTTCCATCTGAAAAGAGGATATTGCTGTAAAAGCGGCTGCAGGCATTGTCCTTACGGGTATGATAAAAAGACTGATACATTCATTAAAAACGATAAAAAAAATAAATAAAATGAAAAAATATATTTTTATTTTGTTAGCCTCGGCTACTTTGGGTTTAACTTCCTGTAGTCCTTTCCAGGTACGTTCAGATTATGCAGAAACAGCAAGTTTCCCTTCTTATAAAACCTATAAAATAAGAATTGATGATCTGAAGCTGAATGATATTGATAAAGACAGAGTTTTAAATGAATTGTCAAAACAACTACAAACCAAGGGTCTTTCATCGGGAGAAAATCCTGATTTAATTGTCAACGTAAAAGCCAATCATAAAAAAATAACAGATATTACCAACAATTCTCCTTACGGAATGTATGGTTGGGGTGGTCCTTTCGGTTGGGGTGTGGGAATGAGCAGAACCTGGACCAGCAATTATAATGAAGGTGCATTAATTGTTGACCTTATCGATACAAAAACCAATAAACTGGTTTGGCAGGGAATCGGAAGCGGAATTTCCGTGGATTCTCCAAAAGCTAAACAAAGACAAATTCCTGAGATCATGGCTGAGATTATGAAAAATTATCCGCCACAGAGAAAATAATACGATTTAAATCAATCATTATAGATAAAGTCAACACAGGTTTTGTGTTGACTTTATTTTTTTATTAAAGAAAAAGTAATCATAAGATCTATTATGACTTCAGAGTCTATTCATTAATAATGATAGTCATATTAATCAAAATTCAATGCAAAACCTATTAAAATTAACAATAAAGTCATTTCTTATTCATAAAAATGTAGTATTCTTACGGAAAAATTATATTATATGAAAAAAATTATCTTATTTCTTGCATGGGCCGGCCTTGTCCACGCACAGGCGCCTGCAGGATATTATTCATCTGCTAACGGTTTAACGGGAGCATCACTGAAAACCGAGTTAAGCTCGATTATCACCAGTGGACATCAGGATAAGGGCTATAGCGGTTTATGGACCGGCTATAAAACTACAGATATTGATAAAACCTATGAAAATGACGGATCTATTATGGATATCTATTCTGAAAAGCCTTCCGGAACCGATCCTTATAAATACACTCCCGGAACCAATCAATGTGGAACTTATTCAGTAGAAGGAAACTGCTATAACCGTGAACACATTGTTCCCCAGAGTTTATTCAGTGAGGCTGCTCCAATGGTTTCCGATATTCATTTTATCAGGGCTACCGATGGAAAAGTAAACGGGATGAGATCTAATTATCCGTTCGGAAAAGTAGGAACAGCTACTTTCACTTCCCAGAACGGTTCCAAATTAGGAAATTCTGTATCTTCAGGATATTCAGGGACTGTTTTTGAGCCGATTGATGAATTTAAAGGAGATGTTGCCCGTATGATCTTTTATTTTGTAACGCGCTATCAAAGTAAATTATCTACTTTCTCTTCCGGAAATATGCTGGGAAGCTCGACCTTCCCGGGACTACAGACATGGGAACTGAATGTATTACTGGCATGGCATAATCAGGATCCGGTTTCTCAGACGGAAATCCTGAGAAACAATGCATCTTATACCTTCCAGGGAAACAGAAATCCATTTATTGATAACCCGAGTTATGTTGATCAGATCTGGGGATCACAACAACCTTCTAACGATACTCAGTCTCCGACAACAGTGACAGGCCTTACGGTTTCAGGAAAAACATCGAGCAGCGTTTCTCTTTCATGGAATGCATCAACAGACAACGTAGGTGTTTCTTCCTATGCTGTTTATATGAACGGAAGCCTGAAAACTACGGTAAGTTCTACTTCAGCAACGATTACAGCATTAAGTGCTTCTACATCTTATACTTTCTATGTGGTAGCAAAGGATGCTGCAGGAAATTCTTCATCCAACAGCTCTACGGTTTCTGCAACAACAGATTCAGGAACGACTACTCCTCCAACCAACTGTGTGAACGAAACTTTTGAAACCATTCCGACGGGAACTTCATCAAGCTATTCTACAAGAACATGGACTAATGGCGGAATTACATGGACTGCAACAGATGCAAGAACTGACCAGACCATTTCGAATAAGGCCATAACGGTAAGAGATGGTTCTTTAAAATCAAGCAGCTCTGCCAATGGTATCGGATCTTTAACGGTAACTACTCAGCTGAAATTCAGCGGAAGCAACGGAACTTTTAATGTTCTGGTAAACGGCACGCAGGTAGGAACTATTCCTTACAGCACTACGGCTACTACAACGACCATCAACAACATTAATGTTTCAGGAAATGTAACTGTAACCCTTGATAATAATTCAGCAAGCAACAGAGTTGCAATTGATAACTTAAGTTGGGCTTGTTATTCGGGAACGGCAAAACAAAGCAATACTGTTTCTTCTGAATTAAAAATTGAGGCTGAAACTTTACAAGTGTATCCGAATCCTATTTCCAACCAGGAGATTTTTGTAAAAGGAGATACAAAAAATATTCAGAAAGCTGAAATTTATAACCTTCAGGGGAAGGTAATGCAGACTGTTGATCAGCCTTTCAAAAACAGCAGAAATTCAATCAGAATTAAAAGTTTAGAGCAGGGAATTTATCTTCTGAAACTGGATCAATCTACTTTGAAATTTATTGTTAAGTAAATGAAAATTTAAATATAAGAAAGGCCGCAAATTGCGGCCTTTCTGTTTTTATAGTACGTTTAATTACTGTCCCATAATTTCTCTCATTCTTTCCTGGATCATCTGAGGATCTGACATCCCTTCCCAACCAAACATTGCAATCATTACAATATTAGCCAAAAGGTTTAATGAGCTCAGAATGATACCGATGATACATAATATTCTACCGGTGCTTAAATTGCTGTAATCCGAATAAAGATCAGGGTTTTGCTGATATAAGGCGTTATCTTTTTTGTAAAGGGATAATCCGATGATCCCTGTAATAAGTCCTACGATCCCGTAGCAACAACATCCGATAATCGATACTATTCCCAAAACAAGTACAGCTGTAGCGTTAGGTAATTTTTGTTGATTCATAGTTTATAATTTTAATGTTTGTGTTAAATTATATGTAGATAAAAAAATGTTTGTAAAAGTAAGCAATTACCATTATAACCGAATTAATAACGGCTAAAAAAATAATTGCATTCCCGTAATTTCTTTTTCTGTCAATAAAGTTGAGTCCTACCGTAAATAAAAAAAGCAATAAGGTATATACCGCAGGAAACATATGGAACGCTTCAGAGAACCGCCCTTCAAAGACCATTACAATCGCTCTTTGAGCACCACAGCCAAAGCATTCTATTCCTAAGAACTTTTTGCTTGGGCATGGTAACATAAAGTCTTCGATCTTCATTTCTTTTATTTTTTATTTAAATCGGGTTGATAAAATTAAGAAGAAATTTTCGCTCTTAGATACTGATGTGGAAAAAAACAGTCTTCTTTCATTTCAAATGAGCCCTGTACTGCAATATACGGGTTTCTTAAAATCTCCCGGGCTATAAATATCAGATCGGCATCGCCTTTTTGCAGGATTTCCTCAGCCTGTTCAATTTTTGTAATCAATCCTACCGCTCCGGTTTTCACTTCAGCTTCATTCTTTACTTTTGAAGAAAAAGGAACCTGATAACCATCAAAAACAGGAATTTTTGCTCCATGTATATTTCCGCCACTGGAAACATCCACCAAATCAACTCCATGTTTTTTCAGCTCTTTTGCCAGATCCACGCTATCTTCAATACTCCAGCCATTTTCTGCATATTCCGTTCCTGAAATTCTTACGAATAAGGCTACATTTTCATTAAGTTCTTCATTCACCGCATCCACAATTTCAAGTAAAAACCTGATTCTGTTTTCAAAGCTTCCGCCATATTCATCAGTCCTGATATTGGATAAAGGCGATAAAAACTGATGAACCAGATAACCATGCGCGCCATGAATTTCAATCACATCAAAGCCTGCTTTAACGGCCCGTTTCGCTGCTTTTTTAAAGTTTTGCACCTGATCTTTAATTTCTTCAACAGTCAGCACGTGAGGGATCCTTTCCGTAGGATGATAAGGAACCGGGCTTGGCGCTACTGTTTCCCATCCTTCTTCAACCGGAATCTGGATATTATTCCATGTAGAACCTTTCCTTCCTGCATGGGCAAGTTGTATTCCAATTTTGCTTTCCGAGTTTAAATGGATAAATTCAACAATTTTCTGAAGTTTTCCTGCCTGCTCATCATTCCAGATTCCCATACAGTGATTGGTAATTCTTCCGCGGGGCTCTACTCCTGTTGCTTCCACCATAATTAAACCGGTTCCGCCCTGCGATCTGCTTCCGTAATGCACGAAATGGAAATCATTTGCCATTCCGTTTTCACATGAATACATACACATCGGGGACATTACCCATCTGTTTTTCAGCTCAACGTTTCTGAATTTTATTGAAGTATATAACATTTCCGAATTGAATTTTGAAATTAAAACTGTGAAGAATAAATAGAGTTGTCCACGTTATTAAAAAGAACTAATTTTATCCCCCTTTTTTAGTTTCACAATATATGAAAAAAGACATACAGATCGATTACGAATATTTTAAAAATAGCAGTGAATTAAACGATATTGAGAAAAAACTTCTCGACAGGGCCAAACAGGCCAGGGAAAACGCATATGCTCCTTATTCCCAGTTTTTGGTAGGCTGCTCTGTTCTTTTGGAAAACGGAGAAATATTTTCCGGAAACAATCAGGAGAATGCGGCTTTCCCGTCAGGACTTTGTGCTGAAAGAACAACTTTATTCTGGGTAGCTGCTAATTTTCCGGATCAGAAAATTAAAAAGATCTTTGTAGTAGGCGGCCCAAAAGAATTCCATGAAAAGAATCCGCCCATCCCTCCTTGTGGAGCCTGCAGACAGAGCTTAATGGAATATGAGACCAAGCAAAATGAAAATATTGATCTTTATTTTTCAAGCATGAATGATGAAGTTGTCAAAGTACACGCCATTAAAGATCTGCTTCCGTTTTATTTTGATGCTACTTTTCTATAATCACCAATAAGGCCAAAGGGCTGAAGGACGAATTTTCTTTTTTGATTTTCAGCTTTCTGGCATTTTACAAATAAAATTGTCTATTCTTTTTAAAAACTTATATTTGCAAAAATTTTGGTTTTCAATCTATTGAAATGAAAAGGGAATTGGGTGTGACTCCCAAACTGTCCCCGCAACTGTAGACCACAATAAAAAATTCCATAATAAACCACTGTGAAAACGGGAAGGTATGGAAAAGTGAAAGTCAGGAGACCTGCCAGAATTAAAATTAAAAAAATATATTGCTTTCGGAGGAAAAGTAAAATAGTAATGAAAAGATCTTTAGTCCTTTTTTTATCGTCATACAGTTATTTTCTTTGTTTCGGACAGGAGAAGACCATTGATACGGTTTATATTTTTGACAACCAGATGAACAAGGTTAAACTTTTTCACAAGGTGACTACCATCACGCCTCAGGATGTTGAGAAAAATTCGACCAACCTTTCAGAACTTTTACGTTTCCAATCCAACGTTTATATTAAGGAAAACGGGCGTGGGGCCGTATCTTCCCCTTCTTTCAGAGGAACGACCGCCCAACAGACCGCTTTTGTATGGAATGGGATCAGTATCAATTCAAATTTCCTCGGACAGGGCGATGTTAATAATATCCCATTATTCGGTTATGACCAGCTTGATATAAAAGCTGGTGGCGGAAGTGTCGTTTACGGAAGCGGAGCTATCGGGGGAAGTATCCATTTAAACAATAATCTGGATTTCAACAGCGGATTTCATGCTTCTTTGTTTTCAGAAGCTGCATCATTTAATACTTATAATAATTTTGCAAGAGCTTCTTACAGCAATGATCAACTGAGCTTTAAATTTTCGGGGAATCATGCGATCAGTGAAAATGATTATGAAGTAAAGGAATCCCAGAATTATATCAACCGTAACGGAAAGTATTCAAATACGAATTTCAATTTTGCAGCTGCTTATAAAATTGCCCCACACCAGCAAATTTCATGGATTTCTGAGCTTTTTAACGGAAATCAACATTATCCTGTTTTTTTCGACAGCCAGACAAGAACAAAATATGAAACCCAGAATATACGCAGCCTGATTTCCTGGGACTGGAATAACGCAAAATTCAACAATTCATTTAAAGCAGCTTATACAGAAGAAAACTTTCAGTATTACGGAAATATCAATGAGCCCAAAACCAGTGGCGGAACGGGGAAAAATTATATTTTAAAAAATGACTTCAATTATTTTTTAAGCCCGAAATGGAACATTAACCTCATCACTGAATTCCAGGTCAATAAAGGAGAAGGTTATCAGTCAGGAATCGGAGATGTAAGCAGAAATGTAGGATCTGTTTCCGGAGTGGTGCGTTATTTTGCTACGAAAGATTTACGTTTTGAAGGTGGTGTGAAAAAAGATTTTGTTGAGGATATCAGTTCGCCCCTGCTATTTTCTTTTTCAGGAAAATGGAATGCCTTAAAATGGTATACGGCTGATCTCAATGTATCAAGAAATTTCCGTTTTCCATCTTTTAATGACCTGTACTGGCAGCCGGGAGGAAATATTAATTTAAAACCGGAAACTTCTTATCAGTTTGAATTGAGAAATCAGTTTAAAATTGCTGACATCAAACTTTCGGTAACTCCGTATTACATGAAAATCCGTGATATGATCACCTGGTTACCTTCTTCTTCAGGATATTACCAGGCGACCAATACCTATGAAGTGGAATCTTATGGGCTGGAATCCCAGATTGAATATTATAAAAAGTTTGGAAAGCATGGTTTAAAGGCTAATTTAGGATATTCTTATACCCGGTCTACCAATCTTGAGCTCCAAAAACAGCTGATGTATGTCCCTTATCACAAATTTTTCGGAAATATCGACTATCAGTATGATTTTATGAGATTATACGTGCAGGGAATGTTTAACGGGCTCACCTATACCGATACCAATGAAAAAAGAAATGATGCTCTGGACCCTTATTTTGTAATGAATGCCGGGCTGTCTGCAACCATTCTTAAGAATTATACTGTAGGTATCAAGGTTAATAATATTTTTAATCAGATTTATCAGACTGTGGCTTATTATCCAATGCCCAAAAGAAATTACAGCATCAACCTGAATATCAATTTTTAAAATAAATATAGTAATGAAAATGAGAAAAATTTTATCTCTTGTATTTGCTTCGGCTTTACTTTTTAATGTTGCCTGTAGCAACGATGATGATATGATTCAACCTTCAAAAGGGACTTATGAAAACGGAATATTCATCGTAAATGAAGGTGGATTTTCAACACCTACATCAGAGGTTTCGTTTATCAGTTATGACCTGGGAACTCTTGACAATAAGATTTACGCCAGAAATAACAGTAATGAAATACTGGGGAATGTCTTACAAACCATCGGTTTTAACGGAGACAATGCTTATCTGGTGTCTAATGTTCCCAATAAAATTGACATTGTCAACCGTTATTCTTTTAAGAAACAAGCTACGGTAACCGCCAATCTTAATAGCCCGAGATATATTGCATTTTCCGGAAATCAGTATTATGTAACCAATAATAATTTTTTCGACGTAATGAAGCTGAATGTTTACAATAATAATAATTCTTTTGTAAAGAGTATCAATTTTGACAGATCAGCAGAAAAAGTAGTAGAGGCCGGTGGAAATATTATCGTACAAACCGATGGTATAACGTATGAGACCACTCCGCCTTATAACGAATTACCGACAGGATACACAATTACGATTGTAAAGCCATCTACTAACACAGTGGATAAAACCGTTACTTTACCAAGCAACGGAATCATCAGAGACCTGATTTCATACAACGGAAGTGCTTATGTACTTGCATCCAGTAACACCAACTCATATATCTATAAAATCAATCCATCAACCGGGACTTTTACGACAGCAACAATCACCGGAATTCCACAGGTACAAAAGCTAAGAGCTGATGGAAATAAATTCTATTTCTCAGATAACGGAAATAAAATCTATTCAATGAACATAGATTCTACCCTTCCTTCTGCTCCGATCGTTACCACACCGGGAAATCTTTACGGATTCAATGTGATTGACAGTAGAATTTATGCTTCTGATGCAAGCTTTACAGCAGACAGTAAAGTAAATGTTTACAGTGCCAATAACGGTTCATTGTTAAAATCTTTTACTACAGGAATCGGAACAAGCGGATTCTATAAAAACTAAGAATGCGCATCAAGCGTATAAAATTTTAATTTTTTCATCATTTGTGCTCCGGGCGGCTTCTTCGAAGCCGCCCGGATTTCATTTCAATCCTAATAAAAAAATGAGCTCCCAAATTAACTTTGGGAACCCGTTTTTTATTCATATTTTGAATCTATATCTAGATTTTCAAGCCCAGTTTTTCAGCTTCAACGATCACAAATTTCTTAGCTTCCTCATGATCGTTAAGGATTTCGCCTTCCAGAATAGCTTCTTTTACCTTTTCTTTTAAGATACCGATTTCACGGCCCGGTTTAAGATCAAACATCACCATGATTTCTTCACCTGAAATTGGCGGCTGGAAATTTCTTACCTGATCTTTTTCTTCAACTTCTTTTATTTTTACCGCAACATATTCAAAATTTCTGATGAATTTTTCCTGCTTTCTGGCATTCTTGGTGGTAATATCAGCTTTACAGAGTGTAAACAGGTCTTCAAGGTTTTCCCCGGCATCAAATAACAATCTTCTCAAAGCAGAATCTGAAGCATCATCGGTAATCAAAGCAATAGGACGAGATGAAAGCTTAACCATTTTCTGCACATATTTCATATCGT
Source organism: Chryseobacterium populi (assembly GCF_000282115.1). Classification (GTDB taxonomy): domain Bacteria; phylum Bacteroidota; class Bacteroidia; order Flavobacteriales; family Weeksellaceae; genus Chryseobacterium; species Chryseobacterium populi. The sequence continues at coordinate 46,508 of NZ_AKJY01000022.1, forward strand.
TTCCTAAGGGTAATTTCAGTCTCTGGAATAAAGATTTCACCATTTTTGAGCCTAAAAATTCATGTCCGTGAAAAGTCCAGCCTGTTCCTTCAACGAATTTTTTTGTGGGAGCCTTTCCGATATCGTGAAGCAATGCAGACCAGCGCAACCAGAGATCATCTGTATTTCCCGAGATATTATCTACTACTTCCAGAGTATGATAAAAATTATCTTTATGGGTTTGCCCTTCGACTTCCTCTACGCCTTTCAGCTCTATCAGCTCCGGAATAATCAGTTTCATCAGCCCGGTTTCCTCCATCAGTTTTAAGCCTGTTGATGGCTTTCCGGAAAGCATGATCTTGTTAAATTCCACCATTACCCTTTCCATAGAAACAATCTTGATTCTTTCTGCTTCCTGCTTAATCGCTGCCAATGAATTGTCTTCTATCGTAAATTGCAGAGTTGATGCAAAACGAATAGCTCTCATCATTCTCAGCGGATCATCAGAATACGTCTGGGCAGGTTCTAAAGGAGTTCTTAAGATCTTATTTTCCAGATCTTCAACTCCATTAAACGGATCAATCAGTTCTCCGAAATTATCTTTATTCAAAGAAATCGCCATCGCATTGATGGTAAAATCTCTTCTTTTCTGATCATCTTCAAGGGTTCCACCTTCTACATCCGGCTTTCTGCTGTTTTCATTATAGCTTTCTTTTCTGGCGCCCACAAATTCAAGTTCCAGATCTTTATACCTGACCATTGCCGTGCCATACGTTTTGAAGACAGAAACCTTTAATTCAGGATCAATTTCCAGAGCAACATTCCGGGCGAGTTCTATCCCGCTTTGTTCAGTCACAAAATCAATATCCGTAGAAGCTTTTCTCTTCATCAGCAGATCCCGAACATAGCCACCAACAATATACACCGACTGATTATTCCTGGCTGCCACCTCCGAGATTATTTTGAAAAGCTTTAGATTTTTATTCTGATTAAGATTGATGAACATATTTATTATTTAATGTAAAACCATTAAGAAATGAAGTGTATTAAGTGGATCGCTCAACATCCTTTATTTCTTAATGGTTAAATGATTTTGCAAAGATAATTAAAATCTTGTTTTTTATTCCCGAAGAACTTTTATTCTGTTGTCACTCCATATTTTGATGACAGAGGAACCTGAATATTTTGAAACTTTCTCGCGGTCTTCTTCCACGGCATAATCTACCAACTTTATCATTTCAGGAGAAATGTCGGAAAATTTAAGCGGACTTTTATCCCCACTGAAATTGGCTGAAGTAGATACCAGTGGCTTATTCAGTTTTGTGATCAGCTTTTTACAGAAATCATTCTTCACCAGTCTGATCCCGATACTTCCGTCTTCAGCAAGTAATTCCTTAGGAAGCCCTCTTGGATTTTCATAAACAATCGTTACCGGTTTTTCACTCAGGTCAATAATCTCCCACGCCATTTCCGGAACATCTACCAGATCCTGCAGCCTCTTTTCAGATTCTACCAGGATAATCATCGATTTGTTTTTCTCCCGTTTTTTAATGTCAAAGATTTTATTGACTGCTTCTATATTGGTGGCATCACACCCTATTCCCCAGATGGTATCTGTAGGATAAAGAATGGTTCCGCCGGATTTTAATATATTGATAATGTTTTCCATTTTAATTTTTTTACAGGCAGGGAAAAAGCTAAAATAACAGCTATTTTGCCTGTCAAAAATAAGGATTTTTCATTAGGTTTCGGCTAAAGCCAATTGAGAAGATTACATTTTAGAAACGGGCTAAAGCCCGTTCTATTGAATAGAAATTGTTGTTGGTGTCCACCTTTACTTTTGATATTTACAACGCAGAATTTTATTGTTTTTACTTATTCAATAGGGGTGGGCTTTAGCCCACCTGCAAAAAATAAACCTTCCGGCTTTAGCCAAAATTTATTTTAGATTGTATTTCTCAATAAATTCCTGATATTCTTCCATAAAAGTCTTTTTCTGATGGTTCCTTTCCTGATTTTTAATATAGTTTCTGACTGAATCAATCTTTGACTCTGAGACTGAAACTGCAATGTATTCATCCTGCCAGAAGAATTTTTCTTTTGTTAGCTGGTTTTTATTAATCCAATAAGAAGACTCTCCTTTTATTAATTGGACAATTTTTTCAATATTTTGGCCAGAGCCTAAAGACAGCAAACAATGACAGTGATCTGTATAACCATTTACCATATCTAAAAAAACACCTTTTTCTGAAGCATTTTCTTTTATATGTTTCCAGACTTTGATTCTCAGGTCAAATGTATTAAAATGTGGGATCCTATTTTTTGTAGAAAATACAATATGAATATAAATTTTGATAAAGGACATTGTGTTTTTTATCAAAAATAGGAATTTCCAACCTAAGTTTTGGCTAAAGCCTTTTTTGAAAATCCAGAATATTTAAAACGGGCTAAAGCCCGTTCCTATTGAACATCCTGCAACCCCGGCAAATATCTTTCCTCTATAATATTCAAATGATGATAATTATGCCCTACAATCAGTTTTCCGATGGTTTCTACGGAAATTTCATTCCCATTGGCTTTTCCTGTATTATGTAAAGCTTTGGGGTTAAGGTTTTCCACTAAAATCTGAGAGGATTTTCTTACCAGCTTATATTCTTCCAATAAAGATTCTAAGCTTCTTTCATTAGCAAAAGACTGCTCAGCATATCCGTTTTCATCAAAACCCGGCAATTCTGCCTGTTCGCCTCTTGCAAAAGCTAAAATACGGTATTGGAATACCCTTTCTGTATCAGAAAGGTGTAAAAGCAGTTCTTTCAAAGTCCATTTTCCTTCTGCATAAGCAAAATGAGATTGTTCTTCTGTAAGCTTAGAATAAATATCCGTTGTTTTATCTCCGGTTTTTTTCATTTCCTCTATCCAATTTTCAGAAGGAATCTGGTCTAAATATCTTTGTATGTATTTTTGAAAATCTGACATGTTAATATAGTTATGAGTGATGAATTATGAGTGATAAGTTGTGAATAATGGAAGCCAATCAATTGTAGTTGTGATTACTAGCTGTTCATTAATTATTGCTTATGATTGTTCCGGGTTTGTCCATTCATAGAAGTTTACGGAATCATATAATTTGAAACCAGCAGATGGATATAATCGGTTTCCTACATCATTGCTCTTTCCTGTTTCCAGTAAAACTCCGCAGGCATTGGATGATCTGCAGATTTCTTTGGCCTCTTCGATCAGTTCTTTGGAATACCCTTTTCCTCTGTGGTTTTCATTGACGTAGAGATCATTCAGCAGCCAGTACCTTTGCATTCTTGTTGAAGAAAATATAGGATACAGCTGAACAAATCCTACTAACCGGCTATTATTTTCAGCAACAAAAATTTCGGAATCTTTATTTTCAATTCTTTCTTTTAAAAAATGTTCTGCAGCTGGAATATCTGAATTTTTATGATAAAAAACCCTGTATTGGTCAAACAATTCTGATAATTGCGAAATGTCTTCGATAGTCGCTTTCCTTGTATTTTTCATGAAATGGAAATTTTATTGATGATCGTAGCTTAAAACACGCTTCATTTTCCACTGGTTATCTTCTGACATCCACAAAATGGTAAATTTTGCACGGCTTCCTTTATGCCATTTCCCACCATAAAATTCAAAGAATTCATGTACTCCTTCCTGTATAAAAGCATATAATTTATCCTTATTGTACAGGGGATAAACCTTCATGCTACCGGGAATAAGCTCACGCTTTACTTTGTTTGGTCCACCGCAGATATTATTTTTAATGGATGCTATAAATGCTTCCTTTCCATCAGTAATCCCACCTTTATCATGATAAAATTCAAGGTCATTGCTGACGATGGAATTATAATGAGAAAGATCACATTTGTTAAATCCTATATCGAATATCAGACTATCCAGTTTTTTAGCTGTTTTATAAAGATCATCAGTAGGTTTAACCTGAGCATATGAAATCTGGCTAAAAAGGCCTAGGATTAATAAAAATCGAATCTTTCTCATTATATTTTATTTTTAACCGTTTTTAAGAAAAAGCTCTTTCTAAATCAGCGATAAGATCTTCTTTATCTTCAATTCCAACGCTTAATCGGACCAAATCATCGGTAATACCCAATTCGGCACGTTTTTCAGCAGGAATAGACGCATGAGTCATTAAAGCAGGGTGGTTGGCCAAAGATTCCACACCTCCCAGAGATTCAGCCAGAGTGAACACTTTCACCTTTTCCAAAAATTTGATTGCATCTTCTTTTTTACCGGATTTGAAAGTAAAAGAAACCATTCCGCCAGATTCTTTCATCTGGGATTTTGCCAATTCATATTGTGGATGGGATTCCAATCCCGGATAAATTACTTTATCCACAGCAGGATGGGTTTCAAGATATTTTGCCACTTCTAATCCGTTATCAGAGTGTCTCTGCATTCTCAACGCCAGGGTTTTAATTCCTCTCAATACAAGATAAGAGTCGTGAGGTCCTAAAATCCCACCGCTTGCAAACTGAATGAAGTGTAATTTTTCTCCTAATTCCGCATCTTTTGCGATAAGAGCTCCGGCAATAACATCTGAATGTCCGCCTAAATATTTCGTAGCCGAATGCATCACAATATCAGCCCCAAGATCAATTGGTCTTTGGATATAAGGTGTTGCAAATGTATTGTCAACCGCTACCAGAATATCTTTTCCTTTTGCAATCTCAACCACAGCTTTGATATCTACCAGCTTCATCAGAGGATTGGTAGGGGTTTCTACCCAGATCAGCTTTGTTTGATCAGTGATCACCTCAGCAATTTTAGAAACATCATCAAAGTTCACGAAAGTAAACTTCAACTGATATTTTTCAAAAAGCCTGGTAAACATTCTGTAAGTACCTCCATACAAATCATCTACGGCAATTACTTCATCACCGGGATTTAATAATTTTAAAACACAGTCGATTGCAGCAAGCCCCGATCCGAAAGCAAGGCCTCTGGCTCCGTTTTCGATACTTGCCAGGGAATCTTCCAGAGCCTGTCTTGTAGGATTAGCAGCTCTTGAATATTCATAACCGGAATGCACTCCAGGGCTTTTTTGTGCAAAGGTAGAGGTTAAAAATACCGGAACATTTACAGATCCTGTAGCAGACTCGTGATGCTGCCCTCCGTGTATCACTTTTGTATTAAAATTCATCATATTTTATAATTTACATTTTTATCGCAGACTTCACTGCAAATTCTTCTGCAATCTGCTCCAACCATTGTGCCACATCTTCTTCTCCTGTTGCTCTCTGGTAAGTATTTCCCAAAGAAACCAAAATCTGATGAATAAACATTTTCATCTGATCAACCGGCATTTCCTTTGTCCAAAGATCAATTCTCAAAGCTTCCATAGCTTTATCATCCCAAACAGAAATCATCGTTGCCTTAGTTTCTTCTTTTTCAACACCTCCATCCTGTGCATTCCAGGTAATATTTTCAGGAATGTGGTTTTCATCTAATTCAACGTCTATCGTTATCTGAGTCTTTCGCATATCAATTTTAAATTTTTCACAAAGTTAATACTTCTTGAGCTTATCTAAAATTTCTACGAAATTATCTTCATCAGGAAAAGGGCTGTTAAGATTAAACACTTTTCCTTCGGGGTCTATAATGATAAACCTCGGAATCGACTGGATTTTATAGCTGTTCATAAACCGGGCAGCATCGGCCAGCCAGTACTGAGGTACCTTAGACGGTTTTGTTTTTAAATAATTCAGCCATTTTGTTTTATCTTCATCCAGGCTGATTGAGATAAACTGAATATTACTGTAATGTCCATATTGGTTACTTCTGGTATCAAATATCGGCCGGATCTCCCTGCATGGCCCACACCAGGTTGCCCATAAATCGATGATAACATATTTTCCTCTGTACTTCGACAGCTTAAAAGCATTTCCTTTATGATCTACAAGATCCAGATCTGAAAACGGAGCACCTTTCTGAGAAATGGTGATTTGCTCCAATCTGGAAGTTACCAGTTTTTTATAATCGGTGTTTTGTAAGCTTTTAATTTCCTTCTCAAACAATTGGCTTCGTGAAATACTGTCAGTTTCCAGCTCCATACTTTTCACAAGATGCCTTGTCAGCAAACGGTCTTTATTAATTCCAGCCGGTAAAGCATTTAATTTGATAAAAAGAAGACTGTCAGGATTACCAGCCAATCGGTCTTTATCCGTAAGCATTTGATCAAGCCTGTATTTCATATATTCATCATTTTTACTCAGCAGGATGGTCGGATTTTTAATCTTTTCATTCAATTCATTTAAAAATTGTTTAGGAGGAGCAAATTTCGGATCATCGAATGAAGTCATTTTCCTGTAAGTATTAATTTCATTCAGATACTGTATTGCCAATAATTGTTTCCTGTAGGCTTTATATTCATCAGAAAGCGCATTATTTTCAGAATCTGTATAATTTCCCAGTCTTTCGATACTGTCTTCCCAGTCAGATTGAGCCAAACTATAGAATTTTGCCGGGTCATCATTATATTTCTGTTCATCAACTGCGTAATCAAATTCATATCCAAAGCTGTCTTCCTGGTTTTTATAGATCTGTTCAGCAGACCTGTTTGATTTCACAAAATAATTCATTTTCACCGCATTGTACTGAATATCAAAATCAAATCTGTCACCACTTCCCATCACCAGGTCAATTCTTTTATTTCCGAATTCAAGGCTGTATTCATCGAACGGGATTTCTTTTTTTGTTTCCCATGTAAATGATCCGCCTTTCACTGGTACACTTCCTATTTCTTTATGGAAATCTTTTGAGAAAATCTTCACAGAATCTACCTTAAGAGAGGTATCCAGTTTTCCGGTAATAATAATCCCTTTGCCTTCACTTTCATAAGCTTTGGGTTTCTGTAAAAGATAAAATATTCCTGCTGCCACAACCAGAAATACGGATGAAAAAGCAACTTGTTTTTTATTTTTAAGAAATGCTGTCTTAAAGCCTTTTCCTTTGTACCAGAAATACCCTGCGATCAGGAAAGCTAGTGCCCAGAAAATACTTAAATATTCACTGTAGGTAATGAAATGATTCAGGTTCTTTATATTGGGAGATTTACATAAAATATACAGAGAATTGTAAGGACAGTATGGAAAATCATTTTTTGAAATTAAAGAATACATATTGACGATGAGTCCCAGAATTCCTACAAGAAAAGCCCAGATAAAACCCGGGAACGCAACTGAAATACATAATTGCACTGCTGCAACGCCTAATATGGCCACACATAATCTTATGAACGTTTTCAGGACCCAGAATCCGTCAAAAGTCAGCTGCTTTATTTCATTAGGGTTAATGTAATAATCCAGTAATGAGAAAAGAATATTAAATCCTATATAAGAGGCAATGCATAAAAAACTTAAAATCAGTAAAACAATATATTTTGAAAAATATAATTGTAATTTACTGATAGGCTGGGTTTCCATAAGCTGCCAGCCATTGTTTTTATGATCGATCTGTGCTATTCTGTTGGCCGCGATCACAATAAAAAGCAACAAAAAGAAAATAGCAAAAGCTTTAAAATTATCTACTATTGATTTTTCAAAAACGGAATACGGAAGGTCTTCTGAAGCAATAAACTGCGGATTAAATACCTGCCCGGCAAATCCTAACAACGGAATCAAAGCACCTAAGGTCAATGCCAGGTAAACCAATCCGAGGCCTTTTATTTTAAGCCATTCTGTATTGACTAATGTTATCATTTTTTTCATTGGTGTCGATTATTTTTTTGTTATTTCCATAAACCAGTCTTCCAGTCCCGCACTGTTTTTTATCTCAAAAACTTCGGCCTCATTCATGACCAGCATTTTAGTAAGCTTAATGATATCTTCTTTAGATTGTACCGTTACTTCGATCATATTTTCATCAATTATTACGGCTGAATAATGTTCAGGAATAGTACTGATAAAATGAGAGGCTTTGTTCAATCCTATTCTCATATGGTTGTACCGGTAATGAGCGTTCAATTCTTCCACGCTTCCGGAAAACTTGATCATTCCATTGGATATAATTGCCAGATGGGTCACCATTTTTTCCACTTCCTGCAACAGGTGGCTTGAAATAAAGATAGTAATTCCCTGTTCTTTATTGAGTTTAAGAAGCAGCTCGCGGATTTCGAGCATCCCGTTTGGATCCAGTCCGTTGACAGGCTCATCCAGGATTAAAAGTTCCGGGCTTCCCAATAATGTCATGGCAATGGCCAGCCTTTGTTTCATTCCCAGGGAATATTTTTTCATCTTCATCTTCCGGCTGTCCCAGAGATCTACCAGTTTCAAAACCCTTTCACATTCCGAATCAGGAAGACTTCTCAGTTTGGAAAGGATCACGAGATTATCCCAGCCTGATAAATGATCATAAAAGGCAGGGCTGTCTATCAGACTGCCAATTTTCTGAAACCCTTCAGGATAAAGCTGTGTCAGGTTCTTATTAAAAATCTCAACAGCATGGTTATCATCGGGAAGACTTCCCAGTAACAGCTTCATAGTCGTTGATTTTCCGGCACCGTTGGCTCCCAGAAAGCCAAAAACGCTTCCCCTGGGAACTGTTAGGTTTACGTTTTTCAGGATCGGTTTATTCTGAGTGAATCCAAAATTTAAATCCCGGATAATAATTGAATTTTCCATATAATACGCTGTATTTGCAGGTTTGAAAACAAAAAAAGATCTTCTGCACTGCAAAAGACCTCTTATTGGTATGAAAAATAGCCTATTTTGTTACATCAGGTTTATACCCTGACTGGTTAAATATTACGGTTGCCTCCAATTTCAGGAAATCCACCAGCTTGGTTTCCGGCTTCTGCTTCAGATAAGATTTACAGATCTGCCATCCTGTAAAAACACCGATTTGTGGTGAAGACTCGTTATCTATTTCCGTATAAAATTTAGAAAACGGGCCAGGGGTGATAAACCTTTCCAGCAGCCTGGAATCGGACCCGAAAATCAGGTCGTTTTCTACAAAATAATTCCAGACATTCCCTTCATTGGAAACTGCCCAGTCATATTGCTGCTTTGTATAGTTCATTTTCAGATAATCCGGGGTATCCGGTAAAAAGGCATCCTGAAGAATCATAATTTTCCCCTGGTACATCAACATATCGATAAATTTCTGATGATCTGTAGAAAACGGAGCAATGTTTTCGGCAAACATTCTTGACACTTTGGGAACAATATTATTAGGGTTCATCGATTTCTGGAAATACAGTTCCAGACCTTTATAATTAGGATTTTTATCGCCCATAAATCCGGTCATATCTATAAACAGAAGATTTCCTTTTTCGTCATAAAAAATTGGGTCCTGAATCATCTGTAAAGCCGATGAAAAAAGATACACTTTGGGACTTTTAAATTTAGGAAAGTAGTATTTAATGTGGGTAAACAGATCCTGCAGTTCGTTCTGAAGCTTCTGCTGATCTATTTTAGCCACCGCTTCTTTATAAATTTTGATTTCACCGGCATCCACTCTCCTTTTCCCGAAATCTTCATCAGAAACCGTTCCCTGGAACCATGGAAATTTAGCTTTAAACTGATCCAGCGGAATATTCTGATCATAAAATTCTTTGGAAATATCGGTCAGTTCTACTTTTTCTGCCGGAGTCTTAACTTCAACCTTCCATGGGTTCTGAGTTTCTTTTTTGCACGAATTCAGCCCTGCAACTAAAATGGAAGAAAGCACAATAATTCTAAAAATCTTCATTATTTTTACATGAAATTTAAGTTTACAAACATAAGAATTTAAACACAATGTAATGGTGAAAAATAAAATATTTATCATCCTTTCCACCTTCACAGCTTTTATATTTTTCCATGGGCAGGCATTGAAATTCAGGGATAAAAATTTTGAAAAAGCAGTCCTTGAAAATTATGACCTTGATCAGAACGGTTTCATTGATAAAGAAGAAGCTTTAAAATTAACCCGGTTGTTTATTGTTAAAAAGGAAGTCACATCCTTGGAAGACCTGGGTTTATTTCAGAATGTGAAGATGGTAATGGCCGATGACAATCATATTCCAGAGATCTCTGTAAAAAATCTGGATCAGCTTGAATTTTTTTCATGTACGGGCTGTAAAATTTCAACTTTTAACGGGGAAAATCTTAAAAAACTTACCTCAATTTATCTCGATAATAACCTTCTTGAAAAAATTTCACTGAAAACGATTCCAAGAATTGACCAATTAACATTATCTTTAAATAAATTAAAGTTTATTGAGGTAAGGGAGCTGAAAAATTTAAAGCACCTGAATCTTGAGCACAATCAGCTACAGCAGCTGGATATTTCCGGAAATGAAGCTCTGCAAACCTTAAATGTGGGTGGAAATAAAATAAAAGAAACCGATATTAAAAAAGGAATGAACACTGATGTTACCATTTTCGGGACAGAACCTTAAAATACAAATGATGCAACTGGAAACAGAAAGATTAATCTTAAGAAAATTTAAAGAAACAGATGTTGAGCGCATGTTCCTGCTTGATTCTGATCCGGAAGTCATGAAATATATTGGCCTGGCTCCCTTAACCGATATCAAAGAATCTGAAAAAGTAATCAGAATGATTCAGCAGCAGTATACTGACAACGGTGTCGGCAGGCTTGCAGTTATTGAAAAAGAAAGTGGCCTCCTGATCGGCTGGAGCGGTTTAAAGTTACTGACCCAGGAAATTAACGGCTATGTAAATGTTTATGATTTAGGCTACCGTTTTTTACCCGAATTCTGGGGAAAAGGTTATGCGCTGGAATCGGCAAAAGCTTCCCTCAATTTCGGGTTTAACGATCTTGATGCCCAAACTATTTACGCTCACGCTCATTCCGAAAATGAAGGTTCCAATCATATTTTAAAAAAATTAGGCTTTCAAAAGACCGGGGAATTTGTGGAACCTGACGGAACTTGCTTCTGGTACGAATTAAAACGTGAAAATTATTTTACCTCATGACAATAAGACAAGAAGAAAACCAGGGCCGCCAGAAAGTGTTTCACCTTATTGAAGAAGCTTTCAGAGATATGGATCACAGTGACCATCAGGAACAGTTTCTGGTGGAAAGACTGCGGAAATCCGAGGCATTTATCCCGGAATTATCTATCGTTGCAGAAATCGGCGATAAGATTGTCGGGCATATTTTGTTCACAAAAATCACTATTGAAAACGGTTCAGAGTCTTTTGATTCCCTGGCTTTGGCACCTGTTTCTGTAAAACCTGATTTTCAAAATAAAGGAATCGGTTCCCAGCTCATCATCTTCGGCCACCTTATTGCCAAAGAACTGGGACATCATTCTGTCATTTTAGTTGGTCATGAAAACTATTATCCTAAGTTTGGATACAAAAAATGCAGTAATTTTGGAATTTCATTTCCATTTGATATTCCCGAAGAAAACGGAATGGCCATAGAACTGGTTGAAAATGGATTAAAAAACATCCATGGGATTGTAAAATATCCTAAAGAATTTGAAATAGATTAAAAAATAACAATAAACAATGCAGACACAAAAAGTAATTGATCATATTGTAAGCTGGCTAAAAGATTATGCGATCAAGGCCAATGTAAAAGGATATGTGATCGGAGTTTCAGGAGGAGTAGATTCAGGAGTTGTTTCAACACTTTGTGCCATGACCGGGCTTGAAGTTTTGCTGCTTGAAATGCCCATTCGTCAAAAGGAAGACCAGGTAAACCGTGCCCAGGATCATATCGAAGATCTTAAAAAGAGATTTCCGAATGTTGAGGGCAAAACAGTAAACCTGACCCCTGTTTTCGAAACTTTTGAAGATACCGTACATGATCACGTTGAAGGAAGATGGAGTAACAACCTCGCGCTGGCCAATACCAGATCACGCTTCAGAATGCTGACATTATATTATTTCGGACAGCTTCACGGGCTTTTGGTGTGCGGAACCGGAAATAAAGTAGAAGATTTCGGAATCGGATTTTACACCAAATATGGTGACGGAGGTGTAGATGTGTCTCCTATTGCCGATCTGTATAAAACAGAAATATACGAACTTGCAAAGGAATTAAGCCTTATCGAAAGTATTCAGAAGGCTATTCCTACAGACGGGCTCTGGGATGCTGAAAGAACTGATGAAGACCAGATCGGGGCCACTTATCCGGAGCTTGAAAAAATTCAGAAAGAATACGGAACTAAAACAGCTGATGATTATGAAGGCCGTGATAAAGAGGTCTATTTAATTTTCGACAGGATGAATAAGGCTGCCCAGCATAAAATAAATCCTATTCCGATTTGCGATATTCCTGAAGAATGGAGAGATTAGGTTTTGAGTAATAAATTATGAGTTACAACTGATTATGAATAATAAATTGAGACCTGCATTTTTTGCTCTTTTGGGACTTCTTTTCGGAATGCTTGTGATGAATCTCTACAATCATTTCACTTCTGAAAAAAAGGATACTTCTGCCCATAAACCTAAAATCGAATATGGCAGCACTTCTGTTGATTCTGCAGGCAATAGTCCTTCATATCAGCAGTCTATTGATATGCTTACTGCGGAAAAAACCGTAATCGGCTATGTAAAAAAAAATCACCAGCTTCCGGATTATTATATCACAAAAAACGAAGCCAGAAAACAGGGCTGGAATCCTTCAAAAGGAAATCTTTGTGAGGTTTTGCCGGGAAAAGCTATCGGTGGGGATCATTTCAGCAACCGGGAAGGCAGACTGCCGAAAGATGATCAGTATTTCGAAGCTGATGTCAACTACAATTGCGGCAACAGAAATGCAGACCGGATTATTTTCACAAAAAACGGAGATGTTTACCTTACTAAGAATCACTATAAAAGTTTTGAAAAACAGTAGGTGTTCACATGTCATTGCGAGGAACGAAGTGGCAAATAAATAATTCAATATGAAAACAATATACATAGATTTTACAGAAATCGGAGATTATGATGATTTCTATATGCAATTAAAAGAAAAAATTACCCTTCCGGAACACTTCGGGGATAATCTGGATGCGCTTTATGATGTGATCACCGGAAGCCTGGAAATGCCATTAGATCTGGAATTTGTAAATATGACCGTAGATCAGCTTGAAATTTTCGAGGACCTGCTGACTACCCTGGAAGATGCAGAAGAGCAATTGGAAGATTTCACGTTTACCTATTATCTTGAGCAATATGAAGATGAGGAAGACGGAACCGAAGAATAAACATTTAAAAGCTTATTATAAAGTAAAAACTCGCAGAAATCTGCGAGTTTTTTGGTCAGAGCCAGTGTTAAAAAGTGTCCAATTTTTTATTTACTGTTTGATGAATTTAAAATTCTGCGAAATTTCCCCTTTCACAAAAACTTGCAATATGTAATTTCCTTTTGATAGCGATGACACATTGATCTGCTGTTTCACGGCATCAGATGAAATTACTTTTTGACCGACCATATTGTAAATTTCAGCTTTCTCAATGGCTTTCGTCCCTTTGATGTAGATCATATCTTTTACAGGATTGGGATAAATGCTTATTGAGGCAGTATATTTAGTGTTTTCATGGATAGAGAGATATTGGGTGAGATCAAGATAAAATGCAACAACCTGATTGGAAGAATTCATCCCTATTCCGGCCATTTTTTTCCCATCCTGAGAAATAGCCAGGGGAAGAGACATCGTTACTCCCTGAGTGTTTATTCCTAATCCCGTCGCATAATCATTTAAATTCACCCGCCCGCCTGCGGCAGTCCAGATAAAGCCTTCTCCAGTCATCGGAGGACCGGGAAACGGCCTGAAGTAACCAATTACCGTTCCACCATCGGCAGAAACCCCGGTTGCTCCGCCTCTGAAGAAGGCTGAGGAATTTGGATGTGTAATATATGTAAGCCCCGTCGTATTTTTCCAGACATACGGGTTGGGCATGCTTGATCCGATAATAGTGTTTCCGTCCGCAGAAACGGCTCCTGCTTCTCCAACTATATTTCCATTGCTATCGGTAATAAAACTTTCCGTTCCGTTTACCCATTTTGCACCGCTTCTTGTTCCGTCTGATTGATCCTGCCAGCCAACGATAACAGTTCCGTCTGTATTCACAGCATTCGCTCTTGAACTTCTCCCCTGAATACTACTTCCCAGATCTACTACTCCGTTTTGGGCATCCCATTTTACGGCATGGGCGTTAGCAGCAGTGAGCCAACCCAATCCTACGACTGTATTTCCGTTAGGTGTCATTCCCCAGGTAGAGCTTACACTACCGTCCCACCCTGTAGGAACAAGGCCGCCTTGTGTCGTCCAGGCAGAAGTTGCCACATCATAGGTAGAAATTTCATTGAAATTGGTGGTGGTATTAGTTGTAGAAGATGCAATCTTTGTCCCGTCATTAGAAACCAATGTCCTCCCTGCCGCGGGATAGCCATTCGTCAGTGCTCCTATCTGAACAATTCCGTTTACGGCATCCCATTTAAAAATTCCACCACCACTTGTATGCATACTCACAATTCCATTATCAGAGACAGCACCCACCGTGTAATTTCCAATGCCCATCACCGTCAGCTGAGCATTTGCCACAACAGATAAGTTCAGCAAAGAACAAACGTATATCGCTTTCATTGAAATTTTGTAAAACTTTTTCATATTTCTTTGGATTTAGTATTTTGAATTGGCGAAAACAATATTAATATTATATTTACCTATTCAAAAGAAATTGACTTACATAATTCATGAAATTCAAAAGAATTAAAAAAACAAATAATTAAAAATCAACATTTTACAAAAATTCAATTTTGAGGACAGATTTTAAGACGGTAGAAAAAAAACAAAGAAAAAATACATTATTTCATCAAAAAATATTTGGCAGCTTCTTATCAATAGGGTTCATATTGATCTGTTCTGTTTTTATTAACGGCCAGTCCGGTCCTGATTTTACTATTCTTGCAGATAAAGCTTTTGAAAAATTATATCAGAATCCTGACGACTGCATCAGTTATTCGCAAAGCCTGCTGATCAGTGATCAGAACACAGAGCATAAAATCATTCTACAGAACATCATTTCACAGGCTTATGTGATGAAAGGAGATTATGTACAGTCTTTAAATACATCGGGACAGAAAGAAAGCCCGGGAGAATCTGAAAAGCTATCTTATTTCATGCAGTTGTTCGGGGAATTCAATCTTGCCGACCAGTACCAGAACCTTGGATTGTACAATCAATCACAAAATATTATTTCGGTTCTTTTAACCGATAACAAACTGTATAGGGATGATGATCCGAAATCAAAAATTACCATTGCCAAACTCTACCAGCTTCAGGCGATCAATTCCGGAATTACAAGAGATTATTATTCTGCCATCAGAAATCTTAACAAAAGTGACCGGCTTATTGATCACCATAATGCAGAAAATAAAATCATTGGTCTGGAAAATAAGATTTTCCGTTCTTCTTACCTGATGAGACAAAATCACGCAGAAGAAGCCAGAAAAATGCTGGAAGATGTAATTTTGGCCTTAGACAAGCTTTCAAAACAGCCATTTCTTTCTGCTTTTGCTTACGAAAATTTATCAAGATATTATTTTCAGAAAGAAGATTACAAAACCAGTATTGAAATCCTGGAAAAAGCTCTTTCATCCATTGAAAACCTTCCTTATAACAGTCTTAAAACAAAAATTTACGAATCTCTGGCGAAAAGTTATCTGGCATTGAATGATGATATTCAATACCATCAGTACAACAAAATTTACACTGAATTAAGATCAAAACTGGATGCCAATAAAAAAGAAGGAATACGGTATATTGTAAAACTGGTAGAAACCAACCAGAACGGCAGCCTTGAATTTCAAAGGCAGAACCAATCAAAAAGATTCCGGATGTTATGCTCAATAATAATCATTCTTATTATAGGATTAGCTATTTATTTCCTGATCGAAAAAAGCAGGAATGAAGATTTAAAAAAACAGTTTGAATTTTTTGAAAAACAGAGGAAAAGAGAGATGACTGACCCTGTATCCTTACAGAAAAAAGAAACTTCCCCTGACAGGAATTTTGACAAAGAGCCTCATAAAATTTCGAAGGAAAAAGAGGATGAGATCCTGCTCAAACTGGAAGAATGGGAACAGTCTGACCGGTATTTGAACAAAAGCATGTCGCTTTCCATGCTTTCTGCACAGATGGGTGTCAATACAAAATACCTTTCAGAAGTCATCAATAACACCAAAGGAAAAAATTTCAACGGTTACATTAATGAATTAAGGATCAACCATATTGCCCATTTATTAAAAACAGAACCTGCCTACCTTAATTATAAAGTCAGCTATCTTGCTGAGTTTTCAGGATTTTCTTCGCACAGCGCATTTACCACGGTCTTTAAATCGATAACAGGAATGTCACCCAACACTTATATCCAGGAAATCAGCAAAAACAAATCAGTATGAAAATAGTCGCTAAAATTATTATATGGGCATTTTTAACCTGTCAGATAACAGTAAACGGCCAGAAAATTTCAGATGATTCGCTGATGAAAAAAGCACGTCTGGAAATTTATGACAATCCGGATCATACGATAAGCATTGGGAAAAGCCTGCTTAAAAAAGAAACAGATCTCAACAAATCTATCGGAATTTATCTGCTACTCTCTACGGCCAATATTGCTAAAAGGAATTTTGACCAGTCGTTGCAATATATTTTAAAAGCCAAAGAACTGGTACAGAAAACCAATGATATAAAAACACAGACCAATGTTCTGATCTCCGTTGCCATTCAGTATCAGCAAATGGAGCTTTTCAGCAAAAGCCTGGAAACTCTTAATGAAGCCGATATTTACCTTAAAAAACTTCCGGAAAATGCTCCCGAAAGATATATGGAAACAGCCCGAAGCTACGCCATCCGCGGAATGATCTATAAAGGCCAGTCGAATTCAGAAATTGCCCTTGAAAAATTTTTACTATCGGTTCAGAATTTCGGAAAAGTAAAGAAAAAGAAGGCTACTTATGCCAATATGAGTGTAGTTTATTATAATATTGGCTATTGCTACCTTAATCTCAATCAAATGGAAAAAACACAGCAGGCATTTACCCAATCCATTGATTATGCCCAGAAAGTAAGCGCTAAAAGCCTCGAAGCATTTGCTTTAAAGGGAATGGCAGAAATGTATAAACTGAAGCATGAAAATCAGACAGCATTAAGCCTCCTGCTCAGGGCCGAAAATCTTTGTAAAAATACGGGTGACATTATCCTCAACGAAGGAATTTATAAAGAAATGGCTGATAATTATCTCGCTATGGGCAATTCCAGGCTGTATCAGGATTACAATAAAAAGTATTTTGAAATGCGTTTCAAGCGGGAACAGAGCGAATTGAATTCCATCAATCATTCCATCAACAACTACAATAAAGAAACATTAAAGAAAGCCCGGGAACTTACTACCTATTACAATTCTATTACAACTTTAATGATCACAACGGGTATGGTAATTATGATGACTCTGTCATATTTTATTTTGAAAATCAGAAAGAAGAACGGAAAATACCGGAAAGATATCCAACAATTGATCAGATCCTGAGAATAATAGTTGAGAAGGTTTAAAAATACTCCTCGATATACTCCATTTTATTCCAAAGTGACGGTAGGCGTTATATGATGATTTTTAATATTATTCATCGTATAAGATCTAGAGAAAATAAAAAAACATTCCTTACCCAGGAATGTTTTTTTATTTATTTTGCTGATGGGTTATTTTCCTATTGCTTCAGTGATCGGGTTTCCGATGTTCCCACTTGGAAACTGAATTTTCAGTAATGCAGAAACTGTAGGTGCAATATCAGTCATATTATATTCTTTATTGCTTTCTCCATGCTGAATTCCCCAACCCATAAACAATAACGGGATGTGAGAGTCATAAGAATTCCATACGCTGTGCGTTGTTCCGGTTTTTGAATAGGGCGGAAGCATGGAATCATGGGAAATCAATTGGATATCTCCACTTCTTTGTCTGTTGATCCCATTGATGATTCTCTGTTTGATCGGCTCCGGAATTGTTGCTTCCTGAACTTCTTTTACAGATACGGCATATAAAACCGTCGGATCCTTTTCAAGTTCCCGGATGGTAAAGTCTCTTACATCATCCAATTCGATCTTGTTATCTTTCAGTAACTTTCTGTCAAAATAGATCTGATAATTATCTACTGCATTAATCAGTTTATCCACTCCAAATTTATCTTTCAGCTTCTGGTTGATATCTTTTTCCATTCCTTCACCAAAGAAGCCTGTGGTAATTTTATGTTCCTGTAAAAATCCTACAGAATGTGCTCCACCATGGTCAGCAGAAAGGAAAACAGTATATTCCCCTTTTCCGACTTTAGAATCAAGGTAGCTGAAAAATTCAGCAAGATCCTGGTCCAGCCTTAAATATACATCTTCCACTTCAATAGAATTCGGACCGAATTTGTGCCCGGCATAATCTGTTGATGCAAGATTGATTGCAAGGAAGTCGGTGATATGGTCACTACCCAGCTTTTCTCCTTCTACGGAAGCTTCAGCCAGTTTCAGCGTTAAAGTATTTCCAAAAGGAGTATAACGGATATTATCTTTTTTCTCCTGATAATCTTTTGCCAGGTTACTGTAAGGGAAAGTAGGTGTTTTTGAGCTTCCCAGAAGTCCTTCCCATGAAGAATTATCCGGCGAACTTTCCGTGTACTGGTTAACCGGTAATAAAGTATTCCATCCATTGGCAACCAGTTTTTCCGGTAGCTTCTGGGCATTGAAAGATTTCACCCATTGAGGCAAATCATTCATATACCAGGTACTTGTCACAAAATTCCCGTTAGAATCATCAAACCAGAAAGCCCCGTTTGGAGTATGTCCCGCCGGAAGAATCGAAGCACGGTCTTTTAAAGAAACCCCGATTACTTTTGACTGGAAATTCGTTGCTAATCTCAATTCATCTGTGACTGTTGTAGACCAGAGATTTTTCGGAGAATGGCTTCCGATTTTTGTGTTGGTTGTACCTACAGGCTGAACACTTTCATCAGTAGTACAATACACATTTTTTCCTGTTTCCTTATCTGTCCAGTCATTTCCTGCAATCCCGTGAATGGCCGGAACCGACCCTGTATAAATACAGGTATGTCCCAAAGCGGTAACCGTAGGAACATAATTGATATGTACATTATTGAGTGAGTAACCTGTGTTTAATAACCTTTTGAAACCGTCATTTCCATATTTACTGTAAAAACGGTACAGATAATCCCAACGCATCTGGTCTACCACCAGGCCTACCACTAATTTGGGTCTCTCTAATTGAGAATTTTTATTCTTCTGAGCATCGATTGTAACTACGGACAAAAAAGTAAGCGCCGCAATTGAAATTTTCCTAAGCATCTGGTAAATTTTTATTGCACAAATTTACATGTTTTGGAAGTTTTGGAATGTGAAATTTTATTTAAATTTGAGATTGATTCATATTTTACATTCTTTGGAAAAAACTACAGAAATAATCTATATGTATCAGTCTAATTTGTAAATAATGGCCGAGATCATAAAACTGGAGAAACTTACCGGTAATCCAACACTCAACTGGGGATTCAACGGGTATGAAACAGATAAAATATTTGTTGTTTCTGCTATTGAAACAGCTGACTCTTTTGAATTTAAATTAAGAGAGAAAAACCAAAAGTACACAAAAAACTGGGAAACCAATTCTGATGACATTACAGAACTTAATGAAATCATTGAACAAGGACATTCTTTCGGAGCATTTGACAATGGTGAATTAATAGGCTGGATTATCTGTGATTTCAGGGAATGGAACAACAGTCTTTTCATTGAAAACATGCTGATCAGTGAAGAATTCAGAGGACAGAATATCGGAAAACTTTTAATCAAAAGTATCAGCCGTGAAGCAAGAGATCTCGGATGCAGGCTCGTTGAGCTGGAAACCCAGAACACCAATTATCCTGCGATCAGGTTTTACCAGAGTGCAGGTTTCAATATTACCGGAATCAATACCAAACTGTATGATGATTCCGTAGAAACAGCCTTATACATGAGCTTTGAAATTTAAGATGTATTGACAAAATCAATTAAAGATATTTTAAATTTAATTTTGTACCATACAGTACAATTATATACCTTTGTTCCATCAAAATCAAAAGTCATGGCAGGAAGGCCTAAAATATTTGACGAACAGCAAGCGATTGAAAAAGCAACTCAGATTTTCAAGAATAAAGGCTATGACACTGCTTCGGCAGACGAACTGCTGAACGCTATGGGTATTGGAAAAGGAAGTTTCTATCTCGCTTTTAAAGGAGGGAAACAGGAGCTTTATATTCGCTCTCTTGAACAGTTTTCACAAAACTTCTATAAAAATTTTTCAGAACAGCTTTCCAAATCCGATAATGAAATTGAGTTTATCAGACAGTTCTTTTTACGGCTTGCGGAAGCTCATGATTGTGATAAAGAACGCGGATGTTATCTTGGGAATGCCCTAGTACAACTTTCTGAAAAAGATAATAGTGTAAAACATGTCTCTGCCGAATCGTTGAAAAATCTACAGCATATTTTTGCAAAGGCCATCAGAAAAGCGCAATACAACAGAGAAATTAAAAACACCACAGATGCTGAAATTCTCGGCTGGCATCTGACCAATTTATGGAACGGCCTTCACGTTACAAGACGAATGGAAAACTCACCTGAAGTCCTTCGTTCTCTTATTGAAATGAATTTAAAAATTCTGGAATAAAAATTTTTTAATCAATTTTGTACTAAACAGTACAATAATAAATTTAGCAATACAAAACAAACCGTTATGAACATTACCAACAACATTATCCTTATTACAGGAGGAGGATCAGGAATCGGACTTGAAATCGCAAAAGCATTAAGCCCGGCCAACAAAGTAATTATTGCCGGAAGAAATAAAGAAAAACTGGATGCCGCTGCAAAAGGTTTAGAAAATATTTCCACCATTCAGGCAGATATTACGAATGAAAATGATATCAACAGATTATTTGAAGAAATTAAAATCAACTTCGGCGGATTGAATATTCTGATCAACAACGCAGGCCATGCCTACACCTATACACTTTCTGATACTTCAGACACTTATAATAAGGCTTTGGCAGAATTTACCACCAATTATTTTGCACCGATCCGTTTAACAGAGAAATTTCTTCCTTTATTAAAGCAGCAAAGTGAAGCAGCCATCGTGAATGTATCATCTATTGTAGGTTTTGTCCCTGGATCCCATATTCCGACCTACTCAGATTCCAAGGCTGCATTGCATTCACACACCAGGCTTTTAAGATATGAGCTGGCTAAAGAAACTCATGTAAAGGTGTTTGAACTGATGCCACCTTTAGTAAACACAGATTTTTCGGTAGAAATCGGTGGCAGGGAAAACGGAATCCCGGCTTCTGATGTAGCAGAAAGCCTGGTAAAAAGCCTTCAGGAAGATATTTTTGAAATCCGTGTCGGAAATACTGAATGGGTATATACTAATTTTTTCGCTAATTCAGAAGCTGCTTTCAGTGCATTTAACAGCTAGATACATTCTGTTATTTTAAATAAAGCGAAGGAATGCACATTAAAAAACTGAAGTTTAGCCATTAAGTGGTTAAGATCATTAAATGTGGATTGCTTCGCTTTGTAATGAAAAGCAGTGCAGGGATCATTAGAATAAGCATGAAAACAAGAGACAATCAGATTTCATCCACAAACTCACCCTTTTCTTCCACGATTTTATTTCCCCAGTTTGTAATAGCATCCAGAACAGGAATAAATGTCTTCCCAAAATCGGTTAAAGCATAAACCACTTTTACCGGAGGCTTTTCACCATAAACTTTTCGTGAAACCAGGCCATCCTTTTCCAGCTGTTTCAGCTGCAGGCTCAATGTCATTTCCGTAACGGAAAACAATTCTTTTCTCAGCTCACTGTATCTCTTTTCACCTTCTTTCAGGTGATAAAGAATCACGGTTTTCCATTTTCCGCCAACCATATCCATGACCATGCTTACTGAGCAAGGATAGAGCTTCTCTCCTATTCTGACATAATTTCCGGTGCATTCTTTTTTCATTTTTTCAACCTATCAGATAGGATAGGTATTGCAAATGTAAACCACTCAAATTAATTTTGCAACTATAAATTTTATAGTATAAATAAATCAAAAAAATATGGCACTTATTATTCTCGGACATCCGAATATCGAACAATCATCAGCCAATAAGGCGATCATTGAAAAACTAAAAAACAGCAGCCTTAAAGTAGAAATAAGAGATCTATCAAAACTTTATCCTGATTTTAAAATTGATCCCAAAGCCGAACAGGAAGCTTTAATACAACATGAAACCATCATTTTTCAATATCCGCTGTATTGGTATACCATGCCCGCTATTTTAAAACACTGGTTCGATGTGGTTTTTGAATATCAGTTTGCCTATGGTTCACAGGGAAACAAACTGAAAGGGAAAAATTTCGTCCCAAGTTTTACAGTTGGCGGACCGGAAACCGAATACCATACTTTGGGTGAGCATCATTTCCGGGTACATGAATTCTGTAAAAACCTGGAACAAACCGCTTATTTTGCACAGATGAATTACATTGAACCTTTTTATTTTCATGGGACTTCACTGAATGCAGGCTATACGAAGGAAGATGTAAAAAGAAAAGCAAGGAAGCAAGCAAAAAGTCTCATTGAGAAACTTGAAAAGCAGGAATCAGATCTGACCTCCACAACAAACAAAATTTGACCTTCACAACACAATCCACCATCTTTTAAATTTGGAATTTTGTCCTGTACAATTTAATAAAAAACATGGAAAATTTACAGACAAAAAAAACAGTATTGGTTACCGGAGGTACAGGCTTTGTAGCCGTTCATACGATCCTTCAGTTATTACAACAGGGTTATGAAGTGAAAACAACACTTCGTTCATTGGCAAAAAAAGATACCATCCTGAAAGCATTGAAAGAAGGTGGTATTACAGACTCTTCAAACCTTTCTTTTTATCAGGCCGATCTTACAGATGATGCCCATTGGGATGAAGCAGTGAAGGGGTGTGATTATGTTCTTCATATAGCCTCTCCTTTTCCTGCCCGGGATCCGGAAGATGAGAATGAACTGATTGTCCCGGCCCGAGACGGTGCTCTGCGTGTGTTAAAAGCTTCTCGTGACGCAGAAGTGAAAAGAGTGGTTTTAACCTCATCATTTGCCGCAGTTGGGTACAGCAACAATATAAAAGATCATGTTTTCACAGAGAATGACTGGACGGATCCCAATACAGAACTCCCGGCCTACATCAAATCAAAAACCGTTGCCGAAAAAGCAGCCTGGGAATTTATTGATAAAGAAGGCAATGGGATGGAGCTTTCAGTGATTAATCCTGTCGGAATTTTTGGCTCGGCCATCGGAGAAATTACTTCGGCATCACTGGACATTGCGGTATCAGGAATTCTGAACGGCACAACCAATTACAGTCCGGATTTCACGATGGGTGTCGTTGATGTAAGAGATGTTGCGGATATCCATATCAAAGCAATGCTTCATCCGGATGCTCCGGGAGAACGTTTCATTGCAACTTCAAACGGAGTAATGAGCTTTTATGATGTAGCTGAACTCTTCAGAAAGGAAAGGCCGCAGTATGCTGCCAAAATTCAGCAATTAAACCCGATTGACAGGGAATATTATAAGGAAATATCAAATGAGAAAGCAAAATCTGTATTACACTGGAATCCGAGAAGCAGAGAAGAAGCTTTGCTGACCAGTGCAGACAGTTTAATGGCAAAATCATAAATTTGTACGATTAAAAGTATCATCCCATTGAAATTTAACAATATACAATCCTGCCATTTAGGCCCTGAGATTTCTCCCGAACAGTTTATCCCGGAACATTTTTTTTTGTATCTGCTCAACGGGTCTATGATCTCTTATGACGGCTACAAACATTATAAAATGCAGGCCGGAGATTATTGTATTGCAAGAAAAAATCATCTGGTACGCTATACCAAGCATAAGGAAGACGGGCTTTTTGAAAAGGTGCTTATTACTTTTGACGAAGCATTCTTAAGGAAATTCCTTAAACGTCATCCTTATCACATAGAACCGACGGATAATACAGATTCTTTTCTGTTCATCAATGAAGATAAGCTGATCCAGAATTTTATTCATTCTCTGGAACCTTACTATAACGGGACTGAGCAATTGGATGATGCTTTTTCCGATGTCAAACGGGAAGAACTTCTCATCATCTTATTGAAAAACAACCCTGATCTTGCCAATATTTTTTTCAACTTCAACACACCGCATAAAATCGATCTGGAATCTTTTATGAACCATAATTTTAAGTTCAACATCAGTCTGGAACGTTTTGCATTTATGACCGGAAGAAGTTTGTCCACTTTTAAGCGTGAATTTAAAACGATTTTCAATACAAGCCCCGGCAAATGGCTGATGGATAAACGACTTCAGGAAGCCTATTTCCTTTTGGATAAGGAAAATAAGAAACCGACGGATATTTATGTTGATCTCGGTTTTGAAGATCTTTCTCACTTTTCGTATGTATTTAAAAAACAGTATGGCTTTTCTCCTGCCCAGCTTAACAAAAAAACGATGCCCTGATCTTATGCAGAATTGCAAAACTGTTGAACTGTTCAATCATAAAGCCTATGGAAGGCACCGACAGGAGATATATAAGTAAAATCCAAAGCTTTCTTTCTTTTTACCCTTTGGTTTTCCAAACGCTAATCCACCTCAAAGTGAATTAAAAAATTCGTATATTAGGATCAACTAATTAAAAACATTAATCATTATGAAAAATTTAAAGAAATTAATGAGAAGAGATTTAGAACTGATCGGTGGTGGGGATACTGCGTATGCATTTTGTCTTGACGGTTCGTGCCCTTCTCCCGGCCCCGGCTATGCAAGCTATTGCAGTGGTGATACCTGTTATAAATATTTTACAGGTTCTCCCGGCGGTGGTGGTGGCTGCACAGAACCTAAACATCTTTGTGAATCCTGGGAAACGGGCTGTGGGTGTGTTTATTTTTAAGACCATATATTTGTTAGATAATTGGGGGCGGTTTTATCCGCTCTTTTTTATCGATAAAGATTAGTAAGTTTTATAGAAAATACGCATATTTGAAAATAACATTTAAAAACTTTTAATGAAGACCATACCTCTTTTTTTAATCCTTTTATTTGCATCCCAGTCTATAAATGCACAACAAAGAACTTTCAAATGCAATCAGTTTCAAAATGCTTTAAAATTGGTGGACGAACAAAAATATGATGAAGGAATTTTAATGCTTAAAGAATGTGAAAAACTAGATTCTAAAGATTATTCTTATCCTTACGAAATTGCATTATCTTATACATACAAGGAAGATTATAATGCCGCAATTTCACAATTAGAAAAAATTAAGGATTACGAAAATATTGAGGATGATTATTTTCAACTTCTTGGAAACAACTATGACTATTCGGGTAATTCTGAAAAAGCATTAGAAGTTTATAATAAAGGATTACAAAAATTTCCAAATTCCGGCAGGCTTTACCTTGAAAAAGGAGTAATATATGAATCAAATAAACAATATAAGACTGCTATAGAAATGTATGAAAAAGGTATTCAGGTAGCATCCACTTATCCTTCAAATTATTATCGCGTTTCAAAAATATATCTGAATTCAAAAGATAAACTATCCGGCTTAATATATGGTGAAATATTTGTAAATCTTGAAAGGACGACGGAACGAACTAAAGAAATAAGTAATTTGTTGTATGAAACCTACAAAAAATCTATTGTTCTGGAAAGCAAAGAAAAAAAAGAGCTAAATTTTTGTAAAGTCATTATAGACACACAAAAATATGAAAAAAGTAAGAAATATCCATTTTGTATGATTTTTGGAAAAAACTTCATTATGTCGATAATAGAATATAATAAATTTAATTTAAATAATTTATCTGCCGTTCGAAGTCGTTTTTTAAAGGAATATTTTAAAGAAGACTATAAAAATTATCCTAATGTTTTATTGAACTATCAAAAAATAATGGAAGACAATAAAATTTTTGACGCATATAATCATTATATTTTCCAAATGGGTGATAAAGAAGCTTTTAATACTTGGCTAAAAACAAATGAAAATGATTATAAAAAGTTTGTAGATTGGTATACGTCTAAAGAAAACATTCTTAAAATTGATAATAAAAATGTTTTTATTTCAGATCAAATAAAATAATTATCAATTCCAATAAAAACATTCTTTAATTGAATAAGTTTTTTAATTATTAAATTCCGTTAATATTCAACTTAATTTTTTCATGCTTCTAAATAAATATAACACATTCTAGGAAGCACTTATCTCATTTTATCACTTCAGATCCGGCTACAAGAAAAGTAGATCCGGCTACATCAGAGTTCCGGGTATTTCCGAATTTTGTATCTATAAATCAATACAATGAAAATTATAGTAACAGGTTCGCTAGGAAATATCAGCAAGCCACTCGCCGAAGAATTAATACACAATGGACATTCAGTAACCGTTATCAGCAGTAAGCCGGAAAGGCAAAAGGAAATTGAGGCATTAGGAGCTGCCGCAGCCATCGGCACTATGGAAGATATAGACTTCCTGACCGAAACATTCAAAGGTGCTGATATAGTATATGCCATGGAAGCATTGAATGCAGGCAGCTTTTTTGATCACAGCCTTGATTTTATTGCAGCAACTACCCAGATCGGCAGAAATTACAAAAAAGCATTTGAAAGATCAGGGGTAAAGAAAATCGTTCACCTCAGCAGCATCGGAGCCCACATGAGCAATGGAAACGGAATTTTAGAGTCCCATTACCGGGTGGAACAAATTTTAAGCGAGCTTCCTGCGGATGTTTCAATCAAATTTATGCGTCCGGTAGGTTTTTACTACAATATGTTTGCTTTTATTCCTATGATAGAAGAACAGAGAGCTATTATACAAAACTACAGCGGTAATGAAAAAGAGCCCTGGGTCTCTCCATTGGATATTGCTGCCGTTATTGCTGAAGAAATCGAAAAACCTTTTCATGGCAGAGAGATCCGCTATATCGCAAGTGATGAAGCTTCACCTGATGAAGTGGCTGCTGTTTTAGGAAAAGCTATCGGAAACACTGATTTGAAATGGCAGGCAATTCCGGATCAGCAAATGTTAGATAATCTGACGAAAGCAGGAATGAACCCTGACACCGCAAAAGGCTTTGTTGAAATGAATGCAGCCAGACGCGGCGGAATTTTATATGAAGATTACAATCAGCACAAACCTGTTTTAGGAAAAGTAAAACTGGAAGATTTTGCAACAGAATTTGCAAAAGTATATCATCAATAATCTTTATTTTTGTGATGTGAAACAACCGGTAAGATTAAAGACAATCACTGAATTTCATCAATTCAGAGGCCTCTCAAAACCTGAGCATCCGTTGATCAGTGTGATCGATTACAGTACCATCAGGAATTTATCTGAGAATACGGAATTGAGCTGGATATTAGATTTTTACTCGATTTCCATCAAAAGAACATCAAATACACAGATCAGGTATGGTCAACAGAAATATGATTTTGATGAAGGAGTAATGTTTTTTATGGCTCCCGGTCAGGTTTTCAGCATTACAGCGAATCCGGATTCAACGATACAACATTCAGGGTGGATTTTACTGATTCATCCTGATTTTCTATGGAATACTTCTTTGGCCAAAACCATCAAACAGTATGCATATTTTGATTATGCTGTAAATGAGGCATTATTTCTTTCTGAAAAGGAGGAAACGCTCATTCACGCTATTGTTCAGAATATTCAGCAGGAATATCACTCCAATATTGACCAGTTTAGTCAGAATATTATCATTTCCCAGATTGAAACTTTACTGAACTACGCAGAACGTTTTTACCAGCGCCAGTTTATTACCCGGAAAATCACCAATCATAAAATACTGGATTCACTTGAAAATCTGTTAACCGATTATTTCAACCATGAAGACCTGATTACAAAAGGACTTCCGACTGTACAATATATCGCACATGAGCTCAATGTATCGCCCAGCTATTTAACCGGTTTGTTAAAGGTTCTTACCGGGCAGAATACCCAACAGCACATTCATGAAAAGCTGATTGAAAAAGCCAAAGAAAAATTATCCACTACCCAGCTATCGGTGGGTGAAATAGCCTATGAATTAGGGTTTGAGCATCCACAGTCTTTCAGCAAATTATTTAAAAGTAAAACCAATCTTTCACCTCTGGAATTCAGGCAGTCATTTAATTGAGTTTCCATCCAATATAATTTTGCGGTTTCGGATTTGCGGAGAGCTCCGCTCTCCGCAAATCCGAAACCGTATGCTAAAGCACATAAGTCACTTTTAATGACTCAATATCAAAAGTAAGTAATAAAAATATCACTTCAGCTGTTATTATATTAAGACAGACCATAAACAATGAAAGCGATCCGATTATTTCTTCTTTTGACCATCCTGTTTCTGAATTATTTCTATGCTCAGACTTCTCCTCAATTACCGGGATCTGAAGGCTTTTTTGAAACTTCAGATCATGTAAATATCAAATATAAAGTCTCCGGAAAGGGGGAAGCCTGCATTTATATTCCTGGCGGTCCGGGTCAGGGATACTCTTCTTTTGAATTGTTGGGCGGAAACCATCTTGAGAAAAATATGACCCTGGTTTATATGGATCAGCGGGGATCAGGTGAATCCGGAAAATCAGAAAACTACCATCTCGATTCAATGGTACAGGATATTGAGGAATTGAGACAGTATCTTAAACTCGATAAAGTTTTTTTAATAGCTCATTCTTTCGGGGGGATTATCGCCATTAATTATGCAAAAAAATATCCGCAACATGTAAAAGGAATAATCCTCGCTAATGTTACCTTACATTTTCTGAACGATGATTCCTTAAAAGAGCAAATCGAATACGGAAATCTTCTGTTAAAACAAAGTCCAAAGCCTGTTGTCAAAGACAGCCTGTCAGCCGAACTTTCCAGAATAAGCCGGGCCATGCGTTCAAAACGGATCGGCTATAAATTCCTGACTGAAGACATTGAAACCATAAAGGAAATGGACAAAATCGATTCTTTATATCCCAGGATCACAGATTTCGGAATGGCAGTGATCTCAAAACCTAAAGACTTCGCGGAATATTATACCGATTATACTTCACTTACAGAAAAGATAAAGGTTCCGGTCCTGATTATTACCGGAAAAAAGGATAAAGCAGTAGGAACAGCGCATTATAAAAAATTCAAATTCCCTAATCAGAAAATCATCTCTATTGATGGCGGACATCTTTTATATTATGAAAAGAACAAGGAGTTTGTGAGGGCTGTTGAGGGCTTTGTGGATAAAACAAAATAAGTCAAAACGCCTTTACTAAATTTGCATCTTTTAAGTTTCCTTTCTCAATTGTTAAGACTTCCTTCCATCTTCATCAATTTAGTTTTTGAAAATGGTGAAATAATTTATTATATATTATGTGTCTTTTTAGGCGCATTTTTTACTGTCTCAATACGGATTCCCGTAAATGGTTAATGATAAATATTTTTAGTTTTGAACTGCTCATTTAAATAAAAACCTCATTATGAAAAAATTCTGTTTCTTAATTTCCATAACAGTATATTCTTTAAGTTGTAATAAAAAAGACTCTCCTCAAATAGTTCAAAATATTGATTCTATTTCTCTGCATAAATATAAAAATATCGAATTAGGCGCTGTTACTAACAATACAAAAATTAAAAAAATTAAGAGCAAACAGGAAATGAGAAACGACGGAGATTTTAATCAAATGACAATTTTTGAAGTTGATAAAGCCATTAACTTAGAAGAATTAAAAAATTATTGTTCTATAGTTAAACCAAGTTACAGTACTGGCTATTTTCAGATTCTTGTATTTTTTAAAAAACCGGATAGTGCAAAATTCCCAGATAATCCCGTAACAGGGATGTTCATGGAGGATGAAGATCTAAAAAATATAAAAGCTACTTACATTATAAACAATATTAACGGTTATAGTAAACTGAATTATTATGAAAAAAATTCATTCGAAAGTGTAGCTCAAAGTATTGACATTAATTAATAAGAGTATTGAACCATAGGGGCTTAATTTTCTAAGCAATACTTTTACTAAATTACCTCTATTGTATTCCTGCAATGAAATCAATTACAGATAAATTGTAAAACAAAAAGAGGCTGTCTCAAAAGGGGCAGTCTTTTTTCTGTCTCAAAATTTGTAGTTT
>NZ_AKJY01000023.1 GCF_000282115.1 Chryseobacterium populi
CGTAAACTACAAATTTTGAGACAGAAAAAAGACTGCCCCTTTTGAGACAGCCTCTTATTGCTTTATGGCTGTTCTGCCTGGCTGTACAATTTTTCCCTGATTTCTACCAGGATTTTTGTGGTTTTTTCAAGATCAGGAAAATCGGGAAGGGTAGAAATACCGTGATAATAGTCAATTGATTCTATCAGGCCTTCTGCTTTCCGCATCACCTCTTCATACGGTTGGTTTCCGGCTTTGATATCTAATAACTCGTCCCGGTTTTCCACGCGGATCTGTAGTGATCCGGTCTTAAAAATCTGTTCGCACGATTGCAGCAGGCGGATGGTATGCATCATATTTTTGCTGTCATAGTTCTGCCCATGTTGCTGATTTACATTATAGCGGTCTTCATTCCTTTCGGAAACCCATTTCCAGTATTCCCTGTAAACTTTGCAATAGGTAGAGTAAGCGTCCAGGTTGCAGAAAAGATAGGCAACAGGTTTTTCTTCTTTCGGAATTGAAGAAACGGAAACCTGGTTGGCTTCTCCATCTCTGATAATTCCCTTATAACCTGATGTTTCCGATTCATCGTAGAAAACGGCAAGCATTCCTTTGGTACTGTCAATATTCACCAGTCCGCATTTTTCCTGAATTCTTCCGGTTCCCGAAAGCCATTTTTTCAACGGAACAGAACCGTGATTCTGAAGAATAAAACAAAAATCAAGAATTGATTTCCTTTCTTTTTCTACCGGATTCAGGATTTTTTTGTTGAGCCCTTTTGCTTTTTTGATTTGTGAAATGGCATATCCTGCAAAGGTATCCTTACACAGTCTTGAAAGAAAATATTCCGGCTTCAGCAGATCCATCAACGGGTTTTTCTGCAAAATACAGTCTTCAGGGCTTGCCAGTACTTCAAGGATATTAGGATTGTTTTTCTGAAGCAGTTCTATAAACCGTCCGATCTCATAATACATAATGTCATTTGTCTCATTGGAAATCTGCGGAATATAATTGAGCCCGAAGAATTCCTCTTTCGGTAAATAATACACCCCACGGATATCCGTATCCGAATTTTCCGTAGCCAGTCCAAAAGAACGGCTTCCGGAGATGGCTTCGAAGAGGATGAGGTTTTTGTCTTTCAGATCGTTGATTTTCATGATTTAATTTTTTCTTTTATAATAATAGAAAAGTTTCTTTGAAAAGAAATTTCCCTACAATTTTTTAATACACTATGATCTCCCTAAAAACCTTCTCCATCTCACTCTTATCCGCTTTCCCGCCAGAAAGTCCTTTGGCTCCTTCCTCATTCTCCAAAACCATTTTTTCCAGTAATCTAAACAATTTCCAGTTATTCGGATGCTCATAAGATTCTCCTTTGGTGGCTTTTAAAGTGACAAGACGTTCTATCCTGGCTCTTGTATCGTCATTCACTAAAACCAACAAATCACTAAATAAAACAGGCGGTACTGTTCCTTTCTCCAGTATCCATTTCCCGGTAAGAGTGGTTCTTAAACAGTAAAAATAGCTTTTCAGCTTTACTTTTTCACTTCTGCAGGCTTCAAGGTATTTTTTGCTCATGCTTACATAATGGTAAGAAACCGCTATAGGAGAAAAACATGTATCTGCCAAAGGTTTGAACAATTCAACAAATTTTTTGTTTTCTATATATACGATAGGAGAGTAGAACCAACTCAATAAAGCAGCGTTCGATTTTAATAACAGATGAAAAGTCTTTTTCAGGTCCCATCCGGAACCGTCAAGATCATCATCGGTCATAAATTCTATGGTTTCATCCTTATCCCAGGGAGAAAGATACCAGTCTTTTTTGTGACGGTATATGAAACGTATGTCATAATCACTGTCGGGAGAGGCAAAACCCCAGGCCCTGCTTCCTGACTCTACTGCAAGAAGTATCTCTATGTTCTTCTCACTTTCTATTGCTTTTAACTTATCTATTATTTTTGGTGTCATTATTTCTTTTTTTATTGAGTGGCAAAGAAGTGAATATATTTTTACAGGATTATAAATCATTTTTATAAAACATTACAGGTTTTCAAAACCTGTAATGTTTATTGTATTTTATTTTCAAAATCCATCCGCTTTTCTGAATTTTTTCTTTTTCTTCCAGGGAGCGTTCTTCCGAACATCACCTGCCATAATACATCCATAAGGCATCACCTCATCCAGTACTTCACAAAGCCCGTATTCCTCAATCTGTGCTCTTACGTTATTAGCACTTTTATAAGCGGTCGGAAGCTCGGAAATATCAATTTCATTCGAGAAAAAACGAACGTCAAGCCCTTGGGTTTCCTCTGTAAAGATTTCCTCAATGGTTTTGTGGGCCAATGACCTTTTATGCTGGCTTCTGCTGAAATTTCTTCCCGCTCCGTGAGGGGCAAAACCAAGATTTCTTTCGTTGGTTTTTCCCTGAACGATTAATACCGGTTCAGACATATTCAATGGAATTAATCTTGGTCCCGTAATATCAGGCATAAATTTATCATCCAATGGGGTTGCTCCTTTTGCATGGTAAAATAAATCCCCATCCCTGAAAACAAAATTATGTTCATTCCAGTATCTGTCTTCCGTTACGATTCCCATTTTGTTTAAAACGGCATCATGAATGGAAGTATGGTTTTCCTTGGTCCAAGCTCTTATCAGCTGAAGGGCTTCCCAATATGATTTTCCTTCTTCCGTATCATAAGGAATCCAAGCGTTTTCTCTCAAGGTTTCGGGAGAGATTTCCTGTCTGAAACGGCTGGCAACTTTCATTCCTTTATCATACAAAGCAGCCCCCGGAGCTCTTGATCCGTGATGGGTAACCAACATGGTGTTTCCGGTGTTTTTGGAAACTCCTACAAAAAGGAAATGGTTTCCGTCTCCCTGTGTTCCCATATGTGAACGGGCAATGCTGATCAGCTTTTCATCATTCAGAAATTCGTTTTTTCTGAAACCTTTCATCAGTTCCCGGGACATCTCCATTTGCTCTCCTCTTGGTCTTCCACCGTATCCGAAATGGGTAACCGAATGGGCAGTATCCAGAACTTCTTTAGGGTCGGCCTTTCCAAAGTCAGTCAACATCACCGAGCAGCAGATATCGGCACTATGAAACCCTGGATGAATCGCATTTTTTGCAATCACCACACCACCTACCGGGATCTGGCCTTCAGGACCTGTCGGACATGCATCAGGCATAATAGCTCCACCAATCAATGTGGGAGTTTTCATCAACACTTTCATCGTATTGATTACTTTTTCCACATTATCATTTTCACTTTCATGTTCCGCCCTGATATTAATGATAAATTCTTTTGGGGTTTCGTGCAAAGGAATTATTTCCGGCTGTTTGAATGGCTCCAGGTATTCTTTGATCTGGCTTTCGTCCAGATTATTTTCGTTGATATATTCAATCGCTTCTTTAAACCATTTTGCAGGTCGGTATCCAAGTTCAATTAAATGATTTCCATTAAATTCCATGTGTTCTCTCATTTTGTTGATGCAAAGTAATTGTACAAGTGTGCAATCTTTTTGCGTAGATGAATTTATTTTAATTATTTTTATAAGAAACTTAAAAAATATACTCCCCTTAAAACGAAAATGCCAAATACAGACGCTGATAAAAAAGAGGCTGAATGCCCATTAATAAAAGGCTAAGGACTACTTTTATACCCCAAACTGAAAAAAAACGAAAATGCCAAAAATTACTATTTGCTACCATTTTACTACCATTTTGGATCAAAAAATTACTATTATCCAGTCCTTTTAAGGGCTTTTATTTTAGTAACTACTACCATATTACTATTCTCTGTAAATTACTGTCAATAAGTAGTTTAAATAAGCCTTATTTTCTTGTACTATATAAAAAAATTCACATCATAGCATTTATCTTTAATTTCCTCAAAAGCCATGAAAAAAGTTGGAGTCGCATTTGGGGTCGCATTTGGAGTCTCAAAACCCGGTCTTTTAAGTCGGATTCAGGTATATATAAGGGCTTGAAAATAGGCAAAAGAGGTACTTTTTAATTATTCGAGGGTATATAGGGACATAGGGTTTTGTAATTACACTACTGACAACCAGTTGTTTATATGGAAACGTATAAATTTTCTCTTCTTTTTATAATCTTCATCTATTTCTCTATATCTATTTCTGGTTTTTTCGTCTGCTTTTTCGTAACTCATCTATTAATTTTTTTAAAACAAAAGCCTTAGCCAAAAATTCATCCTGAAATTGCATGAAAAAAAGTTGGAGGTGCACTTGGAGGTGCAGTTGGAGGTGCAAAACATGGTTTTTTGGATCACATTCAAGTATATATAGGGGCTAAAAAACAGGCAAAAAAGACATTTTTTAATTATTCAAGGGTATATAGGGACATGAGGATTTAGAGAAAGCATACTGATAACAAGCTGTTTAATAGTGCTTCCCCGAAATTGTTTTATATTCTAACCTGTATTACAAGAAATCTGATATTCATATTTGGTCATTTCCTTTCCTTTAAACCATCATTATTTATTCATTATACCATCATTCCTTTAGTTAGTTGTATAACCATTAAACAAATGGTGAGATAAGATGTATTGAAATCCTGCATTTCCAAACTTTCATATCCTTACGATGTAAATCATATTCCATCAGCCTATTGCAAAAGAAAAATAAGCAAAAACCAGGCTGTTTGCTTGCTTTATTGAAAAAGTCTAGCAATATTTGCTGGAAGACAGTAAGTTACGCTCATTGTAATCTTTAGAAGATTAGAAAAAAGAATACCGAAATGACCAGAGATTGCGTAACCTGACGAATACCAAAAAGAGTTAAAAAGATTATGCCACATTACTGGGGAACCTTATTAGTCGTTACCAAAGACGAACTTATTCCAACCTACTATAGCTGTCTGGCTACCCTTACTTCCCAAATCAGAAGATACGCCCATCTTCCTTACGGAATTAAAAAAGTACAGCGGGGATGCTATAACAGGCCTATGCTCATAGACTTTGACAGCTTACCGGAGCAAATCCGGGAGAGTATCGGTGATCCCCGTAAAATGACCCATCCCCTTATCCCGTTTTTTCAGTATGATCCTATTGCCGTACGCTTTTATACCGATTACCGGTCCCGTGATGGCACCCCTTTAAAAGATCATTTCAAAGAAGAATATATTGTCAGTGCCAGTGTACTGATCGCTGCGGAGAAATTAAAAACAGCACGCCTTAAAGAATGTGGAAAACAAAGAAAAACAAGCAAAACAGCAAATACAGCCAATATATCCCTTCGGACATCTGCCTCACAACTCTGTATAGACATTACTACGTTTAATGACTACCTTCCCAAACTATTTAACACGCGCCACAGTCTTCCTTCCTCTTACAGGGGCTTTGACAGGGTCTGGAAGTTATTCTTTATTTCATCCGAAATACAAGAACAAAAAAAACAAGCTCATCCCAGCCCGGAACATAATCCCTTTAACTATGAGAGCCTTATTTCCGGGAAACTGAAAAACCAGAACCGGAAAAAAGTAACAGAGGAAATGATAGACCTCTTTAATGATCTTTTTGCGGGTCAGGAATATAAACCCTCAAGAACAGAAGTAGCCGATCAGTATCAAGCCTTTTTAAAAGGCGAACTCAGTATTATCAATAGAAATACCGGAGAAGAATATGATTATACTGATCCAAGCTTTAAAGAAATATCGGAAAACTCCATTATAGCATGGCTCGGAAAATGGGAAAACAAGATCGGAACCTTTGCCAAACGTTCCGGAGACCGTCAAAAACTCATGCAGCAGTTTATCCCGTGGCATAAGCTCAAAAAAATAAAAGAAGCCGGAAGCCTTTTGTCCATCGATGACCGGCAGCCTCCCTTTATCTATGATCATAACAGAAAACGAGCATGGTTCTATATGGGTATTGATGTAGCCTCCGAAGCATGGACTGTATGGGTATGGGGAAAAGATAAAAAAGGAATCATTATAGAATTTTACCGCCAGATGGTTAGAAACTACTCAGAATGGGGCTTTAACCTTCCACTCGGACTAGAATGTGAAAGTTCCCTTAACAGCCATTTTAAAGATACTTTCCTTAAAAACGGAGTCTTGTTTGACCATGTGAATATTTACAAAAACAGGGCAAGATCAAAAGTCGTGGAGCGAAAATTTGAAGAACTCAGATACCGCCATGAAAAAAGCCGTTTAGGATGGATGGCAAGACCCTATGCCCTCAAAGAAGAAAACCAGAAAAGTGCGGATAAAGAAGTTATGATCCCTTTCGATGCTATTATAGAACATTCATTACACGATATAGAAACTTGGAATAATATGCCCCATTCTTTATATCCTGATAAAACAAGATGGGAAGTGTTTTGTGAAAAGCAGAATAAAAATACTATGCCCACCCAATGGGCCGCTTTTCTTCTCTATATCGGAAGGACAGAAATATCAAGCTGTAATGCCGGAATCGTTAAGTTCAGAAGTACCACTTTTCTTCTGGGATCAGAAGAGAAAATTGCACTGAATGAGACTCTGATAAATCTTATGACCCGTATTGAAGGCAAGGAATTTACCATTTACTGGCTTGATGGCAATGACGGAAACGTTTTAAAAGCCATGATCTATTATGACCATATGCTGCTTTGTGATCTGGTGCCACATCCCGAATACTCAAGATCCGTTCACGAAAGAGATACAGATGGCGAAAAGAATCGTGAGCTGATGAGTGCCTATGAAAATACAGTTAATACCTTTATGAAAAAGCGCAAACAGAATATAGAAAAAGTAATGATTATAGACCACCGAAAGAAGACCCTTAATCATAAATTCCAGATTCCGGGACTTAGGAAATATATCCCCAATCATGCCACTGCTGAAGAAGTACAACTTGAAACAGAAGAAAATGAAGAATACAGGTATACAGGAAATACAGGATACGCGGAAACCATAGAAAACACAAAGTACATAGAAGACATAAAAAATACAGCATACCCGGAAAACACAGACCCTGTAAACCCTAACCACAATTCAAACCCCACTTCTACCTCAAGACGCTGGGATTCCAATTTTAGATAAAGAATAAATCAAAAAAACAGATCAGATACAGGATTGATAAAATGTAAAAAAGGAAGCCTGATAAAAGAGCTCAGGAAGTATCAATCAAAAAAAGAAATAACAAAACAAAAATATATGGAAATTACAACAGAATTAAAACACAATATTCGGGAAGCCATGCTAAAGGGAAAAGAAAACTTTAGCGGAACCCACTCAGCCTATGCAAAATCATTAGGTATTGATTTTTTGGATTACTATTTAATAAGGAAAGGAGAAATTGAAAAGGTGACTTCACCATCAACATGGTTTAGTGCTGGGCGAAAGCTTCAGGTAAGTGCCTATGATCATCTTTGGAAAACAGCCAGAACGGAAGTCTACACCCAGCTGGAAGATAATTTTCATTTCTGCCAACAGCACCAGGTCTCTATGATTCTGGTTGATGATTGTGGAATTGGAAAAACATACTGTGCTAAAATCATTATCAGTCAAATGAAAAATGCATTTTATATAGATGCCTCACAATCGCAATCCAAAATACGGTTAATCCGCCAGCTTGCTGTGGCTTTAGGATGTGATACCACCGGAAAATATTATGAAATACTGGAAAATGTAAAATATGCAATCAACATTTTAGAAAACCCTTTTATCTGTATTGATGAAGCCGGGGATCTGGAATACACTGCTTATCTGGAACTTAAAGGAATTATCAATGCAACAGAAAGTAACTCCGCATGGTATATGATCGGGGCTGACGGACTGAGATCAAAGATCACCAAAGGAATTAATAATCATAAAGTAGGATTTGCTGAAATATTCAGTCGTTTTTCCGATGACTTTGTCACCCTTGTTCCCAGAAACCCAGAGCAGAGAAAAGAGTTTTATGTAAAGCTCTTTGGAGATGTGGCTTTTGTTAATATAGCAGATAAAAGGCAAATTAATAAGATTGTTAAAAGCTGCATGGTAAAAATTGATTCGCCTTATAAAACCACAAGAGGACAGGATGGAAGGATCAGATCACTCAGATATCTGAAGACTATTATTAAGGTAAGAGGATAATTAACGCATGAGTTTTAGATTAAAACCCTTTCGAATAAGAAAATTTTTGAAAGTACAAATCTTAGATTTTAATAATGCTACTAGCTCTTTAATTTATTAATCAATAGCTCAATTAATTTATTTTGACTGGTCATTAATTCAGTAAGATCTTGTTGACTTTTCATAACACATTCTAATAATTCCTCCGAATGCATATTGAATACAGGATTAATTACATTTCCTGCTGCATTAGCAATATAAGAATCAATGGTATTGTGTGATATAATATTTTGAACATCATCCATTAATTCTCCTATTTCAACATCATAAATTTCAGCAATCTTAAATAAATTCTCAAGACCGGGTTTAACTTCATCACTTTCATATTTATGATATGCAGGTTGTGAAATGCCTAATTTGTCTGCTACCTCTTGTTGTGAGTATCCTTTTTTTGATCTTAATCTAGCAAGTTTTGTCCCTAAAGTTGTCATAATTGATGAAATATTTCGCTAAAGTATAAAAAATATATTAATGTATAATTCATGAAATTTATAACCATAGTTATTAAACTTATAACCCAAGTTATTAAATATTAAAAAAGGTGATATTATCTTAGCAGCATACTAATCACCATGACATGAAAAAACATGACTATAATATTTTAATTCTTTTGGGGAGCACTATTTATTATGCTAAACAATTTATGCTCTATTTTTAAATCTAAAAGTAAAGTTTAAGAAAAACATGAGTAGTTCTGTGTATAGCTGATTTTCAAAAAAATTAAGCTTATCTTTTATAATACGACATGCTTTGTCGCTTTGTACAAATATCTTTGTAATATATGACTCACAAACATAATAAACTTAAATTAAATTTCATTAATTAGAATTTTAAACTATTAAAAATAGTTAAATTTGCAAAATTTCACTAACTAAAATGACTATTAATTTTATAATGCACAAATAAATGAAAAAACTCTACACGGGTGTACTTACCATGTGCACATTCCTGGGTGTATCTGCCCAGAAAGTGGTATGGCAAAAAGACATCAAATCCTCTACCCAGGATTTTCTGAACCAGGTAACTACTACCATTGACCAGCAATATCTAATCACAGGAAGTAGTATCCAGTCAAAGAAGCTTTCTACAGACAGCAAGCAGAATAATGGTTATGATTTCCATCTGGTAAAACTTGACCAGCAGGGTGAACAGGTTTGGGAAAAATATTTCTCAGGGAAGAACCATGATTTTTTATCTGCAACTGTTACCACTGAGGAGGGAGGCAGCTTATTAGCAGGAACTTCATATTCAGGGAAAGGACTGGATAAAAAAGAAGATTCCAAAGGAGGGTCAGATATTTGGCTCATTAGAATCAATGAATTCGGGGATGAATTGTGGCAGAAAACTTTGGGAGGAACTTCTGATGAAGAGGCAAGGTCTGTGATCCAGACTACGGATTTAGGATTTTTTGTAGCTGGGAATGTACAAAACTCAGAAAAAAGCTACGGTTCTAAAGATGCTCTTATTGTAAGATTGGATAAAAACGGGAAAGAACTGTCACAACTTATTTTGGGCGGAAAAGGACTCGATGAAATGGAGAAAATGATTCCGACAAAAGATGGAGGAGCACTCTTAGGAGTATATTCCCGAAGTAATGCAGGAGGATCAAAGAAAACCGAAAATTTTGGCGAAGGGGATTATTGGATCATCAAATTAGATAAATCTGGAAAAGTAGAATGGGAAAAGAATTTCGGTGGAAAGGAAGATGATCATTTAAGAACACTTTCTTTAACATCCACAGGATATATAATCGGTGGTGAATCAAGATCGGAAAGATCAGGAAATAAAACCACAGGAATAGAAGAAGGCACAGATCTTTGGTTGATCTCACTAAACGAAAGAGGTGAAGAACTCTGGCAGAAATCCTACAACTTTAAAAACAGGGATGTTCTCATGGGAATGAGTGTTTTACATAGTTCTGATGATAAAGCATCAAAAGGAATTTTACTTGGAGGTTATACTCAAGCAGAGGGAAGAATAGAGAATGATGATGAAACGTTCTGGATGCTGTACCTGAACCAGGATGGTAATGAAGAGTGGAGAAAGCATGTGAAAGGGGAATCAAGAAAAAGGGAGGAAAGACTGGCGGATATAAAGCTGAACAGGGATGGTTCTATCATTTTGGCAGGAACCAGTGCCGAGGAATTGGGAAAGGAGAACTGGAAGATTGTAAAGCTGGGTGATAAGCAGATTGATCAATTGATCGAAAAACAGGACATTAAGATTTATCCGAATCCTGTGAGTGATTATGCGTATGTGGAAATAGGTTTTGATTTCAAGGATGCCGAGATTGTGGTGTATGATATGGGTGGAAGACAGCTTCAGAGTATTAAAACAAAGAATACGGTGACTAAGATCAATACACAGTCACTGATCCAAGGAGCTTACCTTGTGGTGATCAAAACGGATAACAATAAAACTGCTAATGCGAAACTGATTAAGAAATAACAAGAGATGAAAAAAAGTATAATATTAAGCTTTGTATTAGGAATGCTTTTTCCTATGTTACAGGCACAAGATAAATATAGTTCATATTATTTTAAGAACTATCCAAACTCTCCATCAACAGCAACATTTCTAAGATATGGGGAATTACAAAATTCGGAATATACAGGAACTAATAGTCCTCAAATTCCATTATTTACTGCTGAATCAGGAACGATTAAAATTCCTTTAATCTTAAAGTATATTTCTGGAAATGGAATAAAGGTTGCTCAGGAAGCGGGATCAGTAGGTTTGGGATGGGATATAAGTCTTCCAACAATTACCCAATCAATTTTAGGAGGATATAGTGATTTTGGAACTGAAAAAAAATATTTAGCAGATTTTACTAAATCATCTAATCCTTTTAATAACTACTTTCCACATAGTGCCCAGCCACTTCCTTCAGGGTTTGTTTCTCAACCTACTAAAGATGCCTATTCTTATTATAAAACTATTGATGGATTTCTACCATTAAATGGAAATTTTGTGGATTTAAACAATTCTTTTCAAGCTGATACAGATACTTCACCTGACATATTCACCTGCAATCTATTTGGAGAAAAGCTAGAGTTTGTTATCAGTAATTATCCTACTAATTTTGTGACTACGTTTACCCCAACTTTTTATTGTCTGAATAAAAAAGGATATAAAATTTCATATAGCACTAGCACATTCTTTACAATCATTGACCCTCAAGGAACGAAATATTATTTTTCAAGAGTTGAAGATGTAAGAACATTAACAAGCGTAAGCAAAAACTATGTTATCACAAAAATATCAGATATTAATAATAATGATATCAATTTTGTATACAATGAATTTACAAATGTTCAAAATTTGCCATCTATTGGGCAAAAATTGAACTATACTTATGGAAACCAAACGTACAATTACCCGTCTTTGCCTTTAGCCAATTCACAAACCTTTACGTGGATAGGAGAATTTGATGAGCAATATCCTGGTTCAAGTGCAAATCCGCTTAACAGTTCTCAAAGTATTGGATTTACTCCTTCATTAAATACATCTTCTACCAAGCAGAATTATTTGCTTATCAATAATATTTCTGGGAATTTTGG
This sequence comes from Chryseobacterium populi, assembly GCF_000282115.1. GTDB lineage: Bacteria > Bacteroidota > Bacteroidia > Flavobacteriales > Weeksellaceae > Chryseobacterium > Chryseobacterium populi. Next base: position 11,665 of record NZ_AKJY01000023.1, read on the forward strand.
AAAGGTCAACTTTTATTATTCTGACCGTGTAGATTTCCCAACTCAGAAATTAGACAAAATTGAAGAATTGAATATTTTCAATCAAATTGTAAATAAAATTAACTTCAATTATGATTATTTTAATTCTCAAAGCTCAGCCAATATTGTATCATCTCCCTTCTATCAAGGTATAATAGGCTCATTTTACCAATCACTTCCACCAGATAGATTAACAAAAAGGCTTAAACTTTTATCGATAGTAATTAATAACGAAACTCCTTACACATTTGGCTATAATGAAACGTTATTACCGTCTAAACACTCAACAGGAGTTGATTATTGGGGGTATTCTAACGGAGGCTTTACCAATAAGACACTTTTTTTAAACCCAAATGATTTTAATTATCCTACAGCAATACCCATAGATAATAATTACAATAATAATTTTAAACAGGCTGATCTCAATTATACCCAATCGGCTATCTTAAATAAAATTATTTATCCTACCAAAGGTTATTCTTCTTTTGAATATGAATTAAATACTGCTAGTAATTTATTTTATCAGTATGATTATGGTAAATTAACAGTTGGTAATGGTTTAAGAATGAAAAGTCAGACCAATAAAGATTCTAATGATCAGTTTATTGGCAAAACTGAATTGCAATATGTTGATGGTATTTCAACAAACCCTGCTTTTTTGTTTAATAAGAATACGTATTCTACAATATTTTTTCATCCTGAATCTGGCTCTGGTGACTCACAATCAGCTGGAGTTATCTCTATGAACAGTAATAACAATAACTCATCTTCTCCCATTGCTTCTGGTGATTATATTGGGTATTCCAAAGTTATTAAAACTGAAAAAGATGCTCAAAATAGCTCAAAAGGAGCTATAGAAACAAATTATTCAAACACTTCTGATTTTCATTATTTTTTCCAAGATGGGGTTATTCCGATTAATATGCCATCCTCTAAATCTCCCAATTCAACAGAAAATGGTAAAGTATTAAGCGAAATAGTCTATGATTCTTTTATGAATAAAATTCAACAGACGGACAATACTTATTCAGAAATTTACTCTAATGTTTTTTACGGGACATCATTAAGTAGAAATTCAAGATCAGTTTGGAATTCTGTTACTGTTAATAGTTCTTTTGTTCCTCAGCAGCATGGTGTAACAGTACTTGGGTATTATCCTATTTTTTCAAAAGAAAGTTTATTATCACAATCAGTAAAAAATGAATACTCAAATAACAAAGTTTTTACCATTCAAACAAACTATTCATATTCAGCTCAAAACAACCTAACTCAAAAACTTACTAATTTTCCAGATGGAGGTACAGAGTCTACGGTCTTACTTTATGCTCATGATATGAGTAACCAGAAATTAGTAAATGTAAATATGGTTTCTATTCCTTTACGAAAAACCATCTCTAAAGGAGGGCAGGATTATTCTAGTTTCTGGACAAAATATGATGATACATCTCATTTAAACCCTACTTCTGTTCAAGAATCTAGTCAGGTTCAACCCCCTAATTATATTGCTGAAAGTAAAACAGTAGTAACTTACACATCTTATGATAATAAAGGAAATTTGCTAGAATATATTGATAGTGAAAATATTCCCACTACGATTGTATGGGGGTATAATCAAACTCTCCCAATTGCTAAAATAGAAGGCGGTTCTTACGCATCCATCAGTCAATATTTACAGGATATTATCAGTAAATCTAATCTCGATGTTGATGCAACGAGTGAACAAACACTAATTAATGCTTTAGATGCACTAAGAAAAAAAGCAGAAATGAATAGCTATCAGATTACCACATATACTTACAATCCTTTAATAGGAGTCACTACCATTACTCCACCATCAGGAATTAGGGAAAAATATATCTATGACTCATCTAATCGGTTGATACAGGTAATAGATATTAATGGGAAAGTCTTAAAAGAAAACCAATATAACTATAAACATTAAACACGATAAACATGAAAAAAATAATAATTCCAATCAGTACATTGTTTGTAGCAGGTTTATTTAGTGCCCAAACAACTGTACCGAGTACAACAGAAAATTATATTTATACAAAAACATATTTAAATTATACTGATCCTTCAGATCCAACCCAAACCCTTAAAACATCAGAGACGGTTCAGTATTTTGATGGTTTAGGCAGACCAAAGCAGGTTGTCAATGTAAAAGCAAGCCCGCTAGGGAAAGACGTTGTAACTCATATTGAATATGACGGGTTTGGAAGACAATTAAAAGATTATCTCCCTGTTCCACAATCTCAAACTCTAAATGGTGCAATTATTCCAAACCCATTGGCTAATGTTGTAAATACGCCTTATGGATCAGAAAAGATCTATTCAGAAAAAAGTTTAGAAAAATCTCCATTAGATCGGATACTACAACAAAAACAGGTTGGAAATGCCTGGAATAATAACCCTGTTCAGTTTGGCTATGATTTTAATATCGATGGTGAAGTAAAAAAATATACAACATCCACAGTTTGGACTGATAAAACAACAATATCTTCAATTAGTGCTTCTGGTACATATGCTGCAAATCAATTGTATAAGAATACTATTACCGATGAAGATGGTAATGTTTCTACAGAATTCAAAAACGGAAGAGGACAAACTATTTTAATACGAAAAAATGATGGTGTTCAAAATATTGATACTTATTATGTCTATGATAACTATCAGAATTTAGCTTATGTAATCCCACCTTTAGCATCTATATCTTCAACAATTGATGATACTCTTTTAAATAATCTCTGTTATCAATATCGTTATGATATTTGGGATAGATTGGTTGAAAAGAAGCTTCCTGGAAAAGGCTGGGAATACATGGTGTATGATAAACAGGACAGGTTGATTATGTCCCAGGATACCAATATGAAAGCATCAGGAAATTGGCTGTTTACCAAATATGATAAATTCTCAAGAGTGGTTTATACGGGTATTGCTGATATAGGAGCCCAGTTTAGCAGGGGACAGGTTCAGTCCAGTGCAGATTATTATATCGATCAGGGACAGCCTTCCAGTGAAGAACGTAATACAACAGGATTTACCAACAGTGGAATGACTGTATACTATGGGAACGCAGTATATCCCACTACCGTAGCAAAAGTTTTGAGTATTAATTATTATGACACCTATCCGACAGGTACTCCAACAATTCCAACCCAGGTTTTAAGTCAGAATGTATTGCCACAGAATGCCCAAAGCTCAAATGTCAGTACCAAAAGCTTACCTGTAGCCTCCTATGTAAAAAACATAGAAGACGATAACTGGACAAAAGCCTACACCTGGTATGATATGAGAGGCAGAGTGATTGGAACCCATTCCATCAATCATTTGGGCGGGTATACCAAAACAGAAAACAAGCTTGATTTTGCTGGTGTTCCTCAGAAAGTGAATACAACTCACTTAAGAAAACAGGGTGAAATAGGTGTTACAGTGCAGGAAAGGTTTGTATATGATAATCAGAACAGATTAAAACAGCACTTCCATCAGGTAGATGCCGGGCCTGAAGAATTGTTAGTTGAAAATACCTATAATGAGCTTTCCCAGCTTAGTAACAAAAAAGTAGGAAATAATCTTCAAAGCATTGACTATGCCTATAATATCCGAGGCTGGCTAACTGATATTAATAAAAACCAAATGTCTGTAGCGAACCTAAGTGGAAAGCTTTTTGCCTATAAAATCAAATATAACCAGAAGGAAGGAATCACCAATCCTGATACTGTTCTATTCCCAGGAAAAAATGTAGTAGCCAAATACAATGGGAATATTGCAGAAGTGGATTGGAGGGCTGTAGAAACAATAGGTCAAAACCCATCTTTGACCCCAAAAAGATATGGTTATGCTTATGATCCTCTAAACAGGCTTACCGCAGGTTATTATCAGAACCCGAATAATCCTAACAGTAAAGAAAATATAGAATCTCTGACCTATGATTTAAACGGAAATATTTCTAAACTATATAGAACTTCTGTACTACAAGGGACAATTGCCACAAAAATTGATGATTTAGGCTATACTTATTCAGGAAATCGGGTGACTGCAATTAACGATGCTTCTCAAAACTCTACTGGATATGAAGGTGGTGGGGCTACTGTTGGCTATGATTTGAATGGCAATATGACCAGTATGTCTGATAAAGGAATTTCCTCAATCAAATACAATTTTCTTAATTTACCTGACAAGCTGGATTATAGCAAAAGTGAATTTGAAGCAGTTACCCTTAATACCAAATATGGAGCAGATGGCAGCAAATTACAAAAAGAAAATATTACCAGTGTCAGTGGTATTGCAGGGACTAATACAACCAAAAGAATCACTGATTACCTTGATGGGTTCCAATACTTTAAAATAGAAGCTCCAGGCTCTGGAGGAGGAAGCACTGAATCTCTAGCCAATCTTGAAACTTCAAGAGCCTTGGAGATGCAGGCTTATTCTGTAGAACCGATGAATGTTACCACAACTTTGGAATCAAAGAATCCTGATCTACAGTTTTTCCCAACTGCAGAAGGATTTTATGATTACACAAAAAATCAGTATATTTACCAGTATAAAGATCATTTAGGAAATGTAAGAATCAGCTTTGCAAAAGGCAGCACAGACGTTCTTGAAATTACAGATTCTAATGATTATTATCCTTTCGGAATGAACCATTTGAAAACAGGAAACTCTTTCTTCAGTCCTTCGGCTTATAAAAGTTACAAGTACAACGGTAAGGAACTACAGGAATCTGGGATGTATGATTATGGCGCAAGAATGTATATGGCTGATATAGGAAGATGGGGTGTAGTGGATCCGCTAGCTGAGAAATATAGAAGATGGTCACCTTATAATTATACTATTAACGATCCTATTAATCATATTGACCCTGATGGAATGGATGTTGTTGAAACTCCTTCAGGCATATCATATACAGGAGAACATGCCCGAGCTGCATTTAGTTCATTACAAAATTCTATGAGATCTAAAACTCCACCCAATGAGTATGAAGTTGATTTAAAAACAGGGAAGGTTAAGCAGGTTAGTGATTTAGGAGGAAATGATATAGATTTTTATCATTATACAGGAGGAGGACCTCAATTTAATGGGAGAACCAGAATTGTAGACCGTGAAACGGGGGAGGATCAATGGATGAGTTCTTCAAAGAATATAAAAGGATATAATCATAGGGGTAATAATGTGGATTGGAGTCTTCTTTATGATGAATTTCTAAATGGCACAGGTCCTGAAAAAAGTTTGCTAATAGGCAAGGAAAGTAGTGCTGTTAAAAAATTACTTAATACACAAATTTATTTAGATGCAGCAACAGACTTTATGAACACTTCCATGAATGAGAAAACCTCTTATGCTGCTTCTTTTGGTCCTTGGGGAGCAGTACGAGAAAATATAAATGCACAAGGGCAATTTATGGGGAAAACTAATTTTAGCTTTTACCCCGTTGGGAAAAAGGTAGTTATAATGGCATTTGACTCGAAATCTGTTTCATCTTATTCTTTTAATCCTTTAAATAAAGGAGAGGAAAGAAATATACCTCGTAGTCAAGGCATAAAAATACCACAAAGTACAACTCATCAAACATATATTTGGTGGACTCAAAAAAACAATTTATTTAAATGAAAAAAATAGTTTTATTAATAGTTTTATTATTTCTTTTTTCCTGTTCTACTCAAAAAAATGATATTTTAGGAAAATATGAATACAAAGGGAACGAAACAATAGACTCCCTTGTAATTGAAAAAAATGTGTACACACATAAAATATTTAATAAACAAGGGAAATTAATGTATCAAGGACAATCTACTTGGGAATTGGGAAAAGATAGAATTACCTTTTTTAATTTTTATAATAATGAAGATTATAATTTAACTGAATTTTTGACAGAGGAACAAGCGAAAAAATTCTTAATAAAAATGTCTTGCCCCATATATGTTAATCAACAGGTTATTATAGAAACAAATGCAGATGAGAATATCCGTTATATAAAGAATAAAAAATGAGTCGTCCTAAAATAGGTTGACATAATTTAAAGAATATTAATTCCGGAGGAACACTTTGTTTCTTCGGAATTTTTATGCACATTTTCTGGTGTTTGCATTTTCAGACTTAGATGAGGTTTTTTGTTATTATAAATATAAATACTTTCTTTCACCATTTTATTAAGATCTTCTTTATTTTTAGCTTTATTAAACAAGAACTCCTGTTTAAGTATTCCATTTATCCTTTCTGCTAAAGCATTCTGATAACAATCATGCCCGTCAGTCATAGATGGTTTAATATGGCTTTTACCTACGCTTATAATATCCGAGGCTTAATAAAAACCAAATGTCTGTAGCGAACCTAAGTGGAAAGCTTTTTGCCTATAAAATCAAATATAACCAAAAGGAAGGAATCACCAATCCTGATACTGCTTTGTTCCCAGGAAAAAATGTTGTAGCCAAATACAATGGGAATATTGCAGAAGTGGATTGGAGGGCTGTAGAAACAATAGGTCAAAACCCATCTTTGACCCCAAAAAGATATGGTTATGCTTATGATCCTCTAAACAGGCTTACCGCAGGTTATTATCAGAACCCGAATAATCCTAACAGTAAAGAAAATATAGAATCTCTGACCTATGATTTAAACGGAAATATTTCTAAACTATATAGAACTTCTGTACTACAAGGGACAATTGCCACAAAAATTGATGATTTAGAATATACATATATAGGAAATCAAGCAATAAAAATTAAAGATAATAGTGGTAACAACACAGGTTATGAAGGTATAGCAGGTTATCCTATCACTTATGATTTAAATGGTAATATGGAAAATATGGCGGATAAATCAATTTCTGCCATAACATACAATCATTTGAATTTACCTCATGAATTAGTAATAGATAAAGGGACACAGGTAACCACTATTACGACTAAGTACAGTGGTGACGGAACAAAATTAAGAAAAGAAAACTATACGTCTGTTTCAGGAGTTGCAGGTACAACATGGTCAAAAGGGATCACAGATTATCTTGACGGATTCCAATATTTGAATCTAACAAGTTCAGGAGGAAGTACAGAATCCTTAATGAATCTTGAAACATCAAGAGCTCTGGAAATGCAGGCATTTTCTGTAGAACCGATGAATGTTACCACAACTTTGGAATCAAAGAATCCTGATCTTCAGTTTTTCTCAACCGCAGAAGGATTTTATGATTACACAAAAGATCAGTATATTTACCAGTATAAAGATCATTTAGGAAATGTAAGAATAAGCTTTGCAAAAGGCAGCACAGGAGTTCTTGAGATTACAGATTCTAATGATTATTATCCTTTCGGAATGAACCATTTGAAAACAGGAAACTCATTCTTCAGTCCTTCGGCTTATAAAAGTTATAAATATAATAGCAAAGAGCTTCAGGAATCTGGAATGTATTCTTTTAAGTTTAGACATCTATTGGTTGATATTCCCCAATGGACAACCCCGGACCCATTGGCAGAATTATATCCAGGGCAATCTCCTTATGCTTTTGTTGGTAATAACCCAATAAATAGAATAGATCCTTTAGGTTTAACTGATTATAAAGTAAATGGAGAAACTCGAACAATTAATGATGGACATACAGATGTAATAATGAATGTAACAAAACGTCAATTTAATCGTCTACAGAGTAGGTTTGATAAAGGAGGGTCTGGCTATGAAAGATTAATGAATCGTTTATCTGACCGAAATGGTTATATGACTTTATCTAGAAACGGCAATGGCATTGGTGATGGCTTTACAATCACAAAGCATAAACCAGGTGAAGACACTTATGGCCAATGGTCAATCCAAAATAATCATCAGACTTACGGAACAGTTGAACATATAGCAAGAATTACAGATTCTGGTTTAGGATCTGTAACCGGACAATTTGGAAATATTAATGTTGGAAGTAACAATAAACTTTACTTTAGACAAAACACAGGAAGAATCTTTAATGGTAATCAATATGTAAGAACTGTTTCTGCTGCATCAAAATATAGTAAATTAGCTAAAGGGGCTAAATGGGGAGGGCTTGCTACAGGTGTTGCACTAGGAGGATATGAAATATATCAAGGTGTACAACAAGACGGTGGCACTTATGGATATAATGCACAAGTACAAACAGGTGGTGCAGTTGGTGGTTTGGCAGGAGGATGGGCAGGCGCAGAAGCTGGTGCTGCTGCGGGAGCTGCTATTGGCGCTTTGTTTGGAGGAGTCGGAGCTGTTCCTGGAGGAATAATTGGAGGACTGATAGGTGGTGCTGCGGGAGCTTGGGGTGGAGACTATTATGGAGAAAAAGCAGCTAAGGCAATTATTGAATAAACTATAACTTATTATGAAAAACATTTTATTGCTATGGCAAAAAACGCATTATAATATTTACAGATTTAATGTGTTTACAACTATATATGTATTTGGATTACCTATTACATTGCTCTTAAAAAATAAATATATTCTTGAAATTTATAAAAAAAGAGGAGTTAATAATCCTGAAAAATTAATTAAAGAAACTATATCAAATCCTAAAGTAGGGACAATCAATTGGTTAACTGATGGCTTTATGATATTATTTATAGCATTAATTTGTTTTTCTATTTTAAATTTAATTACTGCCATATCAGGGTATATAATCTGGAAAGCGTGGTCTGGTTTAATTTTTATTTTGTTGATTGGTATTCCAGCAATAGCAATTAATTATTTTTCTCTATGGCAAAATGATAAATATTTAACATATTTTAAAGAATTTGAAAAAGAGACAAAAGAGATGAAGCGTAAATGGACTTGGATAAGTTTAAGTTTGGTTCTTGGAATTTTTGGATTATTAATATTCAGTTTTTATTGTATAAATAATATATCCAAAAATAAAACTTTAACTCCTCAAGCTAAAGAGAAAAAAATAAATGATATTTTAAATAAAGTTGAAGATAGTCTATACCAAGATATTAATAAGGACTCGATTGATGCTAATATAGAAAATCGATTAGAAAAAATAGAAGATAGCTTATATAAGAATTTAAAATAAATTTATAATTATATAAAAAAAGCCAGCTCTCAGGAGTTGGCTTTATGATAATTGTATATTCCAGCTAGTTAGCCACCTAATTCCTGATTAAATTAATCACTAATAATGAAGTCAAAAATAGTTGCAAGTTCAGCTATCTTCTGATATAATAAAGTATGCCTTTTATATTCTTTATTTGAAATAATATTAAATATACCTTACCGGGGTGAGCATATCGCTTGTGTTTTAGAATTAACCACTGTAGTTTTGTTTTGTAGTGGTTTATTAATAAAAATCTGGAATGAGACAAATTAAGAAATTTCATTATATTTATTCGACATCAACTTCATATGATATGGAAATCAAGGTTACGGTAAAGCAGCTGGGCAGGAAACATCCTATTCTTTCAGAGCAGAAGCTTGAAATTGCTTACAATGATAATAACATTACGTTAGAAAACTTATTACAATTAATCGTCCGGCAACAGGTAGAGGCATTTAATGCACAGTCGTTTGAACCGGAAGATGAAGATTATACTAAAACCCCGGCAGAAAATTATTTGGATATTCTTACCGATACGGGAAAGGCCGGTTTCGGAAGCATTTACAATCAAAAAAAAGCAGACCTTCAAAAAGCTCAGGACAATGTAACCCAGGCTTTTGAAGATGGAATGTTTGCTGTATTTTATCATGATGAGAGGCTGGAAAATCTCTCGCAGTCTATAGACTTAAGTTTAGAGCATTCCTTTACTTTCATCAGGCTAACCTTTCTGGCAGGAAGCTACTGGTAACTATTCACACTAAATCACAATATGGAAATCACTGAAAAATTAAAATCGAAAAAGGTTGTAAACTATTACAAGAATTTACGGAAAGATTTAAAAGAACAGAGTGAAAAAGGTATCTTATCTCAACTCTTTTCAAAGCCTAAACTAAAGAAACAGGTTGCAGAATTAGGGATATTAATTATGGGTGGGGCCAACCATTACGAAGAATTAACTTTAGGCTCTGCAAAAGTTGAGAAACTTAAAGAATACATACACCCAGATATCTGGGAAGATAAAGACTATTACCAGTTATTGATCTATTTCTTTGGAGAGAATGCCGAACTGGTAAAACATGCATGGAGTAAAATGCCTTATAAAATGTACCAGTCTGGATATTATCGCCGCTCTTTCCGTGCCCCCCATCACCAGTGGTATGTATTTCTTAATCAGGTTAATCTGATCAGAAGTTTACTAGAGCTTTCCAGTATATATTCTTATAGTAATGGCTATGAATATTACGACCTTTCAATCGAAGAACAGATTATATACGATCATGCCGTAACCAATAACTCAAGCCAGTTCTATATCTGGTCTGCCGCAATCGATACCGGGAATACGGCAATTTACCAGTTAATAGAAGATATTATTTTTAATAAACATACCGAAGGCAAAGTATCCCGGAATATCATAAAAGCCCTACTGAACAGTGAGAGGCAGCAATGCTGGGAACTCGTAGAAAAGCTATTGCTTGCTGCCCAGAGACAGGAAGGGCTTAGGCAAACAGTACTGGAAGCCCTGGACGAAACCAGTATAGGAGCCCTTAAGTATATGACTCATGTCATTATGGAACATAAGCTGACCCGTTTTTCTTCCGTGGTACGTTCCATAGATACGTGGACAGGTTTAGGCTGGGAAAGTGAAAAAGAATCCGTCGTAAAAAATATCGTTTTACTGGCAGATACTTATTTCAGTAATCCGGAGCAGATCTCTGATGCCATCAGAAGCAAAAATAACAATGAAGTCTATATGGCACTTTGGGTACAGGGCGTATGGGATGTGGAAAAAACAGTACCATACCTGCACCAGCTGTTTGATACAGGGAGCGTTGAAAAAAAATGCTTAGCCATCAGGTTTGCCGCGGAAACTGCTGATCCTTATATCCAGATGCCATTATATTATAAAGCTGTACTGGAGGGTGATCTGCAGGTATTGGCATTTGCAGGAGGACCTATGTCATCGTTATTAAGTGCTAATACAGGTTCAAAATTCTATATTGGCAATCCGGATTATCCTGATTTCTTTGAGAAGCTGCATGAACTGACCCAAAAGATTGAACTCAAAGAAAAGAAATTTGAAGGGAAAATCTTCTCATGGCTTAATGCTACTTTCAAAAAGAGTGATTTATACGCCTCCATGTTTTATCTGGTTGGTGAAGACAATAATAAACTGGATTTAGTGCTTTCTTATTTTGACCAGTTTGAACTTTCGTTACGGGAGCTGTTATCCCGGAATATTTTAGGAGATTTTTATTGCTATTCCTTTTCCTACGGTTTTGGAAAGACCGCACAGAAAACTGTAACTCCCTTTCAAAAAGAATTTGCATTTAAAATTATAAAAGACAGGGGCGAATCTTTGGTGGCTTCAGGAATTAATGTGCTTCTTCAGAATCCTTTAACCAAAGAAGAAGTAATGGTCTTCTTTGATCTGTTTAAAAGAAAAGGCGGAACACTTCGGCAGAAACTCATAGAACTGATAGTACAACAGGAAGATGAAGTGATTAGCCCATTGATTGATGAATTAATGAATAAAGGAGATATAGAACAGCGGACCGCTTCATTAGATGCCATGCTTCAGCTTCAAAAAAACAAAAGAATACCTGCTCAAATTACCCATTGGGTACAGCAATATAACGGAAAAGCAAAAATATCGGAAAGAGAACAAAACCTGCTTGACCAACTTAATCCTTCCGGGAATAAAGAACTGTTATCTGCAGAGAATGGATTCGGATTCTACAATCCGGCTGTCATCTCAAAATATGAATTATCAAAAGTAGAAAAGGATTCGGTTTATGCCAGAGCAACCAGTACGAATAAATATGGCTTTACACAACCCATAAGTCATATAAAAAAAGAACTGCAAAAACTCCATGACCTATTCCTGAAACATAAAGATTATGAGTATGAAGCAGAAGACTGGAATGGTTCAGTAATAAAATTATTAATGGGTAATAGCTTCCGTCAGATAAAAAATAATACCGAAAACTTTACCCCTGAACAGCTATCAGCAAATTATCCATTATATGAGGTATGGGAACAGTGGTATAAAGATGCTAAACTTCAACCAATAGATTTATTCCTATTGACATTTGCCGAAAACTGTGACCGTAAAAAATTCCGGGACTTTTTGGAAGGCTATGTATTTTATCACAAGGATATTATACCCAATCCTATGAAAGGTGATTATTATTGGGATAATCCGGTTAAGAAAATCCTTGAATCGCTGCAATACAAATTTATCTTCGAAGAAGAGACTGATTTTTTAATTGATGCATCCAGTACTCTTTTTGCTCATCTTCCACAGGATATTAAAGACTACAAAGCAAAAGAAAATGATTACTATTACGGATATGGAGGAAGCGGATGGCAGCAACTAGGTTTTTTCCATGTGTTTTTAAGTGCTGTTCTGTATAAAAATCTCACTGATGAGCAGTATGTAAAGCTTTGGAAATTATACCGGTGGATGCAGTTCAATGGGCTGGAAGAAAACATTAAATATTCAGTTCCGCCTTTTTATCTTTTCTGCAAAGCTTATGAACAGAAGATTATTACCAAAGATGAGCTCTATGAAGGGATTTTCACTGCTGAATCTGCCATAAGGGAACTTACCATCACCAAATTGTATCATAACAGCCCAAAATATCTGGAAATATTTCCTTTCTTAAAACCTGTTATTGAAGAAATACAAAATAAATTTTTAGATATAGAGCTTGTCCGTGGCGATGCCGCGACAGCAGTTTCTCATTTTGTACAGCAGTTTCAGACCATATATGGAGCCCGTCGCTTCATGCAGATTTTAAAAGGGCTGGGTAAATCAGGTCTCTATGCCAGTTATATCTATAGCTATGGAAACGAAAGAATGACCCGGCAGAAACTTTTTTCCTACCTTTTATCTGTCTGTTATCCTTCAAAAACTGACACTCAGGAATCATTTAATGAAATGATGAAAGAAGGAAAAATTGCAGAACTCCACCTGATACAGGCAGCGGTATATGCTCCACAATGGCAAAAATTGATAAGCAATTATTTAGGTTGGAAAGGACTGGATTCAGCAATATGGTGGATGCATGCCCATACTAAAACAGGTACCTACCAGGCACAGAATTCAGGACTTGAAAGTGAAGTGGCAAAATATTCATCAGTGGATATTCAGGAATTCCAGGATGGAGCTGTAGACAAAGACTGGTTTACAAAGGCCTATAAAGAATTAGGAAAAGTTCGCTGGGAAATGTTATATGAATCTGCTAAATACATATCCGACGGGAATGGCCACCGCAGGGCGAGGCTTTATTCCGATACCCTTACCGGCGATTTAAAGATAAGAGAAGTAACGGCAAAAATAAAAGATAAACGCGATCAGGATTACCTTCGTGTATATGGGCTTGTACCCTTAAGTAAAACCAGTCCTGAGAAGGATGTATTAAGCCGGTATGAATATTTACAACAGTTTAAAAAAGAAAGCAGGGACTTTGGCTCTATGAAACAGGCAAGCGAAGCCGTAGCCATTAGGGTAGCTTTAGAAAACTTGGCCCGGAATGCAGGCTATCCTGACCCGGTAAGACTGACCTGGGCTATGGAAACCAGACAGATTCAAACGCTTCTGTCAAAAGAAACACAGGTAACTGTTGATGGGATTACCGTAGGTTTAATTATAGAAGCCGATGGAAAAGCTGAACTGGTAGTATTCAGGGATGATAAACAGTTAAAATCAATTCCTCCAAAAATAAAGAAAGACAAAGCCATCATAGAATTAGGAAATTACCGCAAGATCATGCGTGAACAGTGGACCCGCTCCCGAAAAGGATTAGAAGAAGCGATGATAAGAGGGGATGAATTTCTTTTTACAGAAATCAAGAATCTTTTTGAACATCCTGTTATTGTAAAGCATTTAGAGAAGCTGGTTCTGATTTCCAATGATCAAAAAATAGGATTTTTTCATGATGGTAATCTGGTAACTGCCGATGGAGAGATTCAGAAATTAAATGAAAATAATACACTCAGAATTGCCCATTGCATGGATTTACATGAGCATTCCGTCTGGAGTGATTATCAACATTACTGTTTCACAGAAAAACTTATCCAACCTTTTAAACAGGTATTCAGGGAATTATATGTTCCCACACCGGATGAATTGAAAGAGAAATCCGTATCACGCCGCTATGCGGGACATCAGATTCAACCGAAGCAGGCACTGGCACTGCTTAAAACAAGAGGCTGGAAGGTAGATTATGAAGAAGGACTGCAGAAGGTATACCATAAGGAAGGGTTTCAGGTGAAGCTCTATGCTATGGCAGATTGGTTTTCACCCGCTGAAGTCGAAGGCTCTACCCTTGAAACGATAGAATTTCATTCCCTAAAAGACTATAAGAATATTCCTTTTAAGGAGATCAACCCAAGATTGTTTTCAGAAGTAATGCGTGATATAGATCTGGTGGTATCAGTTGCTCATGTGGGAGATGTTGATCCTGAGGCCAGTCATTCCTCTATTGAAATGAGAGCTGTACTGATGAAAGAAACAGCACGGTTATTTAAGCTGGAAAATATCAGTATTGAAGGTTCACACGTTCTGGTGAAAGGTAAAATGGCGGAATACAGTGTGCATCTGGGAAGTGCTGTAGTTCATCAGGTTCCCGGTAAATACCTCTCCATACTTCCTGTTCATTCCCAGCATAGAGGAAGGTTATTTTTGCCTTTTGCCGATGATGATCCGAAATCAGCTGAAGTCTTATCTAAAGTATTGCTACTGGCCAAAGATGATGAAATACAGGATCCTACTATACTATCGCAGATAAAAAGAGAATATATATAATTTTTGTAAATACTATATCAATTTTTTTCTTCATTAGTATAATACCTGCAAAACTAACCGTCCTAATTCTGCGCAAGAGAGACACAATATCACTTGAATTACAATTTTCCAAGTATTCAGGTTAAAAGACGAAATTATTTACAGAATATAAATTAAATTTGTAATTATTCTTAAATCATTTTCAATGGTAGCCCATTTTTTAAAATATCTTAAAGATAAATTCCCAATAAATGATGATGAATTGGAAATGTTCAGACAGGTTTGCACCGTAAAAAAACTTCGCAGGCGTCAATATCTTTTGCAGGAAGGTGATGTTTGGAATAAAAATGCATTTGTTTCAAAAGGAGTTTTACGTACTTATCGAGTAGATGAAAAAGGAGTAGAACATATTATCCAATTTTCCATCGAAAATTGGTGGGCAGGTGACAGACAAAGTTATCATACGGGATTACCATCAACATTTAATATTGAAGCTTTGGAAGATTCAGAAATTGTACTTATTCCAAAGGCTGATTTCGATCGTTTGCAAGTTGAAATCCCTAAATTTGGTGAGTTTACCAGAGTGCTGTTAGAAAGAAGTTTCATAGCATCACAAAATAGAATCCATGCCAGCATAAGCTATACTGCCGAAGAGAAATATGCAGATTTCATAAAGACCTATCCTGATATTACCAATCGCATTCCACAGCATATGATTGCTTCTTATTTAGGAATTTCTCCGGAAACTATAAGCAGGATAAGAAATCATATGGTAAGGAAATAAGATACTTTATACACCATTTACTTATTTACAAGCTAGGCTTCCGTGAACCTTAAATATTAAAACTCTTGATAAATATCAAGAGTTTTATATGCTTTTTATCAATGGATAAAATATGCTTTCCGCTGCAACTTTGTAAAAGAAATTCAAAGTGAGTTTCTTTAATTAAATACCCAATATTTATGAAAACAAAGTTTATAATGACTGCCATACTAATACTATTTTTTATTGGTAGTAAAGCAAGCACTTATTCATCAAAAGAAAAAAACACATTTGTGATCGTGCATGGTGCATGGTCTAAAGCTTCAGACTGGGATAATGTTTCCAATAGTTTAAAAACAAAAGGTTACAATGTCTTAATGGTTAATTTACCGGGGCATGGCGATGATAAAACCCCTATGAACTCAATTACTTTACAAACTTATGTTGATGCTGTAAAAAAAGTAATTGGAACTAAAGAAGAAATAATTTTGGTTGGACACAGTTTTGGAGGCATTGTCATCAGCCAGGTTGCAGAAGAAATACCACAACAAATCAAAAAGCTGATTTATATAGCAGCTTATATTCCAAAAAATGGAGAGAGTTTATTTTCCATTGCCCAGACCGACACCCAGAGTCATATTGGTAAATACCTTAAAATAAATGAATCAGAAGGATATGTTCAGATCGCAAAAGAAGGTGTAATCGACGTTTTTGCAGCTGATGCCCCAAAACCTATTGGAGAATATATTGCTTCAAATATTCAGCCTGAACCCCTAACTCCATTGGCTACACCTGTAAAGCTAAGCAATAGCAGATTTGGAAAAATAAAAAAGACTGCGATACTTACTACAGAAGACCATACCATTAGTATTGCCCTACAAGAAAAAATGGCAAAGGAAGCAAATATTGAAAATCAATTATTCATGAAATCCAGCCATACACCATTTATTGCACACACAGAAAAATTAATTCACTTTCTTTTAGAAGAAGCTAAGTAGTCTCTTTTTCTTGATAAATGTCAAGAGTTTTATTTGCCTTTCATCAACGGATAAAACATGCTTCTCGTTGCAACTTTGTAAAAGAAATTCAAACTAAAGAAGTCATGAATACAACAAGTAAAAAATTTTATACAAATAGCAGATTGAAAATAAAAATGAATGCTATTGTGCTAGAAATGTTGTTTGAAACTGAAAACAAGATGTCATTTACAATCATTGATGGGGGAGGAAAAATTGAAAACGGATACACTGAAACAGTAGAAACAAAAGTTACAGAATTGAGAACAAATCTGTTTTTAATCACTTGGAAAGAAATTTCAGGAACAACAATCAGTCAAATTCACGATTTAGAAAACAAATTGGTTTATACCAATATAACAATGACTAACGGGAAATTCTATCAAACAACAGGAACTATTATCACACACAACCCATATTAACTTTTTAAATTCAAACATTATGAAAATAGGAATTATCGGCGCTGGAGCTATAGGAAAAGCTTTCGCCAAACAAGTAGCAAACGCTGGTTATGAAGTAGTAATCAGTAACAGCAGAGGAGCAGAATCTCTCAAAGAATTAGCACTCCAATTAGGAGAGAACGTAACAGCAGGAAGTGTAGAACAAGCTACTACTGCAGAAGTGATTTTTTTAGCCTTACAATGGCAACACTTAGAACAAGTAACTCAGAATATTGATTGGAACGGGAAAATTGTAATTGATCCAACTAATCCAATATTGCCCGGTTTTAAATTAGCAAACTTAGGAAGTAAAACTTCAAGTGAAGTTGTACAGGAGTGGACTTCAGGAGCTAAACTAGTAAAAGCTTTTAATACTTTACAGCCTGAAATTTTAGCAGCAAATCCTATGCAGGGAGGAGGGAGAAGAGTCATATTCTATTCCGGAGATTATAACGATGCAAAAGATATTGTTTCTGGAATTATTAACCGTTTGGGTTTTGCAGGAATAGACTTAGGTCGCCTTAACGAAGGAGGCAAGCTACAACAATTTCCGGGAGGAACGTTACCTACGCTGAACTTAATCAAACTATAAATCACAGATCTAAATAAATTTTATCCAACTTAATATAAATAATTAATGATGTCAACACTTAATAATAAAACAGCTTTAGTAACTGGAGGAAGCCGTGGAATCGGTGCAGGAATTGTAAAAAGATTATCTTCCGACGGCGCAAATGTAGCATTTACTTATGTTTCTGATAAGGAAAAAGCTGAAGAACTGGTAAAAGAAATTGAAAAAACAGGACGAAAAGCAATAGCTATTGAAGCCAATAATCAAAATCCTGAAGAGGTAATTGATGCTGTAGAAAAAACGATATCAACATTTGGGCAACTTGATATTTTAGTAAATAACGCAGGGATTGGAATTGTTGCTCCCATTGAAGACTTTTCTTTGGAAAAATTCGATAAAACCATGGATATTAATGTAAGAGCTGTTTTCATTGCAATACAAGCTGCGGTGAAGCACATGAAGAAAGGCAGCCGTATTATTAATATTGGAAGCATTAATGCCGACAGAATGCCGTTTCAGGGTGGTGGGGTCTATGCAATGAGTAAAGCAGCCATTCAAGGATTAACAAGGGGATTGGCCAGAGATTTTGGTCCATTAGGAATTACAATTAACAATATTCAACCTGGGCCAATCAACACTGAAATGAATCCTGAAGAAGGCGAATTTGCCGATTACTTGAAAACACATATTTCTGTTGGCCGATATGGGCAACCTGAAGAAATAGCAAGCTTAGTTTCTTATCTTTCCGGTTCTGAAACAGCGTATATTAATGGCGCCAGTTTAAATATAGACGGGGGTTTTGCAAGCTAGCTTATATAAAAATTAAAAGTCGAAATTAAGTTCATTTTAAAAATAGAAAATTGTCCTTTAAGACAGTCTTCTATTTTTTTATGTTTTTTGAATATACATTAAAATGGAATTGCTACCTTTTTAAGACAAAAGTTATATTTTATATACTCACAATAGACTTAAATTAGGTGCGATTTTAGTCTCCTAATTTTGCGAAAAATATTTTAGAAGTTCTTGAAGGCTGCAAGAGCTACAGACGAAAGCAGGCTGGCTGGACTATAGATGAAGGCAATATATGCCTGAGCTTGGCAAATGAGACGGAATGGACCTCCTTTCGGGAATATATTATACTACGAATCCTATGCATACAAAGCAAATTCAGCTAAATACTAATAATAGAGTTTGCAATTCTTTTCTCACCTCCTATTGGGGTTGTATAAAATCTTTGTTCAATTCCCCATAAAACAAACTTCAGATCATCATCTGTTTCAATTTTAAACTTTCCATTTTCAAAGACTACTTGGCTATACTGACTGTATATGAATATACTGCTTACAATGCTGTAGCAGAGAGTTTTTTCAAGATTCTGAAAATTGAACTTATTTATCAAAATAAGTATGAAACCAGAGACCATGCCAAAAAACTCTGTGTTTGAATATATAGAAACATTTTACAACATCCGGAGAAGACATTCCGCTTTAGGAAATTTAACCATAAGAGAATATCAAAATTTAATGTCTAATCAATCTAAAAAGGCAGCGTAAAGAAGTATAAATTTTGTCCCCAAAATGGTTGCAAGTTCAGGCTTATTTCCAGTAGTAAATGGTCAAAGCAAAATGATTTTATGGCTTTTCTCTTTAAATTTTAAATATAACTTTTTTAATATTTTATATTTAATTTCTGAAAAAGTATTTAAACTTCTAAAAAAGATTAAATTTGATATCTAAAAACTAATTAATAATGCAAAAAAATTTCACCATTGATGCTCGCGCATTAATTCATTTAGGAAGGGAAAGTATAAAAAACCATACTACAGCGCTTATAGAATTAGTTAAAAATTCCTACGATGCCGACGCTAATGTTGTGGAAGTTGAAATCCATAATAACACCGAAGATGGATATATAAGAGTTGCCGATGACGGTGATGGTATGACAGAAGAAGACATTGATACTAAATGGTTAAGAATTGGATTTTCTCATAAAAAAACTGAAAAGTCATCAAGTAAGAAAAACAGAAGGAAGACAGGAGAAAAAGGCATAGGGCGATTATCAGCAGATAGATTAGGTGAAATACTTGAAATCAAAACCAAAACTATTGGTACAGATATTTATGGTTTAAGAATTGATTGGGAAAACTTTAATCAAGATGGATTAGAAATATCCGAAATTCCTATTGATGTCTTGGACAATCCCACTATTACATTGCCTATTTATAAGAAACAAGAAACAGGTACGGAAATGCTCATTTATAAATTGAGAGAGAATTGGACACAGGAAAACATTGAGAATTTGTATAATGAGTTATCTATTTTAACATCACCTTTTGCAGAGGTCGAAGACTTTGAAATATATCTTACAAATGATGTAGCTTTAGAATTTAATGGAAAAATTAAGCCACCTGATGAAGTAAGGCCTGAAATTGAAATTGAATTAGACTATGACGGGGAATCTTATGATTTAATATATTCTATTAAAGATAGATTCAGTGACGCTGAATTTGTTGATGTCATAAGTTGGCAAAATTTAATGCAAAAAGTTATCGATCCATTTAATTATGCTTTTACAGATAAATTGTTATGTGGACCTGTTAAAATCAAATTATTACTTTATCCAAGAACTAAAGCACTGGCTGAAGGTACCGATTTTACTCTTACTGAATTGAGGGAGTATGTGAATAAAAATGTAGGTGTGAAGATTTACAGAGATAATATTAGTGTAAAACCATATGGTTATTCAAATGTTCAATATGGAGGAGATTGGTTAGGTATTGCTGAGAGGCATTCAAGAAATCCTGCTGGAGTAGATAGAGAAGATTATCGTGTTTTAGCTAATCAACTTGTGGGTGCTATTTTTATTGGAAGAGACGAGAACTCATTATTGACTGATAGTGCTTCGAGGGAAGGTTTGGTAGAGAATGATGCATTTTATGATTTGAGAGCATTAACTTTAGGTGCTTTGTCTCTTTTAGAAAACAGAAGACATAAAATTTATAAAGAGCAAAAAGGTAAAGTGTCAGCAAAAACACCGTCGGAGAAATCAGATCAGTTTAAGAGCGAATTAGATACAATAAAAAAGGAGGTAGATACAATAAAAAGTAATGAGAATGTTCCTGATGAGATTAAAGAAGCGTTTGGTAATATTGAAAAGTTTATAGATTTATCACAAGAAACTTCCGAAACTCTTGTAGAAGTACTTAGTCATAACAGAGTGCTTTCTGGCCTAGCTACTTTAGGAATTGCATCGGCAGTATTTGCACACGAGACTCAAACAGCAATTACAGAATTTAATAGTGCTGCAATAGTTGCAAGAGATTATTTAGAATTTCCTGATGAAATGGAAACTGTTAAATCTGAACTTTCGAAAGCTATAAATTATGGTGAACAAGTTTCAAGTTGGGGAGCATTTGCTCTAACTCGTGTACAAACGGAAAAACGTAAAAAAGAGACAAAATCAATTAACAATATAATTGAAAGAATCACCAAGGATCTTAAAAAAGTTTTTGAGGCTGTTGGAATTGTTGTTAATAGAGATATTACTGAAATTAAGGCAAAAGTATTCCCAATGGATATAGAGTCTATACTCCTGAATGTCTTAACAAATGCCTATACAGCTTGTTTGCAAAATACAGCTGATAATAGAGTAATTTCTATTACTCTCAAAAAAGAATCAAGAAGTGATATTGATGGATTTTTTATTAAAATTTCCAATTCTGGCCCCCCAATTGACGAAA
Organism: Chryseobacterium populi; assembly: GCF_000282115.1. Classification (GTDB taxonomy): domain Bacteria; phylum Bacteroidota; class Bacteroidia; order Flavobacteriales; family Weeksellaceae; genus Chryseobacterium; species Chryseobacterium populi. The sequence goes on from NZ_AKJY01000023.1 coordinate 33,043, forward strand.
ATTTATTAGATTGGATATGGAAACCACTCAATACTTTGAAAAAAGATTCAACAGGAAAAGAAATAGGAACAGGTTTAGGACTTTTTATAGTGAGATCAACAATAGATTCTCTGAAGGGGAATTGTGAGGTAAATAACAATTCAGAAACAGGAATGGTAGATTTTAATTTTTGGATTCCATTAAAATAATAAATATGGCAGGAATTTGCATAATAGATGATCGTGTAGATATAAGAGGAACTCTTGAAAATAAAATTCGTTTTGTACTAAAAAAGAAGCAGCTTGATTGGACTATTATTAGCCAAGATCCGTTTCTTAATAAAGCAGAATATCTAAATTTTATAAATGAAACTGATATTGGAGTTTTGATTTTAGATGAAAGGCTTCACGAATCTAGCACCGGCCAACAAAGTGTAAATTATAATGGAAGTGATTTAGTTAAATTTTTAAGGCAATATTTAAAAAATTTTCCCATTTATTCTATAACTAGTTATCACGAAGATGATGAATTGGAAAACCAATTTAGCCAATTTGATGAAATTATTGCAAGAGAAGCTTTTTACTCAAAAGCGGAAGAATATGTAGAACGATTTGTTAGAGCTGGTCAGCGCTTCTTGGATGATCATAGTACACAATTGCTTAAATTATCAGAATTATCGGAACTAATTGCTAAAGGAACTGCAACAGAAGACAACTTAAAAGAATTAAGAATTGTTCAAGAAAGTTTGAATATTCCTTTTAGTGATTATGGTTATCCACATAAGGAATCTTGGTTACGGGATTACGAAAAAAACATTTCAGATTTAGCAACACTTAGTGATGAAATTGAAAACTTCTTAAAGGATAAAAGCGATGTGGAAAAGAATTCCTAAAGAAGTTTCAATTGCGCCAACTTCGGGTATGTACTCTGATTGGAAGCCTGATTTATCTGTAGAAGGTTACCATCAGTGTGTGTATTGTTTTATTGGCGAGTCTCATTTTGGAGGTATCAGAAATTTTCACGTTGAGCATTATAGACCAAAAAAGAAATTTGTAGATCTGACAAATGATTATAAAAATCTTTTCTATGCCTGCTCTATCTGTAATACATTTAAATCTGAAGATTGGCCAAATGAACCTAATACAGATTACGACATTGCATTTTATCCTAATCCATCTTTAGTAGATTATGGGGAAATATTTCAAATTAATACTACTACATTTTACGTGGAAGGTAAAAATTTCACTGCAAAATATTTAGTAAACAAACTATTTTTGAATAGAAGACAGTTAGTTGTTTATAGAAAGGTTAATTTTGCAGATGATAAATATAAATTAGAAATTGAACGGGTAAAAAAAATTAAAGAGTCACTTTTTCAAAAGATTTCTGCAATAGATAATATTCACGAATGTGTTGATTATCTGAGAAAATATGAATTACTTTTAAATAAACTTGAAGAAACTTATAGAAAAAAAGATTCTACAATGCCTTATACCCGTGCTGATATAACAAGATAGTGAATAATAAAAAATATACAGGATCCTATTATACACCTCCATACTTAGCCAAATTTATAACTAGAAGAGTAATCGAAAGTTTACAATCCGATAAGTTAGAAATATTAGAGCCTAGTGTGGGGGACGGTTCTTTTATATCCGAATTGGCAAGCTTTTTTGAAAAAAAAATTTCATTAACAGCATTAGATATTAATAATGAAGAGCTAAAGAAGGCGGCTACAAAATGGAAGAATATAAAAAGTTTTTTTAATTTAAATTTTCTAGATTTTACAACTGAAAAAAGATTTTCCGCCGTTCTAGGTAACCCTCCCTATATAAAAAAGAAATTATTACAAGAAGAAGATTTATTAAAAATAAAAGAGATACATCTTCAAGAAAGGCTATCTGAAAACTCGGTTAATAATATTTGGACTTCTTTCATATTAAAATCTTGCAATCTGTTACAAAGAGATGGTATTATAGCTTTTGTTCTTCCATCAGAGCTATTACAGGTCAAGTATGCGAAAGAAATTCGTGAGTATTTAATAAATAAATTTGATAGAATTGAAATTTTCACATTCAATGATCTAATGTTCGAATGTAAAGGTCAGGATACTATTGTACTCATTGGATATTTATCTCATAATGAGACAGGACAGTTTTTTACAAATATTGAATCTCAGAATCAATTAATAAACAATGATTTTATTCTTCAGAGAAATGAACTTTTAGTTGAGAATGATACAAAATGGTCTCACCATTTTTTAAATGAAGATGAATTAGATTTTTTATTAGAATTAAAACAGAGGTTAAATCCAATTGTTTATTATGCTGATTCTAAGCCGGGTATCGTAACAGCTGCAAATAATTTCTTTATTATTGATGAAGAAACTGAACGCAGATATAATTTACATCAATATACTCATCCTATAATTCAAAGAGGTTTATTTGTTAATGGAAGCGTAACTTTTGATAATGATGATTATGAAAATCTTACACTGAAAAAACTTCCGAATAAATTTCTTTTAATTAGTAATAATGATCATATAACAGAAGACTTACGGTCTTACTTAAATACAGGTGAACAACTCAATATTCACAAAAGATATAAATGTTCTATAAGAAATAAATGGTTTGTTGTTCCAAATGTTTCTACAGTTCCCGAAGCTTTCTTTTTTAAACGTGCGCATCTTTACCCTAAATTGTTAAAAAATAATGCAAACGTTTATGTGACAGATTCAGCTTATAAAATAGAAATGAGAAATGATTTCAATGTAAATAGTTTTATTTTCTCCTTTTATAATTCATTAACATTGTTATTTGCAGAATTGGAGGGTCGCTATTACGGAGGTGGAGTTTTAGAATTAATTCCTAGTGAGTTTAAAAAGCTACCCCTACCATATACAAACATCCCTGAAAATGATTTTGAGAGATTTGTTGAAAACTTTGAAAATAAATCTTCAATAGAAGATATTTTAAATAGGTATAATTTTCAAATACTAAATGGAACTTTAGGCTTAAATGCAGAAGAAATTGAAAATGTAGAGAAAATTAGACTAAAACTGGTTAATAAAAGAACACGAAAATAATTGTGAATTTTACCACTGGCGAAACTCCCAAAAGATTAACTCCCAGAGCTGAAACGATTAGATTGTTATTGGCCAAATCTGGTAATCAATGTGGATTTGATTCTTGTACAGAGGTAATATTTAATGATTCTAAACAATTGATTGCGGAATGTTGTCACATTGAAGCGGCTTTACCAGAAGGTGAAAGATTTAATCCAAATCAAACAAATGAAGAAAGAAGATCTTTCGACAATTTAATTTTTTTATGCCACAAGCATCATAAAGAAACGGATAATACTAATATTTATACAGTTCCTGTTTTAAAAGAATTAAAATCTCGACATCATAAAAAATTCTCTGAAAAAGAAATTATTGTAAACCCTAGTCATATAGATACTATTATGGACAAATTCAATGAGATTGTTCATAATATTACTGAAACTCTCAATACAGTAAAGAGAATTGAGATTACACAAAACGAATTACTAGATAAGCTGGATGAAAAAATAACATCCAATTTTCATTTATCTATTAATGAATTTTATGATCCACCAGCTACAATTAACTTTGTTGGTCGAGAACAGGAAATATTTAAACTTGAATCTAATTTTGAAAAATATAATACGTTCATAATACAAGGTATTTCCGGAATTGGGAAATCAACACTTATAGCCAACTATATAAGTAATGTAAAAGGGTTTGATGTGCTTTGGATAGATTATGAAGCTATTAATAATAAAGAAATTCTTTTCTTAACAATTTCAAAATTTTTAATTCAAAAATTTAATGATCATTCTTTTGAAAAATGTCTTCAAACTGGCGATGAGAAGACAGTGTATAGAAATTTAATCTACTCTCTTAATTCATACAAAATATGTATCGTATTTGATGCAGTAAATATATTAGAAAATTCATTCTTATCGGTTTTAAATATTTTTAATCAGTATTTACAATCTTCTAAAATAATTATTACTACAACCTTATTCCTATCAAATCAGAAGTGGGAAAATGCTACTTTTAATTTATCCTTAACAGGACTTTCTTTCGGTGCTTTTCAAAAAATGTCAGAACAATATTTAACTTCTAAGCTATCTTCGGGCGATTTACGGGAATTATTCTTATTATCTGGGGGGCATCCATACTTACTAAAAATTGCATCATCAGAAATTAATTTTCAATCTACAAAGAGATTTTTTTTAGATTTTAAAACTGAAAATCAAAATGAATTTAGCAAATATATTGTATCCAAAGTAGTCTCAGACCTAAATGAAGATGAGAAAAAATTTATTCAGCATGTCTTAATATTGGATATTCCTTTTCAGTTAGATATAGAAAATTATATTACAGAAATCTCTTTTATTTCAACCTTGAAATCTCTGCAAGAGAAATTTATAATAGAGAAATTAGGTAATAATTCTTTTATAATTTCTGATTACTTAAAGCCAACATTAATAAGTATATATAAGTTAGAAATTACAAATGAATATATTTATAATGCTATAGATTATTTAAAATCAAAAGACTATACTTCAGTAATTGAAAATTTTTCTTTAGTCAAATTATTATTAAAAGCTAAATTGTATAATTCTGCGAGTAATGAATTTAGTAATTTGACTTCAAAATTAATGAGAAATGGTTATTTTAATTTATTTGTATCATTAATTAATCAACTTTCTGATTTAGATGGCATAGTCAAAACTTGGCCAGAGCCTATGTATGCCCTGGGTAGAGTTTATCGTATACAGCAAGATTATGAAAAAGCTCTAAAAGCCTATAATGAGGGAATAGCTATCGCTTCAGATTCGTTTCTTTATCCATATTTTTATTTTGAAAAAGCAAGTATTCTTTCTTATCTCTCGGATATCAAAGAAATTGATGAATATAGAACGGAAGCGGAAAGCATCTATGAGACTTTAGGTTCATCACAAAATTTAACTATTTCCTTACAAAGTAAATTAGGGTTAACAAGACTCCTAATAAAACGAAATCTACCTACTGATGCAATATTTGTAATAAATAGTATTATTAACAATAATAATCTACAGGATTTTGAACCATATGTTCGAGCACAAATTTGGCATTCCTTAGGAGATGCATATAGAAAAAATGATGAGTATAACAAAGCATTTGAATCATTTGACATTAGCATAGACTATTATAAAGAAGCAATTGAAAAGAATGGGATGAATGCTTTTGAGGGTTTGTATCATCTATATTTAGGTTATGGACAAACTTACTCTGATGGTAAAGATTATATTTCAGCAGCCGAAATGTTTGGAATAAATGTGTCTCTTGCGGCAAATTTTGGTCTTATTAACAAATATGAACAAGCATTGTCGGATTACGGATATCATTTAGTTCTATCAGAACAATTCAGTTTGGCAATAAGTGTATTAGGAGAGTATTATGATATCATTGCAGGAAAAGAAAATATTGCTGAACTACCTTTTATTTATGGATGCATGTTGTTTTCTTTTTGGTACAATGGTCTATTTCTGGAGGCAATTGAATTTTTGGGTTTATATATTAATGCTTGCATAGTAAATGATGAGCGCCCATTAGTTACTGTGATCGAAGGATTCAAAGAAGGGGCAGAATTAGATTTAATCGAAATTTTTAAAAAAGGAATGAAGATTTTAGTAATTCCTGATGAAAACTCTATGACAGATTTCCAATTTTGGATGAAAGAGGTTATAACAAGAATTCCTGAACTTGAAAATCCTTTAAACACCTTCTTGTTATTTGAAAAAGAATAATATCTCTATCTTACTCTAACAACGAACATATTCTTTGCACCATGCCTTACAAATGTTTTTTGGTGATTACAGAAAGTATAATCCTTTACCATTTCCTCTAAAAATATATAAACATGTTTATAAATCTATTGATATTTGATATTTATCTCACAAAACAGAATTCTTTATTAAAGTACACAACTAGGTAAGGCTTTTTTACTGTGCAATATTAAATTGAAATAGTATATAGGTTATATAATAATTTAGAATTAATTTTGTTACCTTTTCGGCAATTTGGAATTGGGCTTTCGGCTTTTTGGAATTGTTGATTGTAAATATACTCCCCTTAAAACGAAAATGCCAAAAGTAAGAGTGATTGAAAAGTGTTGTAATTGCTCATGAATAAATGATTTAAGTAATATTAACGGGGAGAGGCCACCGTTATAATTGTTTAAATCTAAGAAATAAAAATCCCCCGTATTGTAAGACGAGGGTACTTTAATGTTTTCACAACGGAATAATCCTTATTGTGAATTGCTTTTGAAGACTTACCCTTTTTCAAACAGTTGATAAATATAAAATATTCTCTAATT
>NZ_AKJY01000024.1 GCF_000282115.1 Chryseobacterium populi
AATACTCCTTTTAAATATTCAGGCTGGATACTGGTGAAAAACAGGGAATAATACAGCAAACCCATTTTCTATAAAAATAAGACCACTTCAGGATTGAAGTGGTTTTTTGCAGTATTTGGAAACAGATATTTCATTTTAAACCTGTTTTATTCAGCTTCAATGATTAAATTTGTCCTATGAATTATTTGGAAGCTTTAAGCAGAAGATATTCTGTAAAAAAATTTAATCACCAGCTTATTCCTCAGGAGACACTTCATAATATTCTTGAGTCGGGTAAGCTGTCTGCAAGTTCACTGGGTCTTCAGCCCTATAAAATCTTAGTGGTTGAAAGTGAAGAAATGAAGCACAAATTAATTCCGGCTTTTTATAATCCATCTCAGATCTCCACATGTTCCCATCTTATAGTCATCATTTCCAAGAAAACAATTGATGAAAATTATATTCGTGGATATTTCAGTCATATTTCTGAGGTAAGAGATATTCCGATAGAAAAACTTGATCTTTTTAAAAACAGCATCAGCCAGCATATTACGCAAAAAACTCATGACGAAATTTTTAACTGGGCAGAAAAACAATCGTATATCGTTTTGGCCAATCTGATGTATGCTGCAGCTATTGAAAATATTGATACCTGCCCTATGGAAGGTTTCCGCCAGGATTTAATAGAAGAAATTCTGGACATCAATTCTGAGACAGAAAAAGTAACCGTTACCCTCGCTTTAGGATACCGCTCCGAGGAAGATCATTTCCAACACATGAAAAAAGTAAGAAAACCAAACGAAAAATTGTTTAAATTTATTTAATTATTTAGACGATTGTCTTAAAGCAAGCATATGATAAAAGCGGATGTATTAGTAATTGGTTCCGGTATTTCGGGACTTTCTTATGCCATTAAAGTTTCTGAACAACTTCCTGATGCCAAAATAATCATAGTAACAAAATCTGATGAAGACGAAAGCAATACCAAATATGCACAAGGAGGTCTGGCTGTCGTTACAGATTCTAAAAATGATAATTTTGAGAAACATATCGAAGATACCATGCGCGCCGGAGATGGCGAAAACAAACGTGATGTAGTGGAAATGGTGGTAAAAGAAGCCCCGGCAAGATTTAATGAGATCGTCGAATGGGGAGCTAACTTTGACATGAAGAACGGAGAATTTGCTTTAGGCAGAGAGGGAGGCCATACTGAAAACAGAATTGTACATCATAAGGACATCACCGGTTTTGAAATCGAAAGAGCCCTTTTGGAAACTGCCAACAAAAGCCCGAATATTGAAATTCTGGATCATCATTATGTCATCGACATTATTACACAGCATCACGTTCCGGGTAAAGAATTAAATGAAGGGGATATTCATTGTTATGGCGCTTATATTCTGGATGAAAAATCCAGGACAATCAAAAAAATAACTTCTAAAATAACATTAGTGGCAACCGGAGGTGCTGGGCACGTATATAAAAATACAACCAATCCTAAAATTGCAACCGGAGACGGAATTGCTTTTGTTGCCCGTGCGAAAGGACAGGTTTCCAATATGCAGTATTACCAGTTTCACCCAACCGCTTTATACAGTAAAATTGACGGAATGTTGTTTTTAATTTCCGAGGCAGTACGCGGAGACGGAGCTAAACTAAGAACAAAAGGAGGTGAGAAGTTCATGCACAAATATGATGAGCGTGAGGAATTGGCTTCCAGGGATATTGTGGCAAGAGCCATTGACAACGAAATGAAAATTTCCGGCGACGAATATGCCGGGTTAGACTGCCGGGATATGGATCATGAAAAATTCTTAGAGCACTTCCCTAACATCTATAAAAAATGCAGGGAAGAAGCCATCGATCCTTTTACCCAGCTTATTCCCGTAGTTCCGGCCTGTCATTATTTAATGGGTGGAATTGAAGTGGATAGAGACGGTCAGTCATCAATCAAAAATTTGTTTGCTGTTGGAGAATGTACTAACTCCGGACTGCATGGAGCCAACAGACTGGCCTCCAATTCTTTACTAGAAGGATTGGTTTTCGGTCACAATGCTGCCATGAAAACAGTAAATCTTTTAAATGAAAACAACTTCAACTTTGATGACCTGAAAGCTGTTCCGGAATGGAATGAAGAAGGCATGAAAATCATGGATGAAATGGTCATCATCAGCTATCTGAGAAAACAGCTCCAGGAAATGATGAGCGATCTTGTGGGGATCGTAAGAAGCAACAGACGTTTGAATATGGCCTTGCAGAAGCACCAGGAAATTGCAGCTGCGGTCAATGAAATTTACCACTACTCCATTCTTTCACCACAATTATCGGAACTGAGGAATTTAACAACCGTCGCCCACCTTATCATTATCCAGTCTATAGAAATGACAGAAAACAAGGGAGCATTTTACAATAAAGATTTAGCTTAAAAAGCATACAAAATGAAAAGACCTACTTACGTAACAGATAAAGTTTTAAAACAATTTATAAAGAATGCTTTAGAAGAAGACATCCAGGATGGCGATCACTCTACTCTTTCCACCATTCCGAAAGATCTTGAACAAAGCGCTAAACTCTTAGTAAAACAAGATTGTATTCTGGCCGGTGTTGAGTTGGCGGAAATCATTTTTAAAACTTTTGATAAAAGCTTAAAAGTAGAACGATTCATTAAAGATGGGGAGACGGCTAAAGTAGGTGACATTGCTTTTATTGTTACCGGAAGCGCCCGATCTATCCTGTCTACAGAAAGGCTTATTCTTAACTGTATGCAGAGAATGAGTGGAATTGCAACCCTTACACATGATTGGGATTCAAGATTAGTGGGAACCAAAACCCAATTACTGGATACAAGAAAAACCACTCCCAATTTCAGGATATGTGAAAAATGGGCAGTCGCAATCGGCGGTGGCACCAATCACAGATTTGGCCTTTATGATATGATCATGCTAAAGGACAACCACATCGATTATAACGGAAGCATTACCAATGCTGTAAAGATGGCAAAAGACTACATCAAAAAAAACAAGAAAAAACTAAAAATAGAGGTGGAAACCAGAAACCTGGAAGAAGTTCAGGAAGCCATCAATGCAAAAGTGGACCGGATCATGCTTGACAATATGGATGTAAAAACAATGAAAGAAGCTGTGAAGATGATTAACAATTCTTGTGAATCTGAAGCATCCGGAGGTATCACCCGTGACGCACTCAAAGAAATAGCATCAACAGGAGTTACTTATATCTCTGCAGGGGCTCTTACCCATTCAGCTGAGAATATCGATTTAAGCCTCAAAGCGGTGAAATAGCATTGTATTTTTAACAAAAATGCCCCCCTTTTGTTAAAAATTAAATAATGTGATTTTTTCACATGAAAATTCATTTTTTATCCATTATTTTGATAATCAACAAGTTAAAGATTGTTAACATTCGTTAAAAATTAACATTGAGTTAATATTAGTTAAGTTTTATTTATCGAATTTTGCAGAAAAATTAAATCTAACTATTACTAACGATTATGAAATTAATCAACAAATCGATGCTAACTGCGGTTATCACACTTTCTACAGCTAGCGTCTATTATGCGCAGCAAGTTCAGGATACTGTTAATACAAGGTCCAAAGACATTGAACAAGTTGTATTAACAGGGGTTGCCGATATCGCTAAAGATAGAAAAACACCGGTTGCAGTTTCAACAATCAAAGAAGCACAAATTGTTGAAAGATTAGGAAATCAAGAGTTTCCTGAGATTTTAAACACAACACCATCTGTTTATGCTACGAAAGCGGGAGGCGGTTTTGGTGACTCTAAAATTAACATTCGTGGTTTTGCTCAAGAAAACATTGCTGTAATGGTAAATGGTGTTCCTGTAAATGACATGGAAAATGGAGCTGTTTATTGGTCAAACTGGGCTGGACTTTCTGATGTAACTTCTGCAATGCAGGTACAAAGAGGACTTGGTTCTTCAAAATTAGCTATTGCTTCTGTTGGAGGAACAATTAATGTTTTAACAAGAGCTGCTGACAAAAAGCAAGGTGGCATCGTTTCATTAGGACTTGGTAATGATGATTACGTTAAAACTTTATTTGCATACAATACAGGAAAATCTGCAAAAGGATGGTCTTCTTCATTCTTAATGAGTAGAACAGCAGGATCAATGTATGCAGATGGAACTCAATTTGAGGGATATAATTATTATTTTGCTTTAGGTTATCAACCTAATAAAAAACATGATTTCCAGTTTACTATAACCGGAGCACCCCAATGGCATAATCAAAGATCAACTTACAGTTCAATCCAAAATTACATCAAATACAATTCTGATAATGATGGTACACCAAACAGAAGATATAACTCAGATTGGGGGTGGAATCCTAATGGAGAGGTTCTTTCAAACCGGGTAAACTATTATCACAAACCTGTAATGTCTCTAAACTGGGATTGGAATATGAGTGAGAAATCTAAATTGAACTCTGTATTCTATGCATCTTTTGGTAGAGGTGGTGGAACTGGTGATCTTGGTAAGGTTGGAAACAAATTTGCTTCAGGGTATGTAACACCTGAAGGACAAATTGATTATAATGCGATTTTCACAGCTAATGCTGCTGTAGATGTAAACGCTTCACCTGCAGGAAGTACATTAGTAAGAAGAGCATCTGTTAATTCACACAACTGGTTTGGAGCCATTATTAGTTTTAATCATAAAATTAATGATAACCTAAATTTCACAGTTGGTACTGACGATAGATATTACTATGGTTATCACTATCAGGTATTAACAAATCTTTATGGGGCTTCCGGATATAAGGATGCTACAAACCAAAATTTCTATACTGCTCCTGGCAATGTTTACACTGCTACTCCAAGAGTTATTTCAAATACTTTTTCAACTAACCCAACTTGGAATCCTTTCGGTGGAAAGCTAAATAATCAAGAAGATATGGTAGCTTACAACAATGACGGAGAAGTATTATGGTATGGCGGTTTTGGGCAATTAGAATATACAAATGACAAGTTATCAGCATTTGTTTCAGGTGCTGTTTCTAACCAATCATTCCAAAGAATTGACCATTTCATCATTGATGGAGTTACATTATTGAATGGAACTAAGGCTGGATTTGCAACATCTAGTACAAATCCTACGATTATTCAGCCTACCGCTACAAACCCTGCATTAAATACAGAAACAGGGTTCAAAAATATCTTAGGTTATAATGTTAAAGCGGGTGCAAACTATAATATTGATGATCATCACAATGTTTTTGCAAATATTGGATATTACTCTAAGCAACCTTTCTTAAATGCTGTTTATCCAAATAACAAAAATTATCTTAACCCTAACTTGACCAACGAAAAAATATTTGGAATTGAGGCAGGTTATGGTTTCCGTTCAGGAATCTTTACTGCAAATCTTAACCTTTATAGAACTCAGTGGAAAGACAGATTCTTAAGAAGAGGTGGACTTACAGTAGATCCGGATAACAACCCAGCAACGAACAATAGTATCTCAAATGCTTACGCAAATATCCAAGGTATTACTGAAATTCACCAGGGAGGAGAGCTAGAAGTAACAGCGAATGTTCATAAGATGATTAGCTTGTTCGGTATGGTTTCAATTGGTGATTGGCATTATAAAGGAAATGCTCAGGGTAATCTTTTCACTGAAACTAACGAACAAATCGGTGCAGATTCTCAAACTTTATATTTAGATAAAGTAAAAGTAGGTGGTGCAGCTCAATCTTCTGCAGCAATTGGTTTCACTCTTAAGCCTACAACTTGGTTCTCATTTGATGGAACTTACAGAGGAATCAAAAATCTTTATGCCAACCTGAATCTACTTAACTTCTCCAATCAGGCAGCTGGTGACAAAGGAGCTTTAGAACTTCCATCTTACGGATTAGTTGATCTAGGAATTTCTTTCAAAATCAAATTAAACAATCCTAAGCAATTCTTTACTATAAGAGGTAACGTTTACAACTTATTAGATAAAACATATATTGCTGAATCTAATACGAATACACATGCGAACCTTTCTGCACAAGAATATGCCGACATCAATGGTGGTACTGTAGCTTCTACAGCAAATAACTATGCATTATATCAAGCAGCAGGAAACTGGAATGGTGTAAGCCAGCAAAACCAAGTTTATTTCGGATACGGTAGAACATGGTCTGCAACATTATCATTCAACTTCTAATAAAATAAAAACATTAGATTTTATAAATATCAATCCCGGCTTATCGCCGGGATTTTTGTTATATTTGTACCAGAAAAAACAAAATATGGATTTTTACAAAATTTTACTGAATGCTCATAAAGGATTTGGGTATCTGGAGCTTCTTTTAGTTACATTATTTATTATTGCCCTTTTAGCTACTATGTTTGGCTTCAGTGGTAAGGTGAACAAATTTTTAAAGAAGACTACTCTTTTCACCATGATCTTCTTCCACGTACAGTTTTTGATAGGTATTATTATGCTGATCACCAATTTTACTAAGGGATTGGATATGGGAGCAGTAATGAAAAATGCTGACCTGAGATTTCAGTATGTAGAACATCCGTTTTCAATGCTGATCGCTGCAGTATTGATGACTATTATCAATAAAAAAGTAAAATCCAATGATACCATTTCTTTAGGAATTGTGATCATGGGATTAATCGCAGTAGGATTATTTGCATTCGCGTTCCCTTGGATGAGAGTCTTTGGGGCATAATATATTAATTTTTAAATTTTTTACTAATCAATGAAAGTAGCTGTAGTAGGTTCAACAGGAATGGTTGGACAAGTCATGCTTAAAGTTTTGGAGGAGAGAAACTTCCCTATCACAGAATTAATTCCGGTAGCTTCGGAAAAATCTATTGGTAAGAAGGTGAAGTATAAACAGGAAGAATATACTATTGTAAGCATTAATGACGCTATAGCTGCCAAACCTGAGATCGCAATTTTCTCTGCCGGAGGTTCTACTTCCCTGGAATTTGCCCCGAAATTCGCAGAAGCAGGAATTACCGTAATTGATAATTCTTCAGCCTGGAGAATGGATCCTGATAAAAAATTAGTGGTGCCGGAAATCAATGCGGATGTTTTAACTGCAGGAGATAAAATTATTGCCAACCCGAACTGTTCTACCATTCAGTTGGTAATGGTTTTAGGGCCGCTTAATAAAAAATATGATTTAAAAAGAGTGGTTGTCTCAACCTACCAGTCTGTAACAGGTACCGGAAAAGCTGCTGTAGACCAGTTAAACGCTGAAATCAACGGTGATGGCTCTATCGCTAAAGTATATCCTTATCAGATCTTTAAAAATGCATTGCCACATTGCGATGTTTTTGCAGATGATGATTATACTAAGGAAGAAATTAAACTGATGAAAGAGCCTAAGAAAATTTTAGGTGATGATACATTCAATTTAACGGCAACCGCTGTAAGAGTGCCGGTTCAGGGAGGACATTCTGAAAGTGTAAACATCGAATTTGAAAATGAATTTGAACTTGAGGAAGTAAGAAAAATCTTATCTGAAACCCCGGGAGTAGTGGTAATAGATGATGTAAAAAACAATCAGTACCCGATGCCGATACATTCTGAAGGAAAAGATGAAGTGTTCGTCGGAAGAATAAGGCGGGATCTCTCACAGCCTAAAACACTGAATCTGTGGATTGTGGCTGATAACCTGCGAAAAGGAGCTGCAACCAATGCAGTACAGATTGCAGAATACCTGGTAGCAAACAACTTAGTATAAACTAACAAAATAAAAAAAGAGTCTCAAACCGGGATTCTTTTTTTTATCAAACCTATGAACGTAAAAAAGAATATCAATAAAGACAAGATCGGCTTTCAAAAATGGATTGCAACCTTTGGTATTATTTTATTCATCGGAAAAATCATTGCCTGGAAGCTTACCAATTCAGATGCGGTGTTTTCAGATGCTATGGAAAGCATTGTCAATGTTATCAGTGCTTTTATGGGGCTCTACTCCCTGCATCTGGCCGCTAAACCTAAAGATGAAGATCATCCATACGGACACGGAAAAGTAGAGTTTGTAACCTCAGGAATAGAAGGTGCTTTAATTGCTATCGCCGGAATAATGATTATCTATGAAGGAGTCAACAGCTTAATCGTCGGAAAAACGCTTAACAAGCTGGATTGGGGAATAGCGATCATAGCAGCGACTGCCATCATTAATTATTTATTGGGGTATATTTCCATTAAAAAGGGACAGGCCAATAATTCTTTGGTTCTTATTTCCTCCGGGAAACATCTTCAATCTGATACGATTACAACGCTTGGAGTCGTGATAAGTTTAGTCGTGGTGTATTTCACTAAAATTTACTGGCTCGACTCCCTAGTGGCATTGGTTTTTGGAGCTTACATCATATTCATCGGTTATAAAATTGTCCGCAAATCTTTAAGCGGAATTATGGATGAACAGGATCCTGAATTACTAAACCAGATCGTTAAAATTCTTGAAAACAACAGGCATACGGAATGGATTGATGTTCACAATATGAAAATCCAGCAGTTTGGCTCAGCCCTTCATATCGATGCCCATATCACACTCCCATGGTATTACAGCCTGCGTGACGCTCATAATGAGATGGAAAAAGTAATTATTCTTTTAGCCGAAAATATAACCCGGAAGATTGAGTTCAACTTTCATATGGATGATTGCAAACCCATTTCCTGCCCTGTCTGCCAGATTAAAGAATGCCCTGTAAGAGAAAAGGATTTTGTAAAAAGAGTTACATGGACTCCGGACAATATAACGGGAGTAGATAAGCACTCCGTAAATTAATTCCACACACAGTACAAAGCCGGAAATTTAATTTGTTTTCAGCGCCTGTTTTCTATAATAGAACATCGGAACGATCAACAGTAATATCAAAGGTTGAATAACAAATCTTCTCATGTAAAATGAGAAAAGATAACCGGTTTCAAACCTGTCATAAATACAATACAGATAGATCGGAAAAGTAATTGCAAAAATAATACCGATCAAAACGGCTCCCTGAAAAGTCCATTCCTTATTTTTAAACATAAAATGAATGATCAGGCACGAAAAAAACAGGTTCAGAAGAAATCTGAATAAATGGCTGATGATGAGCTTTCCCCATACAAATGTGGGAAATGATACACTTTTATCAGCCTCATGAAAATAATTCAGAAACGGGTCATAGAAAATCCGGTCCTCAAGTATTCTTACACTTATCAGTCCAAAAATCCCTGTTATCACCAAGAGCCAGCTAAGTATTTTCATTTTTTCAAAGCAAAAAGTTTAATCCAGACCAGCCAGAGAACCACTACCGTTCCGTAAATAACAGCCGGAAAAATAAAATCATGGGCTATTTTTTCATATTCCTTATAATCACTTACCACAAGATTAAGTCCTACAATTCTAAGAAGGTTCATGATATAAAGCAATACAAGGCCAATCAGTACAAAAATAAAAGTCTTGCCTCCTTTGTAAAATGCAAAAACAAAAGATGCAAACAAGATCATCACAGAAATAGCATTACAGCCTTCCACCATTCTTGTCACATATGTTTTTTTCACATAGAACCACACCTGTTCTTTGCCAACATCATTATACAGTTGCGTTGGGTAATGTATTGCGTTTTGAATAGCCTTCACCTGCTCTGCAATCATCCTCGAAAAGGGGTCCAGCCCACTTTCTTTAAAGCTATTGAGGTAAAGCTGGTACACAAAAAGCAACACCACATAAATGATGATGAATCTCAGCAATATGCCTAAAACAGGTCTAAAATCCTTTAGCATACTACAAAGATAAAAATTAGACTGTAATTTAGTATATTTGTTTCCATATTATGACTTCTGAAAACGCAAAACGATTTTTTGAAAACCATACCGGTAAAAAATCTTCTGAGTTCATTACACTGGCTCAAAGCGGTTCCGCGAGGGTGAATTTTCTGGCAACTGCTGAAAGTGAAAAATACATTATCACCTATAATGAAAACATACCGGAGAATGAAGCTTTCCTTTATTACTCTGAAATTTTCTCACAATTAGAACTCAATACTCCAACTATTTTCTCCGTTTCAGATGACCGGAAGCTTTATATACAGGAGTTTATGGGTCAGCATACCCTATCGGAAATTATAGCTCAGGAAGGATTGTCTGACCGGGTAAAATCTTTGGTAAAACAGACTTTAGAGAAACTTTTTCAGCTACAGATCCGGACACACGGGAAAATAGATTTCACACGCACATTTGAATATGAAAGCTATGATGAGCTTCCTGTAATTCATGACCTGTACTATTTTAAAAACTTCGTTGCCGATGTTCTTGAGCTCGAATATCATAAATCATCACTCTTGAAAGAGTTCAAACAAATAGCCAGCCTCATCGAAAACCTTGAGCCCAAAGGATTAATGATCCGCGATTTCCAGGCAAGAAATATTATGGTAGATGAAAACAACAAAGTTGCATTTATCGATTATCAGTCTGCAATGAAAGGACCACTGATTTATGATGTCATTTCTTTTCTTTTTCAGGCTAAAGCCAATTTTCCTGAAGATTTTAAAAATGAGATGCTGGAATTCTACATTCAGCAGTTTGAAGACAGAGCGGTTCAGCTTCAACTAAAAAACTCAGTAAAACCGGTTCAGATGATGAGATTTTTGCAGGTTTTGGGTGCTTACGGCTTCAGGGGGTTGATTCAAAGAAAGCAACATTTCATTTCAAGTATAGAAAAAGGGATTGAAAATATTACACAATTTACCCGGTTCTGGGAAAATATGAAAGATTATCCTGAGCTTGAAAAAGTGATAAAACAACTTATTTTAGAAAAAACGAGATTAAGAATTAATGAGATATTAAGCCATTAAGACTTTTTAAATTAAACTTAACAACTTAATCAACCTGAATGGTTCAATTAACAAAGAATATGTTACACATCGATATACACAGCTTTTCGTACAAAAAAGGAGGAATTCCAAGAGATGAAACAGGAAATGGAGGTGGCTTTACTTTCGACTGCAGGGGAATTTTAAATCCGGGAAGAATAGAAGAATATAAAAGCCAGACCGGAAATGACATCGGCGTTCAGGAATATCTGGAAACAAAAACCGACATGCCAAAATTTCTGGAGCTGGTAAAAAACATTATATCCATCAATATTGACAATTACCTTGAAAGGGGATTTGAAAATCTACAGATCAGCTTCGGATGTACGGGAGGCCAGCACAGGTCTGTGTATTCAGCAATAAAAATAGCGGAATTCGTTAAAGAAAAATATCCTGAAGGAACAGAGATAAGTCTTCACCATGACGAGCAACATCAACTCAATCAATAAATAACCGTTGATAAATTATAATGATTAATTTAATGCGCCCGATTGGGTCCGCTTCGTTCATCAACTATCATTCATCACCCATCAATTATAAATAATAATGAAGGCTTTAATTTTTGCAGCAGGAAAAGGTACCCGTTTAAAACCTTTTACAGATCATCATCCGAAAGCTTTGGCAAAAGTAAACGGTATTCCGCTTCTGGAAAGAAATATCCATTATCTTAAGAAATTCGGGATAAAAGATTTCGTCATCAATATTCATCATTTTGGAGATCAGATTGTTGATTTTCTTAAAAAGAATGATAATTTTAACTGCAATATCGAAATTTCGGATGAAACCAATGAACTTCTGGAAACCGGAGGTGGTTTGATTTTTGCTAAAAAATTCCTGGATCACGGGGAAGATTTTTTAATCATGAATGCCGATATTTTAACTGATATCAATATCAATGACTTCGTTGAATATCATAAAAAGATAAAAGATTTTGCTACTTTAGCCGTTTCAGACAGAGAAAGCTCAAGAAAACTGCTCTTCAATGACGAAAGCGTTTTGAGAGGATGGCTTAATGTACAAACCGGAGAGCAAAGGCTTGCAGAGTTCAACAAAGGATTTAAAGCACTGGCTTTCAGTGGCATGCATTGCATCAACCCTGTTATCTTTGATAAAATAAAAAGAACAGGCAAGTTTTCTGTTATGGAAGAATATCTGGATCTGATGCAGACCGAACATATACACGGTTTTGTGCATGACAGCATCCTGATCGATGTAGGAAGACCGGAATCTGTAATAGAAGCCGAAAAACACTTTAAATAATTTTTGCAATGGGAATGGACGGAACCAGAGATGAAAGCTTAATAAATCCGGAATTAGACAGTAACGAAACGAAACTACATAATAGCTTCAGACAAAAAACATGGGATGAGACAGTCACTAAAGACAGCTGGATGGTTTTTAAAGTGATGGCAGAATTTGTAGACGGTTATGAAAAACTGGCAAAAATAGGACCCTGTGTTTCTATTTTCGGCTCGGCAAGATTAAAGCCTGAAAGTAAGTATTACAATATGGCAGTAGACATCGCTGAAAAAATAACCAAAATAGGTTTCGGAATTATTACAGGTGGTGGCCCGGGAATTATGGAAGCAGGAAATAAGGGTGCTTTTAATGCTAATGGAAGATCTATCGGATTAAATATCGACCTGCCTTTTGAACAGCATTTTAACCCTTACATCAATAAATCATATTCTATGAATTTTGATTACTTCTTCGTAAGAAAAGTAATGTTTGTAAAATATTCCCAGGGATTTATCGTCATGCCCGGAGGGTTTGGAACGCTTGATGAGCTGACCGAAGCAATTACTTTAATCCAGACCAATAAAATAGGAAAGTTCCCGATTGTTCTGGTAGGATCAGAATTCTGGGGCGGATTGCTGGACTGGTTCAAAACAACCTTACTGAAAGAGGGAATGATTGCAGAGCATGATCTTGATCTTTACAGGGTGGTAGATACTGCTGATGAGGCTGTAGCACACATTAAAGCTTTTTATGATAAATATTCTGTGAACGTAAATTTTTAATTGGCATATTATTTGTGACTTATAACTAACAATTATGATTGTAAATCTATTAATTAAGATGAAAAAACTTTTATATATATCAGGTATTTTAACATTTTTTGTGTTAATGAGTTTTATGTATGTAGACTTTTTCTCTTCAATGACAAAGGTGGATTATATTGATGGAAGTAAGACATTGAAGTTTACCACAAAAATGAATACAAACCATATTTCTGATGCTATTAAAATAAATCCTAACACAGCCGGATTTGAAGCAGAGGTTAAAAAGTATGTAAACAATAATTTTGATGTATACGTCAACGGCTCTCCTAAAACAATAACATTTACAGGAAGTCAGGTAAGCGGAGAAACTGTATGGGTATATTTTGAAACCGGAGGTGTTTCGGATATCAATACCTTAAAAATTAAAAATACGATCCTTTTAAGTGCTTTTCCTAAGCAGATCAACATTGTTAGTGTTGCTTACAAAGGAAGCCAGAAAGTAATGAACTTCCAGAGAGGAAAAGAAGTCAACGAGGTTTCGTTTTAAAAATTAAAATTATCTAATTTCAATGAACAACCCTGAAAAATATTTTTCAGGGTCTTTTTTCGTATAAAAATAAAATCACCTAACAGGGATTAATCCGTAAAAATACCTATTGGTAAATTCCAGCATTTATACGCTAGCATTCTCATTTTGTGAAATGTACATTTGTCTTGTAATTACAATCAAAAAACAGTGGGCCTGAAACCACTAAAAAAAGAGGGCGGAATCTGAAAAGCCTTACGAGTAAGAAATACCAATCTAAAAAACTAATAACATGGACACACAATTAAGCGCATCCAATGAACAGATCGATGTTCTGGTAGTAATTGACACAGATTATGTAATGAAACATTACCCTAATCCAAGCCAGGATCCTAATAATCCTACAGGAATTGACCACAACAGTCAGCATATGATTGTCTCAAACTCAAATGCAATATCCGGACAGGGATCCGCTGATTTAAATTTCAGTGCTAAAGCCGGAGATAATGTATCATTCAGAAGTACTTCAATTTATCAGAATTCTGATGATGCAGTAATTATTTACAACATTAAATATTGGTCCGGAGATCAGGTTTTCAATAATTTCGTATACAATGCGGTGATAAGAAAACAGGCAGTGGTACCTAATTATGATTCTCCGAACGGGCTTCCTGCCAACACGGCAAATATTACTTTTTCAAGTTTTGATTCAAGGGTAAGATCTACCGGAACCGAAAACTTTTATGTACAGTTCGCTTTATATACAATAGATCCGAATAACAGTGACCGACAAATACTGTACGGTTACTACTACTGGGATCCAACGATTACGGTTAAATAAGCGGAAATAAACCTCTGCAAATAAAAAATGCGGACTTTTCAGTCCGCATTTTCTTATAATTAAAAGTTAATTATTCACCTTTTATTTTAAAGTCATCAACTTCCCAGGTAGCTGCTGCAGAAGCTGTAGAAGTATATTTAAATGCAATTCTTACGTTTTTCCCTAAGAAAGCACTTAGGTTTACATTTCCTGAGCTTATCCAATCTCCGAATGCACCTGTGTTGGTATCTAAAAGTGCCGGCAATTGTACCCATACTGTGGTAGCCGGATCTCCGGTATAATTATCCGTAGCGTAAACCTGTAATGCATTTCCTGCATATCTTACGTCAGTTGTAAAGCTAACGGCTGCTTTTGTTTTTCCAACTAAACTTACCGCTTTTGAAATCAGCCAGTCTTCATTCACATTGTTTCCGGAGGCAAATCCGTTCATTACTGCGTAATAATTACTTCCGTTTCCTTGGTTGGAAGTATTCCAGATCTGGGCTCCTGTTACACTTTTGACAGTCCAGTCCGGGCCGAATCCTCCGGCTGCGAAAGGATCACTGTAAATAGTCGGCAGCGGTATATATACACTTCCGTCACATCTTGGGTTATCTAAATCGATATCCGTCAGTTTTGTAATCCATAGCTGATAATCTCCGTTGTAAACACTTACAATAGCATAAACATCTCCCTTTCCACCGTCTATTTCAGTAGCGCTTGCTCTTTTCGAATTATCACTTGTTCCGAATTCTGCCTGCCCGTTGGTTCTTAAAATAACCTTATTTCCGGAACAGTCCTGTAAAGTCCTGTTGGTAGCATTGTTCCCGTCTGCATAAGTTTTTCCTAAATCAGCATCAATAAACTGAAGATCTTTAATTTTAATCCATCTTCCTACGTCACCGGGAGTCAATTGGGTAATTGTTCTGTCTGAAGGGATAACCATTCTTACAGGGGCATTCCCGTCATATACACTTTTGTAGAGATCACCTTCTTCAACTCCCCCAAACTGCATCGTACCCCCGGAATTGAATAATGACCCTAACTGGAATTCTCCATTTATGTTTCTTACATAAAGGTTTTTAAGCTTGATATAAATATCTTTTCCAACTCTGAAACGGTTGTCCTGGTATAGGTTCAGCTTATTAATCCCAAATCTTATCCCTCCGGTTGTATCTTCAATAAACACATATTTATAAAGGTTTCCTGTCTGATCATTAGCCGTAACCTGAGCTTTAACGTAGAAATCTCCTGTGATCTGTGTCCAGCTTCCACCGGTATACATTTGCTTCAGCTCAGCAATTGTTTTTTGGGTAAGGCCTGTATTACTGAACTGGCAAGGATCTGATGCAATACCATCTAAACGGGGGAAATTATTCATTTCAAGATCCGTCACTTTATTGATATACATTTGGTATGTCGTGTTAAACTTACTGTAGATTGCTACAAATTTTCCGTTTCCTGCAGGCAAAATCTGGTTGGCAAATGAAGCATATCCACTGTTTCTTACCACTCTTGCCGTAGTTGTACTGGCATCTCTGATCTGTCTGTCTACAGTCACTCCGTTGGGGGCATAATTTGTACACAATACTCTGCTGTCGAATTCGGCGTTGTTCACCTGAATCAAACATCCCAGATATTGATCATTAGCTGTAACCATCTGGGCAAAGGTCATTACTTTAGGAATAATCTTCTCTCTGACAGAACAGGACCTGAATACACGGTTCGGAACCAGCTTTTCAGGCATTCTCGCTACAGCACTGGCTAAATTAGAAGCAGGATCTTTAACACCTAACTGTATAAGGCCTCCATAAGCACCTACAGCCAGACCGGCTAATTTTACATATACTTTAGATCCCTGAGGATACTGCGTATAAGTACTTACCATATCTACACTCAGCGTAAAACCCTGTGTAGGATTTTCAGGTTTATCCTGGATATAAATTGTTTTGTAAATATTTCCTGTTTCGTCTGTTGAAGACACATAGCCTTCAATAACATCTGTAGAGTTATCCGGAAAAAAATAAGTTGTATTTCCGGTAGGCCCATTGTTTTTAAACTTATCTTTAACCTGCTCCAGGGTCATGGTAGCAGTAAGATCCGCACATTGAAAATTTTCAAGGTTCGGCTCGTTATATTTATCATCATGTACACATCCCGTTATGATAAGAGAGGCAAAAACAATGAAAATATAGGTAAAAATTGAAGTATATTTTTTCATAGCAGTAGTTTTAGAATCTTAAATAAACGTTTGTAAAGAAGGTTGTTCCTCTGTCGTACCAAAGTTTTGGTCCGAAATGAGGTGTTGCTCTCTGGGCATCAGCAAGTGCATCCGGAAAGCTTACGTTTCTTCCCTGCTCAAATCCACCTGTTACATAGTTTCTGTTATTAAGGATATTGTTTACTGAAATACTCACTCCCATTCTGTATTTTCCTAAAAGGAAAGATTTTCCGGCATTGGCATTCAGCATAAACTGATCGTCGAATTTCTTCTGAGCCGTAATCTGTTGGATAAGCTCCGGAGTTACCCCGTCATAAGGGTCTCCATTAAGCGGATTCGTGTACATATAAGGTGTTTTATTTAACGCTGAAAGATCAAGATACTGATCCATTAAATAGTTGGCAGAAGCTCCCACCCACCAGTATTTCGGAGAGTTATATTTTAACCCTAAAGAGAAGGCTTTTTGTGGAGTTCCGGCTACTTTATAATCTTTAATATTGGTTTTGCCCCAAACATTTGATCCTCTGAATTCATTAATATCATCAAATGTTGCCACATTAGGATTGTTGGTATATTTATATTCTCCAACACTTGCTACCCCAATGGCATTTAAAGTAGGTGTGATTTTTACATCAAATCCTAATTCTGCACCTATATATCTTTTATTTACTCCTGTCATTGCTTCATTAACCAGTGTACTTAATGAGGCACCTGTAGGGTTGTTTACATCTGCATAATATCTTGAGATTTCAGTTGCATTATTGATGGTGGTATAGAATCCAGATAATCTTAGTTTTAAAATCTGGCCTCTTAAGATATAGCTTAATTCATTGGAATTGATCATTTGATTTTTTACACCCGGCGTCACATAATCTACCACTCTCGGGTTGATATAGATTTCATTAAACGTTGGTGCAAGACTAAAGAAAGCTCCGCTGTATACAATAAAGTTCTTACCGTTGATTTTATAAGTGATTCTTCCTTTAATCCCTGAATCAAGGGCATCATAAATAGCACTTTTCCCTTTAGAGTTATTCTGGAATCTGAAACTTCTGAAATCACCTTCTCTCTGAGATTCGGAATAAGAAGAGAAAATGGAAGCCATTACATTCCACTTGTTATAATCAATCTCAGATGAGATATTCAAAGAGTACTGATTCTTGGTCAGCTCATAAGAATATTGAGTTCTGTCTCCTTCTTTCACCTGCACGTTAGGATCATCAATATTATATCTTATATCATTATCGAAAGCATTAAGATTGTTAGCAAAATTAGCCCCCAATAAATCTTTAACTCTTCTGAAATTATCTGATTTTAAATTCTGATAATTGAAATTGATATTTAATTTCCAGTTATCATTTAATCTGGTATCAAAGTGAGAGGCAAAATTGAATGTTTTATCTCTGTTTACATCTTCTACTACAGTATAAACGGCTCCTCTCGCATCGCCATTCATATCAGTAAGATTTAATTTATTGGCATTATATAAAGAAGTCCAGTTAATCTGTGCATTTTGCCTGAATTCATCTTCAGTATAAATACCGTAGCTTGGCAGTTTTCTGTAATAAGTAGGGTTCGGGTCTGCGCCATGGAACCAGTCTAACCTGCTTCTTGCATCACTTCCGATCTGATAGGAAACCGTATTGATCCAGTTTGAGTTTTTACCGATCTTCAGGTAATCCGTTAACATAAACATCGGTTCAAAAACTTTTCTGATCCTTGAGTTTCTTTTCTCACCATCCTGCCATCCCCAGTATGAATTATAGTTTTTTCCCATAATATCGTATACTTCCTGGGTGTTCGGTGCATTGGAAGCCCGGTAAGTTGGCGACCCGAAACCGGTAAAGTTGATCGAGTGCCTGTCACTGAATTTCTTTTCAACAGAAGCAAAATAAGCATAAGCATCCTGATAGACACCATCTAGAATCGCTCTGTCACCCCATCTTCTGCTTCCTGAAAATGTGAATGCCCAACCATTTTTGGTAATCCCTGATGAATAGGTTGCCATTGCTCTCTGCATATAACTTCTGTTGGTAAAAGAATACGCCAGTGATGTTTGTTTTCTATACGAAGAAGCTCTTGTATTGTAGTAAGCTACACCTCCCAAATTCCCGAATGTATATTCTGACGGTGTGATATTATCCACATTTTCATAAGGATATCTCATCACATCATTCAATCCTCCCCAGTTGCTGAAATCAATTCTTCCGTCATCATTTTTAGACATCGGAACCCCATTGAAAACCACATCCTCAAATCTGTTGTCTACCCCTCTAGGCCTGAACCAGTAAGCACCTAATTCAAAAGCTGAAACATTCTGGAAAGCATCTCTTCCCGAGCTCAAAAGTCCTACAGTGGGCTGCATGGCAGAACCTCCATCTTCAGTATCGCTTGCAGAGTCGTCAATAACAACTACTCCTGCATCTGTTCCTAAATTGTAATTAAGTGTAATAACACCCAGGTCTTTTCTCTTTTCATCAGCAATTACATCAAACTCTAAGATTTTAGAATCAAAGTTTGGTTTTGTCACTGTAATAAGATAGTGGCCAGGTTGTAAATCCGTAAATTGGAAATATCCTATTTTATCCGCAGTTACATCGTCTGTCGACTGGGCAAGATCTACTTCTGCTCTCTCCAAAGGCTTACCATCCTGATCCTTAACATAGGCAAAAACAGTAGTTTGTGCAAAATAATAAGATGCAGGTAATAGGGTAAACAAAGAGATTAGGGATAGTTTTTTAATCATAATAAACTTATTTTTAATCCTTCTTTTTTTGAGGGGCAACAAATTTAGGACTATTTTCATTAACTTAAACATTTTAAACACTTTATTCTATTAATTTTTCTTAACGCCTTATTATTATCTTAAAAAAACAATCTGTTTATCATTAATACTAAAAAAGTCCTTATTACAAAATTTTAATCTTAGTTCTTATATAAAATTAGTAATTTTACCCCCCTTAATTTGTTGAAATATACTATAAAATGAAAAAATATCTAATCATCGCTGTCATTTTTTGCTTCGGATCTGCCTTTTCACAGCAAAAGCAGGTAAAAAGAGCCGCTATTGGTTTTTTAAATGTAGAAAACCTTTGGGATACTATTCCGTCTGCTGATTATATTGATGGAACATTACAGGTTTCCAACCCTAAATTCCACAGAAGCGTTCCTTTAGATTCCTTACAATATCTGGAAACTGCTGAAGACTACAAAGGTGAGTGGAGTGATGATCTTTTGATGGGTAAAAAAGTAATCCGTAAACAGGTTTTGGCAGATGATTTTACCGTAAACAGCCCCAAAAGATGGGGAACTAAATTTTACAATCAAAAACTGGCGAACGAAGCTAAAGTAATTTCAGAATTAGGAAGGCAATATACTAATGACAATCCTGCTATCTGCGGACTTATCGAGGTTGAAAACAGACAGGTTATTGAAGATCTTATCAAGCAGCCAGCTTTAGCAAAAAGCAATTACGGAATTGTACATTTTAATTCTTATGATGCAAGAGGTATTGATGTAGCCATCATTTATCAGAAAGGAAGATTTTCTGTTTTAAATGCCTATAAAAAGGAAATCAAAATTTTCAACGAAGAAGGTAAAAGAGAATACACCAGAGATGTGGTCATCGCTATCGGATTACTTGACGGTGAAAAGATTGCAATATTCATGAATCACTGGCCTTCAAGAAGAGGTGGTGAAGCGATTTCGCAGGCAAAAAGAAACGCTGCTGCAACGGTTCTGAAAAATGAAATGGATAAAATTTCATCTGAGAATCCGGGAATCAAATTATTCTCCATGGGAGATTACAATGATGACCCGGTAAGCCCAAGTTTAAAAAAACATTTAGGAGCTGTAGGGGATCCGGGAGAGCTTTCCGATAAATACCCTTATTACAACCTGATGTATAAATTATATAAAGCCGGAGTCGCATCTTTGGCGTACAGAGATTCAGGAAATTTATTCGACCAGATTATCGTTTCAAAAAATTTATATTCTCCGGAAAAAATCACTCCGACTTATTCTATCTATAAGGCGGAAATTTATGCGCCTTCATATTTAGTGAACAAGGAAGGACAGTATAAAGGTTACCCATTCCGTTCGTGGGATGGCGACAAGTTCACAGGAGGTTACAGTGACCACTTCCCTGCCGTTTCAATCATTCAGAAAGAATACATTAAGAAATAATAAACGGGCACTCTGAACGGAGTGCTTTTTTTATGTAACTTTATGTGTATGAAAAATTTAATCTTATTATTACTTTTTGCATGTATCCCTTTCAGCTGTTCTTCACAGACAGATCCTAAAAAGGCTCAAGAAAAGTCTGAAATCAAGCCGTCAAAAAATGATGACGGAGAATGGGATATTGATGTTTTAGATACCCAATACGATTATTTCCTGAATGCAGTTGCCAAGCCCATGAGCCAGTATTCGGAATCTTATCTGAAAACAAAAAACACGCTTCTGGTCAGTGAATGGAATTCGTATTTCAGTTCCGGAAGGCATAGAAATATTATAGAGTCATCAATAAGCTATGATCCAAAGGAAAACTACGGGTTAAAATTTGAATATAAGCTCTATCAGGTTTTTGCTTATGTCAATTGGAAATATGGCCTGAGAATGAACGGACTTTCAGGAAGTGATGCCATAAGACAATAAAAAAGGTTCAGAAAATTCTGAACCTTTTTTATTTTTTATATAGTTTATAATTATTTGTTATATAATTCTTCAACTTTATCCCAGTTTACCACATCAAAGAATGCTCCTACATAATCAGGTCTTCTATTCTGATAGTTTAAGTAATAAGCATGCTCCCAAACATCCAATCCTAAAACCGGAGTTCCTTTTACATCAGCAACCGGCATCAACGGGTTATCCTGGTTGGGTGTAGAGGAAACAGATACAGAACCGTCTTCGTTTTTGATCAGCCATGCCCATCCTGAACCGAATCTTGTTTTAGCGGCTTCGGAGAAATCGGTTCTGAATTTTTCAAGACCACCATAGTTTTCAATAGCAGCTTTTACATTCCCTACCGGCTCTTTGCTTCCCCCGGGAGTTAAAATTTCCCAGAATAAAGAGTGATTGAAATGACCTCCACCGTTATTTCTTACTGCAGGCTTATCAGTTCCTGTTTTGCAGATGTCTTCAACAGTTTTCCCTGCCAGTTCAGTTCCTTCAATTGCTTTATTTAAATTGTCGATATATGCCTGATGATGTTTTGTATGGTGAATTTCCATAGTTCTTGCATCAATTGTTGGTTCTAATGCATCGTAAGCATATCCTAGTTTTGGTAATTCAAATGACATAATTTTATTTTTAATGTTATATTCCAAAGTTAGCCATTAATTAACCTATTATCAAAAACAGAAGATTATTTTAATAAATCTTTAACATTGATAAAGTAGATTCAGAAATGTATTCAATTAAAAAATAAAAGTTTAGAACCCGTAAAAACAGAAAGCACAGATTAACGTCTGTGCTTCCTGTCTTAACAATATTAAATTATTTATTCATTGACATCAGGAACTCTTCATTATTTCTGGTTCCTTTAATATTTTTATCTACAAATTCCATGGCTTCTACCGGATTCATTTCTGAAAGGTATTTTCTTAAGATCCACATTCTCTGAGAGGTAACCTCATCAAGAAGCAGATCATCTCTACGGGTGCTTGATGCGACCAGGTCAATGGCAGGATAAATTCTTCTGTTGGCAATTTTTCTGTCCAGCTGAAGCTCCATATTACCTGTACCTTTGAATTCTTCAAAAATAACTTCATCCATTTTAGAACCTGTATCAATTAATGCCGTCGCAATAATGGTTAAAGATCCTCCGCCTTCAATCTTTCTTGCTGCCCCGAAGAATCTTTTCGGTTTATGAAGCGCATTGGCATCCACCCCTCCGGAAAGTACTTTTCCTGAAGCTGGTGTTACCGTGTTATAAGCTCTCGCTAATCTCGTAATCGAATCTAATAAAATAACCACATCATGTCCGCATTCAACCATTCTCTGAGCTTTTGCCAAAACAAGGTTGGCTACTTTCACATGCTTATCTGCCGCTTCATCAAATGTAGAAGCAATCACTTCTGCATTTACGCTTCTTTCCATATCAGTAACTTCTTCAGGACGTTCGTCGATCAGAAGCACCATCATGTATACTTCAGGGTGATTGGCTGCAATAGAGTTCGCAATATCTTTAAGGAGCATCGTTTTACCTGTTTTAGGCTGTGCAACGATCATTGCTCTCTGTCCTTTTCCAATTGGGGCAAAAAGATCTACAATTCTTGTGGAAATGGTAGAATTATTTCCGGCAAGGTTAAATTTCTCTTCAGGGAAAAGCGGTGTTAAATATTCAAAAGCAACACGGTCTTTAATAAAAGCCAGATCACGGCCATTAACTTCCGTTGGCCTCAACAATGAAAAATATTTTTCGCCTTCTTTCGGAAGCCTTACGATACCTTTTACCGTATCTCCGGTTTTCAATCCGAAATTCCTGATCTGCGCCGTAGAGACATACACATCATCCGGAGAAGAAATATAACTGAAATCTGATGAACGTAAAAATCCGTAGTTGTCGGGGAGTATTTCCAAAACACCTTCAATACTTACCATTCCGTCAAAGCTGAACTCTTTTTTGTGCTCATGATGCTCGTCTGATCTGTCAGAGTGACGGTTTTGATTCTGGTTTGGGTTTTGATTTTTATGCTGGTTTCCACTGTTTTGTGGATGATTGTGTCCTTTTTGGGGTCTGGCCTGAGGTTGAGGGTTGTTCGGCTTTTCTTCTGCCGGAGCAGATTCCTGAGGATCTGTGTTTTTGGGAACTTCTGTTTTTTCCTGAACAGGATGTTCTGTGTTACCTGTGTTGGGAGAAACCCTTTTCCTTTTTTTCTTGGCAGCTGCAGAAGTTGATCCTTCTTCTGTTGTTTCAGCTTTTCTTTCCACTGGTTTTACTTCTTCGGAAACAGGTTTACTTTCTGCTGCTTTATTTTCTGTTTGCTCTTCTGCTTTGGGTTGTGTTTCCGCCGGAGCTTTTGCTTCAGCTTTTGGCTTTGCAGTTCTCTTGGGAGCTGCTTTTTTGACAGGAGCTTTCGCTTCTTTTTCTGCCGGTTTTTCTTCAGTATTCATACTGGTTTCTGTGGCGTTGAAATAATCTTTTGAGACTTTAGGGTTGGAAGCTTGAAAATCAAGAATAGCAAAGATTTTATCATTCTCAGTGCTGTTTCTTGCAACTTTAACGCCTAAATCCCTCAAGATTTTAGTCAATTCCGTTACGGATTTTGACCTTAACGTTTCAATGTTAAACATATTTAATGTAAAAATGTAATTAATTGTGAGTAAGAAAAGTAAGTCCGGTGACTTTTGTTTTCAAGTACATTTGTATAATGCAAATCTACACTTATTTTTGAATTGTGCAAAATTTATGCTATTTTTGCCAGGAATTTAATATTCGATGTTACAAAGAATACAGACTATATGGGTTTTTCTGGCAGTCTTAGCTGCTGTTTCTCTTTTCGTTACGGGACAAGATGTTGCTGTTTTTGGCACCATTCCTGTGATTAACATTGGCTGTATAGTACTTGTTTTGGCTGGATTGCTTAGTGTTTTCAGCTTTAAAAACAGAAAAAGACAAATATTGCTGAATACAATCAGCATTATTATAAACGCTTTGTTGATTGGTGTATTGATCTACTGGTTACTAAACTTATCCGGAGGAATACAATTTCCTGAGAAGGGTATTGAGCCGGTTTTCCCATTAATTGCAGTGATCTGTTTGCTTATTGCAAATGTATTTATCCGTAAAGATGAGAGGCTCGTAAAATCTGTAGACAGACTTCGATAACCTTACAACGATTTTTTGAGTGAGAACAGTTCCTTTTCCGGGAACTGTTTTTTTGTTTAGCATTATAGATTTCACCAATTTACGCAGATGCTTATTTTATATTTTACCTTTTCCATCAGATAAATTAATATTTATTTTAAATATCAAAAATTCATGCAACATTTCCGCTAAATGTGCGACTTATGTATTTATAAATTATAATCTAATGAAAAAATTAACTTTTCTTACGCTGTCACTTTTCTCAATATTTTCTTTTGCACAGGAGGTTTCCACGGAGAGAATCAATACCATTCTTTCCACTCTTGCTTCTGATGAAATGAAAGGCCGTGAAATCGGTACTCCTGAAAATGATAATGCCGCCCATTATATTGCAAAGCTTTTTAAAGAAAACAATCTTGAATACTGTACAGGAAATTCTTATCTCGTTCCTTTTGATTACAAAGGAAAAACAGCTTACAATGTTTGTGGGGTTAAAAAAGGAAAAACCGATAAATATCTCGGATTCTCAGGGCATTTCGATCATATCGGAACCAGCAAGAAAAGCGGAGATAATATTTATAACGGAGCAGATGACGACGCAAGCGGAATAACTACCCTTGCAGGAATAGCAGATTATTTTAAAAATAAAACTCCTGATTTTTCGATGGTTTTCATTGCATTTAACGGTGAAGAAAAAGGGATGCTGGGCTCAAGAGCTATTACCGAGGACAAAAATTTAGATAAGATCTATAATAATTTAACTGCGCTTTTCAATTTTGAAATGGTGGCTACAGAATCTCAGTTCGGTAAAAATGCACTTTTCATGACCGGTGATGAGTTTTCCGATCTTGATGAGCTTTTCAATAAGAATGCAGTAAACGGATTAACGATCAATCCGGATCCATATGCTGCCCAGCAATTATTTTACAGATCAGATAATGTAAGCTTTGTAAAAAAGAAAATCATTGCCCATTCTTTCTCTACGGTTGATATGACCAAGGCCAGGCATTATCATAATGAAAGTGATGACATAAGCATCGTTGATTTTAACAATATGACACAGATCATTAATAATTTCGGTAAAACCTTAGATAAATTAACTCCGGCTAACTTTGCTCCAAAGTATAATGATAAAGTAAAATTTAATTAAGAACGTCTTATCCTTTAATTTTACGTAATTTTGTTTTCCCAATTTTTCATTGAATGAATCAATATATTAAAATACTAAAGTTCGCAAGGCCACATCGAAAATATATATACGGAAGTTTATTTTTTAACATCATGTACTCGGTATTTCAGATTGCTTCTTTAGGAACAATCTTACCGGTTTTAGGAATGCTTTTCGGAACCATCAAACCTGAGAAATATGAGGCTGCTCCTGTTTATTCAGGAGAAATTGGCGACTTTTTCAGCTTTTTAAAAGAATATTCGAATTATTATGTTCAGACTATGGTGACAGAGCATGGCGCGCTTAATGTATTGGCGTGGCTGTGTGTGATTACTGCTTTCATGTTTTTCCTGAGAAATATTTTCCGCTATCTAGGGTCTTTTTTATTGATCAATTATCGGGTAGGCGTTACGAAAGATCTCCGTAGTGCGATGTACAACAAAATACTTTCCTTACCCGTTTCATTTTTTACAGAACGCAGAAAAGGAGATTTAATGTCACGTATGTCAAATGACGTAGGCGAGGTTGAAGGCAATATTTTAGGAAGTTTAATTGAATTGATCAACGCTCCTTTTATGCTGGTCAGCACGCTGATTACTTTATTTTTTTTGAGCCCGGAAATGACCCTTTTCTCCCTGCTTGTACTGCCTATAATGGGAACTATGATTGCACTGATAGGGAAAAGCCTTAAAAAAGATTCTCATGAGGCTCAGAACGAGATGGGAACCATATTCTCTATTGTAGATGAAACTCTGAAATCATCAAAAGTGATTAAGATATTCAATGCTGAAAAAATAATGGGCAACAGGTTTATGCAGTCTATGCAGCGATGGATCTCCAGCTCTATCAGCCTGGGAAGAAAAAAAGAACTGGCATCTCCTATGAGCGAATTTCTGGGATCTATTACTTTCCTGATCATCGCCTGGTACGGTGGAAAACAAATTATCGTAGAGCAATCTATTTCCCCGGCAGATTTCCTGGTTTTCCTTGGAATGTTCTTCCAGATTCTACCGCCTGCAAAAAGTTTGTCAACTTCCATTTCCAATGTTCAGAAAGGAGAAGCTTCCCTTGAAAGGGTTTTAGAAATTCTTGATGCGGATGTGAAAATTGACGAAGTCGCAGAGCCTGTAGCGATCTCTACCCTTAACAATCAGATTGAGTTTAATAATATCGGTTTTTATTATGATAAAGACCACACAATTCTTAAAAACTTCTCACTGATCATTCCAAAGGGTAAAACGGTTGCTCTTGTAGGGCAGAGTGGCAGTGGAAAAACAACAATTGCCAACCTTTTGGCCCGTTTTTATGATGTTTCGGAAGGTGAAATCTTAATTGACGGAATTGATATTAAAAGCTTAAAATTAAAGGAATACAGACAGCTTTTAGGAATGGTAACCCAGGAATCGGTTTTATTTAATGATACCGTTTATAATAACATTCTGATGGGTAAACCCGATGCAACCAGGGAAGAAGTGGTTGCAGCCGCAAAAATTGCCAATGCAGATTCATTTATTTCCCATCTTCCCGAAGGTTATGAATCCAATATCGGTGACGATGGAGGTAAGCTCTCCGGAGGCCAGAAACAAAGGGTCTCTATTGCCAGAGCTGTATTGAAGAATCCACCGATTATGATTCTGGATGAAGCTACCTCTGCATTAGATACAGAATCCGAAAGATTTGTACAGGATGCCCTGGAAAAAATGATGGCGAACAGAACCTCTTTAGTGATCGCCCACAGGCTTTCAACCATTCAAAAAGCAGACTGGATTGTGGTCATGGAAAAAGGAGATATTGTAGAACAGGGAACCCACCACGACCTTATCGCCAAAAAGGGGATGTATCACAAACTTGTTGAGCTCCAGAATTTTGATTGAAATATTTTTAAATTAATTTTTTAAAATGAATCCTATACAAGAGTATTTCTACAGAATTGAAGAGCCTGACAGAAGTACTCTTCTTTTTTTGCGTAAAAAGATCCTTGAATCTGATCCGGAAAGCATTACTGAGACTTTCAGTTTTGGACTTCCTTTTTTCAAATACAAAAAGAAAATGCTCTGTTATTTATATTACAGCAAAAAGTATAAAAAACATTATGTAAGCTTTTATCATGGAGACAGGTTAGATTATTCCGAACTTTTACAGGAAGGCAGAAAGAAGTTTAAAATCCTTTTGATTGATATGGAAGAAGATTTGCCGGTGGAATTTATTTTGAGACTGATTGATGAAGTGAAAAAGTTTATAAAATAGGTTTAATTCGAAATTATTAAGTTTTGGCTGAAGCCAATTGATTTTATTTTAATTCTCAGACGGGCTAAAGCCGCTAAAGCCAGCCTCTATTGATAAGAATATACATTTTAAGCTTCATCTAATAATTTGTATCCATCCGTAAAATGAACTTTGGTATTATGCCAAACAAAAAAGGCCACCTCACTCAAAGAAGCAGCCTTTCATTTATAGTTAATTTAAATTAATCTTTCATTCTTGCAATCACATCCAGCCCACCTTTTGTAATGTCTCCGATCTTGCAGATGATCTCGGTATCCAAAGGCAGGAAGACGTCCATTCTTGATCCGAATTTAATAAAACCGAATTCATGCCCGGCCTTTGCCTGGTCACCCTTATTACAATAGAAAACAATCCTTCTGGCAACATATCCTGCAATCTGTCTGAAAACTATTTTATGATTGGTCATACTCTGTACGGCAACCGTCGTTCTCTCGTTTTCTGTAGAAGATTTTTCATGCCATGCTACAAGGTATTTTCCGGAATGGTATTTTTTATAGATCACTTCTCCCGAAACCGGATATCTGCAGATATGCACATTCAAAGGAGACATAAAGATAGAAACCTGAATTGCTTTTTCTTTCAGAAATTCAGTTTCTTCAACTTCTTTGATCATTACAACTTTCCCATCCACCGGTGCAATTACATTTTCTCTATGCTCAAGAATGTCACGGTTCGGAACCCTGAAAAACCAAAATACAAGGCTATAAACCAGCAATAGCGGCATGATGATCAAAAGTGACCAGATTTTAAGAAAATAAATAGCTACAACACCAATAATAATGAAAAGTATGGTGGCTACGGTAATTGTTCCTTTTGATTCTCGATGTAATTTCATGAGTTTAAATAAATTTTTCTAAAATAAAGTACAAATATACGACAGGTGCACAGATTAAAAAACTATCCAGCCTATCTAATACTCCACCATGCCCGGGAATGATGTTTCCGCTGTCTTTTACACCGAATGTTCTTTTCAGTTGGCTTTCCACCAGATCACCTAATGGGGCAAAGCTGGCCACCAGAAAACCTACGACCATCCAGTTCCCACGAAGGTCCTGCTGATAATGCTCTATAAAGTATGATAAAATCAAAGTTAAAACCACTCCTCCTGCATAGCCTTCCCAGGTTTTCTTTGGCGATATTTTCGGGGCCATTTTATGTTTTCCGAAGAACTTTCCTGCCAGATAAGCAAAGGTATCACTACTCCAGATCAGAACAAACAGAAATAAGACCTCTAAAGAAAAGGTATTTTCATAGCTTGAATATTTCGGGAGTCCTAATGCAAAACTAAACGGAAGGGCCACGTAAATCACGGTAAAGATCAGCTTCCCGCTGTCATAATATAATTCCGTTGGATACTTGAACAAAGTAATGACGGCAATAGCGATTAATGAAAGAGCCAGGATTTCACTCAGTCTGAAATTAAAGTAAAAATCATGGTAAAAATACCTTTTGGAAAACATATAAAAAATAATCAGGATCACTGGGAATACCACCCATTTTTCGTATCCATTCCCAAATTTTACAATTTTAACACATTCCCACGAGCCTACTAATGTCAATAGCGTAATTAATCCATAGTACAGATATTGCTGCTTGATAAGATCCGGAGAAATACTGTTGATCAGTTGAGCCCCGAGTGGAGTTGTACAAAGGATAATAACGGCTACGTAAACAATGCCGGAAATGGTTCTTTGAATAAGATTTTTGTCCAAAATGTATAATTTATAAGTTGATGCTTAATCTTCAAGCAACAATAAAAACAGTTTCGTATTCGAAATGGAAGAGGTATCTAATTTCGAATGATTTCCACTAATGGAAGTAAGGTTCTTGATATTACCATTTCTTTTGATCTTACCCATTGCATCATTAAGATTGTTGACGATCTGAGATACATTGGCCATAATAATAATTTTATCCGGCAATCTCGAAGAGTGATAATGAAGGATATTATTATGAGAAAGCATAATTCTTCCGTCATAGGCAATCAGGTATTCACAGGTAATAAAAGCAGCATCATTGGCATGCTCCAGTTCCGAACTGTAAGGAGTTTTCACAACATTCATAAAATTCTGAAGTTCTTTATCCCAACAGAAAACACTGTGTATCCCTTCTATTTTGATGATCTGATGTAAAGTTTGTAGAGCTTCCGCTTCATCTGCACAATAATTAAAAAATCCCCCCGAATGCGTAAATAATTGCGCAAACTTATAATCAAGATCCGCATTTTTCAGCGAATCCCCTAATTTTTCCAAACTCTGTTTTTCCTCTTCTTCAGGCTGGTTGGTAAGTTTGCTTACAATCTTCTTAAATAAACTCAACTTAATCTATTTTTAGTCAACTCTATACAAAAATAGAAAATTAATTACAATACATTCTAAAAATATCCCTTTAAATATGAAAAAACCTGACAATTTTTAAGTTGTCAGGTTTTTTTCGTCTGGTTTCAGAATATTTTAAAGCTGTGCCGGGCTTTCAGGAGCCTGAATTTCGCTTTCTTCTTCTTTTTCTTTCAGAGGAATCGTGTTGGTAACCGGTTTCTCTGTCAATTCAGGATCCCATGCTCTTTTACCAAATATTTCTTCCAAATCCTCCCGGAAAATAACTTCTTTTTCTAAAAGCTTGTTAGCCAATGCATCCAGTTTATCTTTATTTTCTGTAAGAATTCTTACAGCCCTGTCATATTGATTTTCAATAATCGATTTGATTTCAACATCAATTTTTGTAGCTGTTTCTTCTGAATAAGGTTTCCCGAAATTGTATTCAGACTGTCCTGAACTGTCATAGTAAGAGATATTTCCAATATTCGGACTTAATCCGTAAATAGTAACCATAGCCTGAGCTCTCTTCGTCACATTTTCCAGATCGGAAAGTGCGCCTGTAGAAATATTATTGAATATTACCTGCTCTGCTGCTCTGCCTCCTAAT
Organism: Chryseobacterium populi; assembly: GCF_000282115.1. Taxonomy (GTDB): domain Bacteria; phylum Bacteroidota; class Bacteroidia; order Flavobacteriales; family Weeksellaceae; genus Chryseobacterium; species Chryseobacterium populi. The sequence goes on from NZ_AKJY01000024.1 coordinate 30,590, forward strand.
GTAGCACACATTTCATCCAGCATCTGTTCTGTCGTCGTAAGCTGTCTTTCTTCCGGAAGATACCAAGCCGCACCTAAAGAACGCCCTCTTGGAACAATTGTAACTTTTAAAAGTGGGGAAGCATGCTCTACCAGCCAGGAGATTGTTGCATGACCTGCTTCATGGTAAGCAACTCTTCTCTTTTCAGAAGGTTTGATCGCTTTATTTTTCTTCTCAAGACCGCCGATGATCCTGTCCACAGCATCAAGAAAATCCTGTTTTGTTACTGAGTTATGATTATTTCTGGCTGCAATCAGTGCTGCCTCGTTACAAACATTGGCAATATCAGCTCCACTGAACCCCGGAGTTTGCTTGGCAAGGAATTCACGGTCTACATTATCATCAAGTTTGATTTTCTTTAAATGAACATCAAATATCTGTCTTCTTTCGTGTAATTCCGGAAGGTCTACATAAATTGAACGGTCAAAACGACCTGCTCTCATCAAAGCTTTATCAAGGATATCCGCTCTGTTGGTTGCTGCCATCACAATAACGTTGGTATCTGTTCCGAAACCATCCATTTCCGTAAGAAGCTGGTTCAATGTATTTTCTCTTTCATCATTTCCGCCGGAGAAATTATTTTTCCCTCTTGCACGCCCGATTGCATCGATCTCATCAATGAAGATAATCGCCGGAGATTTTGCTTTTGCCTGGGCAAAAAGGTCTCTTACTCTCGATGCTCCTACTCCAACAAACATTTCAACGAAGTCTGAACCTGAAAGTGAGAAGAAGGGAACTTTTGCCTCTCCTGCAACGGCTTTTGCCAATAATGTTTTACCGGTTCCGGGAGGACCTACCAACAGGACTCCTTTTGGAATTTTACCTCCTAATTTGGTATACTTTTCAGAATTCTTCAAGAAATCTACGACTTCCTGAACTTCTTCTTTTGCTCCTTCCAATCCTGCAACATCTTTAAATGTTACCTGAATTCTTTCTTTTTCATCAAAAAGTTTTGCTTTGGATTTCCCGATAGAGAAAATCTGCCCTCCAGGGCCTCCGCCGCCACCCATTTTTCTGAAAAGAAGGAAATAGAATAACCCCAAAATAGCGATCCAGATCAATGCTGAAACCAGGATATCTGTGAAAGGATTTTTCCCTGCCCCGTAATCTTTCGTGGTTTTGATGTTTGCATTCGCTGCTTTAATCTGATCAAATTTTTGAAGGAAAAGCTGAAGATCCCCATATTTCACAGTATAATCTGCTTTGGGAGTCATTGAGAATGCAGAAAGCGGGTCATTTTCTTTGGCCGTTTTACTGACCATTGCTGTTTTCGCAGCCTGCGTTAAAAAAATATCAGCCTTTTCGGTGTCTTTATAAATTATAATGTTCTGAACTTTCCCCGACTGCAATTCTCTGAAGAAACCATCTTCATCAATAGTTTTTGCACTGTTATCTCCAAAAAAATTCGGGATAAAGAATAGCAAAAGAGCTATGATTGCAATTGGAAAGAACCAGTTGAATCCTTTATTATTCATTTATACTTTTTAAAATTTAAAATTCATTTTCGATTTTGGTGATCACTGCATCACCCCAAAGTTCTTCTATGTCATAGTACTCACGTACCTGTTTTTGAAAGATGTGTACCACCACTGAAACATAATCTACCAGAACCCACATTGCATTTTCGGTACCTTCTACATGCCAAGGTCTCTCTTTAAGTTCGTTTCTTACTTTCTTCTCTACACTTCCAGCTAATGCTGCTACCTGCGTATTAGAGTTTCCACTACATATCACAAACGTTTCCGCCACTGAATTTTCAATATTGGAAAGATCGAAGATCATTACATCTTCACCTTTTACATCCTGGATAGCTTCAACGATTTTATCTAATAATTCTTGTTTTTCTACTGTTTTATTCATTAAAAAAATACTATAATCTGCAAATTTATTGTTTTTTCTTTACTTTAGCCTTACTTTTAGCCCTCTAAAGTCTTAAAGTTTTCTTAAATGACTCAACTATTTTACCTAAAGGAATGCCCCTCTACTAATGACGAAATATCTCAGTTTTTACTTTACGGAAATTCAGATTTTACGGGTTTACACACTTTCAATCAAACCAAAGGCCGTGGTCAGTATGGAAATACATGGGCATCAACTGCTGAAAAAAATTTAGCCTATACATTGGCTGTCAAGACTGAGAATTTTATTCTTTCCGATTTTACGTTCAATTATTATACCGCAATTGTCATAAGGGATTTTCTTGCCAATTTGACTGAAAATATAGTGAAAATAAAATGGCCGAACGATATTATTCTGAAAAACAAAAAAATCGTTGGAATTCTCATTGAAAAGAAAAAAATTAACCAGCATACTTATTTCATTATCGGAGCCGGTTTCAACATCCTGCAGGAGAAATTTGATGCGATCAGCAATGCAGGATCACTTTTAACTCAAACAGGAAAGAGATTTAACCTGAATGACTTTACATCTCGGCTTCATGATTATATGGTTGAAAGGCTCAATAATATCCCCTCCGAGCAGGAAATTATAGATCAGTTTAACCAGAATTTATTCCGTAAGGATGAAATCTCCGTTTTTGAAATTGACAAAAAGAGACAAAATGGCATCATACGATATGCTGATGAAAAGGGAGAACTCTGGATTGAACTGGAAGAAGGAATGAAATCTTTTTACCATAAAGAAGTAAAGCTTCTTTACTGATTTGCTCTTTTTAAGTATAAATACAGCGCTACCGGGAAAAAGATAATGTTCGGAAACCACATGGCCAGTGCGGGAGACATGCTCTTGTTCTCTGAAACCACTTTTAAGGCTTCAAAAGAAAATACAAATACAAACGCCAGAGAGATCCCTATTGCTAAATTGATTCCCAACCCGCCCCGTCTTTTCTGTGATGAAAGTGAAAGGGCTAAAAATGTAAGAATAATGATAGATACAGGCATTGAAGTTCTCTGATGCAGCTCGTTAAGGTGAGTATTGAGATTGCTGTTTCCTTTTTCTTTTTCTCTTTTAATAAATTTAATGAGTTCCGGGGTTGTTTTATTCTGTCCTAAAAGCTCATTCGGGAAAAGCTCTTCCGGTGAATGCCCATAACTTTTTCTCAGCTCAGGGCCATTGCCCAGCTTTTCGGAATCATCTTTATTGATGTTTTTCTCAACGTAATTATTTAAGACAAATTGCTTTTTGGTCTGATCCCAATATACATCGGACGATTTAAGCTCATAAAGCATTCTCCTGTTTTTATCATATTTCTGAAAAATAAACCCTGAACCTCTGTGTTCTCTTTTGTTCCAGGAATTAATGAAAATATATTCCATCCGGCTTAGCTGCGCCGAAACAGGGGCTGTCCCCAATACTTTTTCTTTATTGGTCGCATTATAGGTGTAAGCTTCCAGTTGATTTTTTTGAATATTGGCCCATGGCAACACGAAGTGATTAACCCCCAAAGATAGTATTGCAATAAATAAAGAGGTAAGCAGATAAGGTTTTGCAAAACGGTGAAAACTGGCTCCACTACTGATAATCGCAACAATCTCAGTGTTATTTGCCATTCTGGAGGTGAAATAAATCACCGAAATAAAAACCAGAATAGATAGAAATGTCATTACCAGATTCACAATCCAGAAAGGATAAAAATGAACCAGGAAGTATGACAGGTTAAGCTTTGCATCAATGGCCGTGGCATTTTCAATTCTTGGTATTTTCTGCTGGACATCAATGACCAGAACAACTATAGACAGTAATATAAGCATGAAACTGAAAGTTCCAAGATATTTTTTAATGATATATTTATCTACAATTGTAACCATGATTCTCTTTATAATCTTTGTCTAAGCACAGGAACTACGGATTTTTTCCATTCATAGAAATCTCCGGCAATAATATGTTTTCTGGCTACTTTTACCAAGTCCAAATAAAACGCTAAGTTATGAATTGACGCAATCTGTTTTGCCAGATATTCTTTAGATACAAACAAATGACGTAAATAAGCTTTTGAATATTCTTTATCTACAAAACTTGTCCCAAACTCATCCAAAGGCGAAAAATCACGCTTCCATTTTTCATTTTTAAGATTCATAACCCCTTGCCAGGTAAAGAGCATTGCATTTCTTGCATTTCTTGTCGGCATTACACAATCCATCATGTCGATTCCCAGACCTATTGATTCCAGAATATTCCACGGAGTTCCTACTCCCATAAGATATCTTGGTTTTTCTTTAGGCAGAATATCGGTTACCTCATCGGTGATCCTGTACATTTCCTCTTCAGGCTCCCCTACAGAAAGTCCTCCGATGGCATTTCCTTCTGCCCCGGCTTCAGAAATAACTTCAGCAGATATTTTTCTTAAGTCAGAATAAGTTGATCCCTGAACGATAGGAAAAAGCCTTTGCTTGTAACCGTAAAGTTCAGGATTCTGCTTTGTCCAGTCAATACATCTTTTTAACCAGCGGTGAGTAAGCTCCATGGAAGATTTTGCATGGTTATATTCGCAGGGATAAGGGGTACATTCATCAAACGCCATAAAAATATCCGCTCCGATCTGTCTCTGAATCTCCATTGATTTTTCCGGGCTGAACATATGATAACTTCCGTCAATATGAGATTTAAACCGGGCCCCTTCTTCTGTCATTTTCCGGCTGCTTGCCAATGAAAACACCTGAAAACCTCCTGAATCTGTAAGAATAGGAAGATCCCAATTCATGAACTTGTGCAGACCTCCTGCATCCTGCATGGTTTCCATTCCCGGACGAAGGTATAAATGATAGGTGTTACCCAAAATAATCTGGGCTTTAATATCTTCTTTTAATTCTCTCTGATGAACCGTTTTTACGCTGGCTACAGTTCCCACCGGCATAAAAATAGGCGTCTGGATTTTACCGTGATCTGTAGTAATTTCTCCTGCTCTTGCCTTTCCTTCAGAGGTTTTTTCTATATTAAAAAATTTCATTCGTATATTTTTTTACTTCACCACTGCTGTGGTTGATATTTTTTGTCGAATGGAATATCTCTCTCCATCATCAATTATCTTGCGAAAGAAGGTACATTTGGATTTTTCTTTAATTTATCCTTTACATACTGGTCTGCTTTCGGGTCTTTTTTTAATAATATTTTTTGTGCATCTTCTGCAATATCATTCATTTTTTCTTTTACCACATAATATTTGAAGCTCTCCACAAAATCTTCTGATTTTACATGATGGATTTTCAGGACAAATCTTGTTCCGGCTTCCAGGTTTGAATTAGGGTACATAAAAGTCGCCTGATCATTAATGGCCAGATCGGCAAGAATTTCTGACATTTTATCCCCAGGGATAAGATTTTTTGGTTTGTCTATATAATCTCTACAGGAAAACATAAACAGTAAAATAAAAAGGCAAATCAATTTTTTCATAATCTGTTAATTAATGATTTCCATTTTAAATTTAAAACGCCAAAGACCGCTTCATGAATGATTCCGCCATTCATTTTGCTTTCTCCTAATATCCTGTTTGTAAAAATGATGGGCACTTCTACAATTTTAAAACCTTTTTTAAAGGCTCTGAATTTCATTTCAATCTGAAATCCATATCCTTTCAGCCTCACATTATCAAGGCCGATTTCTTCTAGAACTTTTCTTGAAAAACAAACGAAACCTGCTGTTGTATCATGAATCGGAAGCCCTAAAATAAACCTTACATATTTTGAAGCAAAATACGAAAGCAAAACTCTTCCCATGGGCCAGTTGACAACATTCACTCCTTTGGAATAGCGGGAACCGATTGCCATATCTGCATTTAAACAGGCTTCAAAAAGTTTAGGCAGATCTTTAGGATTATGTGAAAAATCGGCATCCATTTCAAAAATATAGTCATAATTATTCTGAATGGCCCAATTAAAACCATGAATGTATGCTTTCCCCAAACCATCTTTTATGTGTCTTATTGACAGATGCAGATTATGGGAGAACCTTTTCTGCAAACCTTTTACCACCTCAGCAGTTCCATCCGGAGAAGTATCATCTACTACTAAAACATGGAAGTCTTCCTCCAACGCAAAAACCGCGGAAATAATATTTTCAATATTTTCCTTTTCGTTATAGGTTGGGATAATGACAAGTTTTTTCATTTCAGTTTGCAAAGATAGTTTATTTAACCTTTTTATTTTATACAAAATAATCTATAATTTTGCAAAAAATATTCCGTTGCCACGATCACAAAATTTTACAAACCATATAAGAATACCTGAGAACAATGACTGGGTAATCTTTATATTGCTGGGCTGCATCTTTTTATATGTTTTCATGATGAATATTATAGAAAGAGAAGCCAACCTGAAAGACTTTCTGCTGCAAAAATATTTTGACGCAAGTAATAATTTGCCCAGCTGGATTATCACTTCCTGTGTCACAGCTCTTACTTTGGCCGTTCTGGTATCCCAGTATATCCCGATAGTGCCAAAACATATTGCAGATTTACAGATTGCAGGATACCGGTTGAATAAATTTGGGTATTGTTTAATAGTTGTCATATTTTTTTATGCCATAAAATCTACACTAGGTTTTTTATTCTACCAGAGTATAGGTGATGGCAAAAAATGGTCAATTTTTTATTTTACCTCTACTAAATTCTATTTTATTTTATCGTTTTTACTGATAATTTTAAATGTGACCCACTATTATTTCCCTATAGACAGAAATAAAGCATTTTTTTATTATTTATGCTTTTTTGCTTTTGTATTTATATTCAAGATTTTTTTCTATTTATTTCACAAAAACAATATATTACCAAAAAAATGGTATTATAAATTTTTGTATATTTGCACCCTCCAAATCGCACCATTATTGTTGGTTTGGAAATTACTATTTTTTTAATAAATGTCAATGATGAGAATAAAGTCTATATTGGTTTCTCAACCAGCGCCTAGTGAATCTTCTCCATATCTGGATATAGCGAAGAAGGAAAAAATAAAGATTGACTTTCGTCCTTTTATCCACGTCGAAGGGGTTGACAACAAGGAGCTTAGAACACAGAAAATAGATCTGACGCAGTATACTGGAATTATATTCACCAGTAAAAATGCGATTGATCATTACTTTAGATTGGCTGAAGAACTTCGCTTTGCGGTTCCGGATACGATGAGATATATCTGCCAGTCTGAAGCTATTGCCAATTATCTCCAAAAACATATTGTTTACAGAAAAAGAAAAATCAGTTTCGGTGAGAAAAATTTCTCAGATTTGGCCCCCCTTTTCAAGAAATTCCCGACTGAAAAATATCTTTTACCGTCTTCAGATGTGTTGAGTCCGGACATTTCTAAGACCATGGATTCAGCCAACGTTGACTGGACAAGAGCAATTATGTACAGAACGGTTTGCAGTGACCTGACGGATGTTAACATCAAAGAATATGACATGTTGATATTCTTTAGTCCGCAAGGAATCAAGTCTTTACAGCAGAACTTCCCGGATTTTCAGCAGGATGAAACTAAAATCGGTGTTTTTGGAAACACTACTTTAGCAGCAGCAGAGGAAGCTTCTTTAAGGGTAGATTTAATGGCTCCTACAAAGGAAACGCCATCCATGACAATGGCTTTGGAAAAATATGTTAAAAGCCTTCACAAATAGCATTTAATATTCTACATAAAACAGCCGTCTTTTCATTAAAAGGAAAGATGGCTTTTTTTTAACTAAATTTGAACAAGAATTAATATTGATGAAAGTTCCACAGGCGAAGAAAATAGAAAAGATACTAGAAATACACGGAGACCGGAGAAATGATCATTATTTCTGGCTCAATGAAAGAGAGAATCCTGAAGTCATACAATACCTTGAAGATGAAAATGCTTACGCAGATTTCATGATGAAGGATACCGAAGATTTTCAGAATGAGCTCTTCGAAGAAATGAAATCCCGGTACAAAAAAGATGATGAATCTCTACCTTATTTCTTTAATGGATACTGGTATATTGTACGATATGAAGAGGGAAAAGAATATCCTATTTTCTGCAGGAAACACAAAAGCCTGGATAACACTGAAGAAATTATTTTAGATGTAAACATTCTTGCTGAAGGAAAAACCTTTTTTGAAGTGGGAAGTGTGGCAGTAAGCCCTAATAATCAACTGGCTTCTTTTTCCTCTGATGATGTGGGAAGAAGAATTTACAATATCAATTTTAAAAACCTTATAACAGGAGAGATCTTACCTGATACCATTCTTAATACAACAGGAAAAGCAGTGTGGGCCAATGATAATGAGCATGTCTTTTATATCAGGAAAGATAAAAACCTGCGGGCCTTCCAGGTTTACAGACATAAACTGGGAACAGATTCTTCCGAAGATATTTTAATCTTCCACGAAAAGGATGATACTTTTGATGTGAATGTTTTCAAAACAAAATCTTTGAAATATATTTTCATTGCCAGCTCAAGTACAATCTCGGATGAGCATCGTTTTATTCCGTCTGATAATGTTTTTGCGGAATGGACTATCATTCAGCAGAGAATTGATGATTTGGAATATTCTGTTGAACATTATAAAGATGAATTTTATATCATTACCAATGCAGATGATGCAATCAATTTTAAAATTGCAAAAACAAAAATAGATAACTGCGGGAAGGAAAACTGGGTAGATGTAATTCCGCACCGGGCGGAAGTTTTACTGGAAGGTTTTGAAATATTTAAAGATTATCTGGTTCTTGAAGAAAGGGAAAGAGGATTGCTTCAGATCAAAATTATTGATGAGAAAACACAGGAGGCTTATTATCTCCCTTTTTCAGATCCTACTTATACTGCCTATATCGGAATTAACCTTGAGTTTGACACCGAAGTATTACGTTATGGCTATACTTCACTCACCAAACCAAGCTCAACATTTGAATATAACATGAAGGAGAAAACCACGAAACTTCTTAAACAACAGGAGGTTTTAGGCGGAAAATTCATCCCTGAAAATTATATTTCGGAAAGAATATGGGCAGATTCAAGAGATGGGAAAACCAAAGTTCCTATTTCCCTGGTATACCATAAAAACACAAAAAAAACGGCAGATACCCCTCTTCTTTTATATGGCTACGGAAGCTACGGACATACGGTAGATGCCAGCTTTTCCAATGTGAGATTATCAATTCTCGACAGGGGGTTTATTTATGCCATAGCCCATATCCGGGGTGGAGAATACTTAGGAAGAGAATGGTATGAAGACGGGAAAATGTTATTTAAAAAGAATACGTTCTTTGATTTTATAGATGCGGGAAAACATTTAATAAAAGAAAACTACACTTCATCAAAGCATTTATATGCCATGGGCGGAAGTGCCGGAGGCTTATTGGTGGGAGCAGTTGTGAATTATGAGCCTAATTTATTTAATGGTATTGTAGCCCAGGTCCCGTTTGTGGATGTGGTTACCACAATGCTGGACGAAACTATTCCACTGACAACCGGTGAGTATGATGAATGGGGAAATCCGAATGATGAAGAATATTATCATTATATGAAAGACTATTCACCTTATGATAATATTGAGGCAAAAGATTATCCGCACATGCTTATTACAACAGGTCTGCATGATTCACAGGTTCAATATTGGGAACCGGCAAAATGGACCGCAAAATTGAGAGAGCTAAAAACCGATGACCATCTTTTACTTTTCAAAACGGATATGAGCGCCGGGCACGGAGGCGCAAGCGGAAGATTTGAATCATTAAAAGAAGACGCACTGGAATATGCTTTCCTGTTAAAATTAGAAAATAAAAAAGAATGATCAACGAAGCTGAATACTGGAAAAAAATAGAACAGTTTTTTGAAGACAACTTCCAGACTGAAAAAAATCCGCCGATTGAAACCTTATTGTTTTTAATCGGGCTTCAGGAATTAGGAAGCGGACAGCAGAAATATACTAAAGATGATAAAGTAAATTTAATACATATTGCTGTCTGCAGATTACTGGAGCCTTTTGGATATTATAAGTTCTCACATTATGAAGACGGATGGCCACAGTTTGACAAGCTGGAAGAACTTCCTGAATTAAGGCCAAACGAACAGGCTTTGCTTATGAAAAAAGCAATTATCCAATATTTTCAGGATGAAGAATTAATCTGAAAATATCATTGGTATATTAAAATGGAGAGTAGTTTTTACTCCCCATTTTTATTTTGTATTTCGAGACTTTAAATAAGTTTTGGCTAAAGCCAATAGATTTTCTTTTAATGAAAAAACGGGCTAAAGCCCGTCCCATTGAATATTTTTAATTTAACTGACAAGAAATCTATCAAAATTAGCCATTCAGAATCCCTTCCAGCTGATTCAAGCCCATTTTGAAGCCTTCTTCAAATCCCATTTCCAATTGTTGCTTAAGAGCCTCTTGTGATGGAAAGTGAATATTAACCGTAACTTTAGTTCCCTCTTCTACACCTGTAAAGCCTACCAGCCATTGAGCCTGTGGAAAAGATTCATTGATATTTCCTTTATCATCACAGAAAGCATCAATTCCGTCGAAACTTCTGTGTTCCATGATTTCACCGTACTTCACCTGTGAATATACTTTTTCTCCCTCCGGACCTATCATGGCATAGAGCCAGATTCCGCCTTCTTTGAAATCCTGTTTTACAGTTTCACATTTCCAGGGTTTTGGAGCCCACCATTGATCCAATAATTCGGATTTGGTAAAATAATCCCACACTTTCGAAACATCAGCGTTATAAATTTTCATTACGTATACGCTGTTTGAGTCAAAATCTTTGTTAAAGACGATATTTGATTCCATAAGTAATTATTTTTAACAAACTTACTATTTTAATTTCTGACAGGACTTTTCATAGGACAAGTAATCAAATATTTATAATTAAATGTTAAAAAACATTCTTTTAAGAAAAAAAATACAATTTTTTGGCTCGTTTTTTGTTCATGAAGTCATAAAATAATTAATTTTAACATTCATCATTCCAAATAAATTAAAATAAAGTAATGAATAACAAATTCATCCCAATAATTTCAGTGTTTATGACGATCTCACTGATTGTCTTTGTGACGCTCCAATTTTATTGGCTGAAAGGATATTACGGTGCCTTAGAGCAGGACTTTTCAAACAAGGTTTACTCTGCCCTGGAAAGCACTACCAAAAGTATCTCCGAAATTGAAGTGGAAAAATACCTGAATGATGATTTTAAAAATTTCAGAAAAAATATTCTGGCAAATAATGATCAGCCTTCTTTAACGACTATTCAGCAGGTGAAAGATTCCGGTACTCAGAGACAGATCATTTACTCTAAAAATATTATTGAAAAAACCCAGCTTCCGATTTCTCAAAAAGGAGATTCAATAAAGCTTACTACGTTATATACGGACGAAGCCGCTTATAAAATAAAAAGAGACACAACCAACCGTGAGCTTCTGACTGCCGATATCAATCAGGATATTGAAAACGGTGATTATTCCATGAAAGAATTTGCAAAAATATATGGAAATAACTTACCTATTACGAAAAGAGTGAATGGGAAGATCCTGGATTCGGTAATTACAAAAGAACTGAGAATAAGAGGAATTACTGCAAAATTCGGATACGGGATCACAGACAAAAATAATCACCTTACAAGTGTTACCAATAAGATTTACAAAGAGAAAAATGACAGCAATACTTACAGCTATCCTATTTTCACCGATCAAAAAGACCGGACTTTATATAATCTGGCATTGGTTTTCCCTAAAAAGGAATACTCCTTGGCAATGAACAACTGGCCTATGCTTTTGGGAACATTCCTTTCACTACTGACGATTCTCGGAATTTACATTATTTCCATCAATTATATGATGAAGCAGAAAAAACTGGCAGAGGTGAAAACCGACTTTATCAATAATATGTCGCATGAATTTAAAACCCCGCTGGCAACTATTTCTGTAGCAACCGATTCTTTAGCCAATGATAAAATTGCGACCAACCCTGATAAGGTAAAGTATTATTCTGAGCTGATCAAGCAGGAGAATTTAAGAATGAAGAAGCAGGTGGAAAATGTTCTTAACATGTCTAAGCTTGAAAGAAATGAGGTGGAATTATTCCTAAAGGAAACCAATGTAAGGGAGCTGATTAAAAAGACCACAGAATCTTTCAATCTCATTGTATCCCAAAGGAACGGTTCACTCACCCAGGAATTTAATGCCACTCATTATAATTTCAAAATAGATGAGTTCCATATTTCAAATATGCTGGTGAATCTTCTGGATAATGCCAATAAATACTCTCCGGAAGCTCCTGAAATTCACGTAAAAACCAGGAATGAGGGCAGCCTGTATGTCATTGAAATTTCAGACAAAGGAATGGGAATGGAAACCCATAATAAAACAAAGATTTTTGAAAAATTCTTCAGGGAAGAAACAGGAAATATCCATAATGTAAAAGGACAGGGTCTGGGGCTTTCTTATGTTAAAAAAATTGTAGAGCTGCATAAAGGACAGATCATTGTAGACTCTCATAAAGATAAAGGAAGTACGTTTATCATTAAACTGCCGATGACGTAGATCATGAATAAGGAGTAATGAGTAATCAATGATACCGGAAGTCAATCATCATTTATCAATAATCAATTGAATATAACAACCATTTAACAAAAATATATAAGAAGAGAGAGTGAGGGAATCATTCTTATTATTAATTTTTAATTTTAAAATTATGAGCAACAGAATATTATTAGTAGAAGACGACCAAAGTTTTGGCGCTGTATTGAAGGATTATTTGACGATCAATAATTTCGAGGTTACGCTTGCAACAGATGGAGAACAAGGGCTGAAGGAATTTACGGAGAATGAGTTTGATATTTGTATTTTCGATGTCATGATGCCTAAAAAAGATGGATTTTCTTTGGCAGAGGATGTGAAAAAGATCGATAAGAATACGCCTATTATTTTCCTGACAGCAAGAAATATGAGAGAAGATATTCTGAAAGGCTATCAATTGGGAGCAGATGATTACATCACAAAGCCTTTTGATACCGAGCTGCTTTTATACAAAATCAAGGCAATCCTTCAGAGAAGCTCAACGCTTGAAAATGAAGAACAGGAACAGTTTAAAATCAGTAACATCTTCTTTGATTCTATGCTGAGACAACTAAGGGTAGGTGATAAGGAATATAAGCTTTCACCAAAAGAAAATGAATTGCTTAAGCTTCTTTGCATCCACCGTAATGATTTTATGCCGAGAGACCTGGCGTTAAGAAAAATCTGGAAGAAAGAAAATTACTTTACAGCAAGAAGTATGGATGTGTATATTGCCAAGCTTCGTAAGCTTTTAAAAGACGACGAAGGGTTGGAAATCATCAATGTTCACGGAGAAGGTTTCAGACTTCTGGTAAAGAATTAATTTCAAAACAGGATTATAAATATAAAATTAGCAAAACAATTCAAAATGTTTTGCTAATTTTGTTTCATACGATTTGGATATGAAAAAGACATTCTTAGGCTTTATAGCTGTTTCACTATTTACAGTTTCCTGCAAAAAAGACGAAAGAGCAACTTATTTAAAAGAGGAAGCAGGCGTTCAGCAGCCCAGTGTAGCAGTGAATAACACTCCTAAAGCATCACTTTTAGATCAGGCCGGTATTAATAGCAATACGAATATTCAGAATACTGCAGCTCCTGTTGCCGTAAATCCGGCCACCCCTACAGCTCCGGGAATGAATCCTCCTCATGGACAACCGGGACACCGTTGTGATATCCCGGTAGGGCAACCGTTAAACAGCAAGCCGGCACAATCGGGACAAAATGTTACCGTAAACAGTAATGGTGCCCAAACCATTCAAATCGATCCGAATTCTGTAAAACCCGGGAAATTTACAGCTGATAACACAGGGAAAGTAGTCAAAACAGCTCCGGGAATGAACCCGCCACACGGACAGCCAGGGCACCGTTGCGATATACCTGTAGGGCAACCTTTAAACAGCAAACCGGCTCCTGCTCCACAACCGGTTCAGAACGTTCAGCAAAGCAGTCCTGCTCCTGTACAACAAGCTTTAGCCAGCGGTGAAAAACCTAAGCTAAATCCGGCGCATGGAGAACCTTTCCATAATTGTGCGGTAAAAGTAGGTGACCCATTGCCATAATTTTTGTAATTTTGCATTCATGAAGTTATTTCAGATTCTGGCAATCATTTTCTGTTTAGGAGTTTTTCTGATCCCTAAAGCTGACTTCTATGTACAATCTGAACAGGCAACCTGCTGCAAAGCTGATTCTAAAGCAGATGACTGCTGTAAAAACAATCAATCATCTTCTACAAATCATCATGAAAAAACAACAAAATCGTGTAATGATGACTGCTGTTCAACTTGTATTGCTTGCTATACCTTTATAGAAACTCCTTTTTCCAAGGGCCTTCTTTTAGAGTTATCTTATTACAAAGCCAATAAAAAATTACAGTTTCAATATTGTGATCCTCATCTTTCAGACCGTTTAAAAGAAATCTGGCAGCCGCCGAAAATAGCTTAATTAAAACCAGTGAAGTTCATTATATTCTGATGAACCGTTTTTTAATTAACTAAATTTTAAACAAAATGAAATTATATATTTCCAGGGTTATTCTTGGTTTATTCTTATTATTTACTCCATTTATTTTTGCTCAGAATCTTACAAAAAGCCAGTTCAAAGTCAAAGGAAACTGTGAAATGTGTAAGGAAAGAATAGAATCTACGGCACAGAAAGCGGGTGCAAAAGCAGCGAGATATTCCGTCGATCTGCAGACGCTTACTTTAGAAACCGAAAGCAATATTTCACCGGATGAAATCCTTAAGAAAGTAGCTGAAGCCGGCCATGACAATGAAAAATTCAAGGCTTCTGATGAGACTTACAAGAATCTGCCGGATTGCTGCCATTATGAAAGGGACCTCCAACCTTCCAGTACTGTTGTTCAAAATACAAAAGCAGAAAACGAATTTTATGTAAAAGGAAATTGCGGCTCCTGTAAGGCAAGAATTGAAAAAGCCGCTAAAGATGCAGGGGCAGACTCAGCAGAATGGAGCGCTGAGAAACAAACGGTTATTTTAAATTTTAACTCTTCCAAAACTTCTGCGGATAAAATTTTAAAAAAGATTGCCGGAGCAGGACATGACAACGAAAAATATAAGTCGACAGACGAAGTTTATAACAATCTTCCGGACTGTTGCCTTTATGACAGAGAAATTCCGATGGGTGAAAAAGGGGCTAATGTACATTCAGAAGAAGAAAAACCTGAACATGAAGACCATTCGGCACATTCTTCCGGTGAATCCGGTACCGATATGGAATCTGGTGAAAAAAGAATTGAAGGCATACAGTTATCGGCTTCCAGGGCTTCCACGTCACTGAGCAAGAAAGAAGCCGGCCTGGTTTTTAATATTGATAAGAAAGAGCTTTTAAAAGCGGCCTGCTGCAACCTGTCTGAAAGCTTTGAAACCAATGCAACGGTAGATGTTTCGTTCAGCAATGCTGTTACCGGGACCAAACAGCTGAAAATGCTGGGCCTGGATCAGAAGTACACAAGCTTAACAAAGGAGCTTTTACCTGAAATCAGAGGACTGGCATCTGCTTATGGACTGAATTTCATTCCCGGAAGATGGATTGAAAATGTACAGCTTACCAAAGGTGGAAGTACGGTTACGAACGGTTATGAAAGCATTACAGGGCAAATTAATACCGAACTTTTAAAAAATGCAGAAAAACCGGAAACTTCATTAAATCTTTTTTCAGATTTTAATGGCCGGGCTGAAGCCAATATCACCAGCGTATCCCCTATTAACGAAAAATGGTCGCAATCCTTTTTATTACATGGAAACGGAACTTTCGGGAATACAGATATGAATGACGACGGTTTTCTTGACAGACCGAAAGGAACTCAGCTGAACGCGGCTTATTTGCTTAATTACAATGACCTGGAAAAATCAGGGCTGGGATCACATTTCGGGATCAATTTTGTAAAAGATGAAAGAACGGCAGGGCAAACGGCATTTGATAGACAGCTTGATCAGAAAGAGCAGTCTGCTTATGGTGTAGGAATTAATATTTCAAGGTTCCAGGTCTGGAACAAAACGGGTTATGTCTTTAAAGGAAAGCCTTATCAGAGCTTAGGATGGATGAACCAATATGTGTATCATCAGCAGGACAGCTTTTTTGGTTTGAGAAATTATTCCGGAAAGCAGAATACGTTTTATTCCAATCTTATTTTTGAAAGCATCCTCGGAAACACCAATCATAAATACAAGGCCGGAGCAAGTTTTATGTATGACGGCTATAATGAAACCTATCTGACTATTCCTTTTAAAAGAAATGAGGTCGTTCCGGGAGCTTTTGCAGAATATACTTTAACAGGGTTAAAATATACTTTGGTAGCCGGAGCGAGGATTGATTTTCATAATCTTGCCGGGACACAGTTTACTCCGAGATTGAATTTCAAATATGATGTCACGCCACAGACTATTGTAAGGCTTTCTGCCGGAAGAGGTTTCAGAACAGCTTCTGTTTTCGCAGAAAATCAGCAATACTTTGCGTCTAACCGTACAATCCAGATTATTCAGAATGGCGGAGACATTTATGGTTTAAAACCGGAGATCGCATGGAATTACGGCTTAAGTTTACAGCAGGAGTTTAAAATTTTCGGGAGAAAATCTTCTATTGTTGCTGATTTTTTCAGAACGGATTTCCAGGACCAGGTTTTGGTTGATCTTGACCGCTCACCTCAGCAACTTACCTTTTACAATCTTGAAGGGAAATCTTTTGCGAACAGTTTTCAGACGCAATGGGATTTTACACCTTTCAAAAATTTTGATGTAAGGCTGGCTTATAAATATTATGATGTACAGGCTGATTATATAGATGGCAGACGAGAAATTCCTTTTATGGCCAGGCACAGGGGTTTTGTAAATTTAGCATACGCAACCAATAAGGATAAAAATGATGGATTCTGGAGCTTTGATACTACTTTCAACTGGGTAGGAAAACAAAGGCTTCCTAATACTTCAACAAATCCTGAAGAATTTCAATTGCCTGCCTATTCCGGATCTTATGCGATCCTGAATGCTCAGGTTTCAAGAAATTTCAATAAAAAGATCAGGGCTTATTTCGGTGGGGAGAATTTAACTTCTTATACTCAGAAAAATGTGATTATAGATTATAAAAATCCTTTCGGAAATTATTTTGATGGCGGAATGATTTATGCCCCTATTATGAAAGCCAATTTCTATGTTGGTTTGGATGTGATTTTTTAAAAATACTTAATGGGGCGGCACCAAAGGTGCCGCCCCGTTTTTGTTATTTCAAAGCTTTTATACTGATAGCAAAACCACCACCGGGAGCTGCTTTTATTTTTAGTTTATTGCCTGAATTGACTTGTTGCCTGGAAATTTCATAGCTTTTAGGATTATGATTCCAGCTTGCATTTTTTCCGTCTCTGTAAATAATGGCTTCAAACTTCCCTTTGGGTAAAAATGACAGATTTACAGTTGCTTCTCTGGGATTTTCATCGGTAATGCTTCCCACAAACCATTCGTTTTTATTTTTTGCTTTTCTTGCTATGGTAATATAATCTCCGGGCTCTGCCTCCAGAATATACGAAGCATCCCAATCGACTGCCACATCTTTAATAAACTGAAAAGCATCAGGATACTTTTTGTAGTTCTCAATGAGGTCAGCTGCCATTTGAAGCGGGCTGTACATGGTTATATAAAGTGCAAGCTGCTTGGTAAGGGTTGTACTTAATTTCGTCTTATTATTTCCATAAACTGATAAATCCCCTTCAAATATTCCCGGAGTATAATCCATCGGCCCACCTATCAAACGGGTGAAGGGCAATATTGTGGTATGATCTGGTTTGTTTCCGTTAAAAGATTCGAATTCTGTTCCGCGGGCAGATTCCTGGGCAATCCAATTGGGGAACGTCCTGTGCAGACCTGTCGGCCGTACCGCTTCATGAGAATCGACCATAATATGATATTGGGCTGCCATTTCGGCTACATACCTGTAATGATTTACCATCCACTGGCTGGCGTG
>NZ_AKJY01000025.1 GCF_000282115.1 Chryseobacterium populi
GCTACTGATATCATTGCAGCCAACGACAACAGATATACTGCTCCTACCGATGTTGTGAAAGCCGGCTATAGCAGTGCAGGGCCAAGAGATGATGGTGGCATAAAACCGGATATAACTGTAACGGGAACCAATGTTGCCTTTGCAGGAACTTTAGAAGACACCACCGGGACTTCAAGCGTGGATATAGGTAGTGGCACCTCTTTTTCAGCACCCGTTGTAACGGGTATTATAGGCCTGTGGATGCAGATTTACAGGCAATTATTCCCGGCTCTTGAACTTAATGCAGCAGCGGCAAAAACCTTAACTGTACATTCAGCCCTGGAAGCAGGAAGTGTAGGCCCGGATCCATGGTATGGGTGGGGTTATATCAACGCAAAAAAAGGAGCAGAATTATTAGTAGGAAAATCCAACAATACGGTTATTTTTAATGATGAAACTTTAAATAACGGCATTATTAACAGCAAAACAGGAACAGCTTCAGGATCAGAGCCTCTTAAAGTAACCATAGCCTGGACAGATCCTGCCAACACAACTCTCCCGACAACATGGCAGACAGCCCATAACAACAGAACTTCAAAACTGGTTAATGACCTGGATCTGAGAATTATAGACACTACGGATAACACCGTATATTATCCCTGGAAGCTTGATGCCAACAATCCGCAAAACCCTGCTACCAAAGCAGATAATACTGTTGACAATGTGGAACAGGTAGTCATTGATGCACCGATCGCAGGAAGAACCTACAGAATAGAAGTTTCAAATAAAGGAAACCTTGTTAATGCTTCAGGAGCAGGTACTCCCCAGAACTATTCTATTTTAGTAACAGGGTTCACCGAAGTTTTAGCAACAAATGAAGCCGGAAGAGCCAATCAAATTATTATTTCCCCAACGATCACCAAAGATTTCGTTAATGTATTAAAGGCTCCTAAAAAATCAACTTTCAGCTTATATGATCTGTCTGGCAAAAAATTACAAACCGGATTCATCAGAAGTGATAAAACATCCATAGACCTTTCAGCCTGTGCCAAAGGAATTTATATTCTTGAGGTAAAAACAGGTAAAGAAGTTATTTCTAAAAAGCTTATTAAGGAATAGCAAGCAGATCCATATTTTTACTTTCAAACCGTTTTCACAAATTGTGGAAACGGTTTTTTTGACATCTGCAAAAAATAACAAAATAATATGACTTAAAAATACCCCAAACCTCATTTTTTATCACAGACTAAACATAATATTACATTTTTTCAAAGGATAAAAATAATAAGATACCACAATACATTTAAAATTATAAACTCAACAATAAAAACAAATTTAACTTTTAAACCAATACACTAATTAACAGACAGTTAAGTTAAAACCAATATGTTTAATTATTATATTTAGGCGAACATAATAAAAACCTATGAAGAAAATTTTTATTTCGGCCGGCACTTTGGCCATTTTAAGTTTAAGTGCACAAAGCAACCAGGACTTAATGAGACAGTTTGAGAAACAGAGAATTGAGAATAACGAAAAATTTGAAGCTTATGTTTCTAAACATTATGGAACAAGCAGATCTGCTGATACTCAAAAAAGAATTGAGGAGCAAAGAAGTAAGCTGGCAGGATTCACTCCGGATGGCAACCCTCTTTTCAATGAGCTAACTGATCTGAGACAGGGAAAGAATTCAAATGCTGATTTCTTACAAAACGGCACTATAAATGGCCTTACAGGATCTTTTAACGGAGAGAATATTAAATATACAGTCTTTGATGGGGGCAGGGCTTTTGGAGGGCATGTCGCTTTTGATAATATGCCCAACAGGATCACCAATAAGGAGGCTGCCACCGGTACCACCGCAAATTATGATTTACATGCTACAGCTGTAACCGGTTTTATTGGGGCAAAAAGCCTGCCAATTACCCTACAATACAATGGAGCAAATGTATCTGTTGATCTTAAAGGTATAGCTTCTAACAGTACATTCGACAATTATTCCTTTCAAAATACCGTATTACCGGGAAGTTCCCTGGAAAGTACCGTATTCCAAAAAATACTGCTGGCTGCCCCAAAAATATCCAATCATTCCTATGGCTCACAGGCTGGCTGGCTTCTATACCCCCTGCCCAGCACCGGACAACAGGTACTGTATTGGAATGGAAATCCCGATGCATTAACCGTAGCCGGAGCACATCAGGATTTGCAAGGTACTTATTATTCACATGATAAGGAATATGATCAAATTGTATATACCAATCCTTCTTATGTGATAGTAAAAGCGGCCGGTAATACGGCTACAACAGGACCTACAGGTTATGGAGCTGTATTGCCCAGATATCATGCCGGTCCTGCCAATAACCCTCCTGTACAGTTTGCGGCAACGGAAGTTTTACCGCCAGACAACTGCATATCGGGGTATGACTGCCTAAACAACGGCTCCCTTGCCAAAAATATAATCGTTGTAGGAGCTACTGATATCATTGCAGCCAACGACAACAGATATACTGCTCCTACCGATGTTGTACGGTCCTTTTACAGCAGCGCAGGACCAAGAGATGACGGAGGTATAAAACCGGATATCACGACAACAGGAACAGAAGTTGCCTTTGCAGCAACTGCAGAAAATACTACCGGAACTCAAAGCGCAGGTATAGACAGCGGCACCTCTTTTTCAACACCTGTTGTAACGGGTATTATAGGCCTGTGGATGCAGAT
>NZ_AKJY01000026.1 GCF_000282115.1 Chryseobacterium populi
TTATGACAATTGCTTAACTTAATGACATTGGGCGCGAGCGTCTCGCTCGTGTCTTAGAAAGGTAAACCACTGTAGTTTTGCAGTGGTTTTTGTTTTATAAATTAGCAAAAAAATTCTGATTGTACTTACTTAATGAGTTAAGAATGATACTTATAATAACTTGACTTGGCGGCACCGGAGGTGCCGCCAAGTTAAAATTTTCAATTAAAATAAAAAGGCCGGAGCTTTTTGCTCCGGCCTAAATCTATATTCAAAAAGTATTTTAAAAATTACTTTTCAGTATCATATTTAGAGATCACTTTCTGGGTAACTCCGGAACTGCTGAATCCTCCGTCATGGAAAAGATTCTGCATCGTTACCTTCTTGGTAAGATCAGAGAAAAGGGTAACGCAATAATCAGCACATTCAAGAGCTGTAGCATTGCCCAGTGGAGACATATCTTCTGCGTATCCAAGGAAACCTCCGAATCCTTTCACACCGCTACCTGCAGTCGTCATGGTAGGGGATTGGGAAACAGTATTGACACGAACTTTTCTTTCACCCCAATAGTTTCCGAAAGTTCTTGCGATACTCTCAAGATAAGCTTTATTATCAGACATATCATTGTAATCCGGGAATGTTCTTTGAGCTGCAATATAGGTAAGCGCCAAAATGCTTCCCCATTCGTTCATACAGTCTTTTTCCCAGGCCACACGCATTACTTTATGGAAAGAAACAGCGGAGATGTCCCAGCCTTTTTCCAACCAGTCGTAATTCATTTCTGTATAATGTTTTCCTTTTCTTACGTTAATAGACATTCCTATAGAGTGAAGGATGAAGTCGATTTTCCCAAATTTTGCAACAGCGGCATCAAAAAGCTTTTCAAGATCTTCAACTGAAGTGGCATCTGCACCAATTACTTCAGAACCTGTTTTTTCTGCTAAACCGTTTAATTCTCCCATTCTAAGAGCGATAGGAGCATTAGACAAGATAAATTCTGCACCTTCTTCATGACATCTTTCAGCAACTTTCCATGCGATTGATTGTTCATTAAGGGCTCCAAAAATAATTCCCTTCTTGCCTTTAAGTAAACCGTATGACATAATTTTTTAATGTTTATTTATAATACAAATGTAGCAATAATTTTGTGTTTACCACATAATAAAAAAACAGAGCCCTATAAAAAGACCCTGTTTTTTTTGAAAATATTTATAACTGAAATTTTTAGTTGGTTTTCTTGTTCCATTCTGCTTTTACATCCTCAGCCGCATCTTTAGTTTTTTCCCAGGCTTCATTGGCTTTATCTTTAACGTCGTCCCAGGTTTCAGAAATATTGGATTTTACCTTCTCAAACCAATCTTCCTGCTTGGCTTCCTGATCATTATTCCTTTTTTCATTAATATAATCCCGGGCTTTATCTGCCAGTTCATTAATTTTCCATTTTGCTTTATCCGCTGCATTCTCTAAAGAGTTTTCCGTGTTGTTTACTGCATTTTCCGCTTTGTTATATTCTGAATTATTCATAATGGTGATATTTTGGGTGTTGCTATGAAATAAACAAGAACTATTCCTAACAGAAAACCATTCTGTTAAACTTTTCATAATCTTTTGTTATCATTTTCTCAATCAGACCTATCTTTGTTTTAAATAACAATCCTATGGAAAAAATACGTTGTGGATGGTGTGAAAAAGACGACTTATACAGAAAATACCATGATGAAGAGTGGGGCAGGCCGGTCTATGATGATGATACTATTTTTGAATTTTTAATCCTGGAAAGTTTTCAGGCAGGTTTAAGCTGGTACACGATCTTATCTAAGAGAGAAAATTTCAGAAAAGCGTTTGACAATTTCAGTTATAAGAAGATCGCGAAATATTCTGAACAGAAAGTTGAGAAACTGATGCAGGATACGGGAATCATAAGAAACAGGCTTAAAATTCTGGCTACCATTACCAACGCACAAAGATTTCAGGAGATTCAAAAGGAATTCGGAAGTTTTTCCAGCTATATCTGGGGATTTGTTGATGGCAAGCCGAAAGACAACCGGCCGGAAAATTTAAAAGATGTTCCTGCCACCACGGAGGTTTCAGATGCACTGGCAAAAGACCTGAAAAAAAGAGGCTTTAAATTTATGGGATCCACAGTGGTTTATGCTCATATGCAGGCAACCGGGATGGTTAATGATCACCTTAAAGATTGTTTCATCAGATCATAGTAGTGACAAAAATAAAGATAACTGTATCCTATTTTGCACTTATTGTTTCTGGTTTCTTTCAATGATCGGGTTTTATATTGCAAAGAAAATGATGAGCCGGGCCTAATCTAAGATGAACAAATAATATATAATAAAAAAGGATTCCAAAATTTGAAATCCTTTTTATTTATTTAATAATTCTTTCCAGTACCCACTCTATAAGGTTCTTTTCAGAAGCATGATGATCGGCAGAAAATTCTCCCCGTCTTCTGTTGGCAATAACGTTATTTACCGTAATGGCTTTATGGCCCAGTAACTTTGAAAGCGCATAGATTGCAGAAGTTTCCATTTCAAAATTGGTGATTCCCAGGTCATTCAATGTTTCAAGAAATTGATCATCTACAGCTTTCAGACGGAGCTGCCTTCCCTGTGGAGCATAAAACCCGGGGAAAGTAGCTGTATTACCATGGTACCTGGCATCTTTATAGTAATCTGCCATCTCTTCGGCCCAGTCTGAAAAATACAGCATCGGTTTTATTTTTGCATAAGGGAATTTCTCTGAAAAGTTTTTAGAAAATTCATTCTCAAAATGATAATCCTGGTAGAAATGCATTAATCCGTCTAAACCTACAACATTTTGTGTAACGAGCATATTGTCAACCTGTACATCAGGGTTTACGCTTCCGCAGGTTCCCATACGGAAAAGTTCCAGAGCTTTGTGCCCTGTTTTAAATTCTTTATTTTTAAGATCGATATTCACAAGGGCATCCAGCTCATTCATGACAATATCAATATTTTCTGTACCGATTCCTGTAGACATTACAGAGATCCTTTCACCACGCAATGTTCCGGTATGGGTGTAAAATTCCCTTTTGTTTTTTTTAACTTCCACTTTATCAAAGTACTGTGAAACTTTGGGAACCCTGTCAGGATCACCCACAAGGATTATTTTGTCTGCAATATCTTCAGGTAAAAGATTTAAGTGATATACACTTCCGTCATCATTCAGAACAAGCTCTGAAGCTGCAAGTTTACTGATCATAAATTATTTTTTTAGTTAATAAAAATAGCGTCTTTGTAAGGAGAAGTGATAAGATCAAACAAAGAGCCATATTCTTCAACAATCCTCTTTTGTCCTTTAAAAACTTCGTAAACGGTTACTGTTGTTTTTTCAATATTGTTTGGGTCTTTTCTCTGAGAAGTGATCTCATAAAAATGATCTCCTTTTTTTAGCACGGAAATAAGCTCTTCTTTAGTTGAAGTATTGGCTTCCATCATTCCCGGAAAATCCATCACAACATCTTTAAGCTCTGTGTAGTTTTTGTAAGGTTTTGTAACGCCGTCAGAATAAACGTAAACTTTAGGTACAGGTTTATCTTTTACGAGGCGTATCAGATAATAATTGTTGTCTTTCTTCTCTGCGTAAACGGCCATTTCACTGGCTTCCTGCGAAAAAGCAGTCAATGAAAAAAGACTTACCATAAAGGCAAGCAATAGTTTTGTTTTCATGATTAATATTTTAATTATAAGATGTGAAAAATCCTCTCCCAATAAGCGTTCATCATCATTTTAAAGAGCCCTGGAATTTTAATGGCTTTTCAGTATAATGAATTTGGTTTTGGGGTTTAAAATTAATAAAAAATTCCTTTATCTAAAATATAAACATTATTTAATCTAAATTTAAAACTAGGATAATTTCGGAATGATACTTTTGCGGTTAAAAATTAATGAGATATTCCTCTTTGTGTATTATCGTTGTACTGATCGGTTTTGCCGTCATGTCTTTTAATTCCCCTTATAAAGGCATTGCAAATGAAAATACGGTTGTTAATAAGGGACTGACTGATTTTAAAAACAAACTGGAACAGCTGAAAACAAACGTTGATCTGTTTGCAGAAGATAAAATATCTCTTGAAGAATTACAGAAATCATTACGCAATACAAGGAACTCTTACAAAGAAATTGAATTCTATATTGCATACCATTACCCGGAATTTACGAAAACCCATCTGAATGCAGCTCCGTTGTTTCATATAGAAGCAGCGGGAACTTCAGCATATACTCTTCCGCCTGAAGGATTACAGGTTTTGGATGAACTGATTTTTTCTGAAGAAGCCAGTGAAGAGAAAAAAAAGATAAAGGAAATTACTGTTTTTTTGTACAATAATTATTCTAAATTTTATTTAAGCACACTTAAAAACGGTTTAAGCAAAGGAAATAATAAAACCCTGCCACTTCGCATAGAACTGATAAGAATCTATAGCTTAGGAGTGACGGGTTTTGATACTCCCGGCTCCCTGAATATTTCCGAAGAAGCTTCTTATGCTCTTTCAGGAATTCAGAAATATATTAATGATGATGCTTATTTTAAGAATTTCAATAGGCAGAAAGCCAATACAATTTTATCTGAAAGTTTAGATTATCTGTCAAAAAATAAGGATTTTGAAACTTTTGACCGTATAGAATTCTACAAAAATTGTATCCAGCCGTTATATGAAGAATTCGGAAGCTGGGATGGTAAATCAGATGATCTTAAAGAATTTTCAGGATGGAATGTCAGTAATAAAAACTTTTTCAGCAGCGACTTTTTAGATCCTTATTTTTATACTTTATTAAAATCTTCTGAAGATAATCAGGACCTCCGAAAATTAGGAAAAGATATTTTTTACGATCAGAATTTAAGTGATAATGGCAGAATGAGCTGCGCCACCTGTCATTTACCCGAAAATGCATTTACCGATTTAAAAACAAAGTCTCAAAGTAATGTGGAAGGGAAAACGGTATTGAGGAATTCACCGTCTTTATACAATGCGGTATTTGCCAAAAGGTTTTTTTATGACATGCGTGCATTTTATATTGAGCAGCAGGCAGAACACGTCATTTACAATAAAGACGAGTTCAATACAAGCTATGAAAGCATTATCAAAAAGCTGAAGGCAAAACCTGAATATAAAAAAGCATTCCGTACTGCTTTTAAAGACGGGAAAATAAGCAAGGAAAATTTTTCCAAAGCATTAAGTTCTTATGTCGCATCATTATATTCTTTCGAAAGTGATTTTGATAAATTCATGAGAAATGAAAAAAGTATTTCTGATGATGCTAAAAAAGGGTTTAACCTGTTTATGGGGAAAGCCAGTTGTGCTACCTGTCATTTTGCCCCACATTTTTCAGGATTGGTTCCGCCTTTTTATAATGAAAATGAATCTGAAGTTTTAGGAGTAACCAAAAAACCTTTAAATCAGCTGCCGATAGAATTAGATTCAGATAAAGGAAGAATAAACAGCCCGGTGAAGAAGGAAAACTCATGGATTTATGAAAACTCTTTCAAAACAGTGACGGTAAGAAATATTGCCCTTACCAAACCCTACTTTCACAACGGGGCTTTCAGTTCTTTAGAAGAAGTCCTGGATTTTTACAACGAAGGTGGAGGAGAAGGTGCCGGATTGAAAATGAACAACCAGACTTTACCTTCGGACAAATTGAATCTTACCCCGACAGAAATAAAACAGGTCATTGCTTTCCTGAATTCTTTGACAGATGTGAGTAAGAAGTAGAGTTATGAGTTGTGAGTTATGAGTTATGAGTTATGAGTTATGAGTTATGAGTTGTAATTATTGAACAGGTAAGCTCGGTTTCAAAAGCTATCCTTAACAATAATTTAACTCCCTTAATATTGAGTTTTTAATTTTGTAATATTAGTTGATGTTTATTTAAGACTCAATTAATAGAAGGCTCACAATTAAAAAATAGTTTTGCTTCATCTAATAAATCGAATTTAAAATGAAGAAAAAACTACTTACAGTTGCAGCCCTTGCATTGATGACAAGCTCTGTATTTCATGCACAGACTTTTGTATTCAACAAAAACTCCACATGGAGGTACAAAGACAACAACCAGGCACAGGTAGATCAATGGAAGGATGCTAATTTTGACATTTCAACATGGTCTACAGGAGACGGCCCGCTTGGATACGGTGATCCTGTCACAACTAGTACCAATACAGGACTTACAACTGCTTATTTTGCTAAAGATTTTACTGTAAACCTGGCAAGCCTTAGTGACAATATGGAATTGGGCGTGATGAGAGATGACGGGATCGTAGTATATCTGAACGGGCAGGAAGTACTAAGAGATAATATGCCAACAGGCGTTATTACATTCAGCACTGCATCCAGTACAACAATCGATGGTGCTGCAGAAAGTGTATATAATGTTTTCACAATTCCAAAATCAAAATTCGTAAACGGGAACAACAGAATTTCTATCGAATTGCACAATAGAACAGGGCAAAGTTCAGATTTAAGAATCGATGCTTATCTTAAAACAATAAGCAACACAACGGTACCTTGTAATGCTGCACATATCAGCTGCTTTACATCTATTGTTCCTACGGCACAGACCAACAAATTAATCATTCCTGCAGAACATAAGTATCAGCTTATTTTAAAAGAAGGGGATAGCTATACAGAAGGCGGAGGGCTTGTAGGAGGCCAGAATGACTTTACCGCTTACGTTCCTAAAAATGCAAGCGCAGTGAACGGTTATCTTTCCGTAAACCATGAAACAAACCCCGGTGGAGTTACCATGGCGGAGATCAACTATAACGCTGCTACAAAGCTTTGGCAGTTGACAAGATCCAGAGCGGTAGATTTTTCAACACCAAGTCTGGTGCAGACGATCAGAAACTGTTCCGGTGGTGTTACTCCTTGGGGGACGGTAGTTACTGCGGAAGAGCAGGTAACTTCTAATGATACCAATACCGACGGTTACAAAGATTACGGCTGGTTAGTGGAAATTGATCCGGTTACAGCACAGGTTATTTCCCACAACACAGACGGTTCTAAAGGAAAACTATGGCAGATGGGAATTATGAACCACGAAAACGTAGTGGTAAATAATGCAGGAACTACAGCGTATTATGGAGAAGACGGCGGAACTCACCTTGTTTACAAATACGTGATGGATACGCCGAATGACCTTTCTTCAGGAAACCTTTACGTATTGAAATTAGACCAGGGATTAAGCAGCGGAGACCCTGTTGCAACAACCGCTACATGGATTCAGGTTCCTAATAAATTAAAAGCAGACCAGAATAATACAGCATCTTTAGCATCATCATTAGGTGGAACTTCTTTCAACGGAGTAGAAGATGTGGATATCAGCCCGATTGATGGTAAAATTTACTTTACAGCAAAAGGTCTTAATAAGGTATATCGCTTAAAAGATGACGGTGCTACGGCTTCACAGGTTGAAACTTTCGTAGGAGGCCTTAATACTACTTATTCTTTCGATACTGCCCAGGGATTGAAATCTGAAGCATGGGGTGATGGTAATGATAACCTTACTTTTGATGAACTTGGAAATCTTTGGGTGCTACAGGATGGTGGTAAAAACTACATCTGGGTAATTGCTCCGGATCATACGCAGGCAAATCCGAAAGTAAAACTTTTTGCTTCAATGCCGGCAGGATCCGAGCCTACAGGACTTACTTTTACCCCGGATCATAAATTTGGTTTCTTCTCAATACAGCATCCGGATGCGACAATTTCTACAGATACAGATGCTACGGGTAATATCATCGATTACAGAGGAAAATCAGCTACGATTGTTGTTGCTTTGAAGAATAACCTGGGATCAGATGCTACTTTGGGTACGATCGATCATCAGACTGAAAATACTGTTACCGTGGCACCAAACCCTACTTCAGGGATGGTGAAGATCAACTCTGCAAAAGGGTTAAAAGACCTTTCGGTAACAGCCTACAGCATGGATGGTAAAATTGTTTACAGTAAGAAATTTACAGGTTCAAACTCTTTATTGGATTTAGACCTTACTTCCCAGCTTGATGTATCCCGTGTGTTGGTTTTAAATATTGAAGCAGAAGGTTTCCAGAAAACAGTGAAGCTTCTGAAAAAATAATAATTAATAATTTTCTGCTGCCGGTGGTTTTTTATCGCCGGCAGTTTTTCTTTATCTATGAAAAAACTATTTCTATTGATTGTTTTATTATCCCTCGATCATGTTAAAGCACAGATTGACCCTGTAAAATACCCAACATATACCAATGTTGATGAAGCCCTAAAAAGTGGAACGACGGTTTACAGTATGAGCTTCAGGGATAAAGGGCTTTTTAATCTCCCTTCGGAAATAAAAAAACTGAATTCTTTATTCTTTCTGAATCTGATGGGAAACAATCTGGAGAAGATGGATGAAGAAATTTTCTCCCTAAAAGAACTGGAAACCCTGAACATCAACAAAAACAGCATTAAATTTATTCCTGATGAAATTGCTGAGCTTAAAAAGCTGAAATCATTCTCAATCAACCTGAATAGTTTAACTTCTGTAAACCCTAATGTTGCAAAGCTTCAGAATTTAAAAATAATTCATCTTGATGCCAACAACCTGAGTGTTTTTCCGGAAGCACTGACTCAGATTGCCACCTTGGAGGAAATTAACCTTCAGGGAAATCAGATCAGTTTTATCTCTGAAGATATTGACAGAATTAAAAACCTGAAATTCCTGAATCTTTCGGCCAATCAGATCAATGACCTTGGAAACCTGGAATTTCCTAAAAACCTGACTTACCTCGAACTGCAGCAAAATGCGATTTCCGTATTGCCGGAAACTTTATTCAGATCAAAAAAGCTTGAATTTTTAAACCTGAGTCAGAACAATATCAAAGTAATTTCCCCTGAAATTAAAGGATTGAAGAATGTAGTGAGTATGAATTTAGCCAACAACGGGCTAAAAGATCTGCCATCAGAAATTTCACAAATGAAAAATCTTAAAACATTGATTCTTACAGGAAATCCTATTGAAAAAACAACTTTGGAAAAAATAAAAAAATTACTGCCCGGCGCGCAGGTTTATTTCTGATTATCCGCCGACTCTTTTGGTTTTATAACCCATTTCTTTAAGGATATCCATTATTTTGTCGCGGTTATCCCCCTGAATAATGATCGTTCCGTCCTTTTCAGAACCGCCTATTCCTAAGGTGGTTTTTATTTTTTTTGAGATTTTTTTCAGTTCTTCCTCGCTGCCTTCCCAGCCTTCAACAATCGTTACAGGCTTACCGTTTCTGCCTTTCTTCTCAAATTTGCATACCAGAGGTTCCTTTTGCTTGAATTTTTCTTCAGGCATCTCAAAATCCTGTTCTTCGTGTTCAGGAAAAAGGTTCTTAAGTTGATCTCGTAAATCCATACCGCAAAATTAAATAATAATTGATAAAACTGCTACAACCGGTTTGAAAATTCTCAGACAGCTCTGAGAAAATATTAGGATAAAATTAAAAATAAGAAGCTAAAAAGGTGTAATATTTTCTTAATTTGGCCGTTCAAATTCAAAATATTGATAGCTTAAGCATGAAACTAAAAATAAACTCTATTCTTGCTGCTGTTTTCTTGTCCTTTGGAACAGCTAAAGCACAGTCCGGTTTTTCTACCGACCCTTTAAATGCCGTTTTTGAAACAAAAGATACAGACAGCTTCTGGAAAGCTTTTGATAAAATGGAAGCATCCGCAGAAAATCCTTTTACTGAATATATGAAAAACGGATCCCCGGGAGTAAAAGGTTTTACGGAATTCAGGATCATCAATGCAGATTCTTTATATTCAAAAGTTAAAAAAAGAAAAGCAGATTATCTCCTGAGCCGTAATGTTCTGGCAGGAATAGGACAGAAAGAGAAAAGAACAAAAGCCATTTACAGTGCTTTGAAATACTGGTATCCGGATGCCAAATATCCACCGGTATATTTTGTCTATGGCAGGTTTAATTCAGGAGGAACGGTTTCCGGTGACGGCATTATCTTAGGAACCGAAATGCTTAAAAACCTTGATGGTGTTACAGGGCTTATTGCCCATGAACTGATCCATTTCCAACAAAATGAAAAGGGGAACAATACCTTGCTGAAACAGTCTTTACATGAAGGAAGCGCAGATTTTATCGGTGAACTGGTCTCAGGGGAGAATATAAATACAAAAGCTTTCACTTATGGTGAAGCTCATTCTGATAAGCTGTGCAGGGAATTTGTGACCAAACTTAAAGGTGAAGACTATACAGACTGGCTTTATGAAAACAGTAAGAAAGATGACAGACCGAATGACCTTGGGTACTGGATAGGTTACAAGATTTCCGAAGCGTATTTTAACAAACAGACAGACAAGCATAAAGCGGTCTATACGATCCTTAATTTCCAGGATCCTTTTCAACTTCTGAGAGAAAGCGGTTTTTTAGACCCATACATTAAAGAGTATGCAGAGAACAAAAAAATAACGTTTGATGACTTTTTTAAGGAATATTCGGATGAGGTTCATGAAGTAACTTTTGTAGTAAGCACTCCTGACAAAAACGATGAGGTATACATTACCGGCAACCAGTCAGAATTAGGAAGCTGGAATCCGTCTTCCATTAAAATGAATAAAAAAAGTGCTAAAGAGAGAAGCATCACACTCAAAGTTCATCTTCCGGCACAGTTTAAATTTACCCAGGGAAACTGGGAAAAAGAAGCAGATGTGAAAGGAAGTACAAAAGGTCAGAATATTAAAATTGAATCCCAGCCTTCTAAACCGCTCCGTTACGAGATCACAAGCTGGTTCCATAATTAAAATCAATAAAAAACTACATGACAGGCCAAACAGGTGATTATGAAAACTTACAGAAACGAAGATATTTTATTTACACATTAAATTAAACAGTTCAAATTTCTTCCGTTCGTCGGAAATTAGGTAAATTTGTATGATAAAAGTTATAAAAAATGTCGAAAAAAGCAATACTGGCAATACTTGACGGTTGGGGATTGGGTATGAATCCGGACGTTTCAGCAATAGATAAAGCAAACACTCCATTTATAGATAGTTGTTATAAAAAATTTCCACACAGCACCCTTGAAGCAAGTGGCCTGGCTGTAGGCCTTCCGGCAGGGCAAATGGGAAATTCCGAAGTAGGGCACATGAATCTGGGAGCCGGAAGAGTAGTCTTTCAGAATCTTGTGAAGCTGAATATGGCTGTGGAAAATGGTACCTTAGGCCAGGAAAAGGTAATTCAGGAGGCTTTTGAATATGCCAAAAGAGAAAATAAAAAAGTACATTTCATCGGATTGGTTTCCAACGGTGGAGTACATTCACATATCAATCACCTGAAAGGGCTATTAACCGCTGCAAGAGAATCCGGACTGAATGAAAATGTTTTTGTTCATGCCTTTACAGATGGTAGAGATTGTGATCCGCACTCAGGATTAGGCTTTATCAAAGAACTTCAGGATCATATGCTTGCAACAACAGGAAAGCTGGCTACCATTGTCGGAAGATATTACGCGATGGACAGGGATAAAAGATGGGAACGCGTAAAACTGGCTTACGATGCATTAACAGAAGGTGTTGGCCTTCAGACCACGGATGCTTTGGGAGCCATTAAAGCTTCATATGACAACAACGTTACTGACGAATTCTTAAAGCCGATCATATTAATGAATACCACGGCAACCGGAAACGTTGTACCCGTTGCTAAAATTGTGGATAATGATGTGGTGATCTGCTTCAACTTCCGTACAGACAGAGGCAGGGAAATTACAGAAGTGCTTTCACAGCAGGATTTTCCGGAATTCTTTATGCGTAAACTGAATCTGTATTATGTTACTCTAACCAATTACGATAAAACGTTCCAGAATGTAAAAGTAGTTTTTGATGAAGAAGTATTGAAAGATACAATGGGTGAAATCCTTGAAAAAAACGGGAAAACGCAGATCAGGATTGCCGAAACGGAAAAATATCCGCACGTTACTTTTTTCTTTTCAGGAGGAAGAGAAGAAGAATTCAAAGGTGAAAGAAGATTGCTTTGCCCGAGCCCGAAAGATGTGCCTACCTATGATTTAAAGCCGGAAATGTCTGCTTATGATATTACCAATGCCATTGTTCCTGAGCTTGAAAATGAAACGGCAGATTTTATTTGTTTAAATTTCGCCAATACAGATATGGTAGGGCATACAGGTGTTTTTGAAGCGGCTGTAAAAGCTGCAGAAACCGTAGATAAATGCATTGAAAAAGTGGCAACAGTGGCCTATGAGCATGGCTATGCCGTATTTATCCTGGCTGATCACGGAAATTCAGATGTGATGATCAATCCGGACGGAACTCCGAATACCCAGCATTCAACAAACTTAGTTCCGTTTATTGTGATGGATAAAGATCATACATGGAATTTAAAATCCGGAAAATTAGGCGATGTTGCCCCAACGATTTTAAAAGTAATGGGGGTAGATATTCCAGCTGCAATGACAGGAGAGATTTTGGTTAATTAAACGTTAAAAATACTCATAAATGAATGCCGATATCGTAGAAATATCGGCATTTCTTTTATGACTTATATCAGAGATATTATGACTTACATACGTTATTATGCTCCAAATAATAAATAAGTTATATCTTTGCACTATAAAAAATATTTTAGAAGAATGTATCAGAAGCTTGTAAGGAAAGAAGTAATGGGAATTTTGGAAAAGGAAGTAGGTTCTTTTCTGGATAAATTTTTGACGCCGATTGAAAAAATCTGGCAGCCTTCAGACTATCTTCCGGATCCATCAAGCTCTGAGTTCAAATATGACTTAGAAGAGATTCAGACTTTTGCACGTGAAATGCCCTATGATCTTTTCGTTACCCTTATCGGAGACTGTATCACGGAAGAAGCCCTTCCGTCTTACGAATCCTGGTTAATGGGAGTTGAAGGAATCGATCAGGAACAAAAATTAGGCTGGGCCAACTGGGTGAGAGCCTGGACTGCAGAAGAAAACAGACACGGGGATTTACTGAATAAATACCTTTACCTGTGCGGAAGAGTCAATATGAGAGAAGTTGAAATTACGACTCAATATTTAATCAATGACGGTTTCGATTTGGGAACCAGCATGGATCCTTACAGAAATTTTATCTATACAAGTTTCCAGGAAACGGCAACCAATATCTCCCACAGAAGAGTAGGAACCCTTGCCAAACAATCCGGAAACGGAAAATTAGCCAAGATGTGTGGTGTTATTGCAGCGGATGAAGCCAGACATGCAAAGGCTTACAAACATTTCGTGGCAAAAATCCTTGAAATAGATCCTTCTGAAATGATCCTGGCTTTCGAAGATATGATGCGTAAAAAAATCGTAATGCCTGCGCATCTGATGAGACAGTCAGGCCAGAAAGCCGGAGAGCTTTGGGGACATTTCTCAGATGCTGCCCAAAGATGCATGGTGTACACAGGCCAGGATTACATCAATATCATGAAGGACCTGCTGGATGAGTGGAAGATAGAGCACGTAAAAGGACTTACCGAAAAAGCCGAAAAAGCTCAGGAATATTTAATGAAGCTACCGGCAAGATTACAGAAAATTACAGACAGGGTTTCCACTCCTGACTTACAGTTTCAGTTTAGCTGGGTGAAAAGTTAATGGCTTATCAGCATAATTTATAAAACAAAGAGTGTCGGATTTTTCGGCACTCTTTTTATTTCGTATCTTTGCCCAGCTAAAAATATACAAAGATGTTAAGTAATAAAAAAATTGCTGTAGATTTTGACGGAACCATTGTGGATGATGCTTATCCGGGAATCGGAAAGCCGAAAATTTTTGCTTTTGAAACCCTTAAAAAACTTCAGGCTGAAGGCTACAGATTAATACTTTGGACATACAGACACGGAAAAACGTTAGATGAAGCGGTAGAATTCTGCAGAAAAAATGGAATAGAATTCTATGCTGTTAATTCAAGTTTTGAAGGAGAGGTTTTTGATAGTGAAACACAATCCAGAAAATTAGATGCAGACTGGTTTATTGATGACAGAAATTTAGGTGGTTTTCCGGGATGGGGAGAAATCTACAATATCATTCAGGAAAGAATAGAGTTCCGTGTGGAAGGAAAAGAAGTTTTAGCCTACTCCAAACTTAAAAGAGAAAAGAAAAAAGGATTATTCTGGTAGGATAAATCTAACAATATAAAAATGTAACAGTTGAACAATTGACCAGTTTGTAATTGTTACATTGCTAATTTATAAATTGTTACATTAGAAAATGATTCAATTAAAAACAATAGAAGAGCTTCGGTTAATGAAGCAGAGCGCACAGCTGGTTTCTAAAACATTAGGAATGCTGGCAAAAGAAATAAAACCCGGAATTACCACTTTATATTTAGATAAATTAGCCCACGATTTCATTAAAGATCATGGCGGTGAGCCTGCATTTTTAGGTTACGGAGGTTTTCCCAACTCTCTGTGTATTTCCCCGAACGAGCAGGTGGTACATGGCTTTCCTAATAAGGATATAATTAAAGAAGGCGATGTGCTTTCTGTAGATTGCGGGGCTATCTTAAACGGTTTTGTAGGGGATCATGCCTATACCTTCGAAATCGGGGAGGTGAATCCTGAAACCAAAAAACTGTTACAGGTAACAAAAGAATCCCTTTACAAAGGAATCGAGCAATGTATCAGAGGTAAAAGAATAGGGGATATTTCCCATGCGATCCAGGCTCACTGTGAAAAAGAAGGCTATGGAGTAGTAAGGGAGCTGGTGGGACATGGCTTGGGAAGAAAAATGCACGAAGATCCTCAGGTTCCTAATTACGGAAGACAGGGAAGCGGAAAAGTAATCAAGGACGGATTGGCTATTGCCATTGAACCGATGGTGAATCTGGGTACAGAAAAAGTAAAATTCCATAATGATGGCTGGACGGTAACCACTCTTGATAATCAGCCTTCAGCTCATTTTGAACATGATGTGGCCGTAATCAACGGCAAACCTGTACTGCTTTCCACATTCAAATATGTTTACGAAGCTTTAGGGATTGAAAGTGATGAAGAGAAGCCCTTCCAAATGGACTTTTAATGAAAAAATTAACAAAGCTTTTACTGAATAAAGTTCCGCGTCCGATGCTTATTAAAATGAGTATCTGGGCAAGGCCTCTTATTTATCAGTTTTTTAAAGGAGATCATTTTTTTGATCCTATAGACGGACGGTCTTACCGGAAGTTTCTCCCTTACGGATATGGAAAGCAGAGAGAAAATGCATTGTCTCCGGGAACTTTAAGTTTAGAGAGGCATCGCCAGATGTGGCTGTATTTACAGAATGAAACTGATTTTTTCATTAAAAACTATAAAGTTTTACATATTGCCCCGGAACAGGAATTTCTAAGGAAATTTAAAAAGATGAGAAACCTGGATTATATTTCAGCAGACTTATTTTCTCCAATTGTAGATGTGAAGGCAGATATCTTGAATTTACCCTTTGCCGATGAGAGCTTTGATATTGTTTTTTGCAATCACGTTTTAGAACATATTGAAGATGATGCCAAAGCAATGAATGAGCTTTACAGAGTGATGAGGCCCGGTGGATGGGGAATTTTCCAGGTTCCGATGAAAAATTCTCTGGAAAAAACCTATGAAGATTTTACAATCAAAGATCCAAAAGAACGTCAGAAACATTTCGGGCAGTATGATCATGTTCGCTGGTACGGAATGGATTATTTTGATCGTTTAAGAAAAGCCGGTTTTGAAACAGAACCCAATTTTTACTCTCAGAAATTCACAGAAGAAGAAATTTACAAATACGGATTAAGACATAATGAAATCTTACCGGTAGTTTACAAAAAATAACAAAACCGCTCTCAGATTAGATTGAGGGCGGTTTTATTTTACAGATATACTGATCTTAGTGAGAAACCGATTTTAGCCCGATGACAGAACCGATTAATGTTGAAATAAAAAATATTCTCCAGAAAGTTACCGGATCTTTAAAAAATACAATTCCTACTAAAGCAGTTCCTACCGCTCCGATTCCTGTCCATACTGCATAAGCGGTTCCAATGGGTAATGTTTGGGTTGCTTTGATCAGTAACAGCATACTTATCGTCATGGTAACCAGAAATCCGGCATACCAATAATACATTTCAGTCCCTGATGTTTCTTTAGCTTTTCCTAAACACGATGCAAAGGCCACTTCAAACAATCCCGCGATAATTAAGATAATCCAGTTCATTTTTTTAATTATTTTTCCATTGCAAATTTCCGTATTTATAGTGACTTAAAATTTTACAATTGTTAAAAAATAAGATAATTTCCCACTTTTCAACTTATAATTTCTCATTTTACATCCGCACGTATTCTGCTCAGGCTCACCTGTGTAATGCCCAGATAAGAGGCAATATGTCCCAGCTGAACCCTTCTTAAAAGGTCAGGCTTGTCATGCACAAGATCTTTATAGCGTTCTGAGGCTGTTTTAAACTGTCTTGAAATGATTAACTCTTCAGTCTTTACCAACTCCTTTTCAGCAAATTTTCTGCCCCAGTTGGCAATATGAATATCTTCGTTAAAAAGCTTTCTTAGGCTTCCGGTTTCCAGTTTGTACAATTCGCAGTCTTCCAGAAGCTCAATGCTTTCGTAGCCGGGCAGGTCTTCCACATAACTTTTCATGGAGATCACGGTCTGACCTTCACTTCCAAACCAGAAGGTGATGTCATTTTCACCGGTAGAAGCATAAGCGCGGATGATTCCCTTTTTTATAAAGTAAATAAAAGGGATTACCTTATTAGCTTCCATCAGGCAAAAGTGCTTTGGATACCGGATTTCCGTGATATGTTTTTTCAGGCGTGATCTGGAATTTTCCGGAAGAGCGGATATAGAATTAATAATTTCGTCGATACTCATAAAACAACATTGCAATAACTCAAAAATATCAGTTTTTTAGATTCAATAAAAGAAAAAATACCATCAATTTATTATTTAATTAATTTAGGTAACTATAGCCTATTTTATACTCAGTATTTTTTTATAAACGCAAAGTTTTTAAAATCCAACTGCTATATTTTAAGAAAAAGTAAAGAAAAGCAGTAAGGCTGCTATGAAATATTCTTATGAAAATCTATTAATCAATTAAAAAACTTTGCTCACCTTAGATCATTTTCTTTGCGATATAAAAACCGATCATTGAAAGAACCCTAAAACAATATGTGTAAAATAGGCTATAGTTATCTTAATGTAAATTTTATTAAAATAATTTTAGATAAACGTTTAACCATAATTTATCTGTACTATATTTTTAAACTTAATATTCATTTAACATTAAATTAATGTGATAAAAATATTGATTTTTATATAACTGAATATCAATTGTTTATGTTGTTTTTATTTTCTATTTCAAAAAGTCGCGAAAATACAATTAATTTTCAGATGACCAAAAAAATAAGCCTATTGTTTTATTGATAATTTATGAAATACTTTTGCAGGGTAAAAAACTGATCCTTTGAAAAGAGCTTCCATAAAAGATATTGCGAGAATTGCAGGTGTTTCCGTTGCAACGGTATCTTATGTCCTGAACAAAAAAGAAGGAAGCAGGATAAGTGACACGACCAGGAAAAAAATTTTTGAAGTTGCTGAAACGATTAATTACACGCCGAATAAAATTGCAAAAAGCCTGAAAATGAGTAAGAGTAAGCTTTTAGGGCTTATCCTTGCCGATATTTCAAATGATTTTTATTCAAGTATTGCCCGGTGTATAGAAGATGAAGCCATGAAACTGGGGTATACGCTTTTAATCGGAAGCTCGGATGAAACACCTGAAAAATTTAAAAAGCTGACAGAACTCTTCTCTGAACAGCAGGTCGACGGAATGATTGTAGCTCCTGTCGTTAATTCAGATGATGCAATTAATAAACTGATCAAAGAAGAATATCCTATTGTTACGATTGATCGTTACCTTAAAAATGTTAATATCCCGGGAGTTGTGATTAATAATACTGAGATTTCGGAATACATATGCAGCTATTTAACGGAAAAAAAATTCGAAGAAATTATTTATGTGGGCTATGATACAAAACTTCCCCATTTGCTGGACCGGCAGGAAGGGTTTGATAAACGTATCTCTTCAGCAGTAAATTATAAAAAAGTTTTAACAGGACTGCATAATATTGCTGAAGAGGTGTATGAAGGCCTTGAAAATAATTTAGACCTTTCTAAAAAAACAGCTTTATATTTTTCGAGTAATAAACTGGGGATTGCCGGGCTACGTTATCTTTTGAAACATAGAATAAAAGTTCCTGAAGATGTATCTGTAATCGCTTTTGATGAAACGGAAGCTTACCGTCTTTTTCCAACAGAAATAAGTTTCGTTCAGCAACCTTTAATGGATATGGCTAAAGAAGCGGTAAGACTTATTGACAGTCAGATTAATAATTACATTAACGATGGTGAAAAAGTGATTTTTCCTGCTCAGTTAATGGCTAAGGATTCTGTCAGATAAAAATTTTTTAATCATTTAATTAAACGTTTAACCTATGACAAATAAAAAACCTTATATCGTTTGTTTCGGAGAAGTGCTCTGGGATATTTTCCCTGAGGGAGCCAAGGCCGGTGGTGCACCATTCAATGTTGCCTATCATGTATACAAAACAGGAACTGATGTGAAAATGCTCAGCAGAGTCGGAAATGATGAACTGGGAAAACAGCTAACCGATCAGATTAAAGATTGGGGAATTACAGCAGATTACATTCAGATCGATCAGGAACATCCTACAAGTACTGTTATAGCTAAGATTGATGAGCATAATGAAGCCAGTTATGAAATTATCAATCATGTAGCCTGGGATTATATTGATTTTTTGCCGGAACATAAGCAATTGATTTCCGAAGCCGAAGCTTTTGTTTTCGGAAGCCTGTCTGCAAGGAATCCTAAAACCAGGGAAACTCTTCTGAAGCTTCTCGAGTTTTCAAAGCTCAGAATATTTGATGTTAACTTCAGACCTCCGTTCATTGATATTGAGCTGATCAAAGAACTTTTACATAAAGCAGATATCGTGAAAATGAATAAAGCGGAAATGCGTATGATTATGGAGTTTCTGAGTGAAGAATATGTAACAGAAGATGAAAGCGCAACCTTTATTCAGGATCATTTCAATATCAGGGAAATTGTTTTGACCAAAGGAAGTAAAGGAGCCAGGTATTTTGTAGGGAACAGGAACTATGGTTTTTCTGCTGTTTCAATTCAGATAGCGGATACCGTAGGGAGCGGAGATGCATTTTTATCAGGATTTCTTTCAAAAAGAATTCAGGGGAAAAGTGTAGAAGAGATCATGACAGAGGCTATAATGCTTGGTGCATTTATTACCTCAAAAGCCGGTGCCTGCCCTGATTATGATGATGAAGAATTTCAACAGTTTAAAACACAAAATATTGTATAATCTTAAAAAAACACATCCTATGAAATCAGTAAAATTTACCGAAAAAAAGTACCTGCTTGTACTTGCATTTGTGATCTCATTATTTTTTTTCTGGGCAATTGCCCTTACGATGGGTGATGTACTGAATAAGCACTTTCAGAATGTCCTTCATATTTCTAAGTCAAAATCAGGACTCGTACAGCTTTCAATTTTCGGAGCTTATGCCCTGATGGGAATTCCTGCCGGGCTTTTCATGAAAAAATTCGGCTACAAGATGGGAGTTATCTTAGGATTGACTTTAT
Organism: Chryseobacterium populi; assembly: GCF_000282115.1. Taxonomy (GTDB): domain Bacteria; phylum Bacteroidota; class Bacteroidia; order Flavobacteriales; family Weeksellaceae; genus Chryseobacterium; species Chryseobacterium populi. The sequence continues at coordinate 19,651 of NZ_AKJY01000026.1, forward strand.
TTGCAGGTGGATGCTTTCTTTTTGTTCCTGCTGCGGACCAGACATCTTTTGGATTTTTCAGAATTGCCCTTTTCATTCTTGCATTGGGAATGGCAACGCTTGAGACGGTAGCCCACCCCTTTGTAGCGGCACTTGGAGATGAAAGAACCAGTGATCAGAGAGTTAATTTCGCACAGTCTTTCAATGGTTTGGGTGCGATAGTAGGACCTTTATTGGGTGGTTTCTTTATTTTTGGTGGAGCTGCCGAAGATAATTCTTTAGATTCAGTAAAAAATCTTTATACATGGATTGGCGTTGTTGTACTTGTTCTCGCCATTATTTTTACCTTTATCAAGGTTCCGGATTTAAAAGATCCGCATGCCGAAGAAATAGAACTGCTTGAACATACCACCGGAGAGAGTACAGAAACAGTCAATGTAAAAGCACCACTTTGGAAGCAAAGACATTTTGTTTTTGCAGTTATAGCCCAGTTTTTTAATGTAGCTGCACAAGGCGGGACCTGGGCATTCTTTATCAATTATGGGGTAGAAAAGATGCACCTGCAGGAAACCCAGGCTTCCTATTATTTCTCCTTAAGCATGGCAATGATGATGGTGGGTAGATTTGTCGGGACTTTCCTGATGAGATATATTGCTCCCAATAAAGTACTGGCCATTTTCACGGTCTGTAATATTATTCTTTGCTTAATTATTTCCCAAAGTTTCGGCTGGGTATCTTTTATCAGTTTAATACTGTTAAATTTATTCTTAAGTGTAATGTATCCTACCATTTTCAGCCTTGGTTTGAAAAAATTAGGGGGAAAGGTTCAGCAGGCTTCCTCATTCCTGGTAATGGCCATGTTTGGCGGGGCTTTCTTTACCCCGATTATGGGTAAAATTGCGGAAAAAGATGTAGCTCACTCTTATCTGTTGCCAATCATTTGCTACGTCATCATTGTTCTGTTTGCTGTGAAATACTACAAACCTAAAACAATTAAGTAACAATGAAAAGTGGAGTATTAAAAGGCTGTTTATGGGTGTTACTCATATTCAGCCAGGTTACTTATGCCCAGATTGTGATTACCAATAAAGATTTTTCATTTGGGACGACAGGCAGAATAGGGGCTGCTTATTCACCGAATGCAGATGGCAGAACGGGCAGACAGCTGAATCTTAATAACCAGGGATCTTTGGGTGGCAGGATGGATCAGGGTGATTATGTTGATTTTTTACCGGCTTTTCATTTTTCGCCGGTAGTGGGAAGTGACAGTACAAAAAGCACAAAAATTGATATGCAGGCCAGGCTGAGTTTTTATTCAGGCGGGACTTTCCTGGGAAATGTAGATTCAAAATCAAATCAGGGAATGATTATAGCGTTGCCTGAAGCATTTGTTGAAGCCAGAAATATTATGGGAAGCGACTGGGATGTCTGGGCGGGATCAAGATGGTTAAGATATGACGATGTACATATTGCAGATTACTTTTATTTTGATGATCATTCCGCAACAGGCTGGGGAGTAAGGCATAAAAATATGAGGTTCTCAATGTTTTTCCCGGCAGCAATAGATACTGTTGCCAGCAATTCAACCCCATACTCTTATACCAATATCATCAGTGGGGCAAAAAACCTTATCTACAGACAAAGGGAAGTATTTGTTTTAGAACATACAATTCCTTTTAAAAACAGCAATAAGCTTAAAATTTTAGCTGAGTTTCATAATGTAAACAAATCTGGAAAAAACTCTGTAGAACAATACCCATCGGACAAAGGCTGGGTTTTTGGAGCAAAATTAAATACAAATCTCAAAACAAAACTTCCGGGATCATTTAACCAGGTTTCACTGAGATACGGATCCGGAATTGCCAACGGCGGAGATGGCGGAAATACGCAGACCTGGAGAACCTACGGAGCTCCGGATGAAGAAACCCAAACCTATAAAGGGGCCTATTCTTTAACGGCGGTTGAACATATTCTGTTAAACCTTTCCAACAGATGGTCTTTAAATGCTTATGCAGTCTATACACAGAGTAAAGGCGGAGCAGACAGTAATGATAAAGCTCTTGATTATTATAAAAGAAATATTTTCAACAAGAAATCCGAATTTAATACCGGATTAAGGGCAACCTATTATTTTAATAACTGGTTTCATATTGTTTCAGAATTGCATTATGCTTCAAGAAAAGACGGGAATCAGGACCCTGCATCAATGGTTAAGCTGGTTTTAGCTCCCACTATTGTTCCGACAGCAGAAAGAAGCGTCTGGGCAAGACCTCACATCAGATTAATTGCTGAAGTTTCAAGATATAATAATCAGGCGGTCAACAGCCTTTATTCTCCATTTTTACAACAGTCCGGAACGAAAAGATTCGGAATCTACCTCGGAGTTAGAACCGAATGGTGGGTTTTTTAATAAAAAATTAAATTAAAATGAATATAAAATTGGGAGCTTCGCTTCTTTCATGGATCACACCGGCCTGGAATGCCGAAGCAGGAAAATATGCCATCGAAAAAACAGCAAAGGCAGGTTTTGATCTGATTGAAATTTTATTACCCGCATCAATGGATTTTAATGTTAAAGAAGTTAAGAAACAACTTCAGGACAACAGGTTGGATGCAGTCTGCTCATTCAACCTTCCGAAAGAAGCCCATATTGCATTTTATCCTGAAGCAGCAGAACAATTGATAAAAAAAGCGGTAGATAAAGCTTCAGACCTGGAAACCGATTTTCTCGGTGGTGTTTTACATGGTGGAATCGGGGTTTTTTCAGGAAATCCCTTAACGGAGAACGAAGCAGATATCATTGCCGAAGTCTGGGCTAAGATTGCTGATCATGCTAAAACCAGAGGGGTAAATATCGGCATCGAGCCTATCAACAGGTATGAAACCTATGTTTGTAACACCGCAAAAAATGTTCTCGATCTGATTGAAAAGACAGGAAAACAAAATCTGTTTCTGCATCTGGATACTTTCCATATGAATATAGAGGAAAATAATTTTTATGATCCTGTCATTTTAGCAGGAAAAAAACTGAAGCATGTTCATATTACAGAATCCCACCGTGGAATGCCGGGAGAAGGAACCGTAAACTGGGATGAATTTTTCCGTGCTTTAAAAGAAATAGATTTTGAAGGAACTCTGGTGCTGGAAAATTTCTCATCATCAGTTCCCGGGATGCAGCAGGTCGTTTCTCTATGGCAAAAATCCCCACACGATGCAGAAGAGCTTGCTGCAGGCAGTTTACAATTTATGAAAAACCATATTAATTAAATTCTGATGAAAGTCTTTCCTTTACGGGAAGGCTTTTTATTTTAAATCTTTTAACAATACCCTTAAAGACCAATTTTGTTTTAGTAACTTTGCAGTCCGTAATATAATTTTTATGCACAAAGCAGGATTTGTCAATATCGTTGGAAAGCCAAATGCCGGAAAATCTACCTTACTCAATCAGTTGATGGGAGAGAAACTGGCTATTGTAACCCAAAAGGCCCAGACAACACGCCACAGAATTTTTGGAATTTATAATGAAGAAGACTTACAGATTGTATTTTCTGATACTCCAGGAGTATTAGATCCGAAATACGGTTTACAGGAAAAAATGATGGATTTTGTAAAGGATTCTTTACAGGATGCCGATGTTTTTTTATTCATTGTGGACGTTACCGACAAAGCGGAACCTTCAGAATTTTTGATTGAGAAACTTAACAAAATCCCTGTTCCCGTATTGCTTCTGTTGAATAAAGTAGATCAAACAGACCAGGCCGGGCTTGAAAAACTGGTTGAAGACTGGCACAACAGGATTCCTAAGGCAGAGATTCTTCCTATTTCAGCTTTGAATGCCTTCAATACGGAGGTTATTCTTCCGAAATTGAAATCAATGCTTCCTGAAAATCCACCTTATTATGATAAAGATATGTACACAGACAAACCGGAAAGGTTTTTTGTGAATGAGGCTATCCGTGAAAAAATTCTTCTGAACTATGATAAAGAAATCCCTTATTCTGTGGAAGTGGTGACTGAGCAATTCAAGGAAAAAGAAGGGATTATTTTTATAGATTCGATCATTTATGTAGAAAGAGATACCCAAAAAGGAATTATTATCGGACATAAGGGAGAAGCTATCAAAAAAGTGGGAACAGAAGCGAGGCTTGATCTTGAAAAATTCTTCACCAAAAAAATTCACCTGAATCTATTTGTTAAAGTGAAAAAAGACTGGCGTAAAAATGACAGGGATTTAAAAAATTTCGGTTATAGATAAACGAAATCATTCATAATCAATATTGTTTTTAAAGATTTTTATTATCTTTAGTCTAAATTTTCATTACATGAATTATATTAACTCAAATTCTAACTCTGTAGTCAGAGATATTATTCTGTTAATTGTGAGAGTTTTTATTGGATTTGCTATGCTTTCTCACGGATTTCCAAAACTTCAGATGCTGCTGGAAGGCGGTGATATTAAATTCTTTGATTTTATCGGATTAGGCCCGAAAATATCGTTAATCCTTACTGTTTTTGCTGAGTTTGTATGCTCTATCCTTCTTATTTTAGGATTATTTACAAGGATAGCTCTCGGATTTTTAATTTTTACAATGATTATTGCCGTTTCTATGGTACATGGTGCCGATCCTTTCGATAAGATGGAATTAGGATTAACTTATTTGTCAATATATCTTCTTTTAATCGCTTTCGGAGCCGGAAAAATATCGGTAGATCATATGATTGAAAAAAGAAAAAGAGCTTCAGACTGGTAATTACAAGACAGCATATAAAATAGAGAGCGTGAATTCATGCTCTTTTTTATTTTGAAAATCAGGGATTACACGAAAAAGTAGACCATATACAGGTCCATTTTAGCTGGTCGTTTTCATCAATAGTCAGACAGGGTTTGTATCCTGCAGGGCATTCAGGCGCACTGCCTCCATTAATTTTCTTCAGATCTTTTTTCGATAGTTTTTTTAGATTTTTCATAATAATTTTAATTGATTGATTTAACGAATATAATATTATTTTGTAAAATCACCATATAGTGTATTAAAATTGATAAATTTTTTTTATGCACTTAAATTCATTAAATTCGTGAAAAATGAAATATAATGAAGTTAAAGCTGACTATTTGCCTTCTTGCGTTTCTTAATTTTTATGAAGCACAGGAAAGTATTACTTACCAGAAACCATCTGCAGAAATTCTTAAATTGGCAGATTATGAAAGACCTCCAAGTGTTCTGATGAACAGCAAAAAAGATTGGGTAGTATTTACATACCGCCCGACTTATAAAACACTGGAAGATCTTAGCCAGCAGGAAATGAAGCTGGGTGGATTAAGAATTAACCTGGTAACCAATATTTCAAGCTCTGCCACGTATTCCAGCAATCTTAAAGTGAGAAAAATGAGTGATAAAAGCGAGGTGCAGGTTAAAAACCTTCCTCCCAATCCTAAAATCACTTTTACTTCCTTTTCACCGGATGAGAAGAAACTGGCGTTTACCAATACTACCGCAAAAGGAGTAGAGCTTTGGATTGTAGACCTTGAAACGGCTACAGCAAAGAAAATCACAGCAGATAATTTAAATGCCAACTTAGGGAGTCCCTATATCTGGTATAAAGATTCTCAGAACCTTCTGATCAAAACCCTCCCTCAAAACCGGACAGCATTAATTGACTCCAGTAAAGATCTGCCTACCGGGCCGATTGTTTCGACGGCAGACGGGAAGGTTTCCCAAAACAGGACGTATCAGGATCTCCTTAAAAACCCGCAGGATGAAAAGAATTTTGAAATTCTTACTGCTTCCGATATTTACAATGTTGATCTCAACGGAAACCTTAAAAAAGTAAAAGACCAGAATATGTATTCCGGGCTGAGCTTTTCTCCGGACGGGAATTATTTAATGGCAACCACCATCAAAAAGCCGTTTTCTTATATTGTGCCTTTAAGCCGTTTTCCAATGACAACTACGGTTTATGATGCCAGTGGAAATGCGGTAAAAGTTGTGAATGAAATTCTGTTAAACGAGATTATGCCTAAAGGTTTTTCTTCAGTGAGAACAGGGAAAAGAGCTATGGGCTGGAGAAGTGATATGCCTGCAACCCTGGTGTATGCTGAAGCTCTGGATGGTGGCGACCAATCGAAAGCAGCAGATTACAGAGATGAAATTTTCATGTGGGAAGCCCCGTTTAATGCTGCTCCGAAATCATTCTTTAAAACAAAGCAAAGGTACGAAGATGTAAGCTGGACCAACGATCATTATGCTATTGTTTCGGAAGGCTGGTATGATACCAGAAATACAAAATCTTTTTTGATAGATCTGAAGAATGGTGAATCTAAAGTGATTGATGACAGGAATTATCAGGATGTTTACAGTGATCCCGGAAATTTCAATACGACAAAAAACCAGTTCGGAAGAACTGTTCTCGATATGAAAGGCGAAAAAGCATATCTTATAGGAGCAGGATTTACAAAAGACGGACAACACCCTTTCATCGATGAAATGGACCTGAAAACATTGAAAAAGAAAAGGCTTTACACTTCAAATTTAAAGAATGCTAAAGAAGATATTATTGATATCATTAATCCCTCAAAAGGGGAAGTTCTTACAATTCAGCAATCTGCCAGCCAATATCCTAATTACTTCAAGAAGAATATTAAATCCAATAAAACAGAAGCAGTTACCAGCTTTGCCAACCCTTTTGAAAGCATAAAAGATGTTTATAAGGAAGTGATCACCTATAAAAGAAATGATGGAGTAACTTTAACGGGAACGTTATATCTTCCGGCAAATTATGACAGAAAAGCGAAGAAAGAAAAGCTTCCATTGCTGATCTGGGCTTATCCTACAGAATATAAAGACAAAAATACGGCAGGACAAAATACGCAAAACCCTAATGATTTTACTTTCCCATATTATGGTTCTTTTGTTTACTGGACAACGAAAGGCTATGCCGTTCTGGATGATGCCGCTTTCCCGATCATTGGAGAGGGGAAAACAGAACCTAATGACACCTTTATTCCACAGTTGGTTGCTAACGGAAAAGCAGCGATTGATGCTGTAGATCAGCTAGGGTATATCGACAGAACCAAAGTAGCTGTAGGTGGGCACTCATATGGTGCATTTATGACAGCCAACCTTTTGACACATTCTAAAGATTACGCATGCGGAATTGCAAGAAGTGGAGCATATAACAGAACTTTAACACCATTCGGGTTCCAGAGTGAGCAGAGAAACTACTGGGATGTGCCGGAGATCTACAATACGATGTCCCCATTTATGAATGCGGATAAAATGAAAACCCCGCTGCTTCTGATTCATGGAGATGCGGATAACAACCCCGGGACCTTTACTTTGCAGACAGAAAGATATTTCCAGGCATTGAAAAACCTTGGAGCACCCGTAAAAATGGTTCTTTTACCGAAAGAAGCCCATGGCTACCAGGCTAAAGAAAATATTCTTCACCTTCTTTGGGAACAGGATCAGTTCCTGGAGAAATGTCTGAAGAAATAAGGCTTAATAAAAAACTCGTTCTTTTTGGACGAGTTTTTATGTCATTGCGAGGAGCGAAGCGACGAAGCAATCTTTAGTTCTCAATGATTATACTTATAAATACTCACCTTATCTTTGTAAAAAAAAAACAATAATGAGAGAACTGAAATTCAGGAATGCCGATCTGAAAGATTTGGAAAAAATAGTTGAAATCTACAACTCAACAATTCCTTCGAGAATGGTGACTGCCGATACAGAAAATGTCTCTGTGGAGAACAGAAGACAGTGGTTTGATGAGCATAATCCCGAAACACGGCCGCTTTGGGTTGTTGAAGATCATGATGGCGAGGTCATAGGATGGGTAAGTTTTAGTTCGTTCCATGAAAGAGCTGCTTACAATGGAACCGTAGAGATAAGTATTTATCTGGATGAAAACTGTAGAGGAAAAGGATATGGTAAGACAATTCTTAAATACTGTATTGATAATGCCGGGAAATTCGGGGTGAAAAACATGGTGGCTCTTATTTTCCTTCATAATGAAGCCAGTCTGAAGCTTTTCAGGAATTTTGGATTTGAAGATTGGGGAACGTTGCCTGATATAGCTATTTTGGATGGAATAGAAAGAAGTCTGAAGATACTGGGAAGAAAAGTCGGATCATTGAATTAATACATAAATAAATTGCGCGAAGTCGGAGACTTCGCGCAAATGGGCTTATATTTAAAAACCGGGGTTTTAATCTCCAGGTTGATCTATTGATAGGTTTTGTTTATATTTTGTTTGATTCTCTTTGCCGACATATTTAAAAACCGCTTCACCAAGAAAACCGCTGAAACGGTTAATCCCAGTCCTAAAGCGATCCACATTCCAAAAGCACCCATTCTTAAGGTAACACAGAAAAAATATCCTAAAGGAATTGTGATCACCCAATACGCAATAAAAGTATAAATTGACGGGATCTTAACATCCTGTAAACCTCTCAGCATTCCCAAAGCGGTAACCTGGATCCCATCTGAAAGCTGGAATAAGGCAGCAATGATCATCAGCTTTGAAGCCAAAGTGATCACTTCAATTTCCTCTACTTTCGTAAAGAAAGTAGGAAGTATATTTCGCCCTAAAATAAAGACCAGTCCGCAGATGCACATGAAAATAAAAGCTATTTTCAGGTTGTTGATTCCTACTTTTCTTAGTTCAACAAAATTCTGCTCACCAAGCTTTCTTCCGATCATCACGGTTGAAGCCACACTAAACCCTATACATAAATTGAAGGTAAAAGAAGCCATGCTTAAAGCAATCTGGTGCGAAGCAATATCATGGGCTGAAATTAATCCGCAGATAAATGCTGCTCCTGCAAAAGCCGTTACTTCAAAAAACATCTGTAAAGCGGTGGGCAAACCTAATTTTACCATTTTATCAAACACGTTTTTAGAAAATACCTGAGCCTTTAAAGAAAAATCTTTGATATAACGCTGGGTTTTCTTTTCATATTTAAGAACGAAATAAAGAAAAACGACCATGAAAATCCGGGCAATCAGACTCGCTAATGCTGATCCTTTTACACCCATTGGCGGGATTCCGAACATTCCTTTGATGAAAATATAGTTTAAAACCACATTAATCACATTGGCAATAATCGTTGCTTTTGTTACCCCGATGGTATAAGAAAGGCCTTCAGAAACCTCTCTCAAAGTCTGGAATGCCATAAAAGGAACAATACTTATCGCCATGATTCCTAAGAAGTCTACGGTATCCGGGATGATTTTTTCCGGCTGTCCCGAATGATAGAGCAGTGGCATTCCTAAGAATAAAATCCCCATCAGGATAATTCCGACGGACATATTAATGACAAATCCATGACTGAATACAGAATTAATCGTCTGATGATCATGTCTCGAATGTGCTTCGGAAACCAAAGGCGGAATGGCAAAAGAAAATCCCAATGCCAAAACAAACATTGAGAAAAATACCGCATTTCCTAATGAAACGGAAGCCAGAGCATCTGCACCAAGCATTTTCCCGACAATGATATTGTCAAATAAATTCACCGAGACCTGCCCCACCTGCGTAAGCATTACAGGAAGAGCCAGTGTCAGGCATTCTTTCGTATAGTTTTTATTCAAAAAGCTCATAGTTTATGTATAAAAAAATTTGCAGTAGGTCATACTGCAAATTGTTATAATGTATTCGTTATATTTGAATTACTTTCTTACAAAATTTGCAACATCCTCTTTAGAAACCGTATTTCCACCAAGAATAATTAATCTCTCAACCACATTTCTCAACTCTCTGATATTTCCTGTCCAGGAAAGTGCTTTCAGAGCTTCAATAGCAGCAGCATCAAATTTTTTCACGGCAGTACCATGTTCATCAGCAATCATCCCTGAAAAATGTTCTACCAACAATTTGATATCCTCTTTTCTTTCATCCAATGGCGGAACATAGATTTCAATAACGGAAAGCCTGTGATAAAGGTCTTCTCTGAATTTTCCCTCTTCAATTTCTTTCTGCATGTTTTTATTCGTTGCAGCAAGCACCCTTACATCAACCTTTATTTCCTTGTCGCTTCCTACCGGTGAAACCTTACTTTCCTGCAATGCCCTTAAAACTTTTGCCTGGGCAATAAGACTCATATCTCCGATCTCATCAAGGAAAATCGTGCCTCCGGTAGCCTGTTCAAATTTTCCCTGCTTATCCTTGATAGCTCCTGTAAAAGATCCTTTTACATGTCCGAAAAGTTCAGATTCAATCAGTTCTGAAGGAATAGCAGCACAGTTTACTTCAATCATCGGGCCTCTTGCACGCTCACTTTGATTGTGGATGGCATGAGCTACCAATTCTTTTCCTGCACCGTTGGGTCCTGTAATTAAAACTCTGGCGTCAGAAACAGCAACCTTTTCGATCATATCCTGAATCTTCTGCAACGCAGGAGATTCACCGATCATCTGGTACTTTTTATTGACTTTCTTTTTTAACGTTTTATTTTCAGTTTGAAGGTTTTTATTTTCTTTCTTCAGGGTTTCTTTTGCCAAAGCATTTTTTACGCTTGTAATCAGCCTGTTGATATCAATAGGTTTAGAAATGAAATCATATGCACCTTCCTTTAAACAAGATACGGCAGAGTCGATATCTGCATGCCCTGAAATCATAATGAAAGTGGTTTCAGGTTTCAGAGCCAGACTCTGTTTCAAAAGTTCGGTTCCTGAAAGTTTGGGCATTTTTATATCCGAAATCACCAATGCGAAATCTTCTTTTTCTACTTGTTTGTAGCCTTCTAAACCGTCTTCGGCGATAACAAATTCATAATTGGTAAGTTCGTCAGAAAGAATACTGTGAAGTACTCCCGAGATTGCTTTTTCGTCTTCTACGATAAGGATTTTTTGCATAGTTGCAAATTTAATTTTTTTGATTGAATTATTAGCAAAAATTATACCTAAATGGGTTAATTGGAATAATCTCTTCTCCCGAAAATAGCAGATCCAACTCTTACAGAATTAGCTCCGCATTCTATAGCAATGGGAAAATCATCACTCATACCCATCGATAAGGTATTTATTTCTTTTAATTGATTTAATTCATCGAAAACTTTTTTCAGGTTTAAAAATTCTTTTTTTATCTGATCCCGGTTATCCGTAAAAGTAGCCATTCCCATTAGGCCTGTGATATCAATATGAGGAAAGCTGCCATTGACATATTTTTGGTACAGATCTTTTGCTTCTGAAATTTCAAGTCCGAACTTACTTTCCTCTGCTGCAATTTTTACCTGGAGTAAAACTTTAATTTTACGCTGATGTTTTCCCGCTTCTTTATTGACTTCCAGAAGAAGCTTTTCAGAATCCACACTTTGAATGGTATCAATAAATTCAGTAATATATTTGACCTTATTGGTTTGCAGGTGCCCGATCAGATGCCATTGAATATCTTTCGGAAGTAGGGGGTACTTCTCCATTAATTCCTGAACTTTATTTTCACCAAAAACTTTCTGTCCAAGGTCATAAACCTCCTGAATAACTGAAACAGGATGTGTTTTGGAAACCGCAACCAGTTGTACATTTTCCGGAAGATGCTTCTTTATATTGCTGTAATTTTCTTTAATGCTCATAACTGCAAATTTCTGAATTCTAAAAGCAAAAAGCTAATCAATTTGATATATTTTAAGTTAAAATTTGAGTATTGTCGTTTGAAAGTATCTTAAGACAGGTAAACCTTATAGGTTTTTAAAACCTATAAGGTTTCGCTCTAATTTAATCTTAATCTATCAATTCAGTATTTCATTGATCTTAGGATACTCGGATATTTTTCTGAAAATAAACCTGTTGCTTTTCTGAAGCTTTTCAATAAACTGATCCAGCTCATCAATTGAATCGGCATCTGTTAAATACTGATCATGGGTAAGAAAAACCAGATGCCTTGATGTTTTTTCCAGGTCATTAAAGAAAATGCTGTCTACTTTTTTCAGCATTGCTTCATGATTCCCTTTTAATGACATTGTATTATTAGGCTTCCATTCAAGATCCCAGCCGATCACTTTATATCCTGCTTTTTGTAAGCTGTTTGCTGCAGGCGCAGAGCTTTTTATGTCTGTTGCTGTAATATTGTTAAGCCTCCAGATATTTCTTCCGGGAGTCCTTGCAATTTTGTTATTAAGTTTTAAGCTGTCTTTTGCAGCGTTAAAATCATGAACAACAGCATCCGGGTTCTTATAAAAATCGGTGTATTTATTGTGAGCGTGCGTATAGCTGTGATTGGCCAGTTCTATCAAAGGGTCTTTTCTCAGGAGTTCCAGGCCCTCTTTCTGTTTTTTACTTCCATAAGCATGCTGGCCGACAAGAAAGGCGGTTGCACAGACATTTCTTTTATTTAAAATTTTTAAAAGATTTTCGGTACCGCGGTTGGGACCATCATCGAAAGTAAGATAAATAACTCTTTTGTCCGACGGAACATTTTCATCATCAATTTTAGGAACTGTTTTTGCGACGGGATGCTGATGCGGGATCATCTTTTCAGATTCTTTCCGGTCTTTTTTCTGGTTGCAGCTGTTAAATAAGATTGAAGTTGCACTCACCAATGCAAACATCCCAAGAAAAGTCTTGTTTCGAGACTTTTCTGCAAAAAAGTTTTTCATAAAGTTGTTGGAAATTAAATGTTAAAAATAGTTAATTTTTGTAAAATAATGTTAACAATTTATATGCCAAATTATATAGAAATTCACTTTTTAAGGATATTTTAAGGTGTTAATTTTCAGAAAGTTTTTATTCTAAGATTTTTTTCAGGTACAAAGAGTTTTTAATGGCTGCAGCTCCCCATGTATTATTGAAAAATATAAATATTTCCTTCTTCAGTTTTTTATTTTTTTCAGCCGATTGATTAAGAAATTCTTCATCATATTCCGATTTGTAGAGCACTGGTTTTCCGTGAAGCCTGTAATATAAAATTTCGGAATGATTGATAATTACATCTTCAGGAAGATTTCCGGGAAAGCTGACGCCGGAAAAAACAATGTTTTTATCTTTCAGGGTTTCGAAAATTCCATCCCGCCACCAGGATTCATGTCGGAATTCAATCACATTTAAAAATCCGGAATCAAGGTTATTTATGATCTGATCAATATTTTCCGGAGTATTAAAAGAAGGTGGAAACTGGTATAAAAAGCCCGAAAGCTTTTCTTTTAATCCATCCTAAGTATGACAGCAAAATTCTGAAATTTCTTGCTGACAGTCTTTTAACCGTTTTTCATGAGAGATCAGTTTGGGGATTTTAATAAAGAAGTTAAAACCTTCCGGTGTTTCATCATACCATTTTACAAGGGTTTTGAGAGTGGGTTTCCGGTAAAATGTTGAGTTAATTTCAACTGAATTATAGGTATGAGAATATAAGGTAAGGAAATCTTTACTTCTGGTGTCTTCAGGATACATAGATCCTTTCCAATCGTTATTGTAAAAACCTGAACATCCAATATGAAGACTTCCTTTTTCCATTATGTTTTGAGTTTTTGTTCCGCAGATAAAACAATCCGGCTTCATCAGCGGAAGGAAATTTTAATTATTCCCTGATCTCCAGATCAACAGCATTCAGTCTCAAAGAATTCAATATGACGGATAACGAGCTGACACTCATTGCTGCTGCTGCGATCATCGGAGATAATAAGATTCCAAAAAAAGGATACAATAATCCTGCCGCAACCGGAACTCCCAAGACATTGTAAATAAAAGCGAAGAAAAGGTTTTCTTTAATGTTTTTCAGGAGTTTTTCACTCAACAGCCTGGCTTTTGCCACACCAATGATATCTCCTTTTAATAATGTGATTTCTGCGCTTTCTATAGCCACATCGGTACCTGTTCCCATGGCGATCCCGATATCAGATTGAGCGAGGGCAGGAGAATCATTGATACCGTCTCCGGTCATAGCGACGATTTTTCCTTCCTGCTGCAGCTTTTTCACTTCATTCAGTTTATCTTCAGGAAGACAGTTGGCTTTAAAATGCCTGATGCCTAATTCATCAGCAACAGCTTTGGCGGTATGCTCATTATCACCGGTCATCATGATGATGTCAATTCCTTCGTTTATCAGATGCTGAATTGCTTTTTTAGAACTTTCTTTAATTTTATCGGTGAAGCTGATGAACCCTAAAACAGTATTTTCTTCTGCGATATAAGAAATGGTGTGGGCTTTTGACTGTACTTCTGCTGCTTTCTGTTTGAGGTTTTCAGGAATGCTGATCTGATGGGAAGTTATCAGGTTCTCATTTCCTAGATAAGCTGTTTTTCCATTGATATTTCCTTTAACTCCTTTCCCGGAAATGTTTTCAAATCTTTCTACTTTTTCAGCAGAGATATTTCCATTCTTTGCTTTTTTGATCACTGCGTTGGATAACGGATGCTCTGAATTCTGGTTTAATGAAAAAGCCAGTTTTAAAATTCTGTTCTGATCCACCTTACCAACAGCTTCGATATGTTCCACAGACGGTTTCCCTTCTGTTAAAGTTCCTGTTTTATCTGTAATTAAAACATTGATCTTATTCATTTGCTCAAGTGCCTCTGCATTTTTAATCAGGATACCGTTTTTAGCCCCTTTTCCGATTCCTACCATTAAAGACATCGGAGTAGCGAGACCGAGAGCACAAGGACAGGCAACAATTAAAACAGCTACAGCATTAACGAAAGCAAACAGGCTTCTTTTACCTTCCGGACCGAAGAACTGCCATGCAATAAAAGTAAGAATGGCAATAAGAATAACAGCAGGGACGAAAACTTTAGATACCTTATCCGTCAGCTTCTGGATCGGGGCCTTGCTTCGGCTGGCTTCATTCACCATTTTTATAATCTGGGAAAGCAATGTTTCATCGCCTACTTTTTCGGCTTTCATAATGAAAACCTGATTACCATTGATGGTTCCTGAAGATACTTTGTCGTCTGTGTTTTTTTCAACAGGAATAGGCTCTCCGGTAATCATACTTTCATCAACAATAGAACTTCCTTCAATAATTTTCCCATCAACCGGAATTTTTTCACCCGGTTTTACTTTTAGCATATCGCCTGCTTTTACCTGCGAAAGAAGAACCCTTTTTTCTTCTCCATTGATGATAAGATTGGCTTCGTCAGGAGAAAGGTTCATCAGTTCCCGGATTGCATTTCCGGTTTTTTTATGGGCGGCAGCTTCCATGAGCTGTCCTAAAATAACTAAGGTTAAAATCACACAGACTGCCTCAAAGTATAATGGGATTTCATGATTATGCCCACGGATTTCATGGGGAATAATATCCGGAAATGCCAATGCCACAATACTGAATATGAAGGCTGCTGCAACACCCAGGGCAATTAGGCTGAACATATTCAGGTTCCACGTTTTAAATGAAACCCAGCCTCTTTTCATCAGGAACCAGCCTGAATAAAATAATACGGGAAGCGTTAAAAGAAGCTCTATAATCCCCTGAACGGAATGTGAAAACGGAAAGTTAATAAACATTCCCCCCATTGAAAGAATAAATACAGGAATGGTAAAGGCCAGTGAAATAATAAACTTTTTTTTCAGAATATTATAAGTTTCATCTTCTTCTTCACCCTCGCTATCCGGCATTCTCACCAGATCCATTCCACAGATCGGGCAGCTTCCGGGTTCATCCTTTATGATTTCAGGATGCATCGGACAGATATATTTTGCCGTTTTCTTCTCGGGATATTTTACCAGATCCATTCCGCAAACCGGACAGCCAACATTACTGTCATAGGTTTTATCACCTTCACAATACATAGGACAGTAATATCTTCCTGCCATATCATCCGTAACTTTTGGAGCTTCATGATGATGGTGACCGTGTTCATGGGAATGATGATGAGTATTGTGAGAAGCTGATTTGTTTACCAGGCCTTCTGTGATTTCCTCCAGATGCATATGGCAGACAGGGCAGTCTCCTTTTTCATCATAAACCTTGTCTCCTTCACAGAACATCGGACAATAATATTTTCCGATATTATCTTTAAAATTTTCCGGCAGGTTACCGGGAGAGTAAGCGGGTTTATGGTGAGGATCTTTGGCCAGTTTCTCTTCTATAGGAACCAGGTACATATTGCAGACGGGACACCTTTCTCCCTGTTTGAAGTACACTTTATCACCTTCGCATTCCATCGGACAATAATAGACAGAAGAAGGAGATACGCGATCCTGTGGCTTTATGAATGTTTTTTCAGGTTGATCCGGGTCTTCTAAGGCGTAATTCCCAATTTCACCTAAAGCTTTATTTAAAGTATTGAGCACAATTTCCTGATCTGAGGTGATGGTAGCGGTGCTTTTTTCCAGATTGACATCAGCTTGTACACCTTCTATGCTGTTAAGCTTTTCTGAAATTTTTTTCTGACAACCGGAGCAGGTCATCCCAAGTATTTTATAATGTCGTTCCATGATCCTGTAATTTATAGTACAAATTTCCACAATGAGAATGGAAGGATGTTATTAATTTAAGGATAATAGTTATAGAATTTGGTTTTGTGTAAAAGAATGGACGATTTGAGGCTTAGAATAGAGGAATATCTGTTTTTTGCCCTCGAACATTTAATTTATATTAAAAAAATCTGCGAGAGCAAAACTAGATTTTCATAAAAAGCTCAACATCTGATTGGGTTAAATTTTCAAACCAGATCCAGCGGTTTTCTATTGTGAACTTTAAGTTTCTTGAATTCAGTAGGAGTGAAGCCTGTACTGTTTTTGAACTGGGAAGACAAATGCTGTACACTTTTATAGCCTAGTTTTCCGGCAATTTCAGTTAAGGTAAATTCATTATATAAAAGCAGTTCTTTCACTTTTTCAATCTTTTGAAGGATGAAAAACTGTTCCAGGGTAATGTTTTCGTTCTGCGAAAATGTTTTTGAAAGCGAACTATAATCTTTGTGAAGTTTTGAGCTTAAAAATTCAGAGAGTAAAAAGTTTTCATCCACATCTAATTCACTTACTTTTACAATAATAAAATTTTTAATTTTTTCGATAAGCTGGTGCGCTGAATCTTTTATTCTCTCAAATCCGGTTTCTTCCAGATGTTTCTCGATGGACTGTAAATCTTTATCTGAAATTTCAGATTCGGTTTCTATTTCACCTAAGTTAATTGATTTTATTTTTACAGCAGCATGGTCAAAAATACTTTCAACAGCAGAAATACATCTGCCGCAAACCATATTCTTTATAAAAATTTTCATAATTTATTGTTTAACCGGTCTTTTACAAACTCTACCTGTGTTTTGCCGTGGAGAGCAGGATTTCCGTCTTCACCAAGGTTTACCATCACGATTTTGTCAACGGTAATAATGGTTTGATGAGTCATTTTATTTCTTACTTCACATTTTAAAGTAAGTGAGGTAGAACCAAACGCGGAAACTTCAATGCCGATCTCTACAATATCTCCCTGTTTTGCGGAGCTTACAAAATTAATTTCTGAAATAAATTTAGTGACTACTTTGGTGTTTTCCAGTTGGATAATGGCATAAAGGGCTGCTTCTTCATCAATCCATTGTAATAATCTTCCGCCAAAAAGGGAATGGTTGGGATTTAAGTCTTCAGGCTTTACCCATTTTCTTGTATGGTAATTCATAATTTGCTGATAATTTGCAGGACAAATTTAAGGTTAAAAACCGGCTTTATCCAAAGAATGAGATTTAGTTATCTAAAGAGAATTATTTATTTTCTCAATTGCTTTTAAAAACACGATTAAAATTATAAATCACATTTTTAATCTTTATATTCCAGCAGCTCACCGGGTTGGCAATCCAGGGCTTTGCAGATGGCTTCAAGAGTACTGAAACGGATTGCTTTTGCTTTCCCCGTCTTTAAAATGGAAAGATTGGACAGGGTGAGGCCTACTTTTCCTGAGAGCTCATTTAAGGATATCTTTCTTTTAGCCATTATGACATCTAAATTTACAATGATGGGCATATAAAATAGAGATTTAAGTTATGTTAAATATTGCTTAAATTTAATACAAATATCAATGAAATTTTATTAATTAACAATGAATATTATTTGTTTTTTGATGAATTTTATTTTCAAATTCAACGTAATGTGAGAAATAATTTCAAAAATGTTTTGATTTGAAATTTTTAATTGTATCTTGCGATAGTTTATATTTGGAATCAATATTTGTTCATTACGTTATGTTGTTTTTCTTTTATATACCAAATTTTATTAATTTTTTAATTTTATTCAAATGAACATTTTTGTTTCTAACATCAATTACGCAACTAAAGAATATGAGTTGCAAGACCTATTTGCAGAATTTGGAGAAGTATCTTCTGCTAAAATTATTACAGACAAGGAAACTGGTCGTTCAAGAGGTTTCGGTTTTATCGAAATGAACGACGAAGAAGGACAACAAGCTATTGATTCTCTTAATCAAAAAGAATTCAACGGAAAAGTATTAAACGTATCTGAAGCTAAACCAAGAGAAGAAAAACCAAGAAAAACTTTCAACAACAATAGAAGTGGAGGTTATGGAAATGGTGGTGGAAATAACCGTGGTGGTGGCTACGGTGGTGGAAGCAACCGTGGTAATGGTGGTGGAAACCGTTGGTAAGAAATATTAAGCGGCTTTAAGTCGCTTTTTTTATAAAATAAAAGAGGCTGTCTCAAAAGTGAGACAGTCTTTTTTTTATGCTCAAAAAG
>NZ_AKJY01000027.1 GCF_000282115.1 Chryseobacterium populi
ATTCTTGAGGTAAAAACAGGTAAAGAAGTTATTTCTAAAAAGCTTATTAAGGAATAATCTTTCACATGATGCAATCTTTACAAAATACTAACAAGCGTTAGTATTTTGTTTTTTTATGTATCTTTGCTTTCTATGGAAAATACACTTCACGAAAAAGTTTCTCAGGATATTTTACTTAAGGCTTACAACCATATGATGTTGGCAAAAGCAATGGCAGACATCTATGAAGAGAACAGAAATGTTTGTAAATATGTTCATAGTACATCAAGAGGCCACGAAGCCATACAGCTGGCTACCGCCTATCAGTTAAAAAAAGAAGACTGGGTTTCACCTTATTACCGGGATGAAAGTATTCTGCTGGGAATCGGGTTTGAACCTTATCAACTGATGCTACAGCTGCTGGCAAAAGCTGACGATCCTTTTTCAGGAGGTAGATCTTATTATTCTCACCCTTCGAGCAGAGATGAAAATAAGCCAAAAATTATTCATCAGAGTTCAGCGACAGGAATGCAGACCATTCCGACTGCAGGAATTGCACAGGGTATAAAATATATTCAGGACTTTAATTTACAGCAATTTGAAAACAATCCGGTTGTCATTTGCAGTCTTGGAGATAATTCTATGACAGAAGGTGAAGTGAGTGAAGCACTTCAGTTTTCAGCTTTACACCAACTTCCAATTATTTTCCTTGTACAGGATAATGAATGGGGTATTTCCGTGACCAAAGAAGAAGCCAGAACTTGTGATGCCTACGATTTTGTAGCCGGATTTACAGGCTTGAGCAGAATGAGAGTAGACGGAACGGATTTCGCTGAAAGTTTTGAAGTGATGAAAAAAGCTGTAGATTTCGTACGAACTGAAAGAAAACCATTAGTAGTATGTGCAAAAACAGTTTTGATCGGTCACCATACTTCAGGAGTAAGAAGAGAATTCTATAGAGATGAAGAGGATTTAACGAAACACAGAGCGAAAGATCCGGGAGAAATCCTTAGGAATCAGCTTCTTGAATCCGGAGTTGATGAAGAACTATTAAAACAGATCACGAAAAAAGCCCGCTTAGAAACTGAAGAAGCTTTTGAAAGAGCTAAAAATGCAGAAGATCCGAAACCGGAAACTGTGATGCAACATATTTTTGCTCCTACCCCGATTATTGAGGAAACAGGAACACGTGAACCTGCAGGCGGAGAAAAAATCGTAATGGTAGACGCTGCCATCCATGCCATCCAGGAATTGATGTGGAAACATCCCGAGGCTTTACTTTATGGACAGGATGTCGGGGAAAGAATCGGTGGGGTTTTCCGTGAAACGGTAACTTTAGGTAAAAAATTCGGCAGCAAAAGAGTTTTCAATACCGCAATTCAGGAAGCTTATATTATTGGTTCCACAACAGGGATGAGTGCCGTTGGCTTGAAACCCATTGTAGAAGTACAGTTTGCAGATTATATCTATCCGGGAATCAACCAGCTGATCACGGAAATTTCAAAATCAAGCTATTTAAGCCAGGGAAAATTCCCTGTAAGTAATATTATCCGTGTTCCGATCGGAGCTTACGGAGGCGGAGGCCCTTATCACAGTGGCAGTGTGGAAAGTATTTTAGCGAATATTAAAGGGATTAAAATAGCTTATCCAAGTAACGCCGCAGATTTTAAAGGCTTATTAAAAGCCGCTTATTACGACCCGAATCCGGTAATTATGCTTGAACACAAAGGCCTTTACTGGAGCAAAGTTCCAGGAACCGAAGACGCAAAAACCATAGAACCGGCAGAAGATTATATTTTACCTTTCGGGAAAGGAAAAGTGATCATTGAAGCTGATAAAAATGAAACTGAAAAAGGAAGGACCTTATTGGTGGTAACTTACGGAATGGGTGTTTACTGGGCTAAAGAAGCTGCAAAAAGCTTTAACGGAAGAGTTGAAGTAATAGATTTGAGAACCCTGATCCCTCTCGATGAAGAGCTGGTTTTCGAAAGAGTGAAAGCTCACGGGAAATGTATCGTTCTGACAGAAGAGCAGCTTAATAATTCATTTGCAGAAGCTTTTGCACACAGAATCTCCAAAAACTGTTTCAGATATCTTGAAGCCCCGGTAGAAACAATAGGGTCTTTGGATGTTCCGGCTGTTCCTATCAATCTGGTACTGGAAAAAGAAATGCTTCCAAATGCCGAGAAACTCAGTGAAAAAATTGATGAGCTATTAAAACATTAATTCAGATAAAACTTTAAACCTCTAAAATAATTTTAGAGGTTTTTTTTGTACATTTTTTATTATCTTTAATAAACTTGCACTAAACTTTACATGCACTTATGATCACTACAAAATATTTCAATTACAGGCAGGTTCTCAATTTATCCGGCACTCATCTGATCTGGATTTCGATCTGGTGTACATTGATCGCTGCTCTTTTCTATTTTTTCAACTGGCACTGGATGACCATCCCCTGGGTTCCGGTAGCACTGATCGGTACCGCTGAAGCGTTTTTGGTTGGTTTTAAAAATAATCAGGCTTATGACAGGCTTTGGGAAGCCAGAAAAATCTGGGGTGGAATTGTAAATTCAAGCCGGTCATTAGCTTCCATGGTGTATGCTTTTAACACTGATAATGAAGAAGTAGGCACTTTTGATCTGGAAGACCGGAGAAAAAAAATCGTTTATCGTCATATTGCATGGCTGTATGCTTTTCGTGAACAACTGCTGGTACCTACCGAGTGGGAACACATCAGTGCAGAGGAAGAACATTATCATCATATCAACCAAAGAAGGAACAGATTGATCAAAGCGGGGTTTCCGGATTATGGAAGAACTCCGATTTTCCTTAATAAATATCTCTCTGAGGAAGAAGCGGATCTGCAATCGGATTATAAAAATTTTGCAACTTATCTTATTTCAAAACAGGCAAAAGATATAAATGAGCTAAAAAATATCAAGGCTATTTCAGACTTCAATCAAATGCAGTTACAGACGTGCCTGAATGAATTTTATGGTTTTCAGGGACAGGCAGAAAGAATTAAAAAATTTCCGTCACCAAGACAGTTTGCAAGTACTGCGTTTATTTTCAATGTTCTTTTTATCATGTTACTCCCTTTAGGCTTGGTCAATGAATTTGCAAAACTTGGTGACTGGGGTATCTGGACTTCTATTCCCTTCTGTATCATTATCGGCTGGATTTACATTATCATGGAACTGGTAGGCGATTATTCGGAAAATCCGTTTGCAGGGCTTATGTTTGATGTTCCGATGCTCTCTATTTGCAGAAACATTGAAATTGATTTATTACAAATAGCCGGAGAAACCGATCTGCCGGATCCTATTGTTTCTAAAAATGGGGTATTAATTTAAAATACTACAGGGCTTCGGATATAATTAATCTACATTTTCAGTTTTATAAAACAATCGACGTTGTATTTTTCACCTCAGAGATCATAAAAGAGCTGTGCGTACTGGCTATATGCTGTAAGGTAGTCAGTTTGCTCAACATAAAATTCCGGTAATCTTCCATATCTTTCACCCCGATTTTTAAAATATAATCGTAATCACCACTTACATGAAAACATTCTGTAACCTCATGGAGATTCATGATCTCACGTTCAAACTGAAGTACATACTCTTTTTTATGCTGCGTTAATTTCACATGGCATAAAACAATAAAATCCCTGCTCACTTTATGTTTATCCAACAAGGCAACATATTTTGAAATCACTCCGGAATTTTCAAGCTTTTTAATTCTTTCATAAACTGCCGTCACAGATAGCCCCAGCTTGTAAGAGAGCTCTTTGGTGGTTTGCTTAGAATCTTCCTGCAAAAAAAGAAGCAGTTTCTTATCCGTTTCATCAAAGTTCATAGATATTTTTTTGGTAAAAGCTTACAGCGATCAAATATACTAAACTTTTTTTCGGCAATAATAAATAAAAATAGATTTATATTCTAATATTTCAAAATACCATTGTAATAATTATGGAATTAATTCAAATTTAGCAGAACAAAATCTAAGATTTATGAAAGACTTTAATGCAGCCAATGAAATACAGGATTTACAGTATTTCGGTGAATTCGGTGGAGTGAACCCTTCTATTTCAGACAGTTCTACATATACTTTTCTTTCTGCAAAAACCATGTTTGATACTTTTGAAGGTAATGCAGACGGATGTTATTTATATTCCAGACATTCATCTCCCATGAACCTGTATCTTTCACAGGCCCTGGCAAAACTGGAAAACACAGAAACAGCCAATGTTACCGCATCGGGAATGGGTGCCATTACTTCTGTTTTGATGCAGGTCTGCAAAAGCGGTGACCACATTATTTCCAGCAGGACCATTTACGGTGGAACTTATGCATTCCTTAAAAATTTCCTTCCTCCTTTCAACATCAGTACCACTTTCGTGGATATTAATAATTTTGAATCTATTGAAAACTCCATACAGCCCAGTACAAAAGTTATTTACTGTGAAAGTGTGAGCAATCCTCTTCTTGAAGTTGCCGATCTAAGAAGGCTTTCAGAGATCTGTAAAAAATACAATTTACAGCTGATTGTAGACAATACATTTTCTCCACTTTCCATCTCTCCGAAATTGTTGGGGGCAGATATTGTCATCCACAGTTTAACGAAATTCATCAACGGAAGCAGTGATACTGTTGGTGGTGTTTATTGCGGAAGCCAGGAATTCATTAATGATACCAAAAATGTCAATACCGGAGCGTGTATGTTGCTTGGACCTACGATGGATAGTATGCGTTCGGCAAGTATTCTGAAAAATCTGAGAACACTTCACATCCGAATCAAACAGCATAGTCATAATGCCATGTACCTGGCTCAGAAATTTGAGGAAGACGGATTACGCGTGGTCTATCCCGGATTAAAATCCCACAGAAACCACGAATTAATGAAAAGCATGATGCATGAAGAATATGGGTTTGGCGGATTATTGACTTTAGATGCCGGAACGACAGAAAAGGCTAATGAATTAATGGAAATGATGCAGCAGGAAAACCTCGGATATCTGGCAGTAAGCTTAGGATTTTACAAAACTTTATTCTCGTGTTCCGGAAGCTCAACTTCTTCGGAGATTCCGGAAGAAGAGCGGGCTGCAATGGGAATTTCTGACGGACTGATCAGATTTTCAATAGGCCTTGACCACGACATCGAAAGGACCTATCAAAAAATGAAAGAATGCATGGAAAAAGTCGGCGTTCTTAACCATGAAAGCATATCTATATCCTAATTTTTATCATTGTTTATAAATGCTGTTGAAATTTCGACAGCATTTATTTTTATCCCTAAGAATCCTGAAGGAATTAATTTTAATCAAGCAAACTTAATATTCTTAACCGCTTAACCGGCCTTAATGGTTTAAAAAAGATTATTTTTTATGAAAATGCTTCGGAAATGCATCTTCCGCTTTCATCCTGAAGACATTCAGCAAAATCCATGATTTTAAAAAACCGTAACCGTACGAAAACATCTGAATATAAGTGGAAATCACCGCCATTGCTGCAATACTTATATTTTTAGTCACGATTAGCGCATGAAAAAGGACCATAAAAGTATACAATCCATACAAAGCCAGGATAATTCCTCTTCCTAAAAAGAAATATTCAATAAAGCCTAAAATATAACCTAACAGGAATAAAGTCGGGAATGCAAAAGATATCTTTACATAATTCGGATGTCTCTGATTAAGAATTGGCCTTGCACAGCCAAACTGGAATACCTGTTTTGAAAACTTCCCGAAATCCACTCTTCGTTTATGATAGACTGCAATATCATCAAAAAATGCTGTGGTAAAACCATTTTCCCAAAGCGTCATTGACAAATCCGAGTCCTCACCTATTCTCATCTCTGAAAATCCGCCCACCTTATCAAAAACAGTCTTTTTCACGCCCATATTAAAACTTCTCGGCTGAAATTTTGAAACCGTTTTTTTATTCCCTCTGATTCCGCCTGTTGTAAAAACCGAGGTCATGGAATACGAGATCGCTTTTTGCATCAGGTTAAAGCCTTTATGGGCCTTGTCCGCACCCCCGAAAGCATCACAGGGAATTTCTGCTATATCTTTTTTAATATTTTCAATATAATCTTTTTCTACAATGACATCACTGTCTACAAAAATCAGCCATTCGTTTTCCGCTCTTCCGGCACCGTAATTTCTTGTAAGACCGGGTCCGGAGTTATTTTTTCTGAAATATCTGATGCTCAGGAAGCTTTCAAAATGATGTATGGTCGGTTTCAGATCAATCAGGGAACCATCATCTACGATAATAATTTCAAAATCTTTATCGGTTTGTTGGGTAAGTGAAGTGAGCAGTTCGAAAAGCTCATCTTTTCGGTTAAAAATAGCAACGATGATGGAAATTGTAGGCTTCAAATCTGAAAATTTTTCAAAATTACTTATTCACGAAAGAATGCGCAAACAAGTAGGCAAAAATATAAAACGAAAAATCTTCATATAATATTTTTTCTACAACCAAAATAACTTAACTATTAATTCAAAAATTAACAAACTCATTTATTATTCAAAAGGTTTCAATTCCAGAGGATTGTTAAACATCTTTTTCTTTTTATCAAATATCTCTTGTGTTTGTTTTCTCATTCCCTCGTCCAGATCCGGAAAACCAGCAATTGTAAACTCCATATTATACCGGGCAGTTAAATAATTTTTTTTACTCATTAATTTATAACTCGAAAGGTTATATTTAAAAGTCTCAGAGTTTTTCTCAACTTTTGTAGCTATAAAATGGTAATCATCTCGTGTATCGTATAATTCAAAGATCAATCCTGGTAAGCCATTAAATTTATAAGGTCCTAAAGACTGAGGATATTCCTTAGAAAAATAAGCAATCCACCTTCTTCCGTATTTGTTGGTTGCTGCCATTTGACATTTTATTCCATTAATCATTTTTGTTTCTCCGTAAAGAACCCATTTTAATGATTCAGATTCTTCGTATCTTATTTTAGAATCTATTGCAATGGTGAAAACTGTTGTTTTATTATTTATTTTAATCACTCTTTCATTAAAAATGATATTGTTTGATTTAGAGTCAATTCCATCCTTAGATTTGTATTTTCCTGAATCAAAAAGATACAAATTATCAATACCAAAATAAAAATCTTGGGAGTTTCCAATCAAAATAAAATTTTTGTTTTTTTTTAAACTATCTCCTAATTTAAGATTTGCGTTATATGTTATTTGTATTGTAGGCTTTATTTCAATTTTTTGAGCCATTCCCATTAAAAATGAGAAAATCAAGAGGTAAAAGCATTTTTTCATATCTTCATTCAAAAGGCTTTAATTCTAATGGATTATTTTCTAATTTTTTTAATTTCTCTAGTAAACCCTGAAAATACATACTGTCTTGCCCTTCCATTCCAGGAAATCTTGCCATTGTAAATTCCAAATTATATTTAGCTTTTAAATATTTTTCTTTTGGAAAATTTTTAAATTCATTAAGGTTAAAATCAAAATCATCATTATACTTTCCCACTTTAGTAAGTGTAAAGTGATAATCATCTCTTGTATCATATAATTCAAAGATCAATCCCGGTAAACCTGTAAATTTATATGGACCAAGAGATTGAGGATATTCCTTAGAAAAATAAGCTATCCACCTCCTTCCATATTTATTGGTTGCTGCCATTTGACAATTCACACCATTAATTATTTTAGTCTCTCCATATAGAACCCATTTTAAATCAGTTTTTTCCTGATATCTTATTTTTGTATCTGCTAAAGAAATAAAAATATTTGTCAATCCATCTTTTCGTATCAATCTTTCCTGAAAATAATCGCTTATTGCTCTTGTGTCAATCCCTTTTGGAGTATATTGCCCTGTATCATTCAAATAATTCTGCCCTGCAGCAAAATAATAGTCTTGAGAATTTCCAATTAAAACAAATTTTTGATCATGTCTGTTCTTTTCTCCTAGCTTTATTGAAGCATCATAATTAACAACAATAGAAGTCTCTATATTTATTTTTTGTCCAAAAAACTTTAAACAAAACATAATTAAAAATAAAATTAATCTTTTCTTCATCTTATTATTAATAGGCGGCGTGCACTCCGCCTAATGAATTAAGGGTTAATTATTACATCAATCTCATCACCACATTCAACAAGATTTGCGGCTGCAATCCAGTTTTGCATTTGCTGATAAGTATAATTTTCAGGAAATGTAGTATAATGCTTTACACCACATGTAGAAGTCCAAACCGCTTGAAGGGTTCTCGCAAATGCCATAATGGAAATACCCATCATAGCACAAAATAAAATTTTCTTTTTCATTGTTTTGTTTTAATTGTTAATACTCTTTTTAGTTTTCTAAAAGTATTTCCGGATAACTTTTGCCACAAATCTATATCCCTACCTTTTGAAATACAAATAAAAATTATTCGAATTTATTCGCATAATTTTGTTTTATATTTGTAAAAAAATTTCTATGATCAAAGAAAAATTAATCAGGATGAGAAAAGAGAAAAAATTTTCTCAACAAGATATAGCTGAACATTTAAACATAAGCCAGACCCAATATCTCCGTAAAGAAAAAGGTGAAGTAGAAATTAAAGATGATGAGTGGGAACGTATTGCAAAACTGTTAGATGTTGAAGTTGAAGACATTAAGCAGTTTGACTCTGACAACTCCATCAGCCAGAACTTTGAAAATAATACAGGTAACTATATTGGAAGTAATAATGTATATTGTAATGTTCCCGAATATTTATTAGAAAACCAACAGGAATACATAAATATGTTGAAAAAAGAAATTCAAGAATTAAAGGAAAAAATTATAAAATTGGAACAAAGATAACCTCAGCTTAAGTTTCAAACCTTCCATACAAGTCCAAAATATATGTTTTGGATTTTTTTATTGCTCTTCATAACTGTATCAATGATATTTTCAGGTTCTGAAATCATCCGACGGGGTCTCGAATAAGTCTGTTGATCTAATGAACCTCAAAATTAAGGTTCATAACCGGAAATTTAGGGGTTCGAAACGTCAAAAAAGCACTTCTATAATGTGAAAAATGCGGTTCATAACCGAAACAAGGGATTCCAGAACCTCAACGGAGTATTCCAGAACCCCAACGGATTATTTTGAGACATAAACATAGATATCCAGAACCTAAAATCTTCTTCACAAATCCTTCAAAAATATAGGAATGGCTAATCTTTTTTATTAAATTGAAGTACAACTTTTCAATTAATAAATAAAATGACATTTCTAACAAAGCAATTTGACATTCTCAACACAATCATCAAACCTGATCTGCTCTAATTTTGTCTCAACAAATTAAAGTTAAAAAAATGAATACTTATCAGAAAAATTTACAGCAACCTATCGGATCAGGTTTTAATGCACAGTCTACTGCTCAGGAAGTAATCGAAGGAATTAACCTTACCGGAAAAACGGCCATCATTACAGGTGGTTACGCAGGAATCGGTTTAGAAACTACCAGAACGTTAGTTACAGCTGGTGCAAAGGTTATTGTTCCTGCCCGGGATATTGAAAAAGCAAGAAAAAATTTAGCCGGAATTAGTCCTATTGAACTGGAATTACTCGATCTAATGGATCCCGGATCTATTGATGCTTTTGCAGAAAAATTCATAGCTTCAGACAGAAAACTCGATCTGCTGATCAATAATGCAGGAATCATGTGGGTCCCTTTACGAAGAGACAAGAGAGGTATCGAATCTCAACTTGCTACAAACTACCTGGGGCAGTTCCAGCTTACGGCAAGGCTTTGGCCCACTTTAAAAAAGGCTGATGGAGCAAGGGTGATCAATGTATCATCTTATGGCCACCAGATGTCATCTTTCGATTTTGAAGACCCTAATTTTGAACATCGTGAATATCAGACATTACTGGGTTACGGACAATCAAAAACCGCATGTAATCTTTTTGCTGCCGAACTGGATAACAGGGGAAAAGAATTCAAGGTAAGAGCCTACTCTTTACATCCGGGATCTGTTTATGGAACCGATCTGGGAAGAGATGAACCCATTGACCTGTATATCCAGATGGGAACCCATGATCAAAATGGAAAAATAAAGCCTGAAGTTGAAGCTAAATTAAAAACCATCCCACAAGGTGCTGCCACGACAATATGGTGTGCTACGAGCCCTTTGCTTGATGATATTGGCGGTGTATATTGCGAAAACTGTGATATCGCTGAAATCGATCATGGCCAGATTGAACACCGGTACGATGACCCATCAACGATAAGAGGTGTTCAGTTGTATTCCCTGGATAAAGAAAATGCCGGACGTTTATGGACATTAAGTGAAGAAATGACAGGAATAGCATTCAATGTTGAATAAATGTTTTTAAATGAATAGTTTTGTTAGTGAAAAATGATAAGCCAATGGATTTTCATATCAAATATATCACACCGGACATCAAGCTTTCCACCTATGATGATAAACTGTTTAAAACGGAAACAGTTTTTGAATACCATATGCTGGTCTGGTTTATATCCGGTGAGACAAAAATCATCCAGGCTGACCGGTCTTACACTTTTCAGGCGGGTGATATTTTTCTGATTCCGAGAAACCACCTGGCAACCATAATCAATTACCCAAAGGACGGGCTTCCGCATAAGGCTGTAGTAATGCACCTTACCACAGAACGTCTTAAAAAATTTTATTCCAACATTGATACGGAGCCAAAAAACCTCAGGAAAAAAACCGGAATTCACATTTTTAACAATCATCCTTTATTGGAAAGCTGTATGGCTTCATTAATCCCTTATTTTGATATGAAGGAACCTTTTCCTGAACATATCGCTTCACTGAAAATCATGGAAGCCATTAGTATTATCAGGGAAATTGATAAAAATACTGATGCCGTACTGGCCGATTTTGAAGAGCCCGGAAAGATTGACCTCATCAGCTTTATGGAGAAAAACTATATGTTTAATATGCCATTGGAAAGATTCGGATATTTAACAGGACGAAGCCTCTCCACTTTTAACCGGGATTTCAGAAAGGCTTTTCAGAGAACACCTCAGCGATGGCTTACCAAAAAACGCCTTGAGCTGGCCTATTATCAGCTTACTGAAAAGAATAAAAAGCCAACGGATGTTTTTATGGAAGTAGGTTTTGAGGATCTGTCGCACTTTTCTTATGCTTTTAAAAAACAGTATGGATATGCGCCGTCTGGTGTGAGGTAACCTGAAAATAATTAATATCAGAATAATCCGGATTCAAAATAAATACATAAAACCACTGAAATACAAAATAAAATAGCTGAACAACTGAAAAACAGCCATTGGAATATATTTTTGAAATGATAAAATTCAAGGGTATGCAGGATAAAAAAGAATATCATTGAGACTGCAACTCCTATTAGAGAAGCCACAATCAAAGTTTGTACATAATTCTCCGCAGGTAACGGATCTTTAAATACGATAAATAATAGTATTAATGCTATTATAATAAAAACTGAACTGATTTTTTCAACAAGATATTTTGTTTTTCTAGTTTTTTTAGTTCTTCTGAACTTATCATCATAGCTGAGACTCCCGGAGGATGGGTTGCCGAAAAACAGATCAAGAAAATCCAATACAAATTCTACGGTTTCAAAAATATTCCAGGACATTTATTTAAATTTTGAATGAATGCAGGCTTCGAGAGCCTCAGCCTGCCGTACTTTTCATCAGTATTTAGATAATTTTGTTTATCAAACAAGCAGGCTGAGGCTCTCGAAGCCTGTTTTTCTTATTGATTTTCGAGCTTATGAACTTTCTTCGTTCCCTCATACATTTCGTACTGTAAAAATCGGGTTTCCAGTTTTCCGTTGAAAAGCTTGATTTTTCTTGAAGGGCGAAGGCCTATCTTTTTTACGGCTTCCAGATCGGAAGAAATCAGCCACGCTAATGTGTTTGGGTAATCGGTCTTGAAAGTATCTCCTATCTTTTTGTAGAAATCATCATCGCTGATAGAAATTCTTTCGTCATACGGAGGATTGAAAACCATCAGTAAAGGGAAAAGCTCTTTTTTAGAGTCAAAGAAATTCTGTTTTTTCACTTCGATCACATCTTCCATTTCCGCAGACTCAATATTAATTCTTGCTGCATTCAACATTCTTGCATCGATATCGTAACCTACAATTTTCCCGGTAAATTCTTTGATCCTGTTTACTCTGACTTCTTTGATTTTGTTAAACAGTTCAGCATCGTAATTTTTCCAGTTCTGGAAAGCAAACCTTTTTCTGAAAAGCTGTGCAGGAAGATCCATCGCAATCATCGCCGCTTCTATTAAAAGCGTTCCGGAACCGCACATCGGATCAAGGAAATTACCTTTTCCGTCCCAACCTGCAAGCTGAAGCATTCCGCTTGCGAGAACTTCATTAATAGGAGCTTCACCCTGTTCTTTTCTGTATCCTCTTTTGAATAAAGGATCACCGGAAGAATCCAGGGAAATAGTCACCAGCTCTCTGTCGATATGAAGATGGAATTTAATATCCGGGCTTTTAGGCTCTACATTCGGACGTTTTTTAAACTTCTCCTGAAAATAATCCACAATGGCATCTTTCATTTTCAGTGTTACAAACTGGGAATGCTTAAATGTTTCGGAATTTACGGTTGAATCGATCGCAAATGACTGGTCAACATCCATAAACTGTTCCCATTCCACTTTAAAAAGTCTGTCATAAAACTGGTGCTGGTTAAAAGCTTTAAATTCAAAAACAGGAATTAAAATTTTTAAAGCAGTTCTTGCAGAATAATTAATTTTATAAAGGAAGCCAAGGTCACCTTCACAATTTACGGCTCTGTTTTTAACTTCAACGTTACGTCCGCCCAATCTTTTGATTTCTTCTGCCAGGATCGGCTCCAGTCCGAAGAATGTCTTTATCTGAATTTTTAGATTTTCTGTATCCATATTATTACAATTAAAAGATTTAATGATTTAAAAACTAAAAGATTAGGGGTTCAATTTTTAAATTAATTGAATCTTTCAATACTTTAATGTTTAAAATACTTTTCTTTTAAGACCACAAATTTAGTTATTTTTGCATTATGGAATGGTTTGAATCTTGGTTTGATACCCCTTATTATCATTTACTTTATAGCAACAGAGATTATACTGAGGCAGAAAATTTCATTACAAAACTTACTGCCGACCTTCAGCTGCCGCCTTCTGCCAAAATCATTGACCTGGCTTGCGGGAAGGGAAGACACTCTGTTTTTCTTAATAAACTTGGATATGATGTGCTGGGGCTCGATTTATCAAGGCAGAGCATAGAATTTGACAAACAGTTTGAAAACCAGACCTTGCTTTTTGATGTTCATGATATGCGAAACCCTATTGATGCAGATCCGATGGATGCTGTTTTCAATCTTTTTACAAGCTTCGGGTATTTTGATAATGAAAGTGATGATAAGAAAGTTTTCCAGTCTGTTTATAATTCTTTAAAGCCCAGCGGATATTTTGTTCTGGATTATCTGAATGAAGAATATGTAAGGAGAAACATTCTTCCTGAATCAATCATCAGCCGCGGAGAGATTAATTTTAAAGTCTGTAAAAAGATTGAAGGCAGGCATATCATCAAGGATATCCGTTTTGAAGTTGACGGAAAGCCCTATCATTACTTTGAAAAAGTAAAACTTCACACTTTGGAAGCCATTAATTCCTATGCTACGGAATGTGGTTTTGAAAGGATAAAAATATGGGGTGATTATCAGCTGAATGATTTTCAAAAAGACACTTCAACCCGTTGCATCAATTTATTTAAGAAAAAAGTATGATCATAGTTCTTTTACTGATTTTAAGTGTAATTACAGGGGTATTCCTTGGAAAATATTTTGGTAAAAAGGAAAAGCTGGCAAAAAATTTATTGATTTTAAGTGCCGGTTTTTTAATTACGATTTGCTTAAATGAAGTTTTTCCACAAGTTTATACTTCTGAGGAAAGCGGCAACCTGGGAATTTTCGTTATCCTCGGTGTGCTGTTACAGATGATCCTGGAGGCACTGACTAAAGGTTTTGAGCACGGGCATTTTCATCATCATAATGAACATAATATACTTCCCGTTGCCCTAATGGCAGGATTGTTTATTCATGCATTTATTGAAGGGATTCCTTTGGCCAATGAAGACAACCTTGCCTCTCCTTATCTTCTGGGGATTATATTTCACAATATCCCGATCTCATTTATTCTGGGTGCTTTTTTGTTCAACAGAAAAGATTCTGTACAAAACAAACCCTCCTATCCTTCATTACTGATCGTTGCTTTATTTGCACTGGCATCTCCTTTGGGAATGTTATTGGGAAATTATTTCAACCCTGATTTACAACCTTATTTCCTTGCCATTGTAGGTGGGATATTCTTACATATTTCTTCGGTTATTATTTTTGAAAGCAACAAAAACCACAATATCGACTGGTTAAAAATAGGCCTGGTGATCGTAGGGGTTTCTCTCGCCCTGATCATGCATCTGTTCCATTCTCATCCTCATGCAGGTCATCATCACCATTAAAAAAAATTGATATAAAAATAAAAGCTCCGGACATTGTCCGGAGCCTCATTTAATCACTTTACACAATCTGGAAATTAGAATTTCCATCCAAATGTAAGAAAGAAGTTATTTCTGTTGTTTTTCACGTCAGATACTGCGTATGAATCGCTTGATATCAATTTGTTTGATGAATAATATCCGGCTTCTATATTATTTGCAGGATCTACAGTCCCTTGCATGAACGGATTGCTATACTTCGTGCTTATATTCTGATAAGTCGCATCAATATAGAATGATTTGAAATCATATCCAAGACCGAATGACAAAGCATTTCTGTCGTTTAAGATAAGATTGCCGTAAGACTCATCTCCTACTGAACCGTCATTATTAAATCTGCTGATGGTAA
Organism: Chryseobacterium populi; assembly: GCF_000282115.1. Lineage (GTDB taxonomy): Bacteria > Bacteroidota > Bacteroidia > Flavobacteriales > Weeksellaceae > Chryseobacterium > Chryseobacterium populi. The sequence continues at coordinate 14,854 of NZ_AKJY01000027.1, forward strand.
GCGCATCCAAAGGATTGGAAGCATAGGAATATCCTCCTCTTACCCTGATCTGCTTCACTCTGTATTCTGCACCTACTCTCACTTCAGATACGTTTTTATAATTATCTTTGAAGAAATCGTTCAGTTCTGATTCTGCAGGCCCATACTCTTTATATTTTGGTCTCGTTAAACCAAGGGTATAATCTATGTTCATTGAAAAGCTTTTGCTTGCAACGAAAGCAGCACTTACCGTGGCTTTAAGAGGTGTGGTCAGCTTTCTGTTTTCTACAGCATAATCATCACCGTATACAGGATCATTATAGAAATTATAGCTTCTGTCGATATCCCAGAATGTAGGAGTTTCCAATGATGCCCCTAATCTGAAATTAGGGCTTAATTTACCAATTACCCCTAATGAAGCTGAAAAACCGGACGATCTTTCATAGTAAGGTGTATTTTGCTTACTGAAAAGCTCGCTGGATCCGTTTTGAAGGGAGGTAAAAGATGCCGTATCAGACTGATCCATAGTCAGGTTGAAAAAGTTCAGTCCTGCCCCGATATATACATTATTGTTGTAGTTGGCTCCTACCCCAACGCTTGTTTTAGACAAATTACCATAACGGTCGTAAGCGTGACGTCCTAACGATGAGCTGTTATTTTCATCAAAATCATAGATTATATTACTGTTTCCCGGTGTTTCTACATAATTTTCTATAGATTGATTGGAAAAGTTAACCCCGACATTGATAAACTTCCATGCCCTTTCGGTCATCAATTGAAAAGTCATGATCCCACCTATGTTTCCGAGATCTCCTTTATTGATATTATATCCGTAAGAAGATCCTGCAAAAGAGGAGGTATTTTTATTACTTGTAATGGATAATGTAGCATTCACTTCTCCAGAAATAGCAACCCCTAATCCTGCAGGGTTGGTGAGCAGAGAACTTGCATCTCCACCCAAAGCCCCGTTAGATCCTCCCATGGCATTGAACTTTGCAGAACCTGTCATTGGAGAATTAGAGTATACATCAATAGAATTCCTGATCGCGGAAACATCCTGAGCCTGTGCAAAAAATGCAGCAGAAATGCTCATTATTACTAAAGATTTTTTTAACATTATTTTTTTGAATAGTTATTAAGTTTGAAATTATCTTCCGCCTCTGAAACCGCCGCCACCGCCGCCGGATCTGAATCCACCACTGCCACCGGAAGAACCGCCTCTGAAGCCGCCACTGCTTCCTGAACTTGAGTTGTTGAAACCACCGGATCTGAAGCCACTGTCATTTCTGTATCTTGGCTGAGACTGTTGTTGGTCGTAATTATAGTTGGGTCTTGTCTGAGGATTCGGATTACGGTATCCGGATTGATTTCTGAAGCCACCGTTATTCTGCTGTCTGAAGCCGCCATTAGTATTTCCTTGTCTGAAACCACCGTTGGCATTTTGTCTGAAGCCGCTATTCGCGTTCTGTCTGAATCCTGATCCGCTGTTTTTCAGACCTGATCCGTTCCCGTTTCTGAAACCTCCGTTGTATCCGTTATATTTTTTCAGGCCGTTACCGCCGGCATTGCTGTTAAATCCTCTTCCGTTGGCACCGCTTCTTCTGTAAACAGGATTGTAATATCCGTTCCCCCAGTATCCGCCTCCGTACCAGCCACCATAATATCCACCCCAGAACGGGTCGTAATATCCCCAATATGGAGAATATCCATAACCCCAGTAAGGATTATATCCGCCCCAGCCCCAGGAATTTCCCCAGCCGAAAGACATACCGAAGCTCCAGCCCCAGCCTCTGTTCCAGCCCCAATAAGGACTGTAACCTCCATACCAGCCCCAAGGTGAGCCCCAGCTCCATGAATTATCATAATAATTCGTTTGAGAACCGGCAAAATTTCCCCAGTCAGAATCTGTGGCATTCCCATTCCAGTTGGTATCACTCCATGAGTTATATCTGTTATCCTGTTCCTGGGAATTGGCTTCCGCATTTTGTATAACGTTTGAATCTTGATAATAGTCGTAGTAGTCTCCTACTCTGTTTCCGCCATCATTGATGATCACTCCTTCTGGCAGTGTATCTTTGTTGGGATCATAATAGACCCCGTCGGTCTCGCTATACCCACCCATTTGGGTTCCGCAAGACATCAGCAGTAATCCGCCTGATATAGCCAAAATGCCTTTAGATTTTAGCAAACCAAACAAATTTTTATGTATATTTCTTTTCATGATAACGTAAAAATTTTTAATTTAAATTATATTTGCAATCTGTACCAAAAATGTACCAAAAACACTGGTAAAAAATCTATCAAAAATAGATTTTTATTTTTAGATAACAATAATATAGAAAAGTTAAAAAAATTAAAAAAAATAATGGCAAAATTAACCTCAAGAAGCGAAGATTACAGCAAATGGTATAACGAATTGGTTGTAAAAGCAGATTTAGCTGAAAACTCAGGGGTGCGGGGATGCATGGTGATCAAGCCATACGGATATGCAATCTGGGAAAAAATGCGTGATGAAATGGACAAAAAGTTTAAAGAAACAGGTCACGTTAATGCTTATTTTCCGCTTTTTGTGCCCAAGAGCTTGTTTGAGGCAGAAGAAAAAAATGCAGAAGGCTTTGCAAAAGAATGTGCCGTTGTTACCCATTACAGATTAAAAACAGATCCGGATAATCCACATAAACTAATCGTGGACCCGGATGCTAAACTGGAAGAAGAACTCATTGTACGTCCAACTTCAGAAGCAATTATCTGGAATACTTATAAAAACTGGATTCAGTCTTACAGAGACTTACCGATATTGATTAACCAATGGGCCAATGTTGTACGCTGGGAAATGAGAACCCGTTTATTTTTAAGAACGGCAGAATTTTTATGGCAGGAAGGGCACACCGCTCATGCTACCAAAGATGAGGCTGTGGAAGAAGCGGAAAAAATGAACAAGGTATATGCAGATTTCGCTGAAAACTTTATGGCAATGCCGGTTATCCAGGGATTAAAGACTCCATCCGAAAGATTTGCAGGAGCTGATGAAACCTATTGCATCGAAGCATTAATGCAGGATGGTAAAGCTCTTCAGGCGGGAACTTCTCACTTCTTAGGACAGAATTTCGCAAAAGCTTTTGACGTAAAATTCACCAATAAAGAAGGAAAAATAGAATATGCTTGGGCTACTTCATGGGGCACTTCCACCCGTTTGATGGGAGCTTTGATCATGACCCACTCCGATGATTTCGGATTGGTACTGCCTCCTACTTTAGCCCCGATCCAGGTGGTTATTGTCCCTATCTTCAAAGGAGAAGAACAGTTAGACCAGATCAGCGAGGTTGCACTGGATATCCAGGCTAAATTAAAAGCTAAAGGTATTTCTGTGAAGTTCGATAATGATACCCATAATAAGCCGGGCTGGAAATTTGCAGAATACGAATTAAAAGGAGTTCCTGTAAGAATTGCAATCGGGCCAAAGGATCTTGAAAACAAATCCGTAGAAATCGCAAGAAGAGATAATCTTACCAAAGAAACTCATTCTATTGAAGGGCTGGATTCCTATATTGATGAACTATTGAAAACGATCCAGAAAGACCTTTACAATAGGGCCTTAAACTTCAGAAAGGATAATATCACTAAAGCAGATACCTATGAAGAGTTTAAAAAAGTTCTGGAAGAAAAAGGAGGTTTTATTTATGCTCATTGGGATGGTACAGCTGAAGAAGAAGAACAGATCAAAGAAGAAACAAAGGCAACAATCAGGTGTATTCCTTTGGATGATGACGTAGAAGCAGGCATTTCGCTTATTTCCGGAAAACCGTCACAGAGACGTGTACTATTTGCTAAAGCCTATTAAAATTTTGATAATTTTTCAAAATTTTAATTAAAGTTTAAAGAAATATTTAAAGAAACTAACTTTTAAGCAGATTTTTTGTTTAAATTTATAACAACATTAATCTCAAAAAAATTTATTATGTCTTTAAACGTCATCGACTTAATTAAAGGACAATTGGGTCCTGCTTTAGTGTCTCAGGCTGCATCACAGCTCGGAGAAAGTGAATCTGGTATTTCAAAAGCAATTGGAGGCCTTTTGCCGGCAGTTGTGGGAGGATTAGCAAACAATGCAGACAATCCCGGAGTTTTAGATGCAATTAGTGGAGCCTCATCCAGCGGGATTTTAGGAAATCTTCTCGGGAACTCTTCTAATAACTCTATTATCTCTACTTTGCTGTCATCAATTTTTGGTGATAAAATTGGAGGATTGGTCAACTCAATTGCTACTTTTGCGGGGATCAGTAATAATTCATCAAGTTCTTTATTAAATTTGGTGACAGGAGCCACATTAGGATCTGTCGGGAAATATGCGGCCGATAATAATCTGGATAAGTCCGGTATTTCAGGTCTGCTGAATGACCAGAAAGGAATTATTTCCACCTTGTTACCTGCAGGGCTTTCTTTAGCATCATTAAATATTGGTGACTGGGCTAAAGGATATAAGTTTGATAATGATAATGATGCAATAAAAACACCGCCTCAGGAAGAACCTAAAATAGAAGTTACCAGAAGTACCACTCCTACCGGAACCAATCCGGACAGGAATAATGAAAGTGGCGGTGGCGGCTCTATATGGAAATGGCTGCTTCCGCTTCTGTTACTGATTGCAGCTGCCTATTTCTTATGGAAGCAATGTGAGAAAAAAGAAACAACCACCACAACGGTTGCAGGGGACTCTACTGGTACACCTATGGATACAGCAACGGCAGTTTCTCCGGCAGATACCGCAGCAGCAATGCCTGCTACCACAAAAACCGATGAGAATATCGACCTGAACGGTACAATTCTTAAAGGATATAAAGGCGGAATGGAAGATCAGATGATTGCTTTCCTGAAATCTGATGGCTACAAAAATGCTAAAGATGATGCTGCTTTGAAAGATAAATGGTATGATTTTGACCATGTAAATTTCAAAATGGGAAGCTCTACCGAATTGGAAGCAGGTTCTCAGGGACAGCTTGAAAATCTGTCAGCAATTTTAAAAGCTTTCCCCGATGCCAAAATTAAAATTGGAGGGTATACAGATAAAGTGGGTAATGAAGCCAATAATGTAAAACTTTCAACAGCCAGAGCTACTTTTATCAAAGATTGGCTTGGGAAACAAGGGGTTGGAGCACAGGTTTTAGAAGCTGAAGGCTACGGAAGCAAATTTGCTACAGTAGATGCCAAAGCTTCTGACGCCGAAAGAGCTGTTGACAGAAAAATGGCAGTAAGATTTGCAAAATAATCTTTCAACAATATAAATTTAAAATCCCGGAAAAATTTTCCGGGATTTTTTCTTTTCGTATGTATGGTTTTTTCATTTATTTAATTACATTTGTTAGTCAATTCTAACATTTATGAATTTTAATTTAAAAAACGCCTGGCGTAAAGATAAATCAACACCTTCATTATCGGAAGTTTATTCGTCCATTAAAGTCCCAAAAAATGGGAGTTTCTGGAGAAAATATCTGGCCTTTGCAGGTCCTGGGCTTATGGTTGCTGTTGGATATATGGATCCCGGAAACTGGGCTACGGATATTGCCGGTGGCGCTCAGTTTGGCTATACTCTGCTTTCCGTAATTCTTATTTCAAATATTTTTGCGATGGTTTTGCAGCATTTATCCGTAAAATTAGGCGTTGTTGCAGAAAGAGATCTGGCACAGGCCTGCAGAGATCATTTTAATCCTACCACCAACTTTATCCTCTGGATACTTTGTGAAATTGCTATTGCAGCCTGTGATTTAGCCGAAGTAATCGGTTCTGCCATTGCCTTAAACTTACTTTTCCATATTCCATTGACGTGGGGAATTGTTATTACAACAGTGGATGTACTGATCATCCTGCTTCTTCAGGCAAAAGGTTTCAGATGGATTGAAAGTATCGTCGGCGGGCTTATATTCATTATTCTCGCCTGTTTTATTTATGAGATCGTCATCTCAAAACCTGCAGTCAATGAGATTTTAGGAGGCCTGGTTCCGCAAAAAGAGATTATCCAGAATCCCGCAATGCTCTATATTGCAATAGGAATCCTTGGAGCAACCGTGATGCCCCATAATCTCTATCTCCACAGCAGCATTGTACAGACAAGAGACTATACCCGTGACCGTGAAGGAAAAAAGGAAGCAATAAAATTTGCCACTCTAGACAGTACGGTTTCCTTAATGCTGGCTTTTTTTATCAACGGAGCCATACTCATTCTGGCAGCTGCAACGTTCCATATCACCGGCAATAAGCACGTTGCTGATATTCATGATGCCTATAAAATGTTAACGCCTATTTTAGGGGCCTCCATGGCAAGCATTGCGTTTGCCATTGCTTTATTAGCCTCAGGTCAAAACTCAACATTAACGGGAACTTTAGCCGGACAAATCGTTATGGAAGGCTTCCTCAACATAAGACTGAAACCCTGGCTGCGAAGATTAATAACAAGGCTTATTGCGGTAATTCCGGCATTAATCGTTACCATCCTGTATGGTGAAGAGGGAACGACGGAATTATTGGTTTTAAGCCAGGTTATTTTATCCATGCAGCTAAGCTTTGCGGTAGTTCCCCTGGTTATGTTTACCAGCGATAAAGCCAAAATGGGTGAATTTGTCAATAAGCCATTTCTAAAGGTTTGTGTCTGGATAATTTCTTTTATCATTATTATTTTAAACCTTTATTTATTATACCAGACTTTTTTTGGAGAATAGTCAATAGTGAAAACTGAATTGTGAGAGGTGAATTTATATCATTTGCCAATTTTAAATATCCGGATTCTTAATAAAATCAATATTGAAAATAAAGACAGGTTTAAAAATTGACTATTGACTTTTCACTATTGATCTTTCACCATATCCGCTTTCACTTTTTGTGACTTAATGTCCAGATTTCTTATTTGGCCGAATCTTTGACTAAAACATCTTTAAAATAGTTATTGAACATGGAAAATCAGGATATCAACGAAGAAAACATCAATAAACAAGAAGAAAACAACATTCAGAACGAAACATCTTCTGAAGAAAATGTGACAAATACTCCTACTGCAGAAGAACTTTTGGCAGAAGAAAAAGATCGTTACATCCGTCTTTATGCAGAATTTGAAAATTATAAAAAAAGAACTTCCAAAGAGAAAATGGAATTCTTCCAATATGCCAATCAGGATATGATGGTTTCTATGCTTGGGGTTTTGGATGATTTCGAAAGGGCCTTAAAAGAAATTGCTAAAAACGGAAATCCTTCAGATCTTCAGGGGGTTGAACTTATTTATCAGAAATTCAAAAATAAACTGACTGAAAAAGGGTTAAAAACTATGGAAGTAAAAGCCGGAGACAGCTTTAATGTAGATCTTCACGAAGCGATTACCCAAATCCCTGCCCCTTCAGAAGATTTAAAGGGTAAAATTGTAGATGTTATCGAAACCGGCTATACTTTAGGTGATAAAGTAATCCGTTTTGCAAAAGTGGTAACGGGAAATTAATATTAATAAGTGATAAATGATGAGTGGTAATGGTTTATATTTACTTCTTCCTCTCTGAATTTTTATTATCATTTATCAATAATCAATCATAAATTGTCATGTCAAAAAGAGATTATTACGAGGTTCTTGAAATCAGCAAATCTGCATCAGCCGATGAAATAAAGAAAGCATACCGTAAAATGGCCATTAAATTTCACCCTGATAAAAATCCGGGAGATAAGGAAGCCGAAGAAAAATTTAAAGAGGCTGCTGAAGCTTACGAAGTATTAAGTGATGACCAGAAACGGGCGAGATATGACCAGTTTGGTCACGCAGGTGTTGGCGGAAACGGAGGATTCGGCGGTGGAGGATTCGGCGGCGGAATGAATATGGAAGATATTTTCAGCCAGTTTGGAGATATTTTCGGTGGTCATTTCGGTGGCGGTGGTTTTGGCGGCGGGGGACGTCAGCAGGTGAAAGGTTCTAATTTAAGGATCAGAATTAAACTGAATCTTGAAGAGATGGTGAACGGAACCCAGAAGACTCTTAAAGTAAAGAAAATGAAGATGGCGGAAGGCGCCACTTCAAAAACCTGTCCTACATGTAACGGTTCAGGGGTTCAGTTGAAAGTAATGAACACCATGTTCGGACAAATGCAAACCCAGACGACCTGTGGAACCTGTCAGGGAATCGGAAAAGTTGCGGATAAAATCCCGCCAGGTGCCAATGCACAAGGCTTGGTAAAGGATGAAGAAGAAATCACAATCAATATTCCAGCAGGAGCAAGAGACGGAATTCAGCTTAATGTAAGAGGAAAAGGGAATGACGCTCCATTCGGTGGAATCCCTGGAGATCTATTGGTGATTGTAGAAGAGGAAGTAGATAAAGTAATCAAAAGAGAAGGTGACAATCTTCACCAGGAATTATACATTTCATTTGCAGAAGCAGCATTGGGAACTAAAAAAGAAGTTCCTACCGTTGGCGGAAAAGTGAAGATCACGATCGAACCTGGAACACAGTCCGGAAAAATTCTAAGATTAGCAGGAAAAGGCCTTCCAAGTATCGACAGCTATGGTAAAGGTGATATGTTTATTCATATCAATGTATGGACACCGCAAAAGCTGACAAAAGAACAGAAAGAATTCTTCGAAAACCAGATGTCAAGCGGAGAAATGGTTGCAGAACCTTCCGGAAAAGAAAAAACTTTCTTTGACAAAGTGAAAGATTTATTCAATTAAAAATATCTAAGAGGCCTTAATTAAAGGTCTCTTTTTTTATTTCAAGCCTCAACGAAAATATAAGTAAGCTTAAAGCAGATATTTTATTTTCCTGTTGGCATATACCAGAAGTATGCTTACTATCAGCAATACCACTATAAAAACAGCAGTTTCATAAGCGGAGAAATGCCTTCCCAACATCAGCTTCATAAGAAGTGGATGAACCAGATAAATTGCTGTAGATAGGTTCGCTAAAATTTTAGAATCAGAAAGCAGTACTTTACTTTTGCCATATAAAAACACTAGAGGACAGGCTATCATCAATGAAAAAAGCAGATCAATACTATCTTTTTTGTTTAATCCAATAAATTGATAATTACAAAAAGCTTCAAAAATAACCAACCCGGTTACCAGCAGAACCTGGAACAATGAAGGCTTTAACTTTACCTCTGTATTCAGCTTTTTAATCAGAAAACCTATTGAAAGAAAGGGAAAGCAAACAAATAAAAAATTCCGGTACAATGGATATGCATTTAAAGTGGAATCTGCTTTTCCAGGGAAAGGGTGAAGATTTCCCAAAAGCTGAATACCATATCCACAACAGAATAATATCAGGCTCATTGCAGCCAGAGTAACGGTAGATTTCTTTCTTAAAAAAAACAATATAATGCCTGCAAAAAAAGTCCCGATCAGATACCACAAATGATGGTAACCAAAAATCACATTCAGTATCCATGAATCATCATCTTTCCAGAACGGAATATAGATAACCGACCAGAGCGCATACAGTAAAAATAGTCTTACCAGCCATTTTTTCAGTTTACCGGCAGTATCGATATGATAGAAATAATATCCCGTTATAATCAGAAAAACCGGCACTCCAATTCTAAAAAGCCCGTTAACCAATACATAGCTCAGCTTCGGATAAGAATCTCTCAAAAGATGCATATGTAAAAAAACGACAAAAAATGCCAGTATGATTTTCAGTACATCTATGGATAAACTTCTCCTCATATTTTAAATATAACTGATATTCTGAAGTTTTACAGACAAAATCTATCTGCGGATAACAAGGGAATATATTTTCTTTCCCAGGGTAAAAATAGCTACAGCTGCAAGCCCACCTGCAATTCCGAATGTAAATTCTTTCAATATGGATGGCCAGGTCGGAAATAACTCATGAAGGTAATGGATATTATGAGCAAAAATGCCTCCCGATACCAGAATCAGAGCAATGGTGCCCACTACTCCCAACATTTTAATAATAACCGGCAGGGCTTTGACCAATAAATGTCCTAATTTTGAAAAAAAACCTTTGTCATTGCTTTTTCTGATCAGCTTAAACCCGGCGTCATCCATTCTTACAATCAGAGCAACGATTCCGTAAACCCCTACCGTTGCTAAAAACGAAACAAAAGTCACCGTAAGAATCTGGGTCAGCAAAGGATGATTTTCCTGGATCACAGTTCCCAAAGCAATAATTACAATTTCTATGGAAAGGATAAAGTCTGTAGTAATCGCAGATTTTATTTTTGCTTTTTCAGAGTCTTCAGAATCTTCACTTTTCGTGCTTTCTTCTACCACTTCATGCCCTTTTTTGGCACGGTGAAACAGAAATTCGATAATCTTTTCCATACCTTCAAATGCCAGGTACAGACCTCCCAGGATAAGAATAACTTCGATCGCCGGCTTGTACAGCCAGTTAAGCAAAAACGCAACAGGAAGTATAATTAATTTATTGATGAAAGAACCTTTTGTAATCGCCCATAAAACCGGCAATTCCCGGGAAGAAAGAAATCCGGTGGCTTTTTCCGCATTTACAGCTAAATCATCTCCTAAAATCCCTGCTGTTTTCTGTGTTGCCAGTTTACTTGTAACGGCCACATCATCCATCAAAGCCGCGATATCATCTAAAATTGCAAAGAAACCGGATGCCATATTATTTTAATCTTTTTTTAATATATGTTAAGTCGGACAAAAATAGTTATTTAATTCTAGTTTTCATTTTCTTTTAGAATGAATTTAACAAAGAAAAGATAATCATATCAAAAAAGAGATGAGAATTAAATTTATTTTTTCAAGCTAAAAATCAACATTCAGTAAGAGAAAAATCATAAGACCCCGACTACTTTTTACCACTATATTTGTGTACATTTAACCTATGAAAAAGCTCGTTCTCAGATATCATTTTTTTGTTTTAGGATGTATCAGCTTTTTACTCAATTCATGTAATTCCAGATTCCGGGTCTGGGTAGGGACCAATAACCAGCAAAAAATTTACAATTTAAAATACGGTGAACATAAAAGACAGAAAATGGATGTCTTTCTACCTTCAGAATATGCCAAAGATTCCCCGGTTGTTTTGATTGTACACGGTGGTGCCTGGAAATATGGACGGAAAGAGCATATGATCCAGATTCAGAAAATGCTGTTTAATCATAATATTCCAAGTATTAATATGAACTACAGGCCGGTCTCAAAATCAAAGAAGATCACCTACCGGGAGCAGCTGGAAGATATACGCTCAGTAATCACTAAATTTAATTCATTGGCCGACAAAGCAGAATTACAGCCTGATCATTACATCCTTTTAGGTGAAAGTGCGGGCGGTCACCTTGCCTTATTATACGGCTACCAGAATCCGGACCAGATTAAAAAAATCATTTCTCTGAGCGGCCCAACCGATTTTTATTCCGAAGAATATTTACGTTCTTTTTATTCAAAATATACATCCCCTACGGTTCAGAAAGTGGTAGGTACAAAGTTTAACCGTAAAAATGTCTCTGAAGAATTTAAAAAAGCAAGTCCCATTGCCAATATTACCAATGTTCCTACCCTTTTATTTCAGGGAAATCAGGATTTTCTGGTAAATCAGCATCAGGGCTTAGCATTAGATTCCGCCCTGGCAAGTCAAAATATACCTCATAAACTGATCTTTATGAAAAACACGGGACACGCACCCAGATTTTTCAGTAAAAGGAAAAGAGACAGTATTATTTATCCTAATATTCTGGAATGGGTTAAGGAGTGAAGAGTTATGAGTTATGAATTATGAGTTAAGAGTTGAGAGTTGAGAGTTGAGAGTTTAAAGAAGGTCTGACGGTAGATGTTAAATTATCCATTAACATTGATAACTCTTAACTCTTAACTCATAATTCATAACTCTAAAAAAAGCTGCCCCTTCCGGAACAGCTTTTATACTTTAACTTTTATAGTTATTCAAAATCCTGATCTTCATATTTGGAAAAATCTTCTTTTTTTCCAAATAAAAATTTGATAATCACCGGCAGTGTTGTTACTAATACAATTACTAAAATAATAAGTTCCAGTTTCTTTTTCAGATCGATTCCGAACTGCTCGATAAATAATTTATCCAGATAATGCCCTGCAAAGATCAAAAGGAATGACCACAGAACAGCTCCGATAATATTATCTCTTAAGAATTCTTTTTTATCCATTTTCACGATTCCCGCTACAATAGGGGTAAAAGTTCTTACCACCGGTAAAAACCTTGCCATTATGATAGCCAAAGCACCATGTTTTTCAAAGAAATTATGAGCCTGATAAAGGTATTTTTTCTTAAAAAGCATTGTATCCTGCTTCTTATATAATGTAGGACCTGTTTTTACTCCAAAATAATATCCCACTTCATTTCCTATGATAGCGGCAAGAGAAACACTTGTTGCCAGAATGGTTGTATCTAAAAAATCGTTCCCTGTGGAACCAAAAGTCTCTTTGATGATTTCAACGGCATAAATTCCTGAAACAAATAATAAAGAGTCACCCGGTAAAAAAAATCCTACAAACAGACCTGTTTCAGCAAAAACAATAAATAAAATCAGCCAAAACCCACCCATTTTGATATAAAACTCAGGGTTTAATAAATCCTTCCAACTATTGAAATCTTCCATACGTATTGATAAGTAACAAAAGTAAGCTTAAAAAATCTGAAACGGAAATATATTATAAGATTTTAACTAAAATTCAAACATGATATTTATAGGTCCATATCATCATCGGAAACTGCCGTCCCATCTGCCATCAGAAACGCTTTAAGGAATGGGGTAAGGTTTCCGTTCATTACAGAATCCACATCAGACGTTTCATGCCCGGAACGTACATCTTTTACCAGCTTATAAGGATGCATAACATAATTCCTGATCTGGCTTCCCCACTCGATTTTCATTTTATTGGCCTCAATTTCGTTTCGGGCTCTCATTCGTTCTTCAAGCTCCATTTCATATAACCTAGAACGAAGCAATTGCATAGCCTTTTCTTTATTCTGAAGCTGTGACCGGGATTCTGAGTTTTCAATAATAATTCCTGTAGGGGCGTGACGAAGGCGTACTGCTGTTTCCACTTTATTTACGTTCTGCCCGCCAGCACCGGAAGACCTCATTGTTTCAAAGCTGATATCCGCAGGATTGATATTGATTTCAATAGTATCATCCACCAACGGATAAACATATACAGAAACAAAACTTGTATGTCGCTTGGCATTACTGTCGAAAGGTGAAATTCTTACCAAACGGTGCACACCATTTTCTCCTTTGAGGTATCCGAAAGCATATTCGCCATCTATTTCCAAGGTAACGGTTTTCACTCCGGCAACTTCACCTTCCTGAAAATTGAGTTCCCTGATTTTATAGCCTTGTTTTTCTGCCCACATGGTGTACATTCTCATCAGCATGGAAGCCCAGTCACAACTTTCCGTACCTCCGGCTCCGGCTGTGATCTGTAATACGGCAGAAAGCTCATCCCCTTCATTGGAAAGCATATTTTTAAATTCGAGGTCCTCAATTTTTTCTACCAGTTTCGGGAAAGCTTCGTCCAGTTCCTTTTCAGAATCCGGATCTTCTTTTGCAAATTCCATCAATACTTGCAAGTCTTCAAACTGGGTATTGATATCTTCGTAATCTTCCACCCATTTCTTTTTAGAGCGAAGCTGTTTAAGGAACGCTTCCGCCTCTTTCGGAGTATCCCAGAAGCCGGGAGCTGCTGTTTTCTCATCATCATTGGTAATCTCTATCTTCTTTTTTTCAATCTGAAGATATTTATGAAGGTCTTCAATTCTGGATTGAACTTGTTTTATCTGGTCGTTATTAATCACGAATTTTTTCTTTTTTGCAAAAATAAGGATAAAATAAATTTAATCTTTAGCTATATTTACATTTATCAAAACTAATAATCTAAAAATACAAATGAGCATGAACACATTAATTAATGAATCCAGCGGCAATTTTACAAACCTTAAAAAGATTATCAATTTCCTGGATATGATTCCCAACGCCTCTGAAAGCCAGATTGACCTGGTTACCCACAAAATTTTAAAACATCTTGAAAATGGTGCTCTACCGGAAAAAATAAAAGGAGCCATAGAGAGCGAACTGATCATTACTTATGGTTATTATTCCTTTGAATTTGATGTAGATCGGGTAACGGAAGAGATTATGAATTGGTGGGAAAGAAGGTAATGAGTTGAGAGTTATGAATTATGAATCATTAATATATTAACGGCTAATTTAATATTTGCCATAAGGTTTTTCTTTCAACTCATAATTCATAACTCATAACTCATAACTCATAATTCATAACTCTCAACTCATAGCTCTAAATGCTCAACTTTTATCCGTTTCTTCTCCATTATGGTGAAAACCGATTTCCCTTCTCGGCTCTTCTACCACTCTATAGGTTTCAAGCTCAGTTCTTAAAGCCTGTATCCTGTATTGAAAATCATCAAGGTTATTAATGATTGCATCAGCTAAAAATCTTGCAATCTGCTCCAGATATTCTTCGGTAAGCTTTCCGGTTGCATCTCTTAAGGCTCCGTTCAGAAGATTCTGGTCTATTTTCAGATTTTCATTTTTGGTTCTCTGATAAAGGTTTTTGATACGTTTTTTCAGGCTCTGTGTAAAATCAATCAGCATGGTATTGCTGAAAACCTTCATTCTGGAGGATACTCCGTGCCAGAAAGGAACTTTATCCGCCTTATTATTTTTAAGGATTTTATAAAGCAGGGAATCATTCTCCAATCCTTTGGTCATCGCATAAAGAATAATTTCAGAACGCTCTGCTGCATTGGGTGGAAAAACCGGAATCATCACATCAAATCTACCCGGAGCCAGAATTTCTTCATCTATTTCAGATACCGAATTGGCAGAGCCCACCATCAATAGACCTTCCTGTTCAAATTTTCCGATATAGTGAAGAATCATTTCCTGGGTTTCCAGGTTGCAGGAAGCCACATCCGTTTCCGCTTTTCTTTCCATCATAATTTCATCAAAATCATCAAGAAACAGAAGCACTTTATCCTGGCTCATCATGGTCACCAGAAAATCGTTAAAATCAGTTTTATTTCCGTCTACAAAAGAAGTTCCCAGATAATTCTTCTTTACCTCCTTAAACTGGTAACCTATAATCTCCGCAATCTTATTGGCCCAGAAAATTTTACCGCTTCCCGGAGGACCGTATAAAATAATTCCTGCCGGCTTATTAATTCCCCAGTCTTTGATCTGCCGCTCATTTAAAAAGGGTTCCAGAACTCCTGAAATATAGAAAAAAAGATCTCTGTATCCAATAAAATCTCTATGCTGAAGACTCGTTTTATGTCCAAAATAATTGTATACAAACTGGTAATTCCCGCCTAATTTATTGTCAATTCCGTAGCTGGAAATAGAAGAACGGAAAAACCCGTTATCAAAAATATTCGGATTGGTTTCTTTTATGGCTTTTTCTACCTTTTCTTTAGGCTGATTAATGGTTTTCGCTATTTCCTCCAAAGTCTTGGTCTTATCAAGGTCTTTTTCATACTGTCTCAAAAAATCTACATTTTCACGGGCAAATTTTTCAAAATCTGTTTTCACCTCAAAGTTTGTACTGACACAGATCCCCGGCTCAAGATCAAAATCCTGTATAAACTGTTTAATAGCTTCTGCCGAAACATTCAATTCCTTTGCAAGTTCGATTAACTTCATATTCACAAATTATACTATCAAAATTAATGTTTTAATCTTAAAAATTTCAGACAATTTAATCTATTCTTGTAACATTTCGTAAATTATATAGACTACTACTATGTAAAACAAATTACATGGAGAAAATTTTATCAGTCAAAAATCTGACTAAGAAATTTAAGAGAGTCGTAGTAAACAATATCTCTTTTGATGTGGAAAGAGGTAATGTTTATGGTCTTCTTGGACCCAACGGAAGTGGAAAATCAACAACATTCGGAATGCTTCTTTCAACGATAAACCCTACAAGTGGAGACTGGTACTGGTTTGGAAAGAAAGGCACCGACCCTGATACACTGAAAAAAATAGGTGCAATCATTGAACAGCCCAACTTCTACCCTTACCTCAGCGCTGAAACCAATCTGAAAATAGTAGCAGAGATCAAACATGCTCCTTACGAGAGGATTGATGAAGTTTTAAAAACAGTGGGTCTTTTTGAAAGAAAAAAAGATACTTTCAGAACTTTTTCACTGGGAATGAAACAGCGTCTGGCTATTGCTTCCGCAATGCTCAACAATCCTGAAGTGATGATTCTGGATGAGCCTACCAACGGCCTTGACCCTGAAGGAATCATTCAGATCAGGGAGATTATCTCTAGTATTGCCAAACAGGGTATTACGATTATCATCGCAAGTCACCTTCTGGATGAGATTGAAAAGATATGCAGCCATGTAATCGTACTTAAAGAAGGGAATTCGATCTACTCCGGAAGAGTGGATGAAATGACCAATAATAAAGGTTATTTTGAATTAAAAGCGGATAATAATACTCAGCTTTTAAATGCACTGGAAGAGTTGCAGTGGTTTACTTCCGTTAAATCTGACGGCGAAATTATTAAGGCACAGATCCGCGAAGACGCTTCCGTTTCTGCATCAGCCCTGAATCAGAAACTTGTGGAAAGAGGGATTTTCCTGTCTCATTTAACGAAGAAAAAGCTGTCTCTTGAAACTCAATTCCTTGAACTTGTAAAAAACACAAACAACCATGCTTAAATTATTAAAACTCGAATATTACAAAAACCTGAACTACAGACCATTTAGGGTTTTTACCATCCTGTATTTTGCTATTTTAATTGCGTTGCTTTTCATTGGGCTGGTTGATTTCGACCTTTTCGGGGCAACCATCAATTTAAAAGAACAGGGGATTTACAATTTTCCTGAAATCTGGAATTTCACTACATGGATTGTTGCTTTACTGAAAATCTTCCTGGGACTAATCATCGTTTTTTCCATTTCACAGGAATTCAGCAACAGGATGTTTAAACAAAATACCATTGACGGATTAAGCAGGAACGAATTTATTGGCTCCAAGTTATTAACTATAGGTATTTTTACTGTTGTATCAACTTTAATTGTATTCTTAATTACCATCTTGCTGGGATATCAATATTCCAATACCACAGAATCTGGAATGGTTTTTAAAGAAATTTTCTTTATCGGGAACTATTTTGTAAAGCTGTTTACTTTCTTTTGTTTCCTGATGTTTCTTTCCATTCTGTTGAGAAAATCTGTGTTTGTTTTTCTTGCATTCTTTGTTTTCTGGATCGGTGAAAGTATTCTGACAGCCATAGAAACATTTTCAAAGGTAAGCGGAATGCAGGGCCCTCAGAGAAATGAAGTGCTTCAAAATGACTTTTTTATCACTCACCTTCTCCCGCTGGAAAGCATGTCGAGCCTTATTCCCAATCCTATGATGAGGCTGAATATGGCCAAAATGATGGGATTAAAATATGAATTCCATTACCCTACGGAAAGTATGATCGCATGTTTGGTTTGGTGTGTTATATTTATTTTTGGTTCTTACTGGATCCTGAGAAAAAGAGATTGGTAGGACTTTGGCTAAAAAATCAATGAATTTTAAATATCTAAAAATTAAAGTGGTTCGTTCGGATCACTTTTTTTGGCTTAAAATTTTCATTGGATTTTGGAAAATAATATCCCTGAAAAAGGTTTACTACGTTCCGGGACTAATCAGTGCTTTGCTGATTCCGATTTTGTTTTGGTATTATGGAAATCAGAAATTCGACACCATCAATCTTAATATGATTGATATCGGACTTCCTGCTAAAATCAGGTCCAGAGGTGATATTAATAACAAAATTTCTTTTGAGCCAATGAGAAAATGGAATTACAAAAAGGTAAAAATAGATCCGAATGCTGCAAAAGCGAATTCTCAACTTTATATTTCAGAAATCAAAAAACTTAAAGAAAGAAATCAAAAAGAAACCGGAATTGAATTCATTCTGGGTGATAAGAATACCTATGGTGATTTCGTTTCTCTGTTAAACGACATGATCATTGCAGAACAGGAAGAATATACTTTGGATATTGAAAAAACGGGACATCTTTTTGCTATTCATTCTTATATAAATCCGAATTCCGAGCCTTGTTTGCTTTGTAATGATTATATTGTTGCTATAGATTCCGGAGTTGAAAATAATGGAGAAGCTTATTTAAAATTTATTGAGCCCAAAGGCTATGAAAAGTTTAAAGATGTTTTAAGAAAACTACCCGGAGAAGTTTTTCTTATTATTTTCAGTTTCTTAATATTGCTGAATCTTTCTATACTCAGTATTAAAGAAAGATTTCAAATGCAATGAATTAGTTAATCGCAAAGTCGCAAAAGATGACCGTCCTACCCTATGTTTTTAAGACGCAAGAAAATCATAGATTTTCGGCTATAAATTTCTACGTGATTTATTTTTCTCAATAGCATATGATTAAACTTCTTTGCGCCTTAAAGCATAGCACATTTAAAAAACTTGCGGCTTTGCGTATAACTTAAAACAAAAAAGGCCGTCTTTCGACAGCCTTACTTTCACTTGATTATTTACTTTTTATCCAGCAGAGAAATGTATTCTCCATATCCTTTTTCTTCCATTTCCGCTTTTGGAATAAACTTCAGTGAGGCACTGTTGATACAGTAGCGTAAGCCTCCTTTATCCGCCGGGCCGTCATTGAAAACGTGCCCCAAATGGGCATCTCCGGTTTTACTTCTTACTTCCACTCTGGTCATTCCGGCAGACCTGTCCATTTTTTCATCAATTAATTTTTTAGTAATCGGTTTTGAAAAACTTGGCCATCCGCAACCGGATTCAAATTTATCTGTTGAAATAAATAAAGGCTCCCCCGTTGTAATATCTACATAGATCCCTTCACGGGTTTCATCCCAGTATTCATTCTGGAATGGTCTTTCTGTTCCGTTTTCCTGAGTTACCCTGTATTGTTCCGGAGATAACTTATCTTTTAAAACTTTTTTATCCTGTTTTTGATATTTTGCCTTTGGAAGTGGGTTTGCATTTCTCGCCATTTCAAAAAGTCCCGGTTCAATATGACAGTAACCTCCCGGATTTTTATCCAGGTATTCCTGGTGATAATCTTCCGCTTTATAAAAATTTTTCAACGGAATGGTTTCAACCACCACCGGCTTATTATAATTTTTAGCCAATTTCTGAACCTCCTCTTTTACTACAACATCATCTCCTTTTTCGGTATAATAAATTCCGGTTCTGTACTGATCTCCTCTGTCATTTCCCTGTTTGTTCAGACTTGTAGGATCAATGGTTTTGAAATAAAGATCAATTAATAATTTCAGGTCAACCTGAGTGGCATCATATTTCACTTTTACGGTTTCCGCAAAACCTGTTGTATGACTTACCACTTCTTCATAAGTTGGATTGTTGGTTTTCCCGTTAGCATAACCTACCTCGGTAGCCACAACTCCGCGAATCTGTTGAAAAAAATGTTCTGTTCCCCAAAAACACCCGCCTGCAAAATAAATTTCTCTTACGTTTTTATTGTCCATAATTTCTTGATTTTCTTTTTCTTTTTTTACTTCTTTGGGCTTTGAATTTAAAAACCCTGATTTTGTAGCAAATACGGCTATACCCAGAATAATTCCAAGCATTATAAGTATATTTTTCATATTTATCTTTTTATTCATTTTTAATTATTTTGAAACAGTGTTAATCCAAATCCCAGAAACATCACGTCTTTCAGGATAAAAAAATCTGTAACAGGTATTCCATCCACTATTTTCCATATTCCCGGTGTTGTAAACAAATAGCTTAATGTCACTAGAAAAGTAATGGTCATTGCCACTCCTGCATATCTTTTCAGAAATGCAAATTTCACACTAAATATCAGTAAAAAGGCAATGATAATTTCTATCACTCCGATAGCATTTGACACAGCCTGAACGCCCATAAAATCATAGACGAAAAAAGTGAGAAAATGGTTTTCCACCAAAGGTTTTATAGCATTGGCTTCCGTCGGTGTAAATTTGAAAATTCCGATCCATAGTAAAATAAGAGCAGCTCCGAAAAAGCGAAAGGTAATATCCCGGTCTTATTTTTGTAAATTGTTGTAATGTTCCGTTCATATTTTAAGATTTTGAATGACTACTTTAATATTTTCAAAAGTATAGTCGGAACAATTTCAAAATCCTGACAAAGTTTTTCTTAAATGTCTAATTTTTCGAGCACTTTGTTTTTAAAATCCTGAATATCAGATTGATTAACTTCACTCTCCTCTTTCTGAGAAAGTTTTCTTTTCAAAATATCGTCTAAAATTTCCAGCTTTTCTTTGTATGCCCTGCACCATTTACAGATTTTAAGATGCACGGAAAGCTTCCAGTCTTCTTTCCTGGAAATGGTCTGTGCATTTCTTTTTTCCATGAGCAGGGTTGCTTCACGGCAAGGCAAAAATATCAGATGAATAATTTTTTTTAACATTTTTTATAATTCATTACGATCTCGCAAACCAGTTAAAATCCAGGCATTCTCTCAGCTGCATTCTACTTCGTTGAAGAATCTTCCATAGATTAGTCGTAGAAATATTTAATTCCTGACTTACTTCCGGTGCTTTTTTTTCATGAAGATAATACATTTTTAGTGGAATTTTCCATCTGACCGGTAATTCTTCAATACAATCTTCCAGAGTCTTATTAAAATTCTGATCATCCAAAAGCTCCGTTTCTTTATCTGAAGCATCCCAATCATTCAGCACATCATTATTTTTCCATGAACCTGTTTCATCAAAAAAATGATCAAGACTGATCTGTGGTTCCGATTTATACTTTTTTCGGTAAAAATCGGAAACTTTATAATTAAGAATGCTGTAAAGCCAGGTTAAGGGTTTACTTTTTTCTTCAAAAGAATCATATGACGTAAAAGCAGACAGAAAAACCTCCTGAACAACATCTTCAGCTTCACCCTTATCTGAAAGCAGATACATAGCCCTTCTCAAAAGAGCCCCGGAATATTGCTCCACCCAACTTTTCAGTACTTCATTTTTCGTCATATTAATCTTTATCTTTTCAGATCATAACGAAGATAATAAGTTAAAAGGAAAAGTACAAGAAATATGTATCACTAAATTCCCCTCCTCTGGAGGGGTGGCGAAAATTCTTTTAGAATTTTTGACGGGGTGGTTAATAATGTAAATTTTAAAAGGGAATGGTCAACAGTCAATTTTTCCCGGTCTGGATTACAGCGAAAAAGGGAAAATAGCTACTAAAGAGAAGGAAGCCGGATGATGGAAGTTTATAGGATTGAAAACAATAAATTTCTTCTTCATTGAAATAACGAAATGTAAATTTTATAAACAATTTAAAACGTAAAACTATTCTTTTACATTACTTTAAAAATCTTAAATTTGCATCTTATCAAAAAATTGTAAAAAGCAAAGCAACATATATCATTATGACATCACAAGAGATACGTCAAAAATTTTTAGATTATTTTAAAAGCAAAGGCCACCTTATCGTTCCTTCAGCACCAATTGTGTTGAAAGACGACCCTACTCTAATGTTTAACAATTCCGGAATGGCACAGTTTAAGGATTTCTTCCTGGGCTACAAAACACCTGCCGCCCCGAGGATTGCCGATACACAGAAATGTCTGAGAGTTTCAGGGAAGCACAATGACCTGGATGATGTAGGTAGAGATACTTATCATCACACCATGTTTGAAATGTTGGGAAACTGGTCTTTCGGTGATTATTTCAAAAAAGATGCTATTGCTTTTGCCTGGGAACTATTGACGGGAGTTTACGGAATTCCGAAAGAAAACCTGTATGTAACGATTTTTGAAGGAGATGCTGCTGAAAATCTTGAAAGAGACCAGGATGCTTATGATTTCTGGAAATCCCATATTTCCGAAGACAGAATTATCAATGGAAATAAGAAAGATAATTTCTGGGAAATGGGTGAAAGCGGACCTTGCGGGCCATGTTCGGAAATTCATGTTGACTTGAGAACACCGGAAGAAAAAGCTAAAATTTCAGGACTTGATCTTGTGAATAACGACCACCCTCAGGTGGTAGAGGTCTGGAACCTGGTTTTCATGGAATTCAACAGAAAAGCTGATAAATCCCTGGAAAAGCTTCCTGCGCGCCACGTTGATACCGGAATGGGCTTTGAACGTCTTTGCATGGCGCTTCAGGGGAAATCCTCCAATTATGACACCGATGTTTTCACTCCGCTGATTGCTAAGGTTGAAGAGCTTTCAGGAAAGAAATATACAGGGACTTTAGAAGACGAAAAAGATATTGCCATCCGTGTGGTGGTAGACCATATCAGAGCCGTTTCTTTTGCAATTGCAGACGGACAGTTACCTTCAAGCGGAGGAGCAGGTTATGTGATCAGAAGAATCCTGAGAAGAGGTATTTCTTATTCTTACAGATTCCTGGGGATGAAAGAGCCTTTCCTTTATAAATTAGTTGCCGTTCTTCAGGAGCAAATGGGAAAATTCTTCCCGGAACTTGAAAAACAGGGAACGCTGGTAACCGAAGTGATTAAAAGTGAAGAAGAATCTTTCCTTAAAACCATTGAAACCGGATTGATCAGAGTTGAAAAATTAATTCAGCAGACGATTGCCGACAATCAAAAGATATTACCTACCCTGGAAGTTTTCGAATTGTATGATACTTATGGTTTCCCGGATGATTTAACAAGAATTATCGCGGAAGAGAAAGGTTTGACGATTGATGAAGAAGGCTTTAAAGCTGAAAGGGAAAAACAAAGATTGCGTTCAAAAGAAGATTCTGCTCAAAAAGTTTACGACTGGGTAACCCTGGAAGAAAGAGATGAAAACTTTGTCGGTTATGATAAAATTGAATCTGAAACTTACATTACAAGATACAGAAAAGTAGAAAATAAAGACGGTGAATTTTATCAGGTGGTATTGAGCGAAACACCTTTCTACCCTGAAGGTGGTGGACAGATCGGTGATAAAGGGATTCTTGAAAATGCTGTTGAAAGCTTTGACGTTTTAGAAACTAAAAAGGAAAACGGATTGATTATTTCTTTAATCAGCGGACTTCCTAAAGATGCAGGTGCAGTTTTCTATGCTAAAGTAAATGCAGCTGACAGAAAGAACTCTCAGGCTAACCACTCTGTAACCCACCTGTTGCATGAAGCTCTGAGAGAAGTTTTAGGAACTCACGTTGAGCAGAAAGGTTCATTTGTCGGCCCTGATTATCTGCGTTTTGACTTCTCCCATTTCAATAAAATGACAGAGGAGGAATTAGCTTTAGTTGAAAATAAAGTAAACCAGAAAATCAAAGACAGTATCGCTTTACAGGAATTCAGAAATATTCCGATCAAAGAAGCTTTTGATAAGGGAGCCACAGGTCTTTTCGGTGAAAAATACGGTGATTATGTGAGAATGATCCAATTTGGAAGTTCAAAAGAACTTTGTGGAGGAACTCACGTAAAAAATACCATTGAAATCGGTCACTTTAAAATTGTTTCCGAAAGCTCTGCTGCTGCGGGAATCAGAAGAATTGAAGCCATTTCGGGAGATAAGTCTGAAGAATATTTCAAAAATTTAGAGAAGCAGGTTACAGAACTTTCACAATTGCTGAAATCTAAAGATATTGTAAAATCGATTGAAAAATTAATCGAAGAAAACGCTTCATTAAGATCTGAAGTTGATGCCTTGAAGAAAGAAAAAGCAAAAGGAGAAATCAGTGATTGGAAAAACGCTTATGAACAGAAAGGAGATAAACAGCTTTTAGTGAAGAAAACGTCTCTTGATGCAGGATCTGTAAAAGACATTGTATTCCAGCTGAAAAGAGAAATTCCGACCTCTGTGACAATCATACTTTCTGATGCAGATGGTAAACCAATGATCACTGTTGGGGTTTCTGATGATTTAGCAGCTAATTATCAGGCAGGAGCTATCATAAAAGATCTAGCTAAAGAAATCCAGGGCGGCGGCGGCGGAAACTCAGGTTTTGCCACTGCAGGCGGAAAAAACCTTGACGGCCTGGAAAATGCGTATCAAAAAGCACTGAATGTTTAATTTTACAATTCAAAAAAGATTTAAAATCTAAAATAATTGTTCATTATTTCATTTGAACAACTCTTAAATCAGCTGTATTATTGTTCAATACAGCTGATTTTATTTAAATTTTTAACAAAACATTATATTTTCCCCTATGGTTTTGTAACCTTCTTATCTATAGTTTTGTCTTATCTATAAAAAACTAATGACAAAGCTTTTATCCTCTTTATTTCTATTTTTTACGGTTTTATTTTTCAGCCAGAGCCAACTCAAGGTTCTCAACAAAACCAACAACCAGCCTATTCAGAATGCAGCGGTTTACTGTGATGACAACTTGCTCGGCAAAACCAGCCACGAAGGCATGTTATCATTCAAAACAAAATGTAAAAAAGTGGAAATTCTTGCCAGTAATTTTGAAGATGCTTTATCAGATGTAAAAAAAACGATGGAAGTGTCTTTGCAGCCATTATCTGAGAAGAGGGATAATATCGACAGGGTTGTCATTACGGATAAAAGTGATCCCAGAGCTCTGAAAATTTTGGATGAAGTTAATAAAAGAGCCAAAGAAAATTCTCCAAAATCTTTGGATTCATATAATTTTAAATCTTATTCAAAGTTTTCTATTGATGTAGATCAGGATTCTGTTGACATCTTTAAAAACTTCCTGGCTGTCAGGAAAGATTCACTTTCAAAAGCTGAAAAAAGAGAATTCAGGCAAAAAGAAGGCGAAAAAAAAGATTCGCTGATCACCGAAGATTTTATCAATGCAACAGAGGAAAGCCAGATGTTTCTTTGGGAAAAAGCAACGGAATACAAATATTCCCGGAAATTTGGTGAAAAAACCAATATCATAGACAACAGAATGTCGGGATTTAAAAATCCGATTTATGAGGCTTTGGCTATTAATATTTCTAATTTAGACAGAGTTCCGAGACAGCTAAGACCGGAAAACAGGAAATTATTTAATTTCTATCTTTCTGATACTTTACAGATGGACGGCAGAAAAACCTATGTTATCAAATTCAAAGAAATTACAGATAAGAAAAAACAGAATCCAAGAAAATTTAATGGTAAAATATATATAGACGCTGAAAACTTTGCCCTGAAAAAGTTTGAAAGTGTTAATAAAAAACAAAACGAAGGGAACATTGTTTCTGTCTGGAAGCCCATCAATAATAAATGGTTTCTAGATTATGAGGATATTAAATTAAAAATGAGCAGCCAATCTTTCAACACTTCTAAAAAAGACAGTCTAAAAGAGGGAGAAAGGACCCAATACAACAAAAAGAAGTTTGGAAATTATCTGTATGTAAAAAACCGTTTCTTTGATTTTAATCTGAATGAAGCACAGAAAGCATCCGATTTTAAAGGCTATTCCCTTGAAATGAAAAACACAGACGGAAGCCTGCTTCAGCAATACAGAACTGACAGTCTTACGGCAAGAGAAAATTCAACCTACACAAAAATTGACAGCTTTGTACAAAAGCACGATTTTGAAAAGAAACTGAACTTTTTAACTCAATTAATGCGGGGAAATCTGCGTTATAAAATCGTTGATTTTGACCTCACCAAGTTTTTCAGTTATGATAAATACCAGGGATTGCGTTTGGGAGCCGGCGTAAAGCTCAATGAAAGGTTCAGTAAAACATTCTCACCTGATGCCTATTTCGGTTATGGTTTTAAGGATCATCACTGGAAATATGGTCTGGGTCTGGATATGAAACTTTCCGACAGAAGAACCTCCGTTTTCCGTATCGATTATGTAGATGATGTTTTCGCAGCGGGAAGATTTAGCAATAATATGTGGGATATGATGATGAAAGTTTCAGATATTAATCTCGACCTTCACAATGCAACTTTTTATAAAAATCAGAAATGGGGGGCTTCCTTCCTTTATGACCTGACGAATTCATTAAGCATGAAAATTGCGGTAAATAAGGAAAAACAACAGGCATTTTTTGATTATCAGTATAAAAATATGGGCAATAGTTTTGACAATATAAGTACTACACTTTCTTTAAAATTTGCTCCGAACGATAAGAATATTATGACTCCAGGCGGAAAATTCACCTATGAAAAAAGCTTTCCCCAGCTTTTTGTGAATTATGAAAAGGGAATTGAAATTTTAGGTGGTGAGCTTAATTATCATCGTTTAGATGCACTCATTATTCATCAGTTCAGATCTAAACTGGGCCACACCAATATGAAACTTTTCGGTGGAATATCTTCCGGAACTGCACCGATCTGGAAAAATTTTGAAATTGCCGGCCAGAACGACAAAAACGTTGATAAGTGGTATTCGAATATCAGCACACCATCCAATTTAGGATTTTCAACAATGCCTTCAGGAACATTTTTCGCAGATAAATTTGTTGCTTTTAGAATATCACAAAATCTTCCGTTCAGATTTAAGACTTTTGGGACAAAATATTCAGATATAGAACTTGAATATCAATCTGCCATAGGCAATTTAAAAAACAGGACAGACCATCAGTTCGATTTCCAGGTGCTCGATCATTACTACCAGGAAGTAGGATTTATCTGGAACAGATTTCTGGGCAGGAATTTTGGGGTAGGCTTATCTTATCGTTTAGGATATTACCAAACCTCTGAATTCAAAGATAATGTCGGAATAAAAATAAGATTAAATGCATTTTAGAAAAACAGATTCCATAAAGAATATTAAATTAATTACAGAATAGTATGGTCATACATTTATACAATTAACAATAACTCAATCATAGTAAAATCCTATCAGACCAGATAGAAAAAACTAAAGTAATACTTTGTAAAAAGCTTTTTAAAAAAAAGAAATATCATTAATTTTGACAAGTTTTTTTACATGAAAAGGGTCTTATTAGTTATATTTTTCTGGACATCTGTTTTTGGTTATTCACAATCAAAAATTACCGTTATTGATGAGTCGGACAAAACCCCTGTTTCCCAAGCCGAAATTCTCTGCAATGGTAAAATCATCGGCAGGACAGATTCACAAGGCATTTTAGAATTCAAAACCCAATGCAGAAGTGTTGAAATCCGGGCAAGCCATTACCAGAAAGAAACAGTTCCGGTAGACGATAATATGGAAGTTTCGTTGCTTAAAAACTCTTCCAAAACCACTACTATTGAAACTGTAATCCTTGAGGACAAAAGTGATCCGAGAGCATTGGATATTTTAAAAAAAGTCAATCAGAATTTTAAGGACAATTCACCTAAAAGCCTGGAATCATATACTTACAAATCTTATGAAAAAGTTTCTCTTGATATCGATGAAGACAGTATTTCCCAGTTTAACCAGTTCTTTAATGATTCCAACCTTTTCAGAAAAAAAAGAGAAAAAGATTCAATAAATAATCTTTCCGCAAGACAGATCTTTTCAAAAAGTAAATTGTTTCTCTGGGAAAGAGCCCAGGAATTTTTATATTCTAAAAAATACGGTGAGAAAATCAATATTCTCGACAACAGAATCTCCGGATTGAAACAGCCCATCTATGAAATGATTGCTTTACAGCAAAGCAACAGAGATAAAATCCCGGGCCAGATTAAGCAGGAAAACAGAGGTTTATACAGGTTCTTCCTTACTGATACCCTCGAACTGGATGGGAGAAAAAACTTTGTCATCCGCTTCCGTGAAGTGAATTATAAAAAAAAGGATAAAAAGAGGAAATATAACGGTGCCATCTATATAGATACAGAAACTTACGGAATAAAGAAAATAGAAAATTTCAGCAAAATTAAAAATGATGGAATTATTACAAGCACCTGGATTTTCTACAATAACAAGTGGTTTCTTTCTGATGAAACCGTTAGGCTGCGGATGAGTAAAATGGGCATGGAAGAAGAGGAAAATAAGGAACAGCCCAAAGAAAACCTACCCAAAAAAGACAAGAGAAGTTTCGGAACCTATGCATTTCTTACGTCAAAATATTTTGATTTCAAATCGCCCGTTGAAGAAAATCAAAAGGATTTCAAGGGTTATACTTTCTCTGTAAAAAATGCTGACGGAAAGTCACTTGATTTATACAGAACAGACCCTTTAACCGAGCGGGAAAAGAATACCTACACAACTATCGACAGCCTTGGAAAACTCTATAATATTGATAATAAAGCAAAAATATTAACCGGGTTGATCAATGGGCAGATCAGAGTGGGAGTTGTCGATTTTGCAGTGGATGAAATTGTAAACTACAACCTGTATGAAGGATTCAGAGTGGGTCTGAAAGCCAAGCTTAATGAAAACTTCAATCCTTACTTTTCTCCGGATTATTATTTCGCATACGGCTTTAAAGACGACAAATGGAAATACGGAATCGGCCTTGATATGAAAACCACCCTTGAGAAACAATCATTTTTCAGGCTTGAATATTACAACGATGTAACCTCATCAGGAGAATTTTACAGGAAACTATGGAATTTCAAAATGCGGATGATGAATTACGGAAATAACCTTAATAATGATAAATACTTCCATTACAGAGGAGCATCACTCTCTTATCTGAATGATGTCACCAACGGGCTTACCGTTATTTTCGCAGCCAGAAGAAATTTTGAGGAAGCTATGTTTGATTATCAGTTCAGAAACCGGGGGCCGGCATTTGAAAATTTCAATACTTTATTTACCCTGAAATTTTCACCGAATTCCACCAATATCATGACCCCTCAGGGGAAATCTATTATTGATCAGAAATATCCGGAACTTTATTTCAATTATGAGCAAAGTTTTAAAATAATGGGCGGAGATTTTAATTATACCCGTTTTGATGCACTTTTTGTTCATAATTTTAAAACAATACTGGGAACAACAGGATTCAGACTATATGGCGGATTAGTGCTGGGAAATGCCCCGATATGGAAAAATTTCACCATGAACGGTCTTGCTTCTCCAGGCAGAGATATCAATTTCAACCTTACATCTTATCTTGGTTTTGCAACCCTGGAAGGAGGAAAATTTTATAATGACAAATTCATTGCTTATTATTTTACCCATAAACTCCCTTTCTATTTCAAAAGTATTGGCCAGAATGTTTCAAGCTTTGACTTTGTTTTAAGAGGAACCATCGGTGGTATGAAACATCCGGAATACCATCAGTTTCAGTTTAAAAAGCTGGATCACCTCTACCAGGAAGTTGGTTTAGAATGGAATAATTTTCTATCAAGCTATTTTAATTTGGGATTATTTTACAGGGTAGGTTATTATACAACACCGAATTTTAAACAAAACTTCGCCATACAATTTAAATTAAAACTATTGGAATTTTAATCCTCTCAATTCCCCTCCCACGGAGGGGTGGCGAAAATTCTAACAGAATTTTTGACGGGGTGGTTAACAACAATTAAATATTTCAACATGCAAAAAATAGAAATAAAAGCAGATCAGTTTTTTGAATTATTAAAATTAAAAGATACCTCAATGTGGGAAATCTTTGCCCAGATGATCGACGGAAATGAAAAAGAAATTATCTTCCTCAATCATGAAGACAAAATCCTTTTCAACTATATTCTGCCAACAGCACAGGAAAAACTGGAAGAAGACAGAAAGGAATTTTCAAAACAGTTTTCTGAGAAGCTGGGTAGTTTTTAGAGTTATGAATGATAACTCATAACTCATCATTCATAACTCATAATTTTACAAACTTCTGAATCGTTTTTTTGGCTTCGGCAACATCATGGACCCTCAGGATTTTTGCCCCCTGCTTCAGAACTTTCATATGAAGTTTCTGTGTTTCTTCGTTGATATCCAAAGGCGATTTTCCGAGCGGTTTATATATGAATGATTTTCTTGAAATACCAATTAATAAAGGAAATTTTTCAAACCCAAGATATTCTACTTCATCGATCATTTTCATCTGATCTTCAATGGTTTTCCCAAATCCGAAACCGGGATCCAGAATGATATCTTTCACTCCTTTTTGCAACAGTTCATTTATTTTTCCTGAAAAATACCGGTTAATTTCCATGGTAATATCTTCAAATCTGATTCTTTCATGCATTGTCCCGTAAGATGGATTAACATGCATCAGGATGTAAGGAAGTCCGGTTTCAGCAGCAGTATCAAACATTGTATCATCGTACTGCCCTCCCGAAATATCATTAATCAGATCAATCCCTTCATTATAACCGAACCTCACTGTTTCCGAATAAAAAGTATCCAACGAAATGAGGGCTTCTGGAAATTTTTTTTTAATCTGGGAAATAATCGTTCCGATTCTTCCTATTTCCTCTGTACTGCTTAAAAACTCCGCATTAGGACGTGTGGATTGAGGACCGATATCGATAATTTCTGCGCCGTCTTTTAACAGTTTTTCTGTATGTTGCAAGGCTGATTTTTCATTATTAAACTTTCCGCCATCCGAAAACGAATCCGGAGTAAGGTTTAAAATCCCCATAATTCTGGGTATATTCAGATCAATTAATTTACCGTTGCAGTTTAACGAATGAGTATTCGATGATAAATGATTTCGCATACTGCAAAATTAAAAACTTTTGGGAGTTATAAGTTAGAGTGATGAGTTATAAATTATGAGTGATGAATTATCTGGAATAAATAACAGACAAGGATAATTTAAACTCTCATCTAAAATCCTTTTCTCAACCATCAAACTCATCACTCATAATTTATAACTCATCACTCAAAAATTTCCCCCTCATTCCCGTTACCTAAAACCGAATTCGTATATTTGAAAGATTAAGAGAATTTATGTTAAAAACTTCAATACAGTTCCAGAAAGTTATTGTTCAGTGCCGGGATCTTTTCAGTAAAAAAATGCAGGATTACGGTGCTGCATGGAGGGTGTTAAGGCCAAGCTCCATTACAGACCAGATTTACATCAAAGTAAACAGAATCCGTACGTTACAAATGACTGATAAAAGAATGGTGGATGAGAATGAAGAAGATGAATTCATTGCTATTGTGAACTACTCTATCATCGGGCTTATTCAGCTTGAGAAAGGCCTTTCAAATGATTTTAACGAGAATAATGACGAGATTTTAAGCCTTTATGATAAATATGCCAATGAAGCCAGAGCCTTAATGGAAAAGAAAAATCATGATTACGGGGAAGCCTGGAGGGATATGAGGATTTCATCCATTACAGATCTTATTTACCAGAAAGTCCTCAGAACAAAGCAGATTGAAGACAATCAGGGAAAAACAATCGTTTCTGAAGGATTGGATGCCAATTATTTCGATATGCTGAATTATGCTGTATTCTGTCTTATAAAATTCTCTGAAAAGGAAAACAATTTCGAACCCAAAACTATTTAACATGATCAAAGGTTTATTACGTTTCATTATTGCCGTTATTTTTATTCTGTCAGGCTTTGTAAAAGCAGTAGATCTGGTAGGATTCTCCTTTAAAATGGAAGAATATTTTTCACCTGCTGTTTTCAATATGCCATTTTTTGAAAAATTTGCACTTCTGTTTTCTATAATTGTAGTGGTATTGGAGCTTTTCTTAGGATTTATGCTTTTAGTAAAGCTGAAACTTAAATTTACCCTTTCAGCATTGATTGTACTCTGCATATTTTTCGGTTTTCTTACTTTTTACTCAGCTTATTATAATGTAGTGACAGACTGCGGATGTTTTGGGGATGCGATCAAATTTACCCCTTGGCAGAGCTTTATTAAAGATGTTGTTCTTTTGGCCGGCTTAATTATTTTATTTGTTTTATACCGGAAAGATTTTGTCAGAAAAGATGAGTACAGTAATACAAAAAAATCTCCATCCAAATTCAAATACTGGTTATTAGGTCTGTTTTCATTGGCTATGGTATACATTATGGCCCAGGGAATCTTGCATGAACCGTTAATTGATTTCCGCGATTATAAGATCGGAACCGATATCAAAAGTGAAAAAGAAAAAATTGCTAAAAATCCGTCTGAATACAAAACTTTTTACTCTCTTAAAAATCAGAAAACAGGAGAAGTTTTAAAAGTTAACCAGGACGATTATATTAAAGAAACAAAATACTGGGCAGAAGGTTCTCCATGGAAAATCGAGGAAGGAAAAAATGAATCTGTCCTGGTAAAAGAAGGCTATAAATCTGAGATCGTTAAATTTAAAATAGAAGATCCTACAGGAATCGAACTTACAGAAGAAATCATCAAAGCTCCGAAAGCTATTTTAGTTTTTTCCTATCATCCAAAAGATGTTCCGGCTGACCTTCTTCAAAAAGTTGAGGCAAAAGTAAATGCTCAGAAAGGAGCAGTCATTTATGGTGTTTCGACGGATCAGAATACTTTTAAAACCATTAAGAATGCAATGATGGACGGAACTGCCATCAAAACCATAGCCCGAAGCAACCCGTTTGTACTGATCCTTCAAAATGGTAAAATTGCAGATAAGCAGCCTGGAAAAGATTATATTAAATAAGTTAAAACGATCAGTTGTGAATGGTGAATAATCACCCAAAACTATACAATTATCAAAATTAAACATACTCATGCAAAAATCAAATAAGCCCATTGCCGGTTACCATTTATTAATGATACTTTCTTCTGTTGACGGAGAATTTGCACCTGAAGAAGGAATGCTTATTCAGCAATATCTGGCAGACGAATTTCCTTTTAAAATAAATCTCGATAACGAGCTGGAGACAATTGCCTTACTTCAGCCGGAAGAATGGAAAGATCATTTTGAGTTTCATGCCCGCTGTTTTCATGATGATTCTACAGAAGAAGAGCGTGTAAATTTTGCAAAATTTGCTAAGAGCCTCATCAAAGCCGATCATAAAGTAACTGATGAAGAGCATACTTTTTATAAGCTTTTAAAAAATATGTGGCATCTCGAATAACCGCTTACACCAAACAAAATATAACAATGAGAAAATTTTATTTAGGATTATTAATCATGAGTGCTTCTACAATTCAGGCTCAGAAATTTCCTGATCTTAAAGCTCCCATCGCGGAAAAACAGGAACATATCAGAGAAATACACGGAGATAAAGTAAATGATCCCTACTACTGGATGATCGATTATTTCAAAAAAGGAAAAGATTCCACAAAAATTGTTGACTACCTGAAAGCAGAAAACAGCTACTGGGAGGGGATGATGAAAGATACAGAACCTTTTAGGGATAAACTTTTCCAGGAAATGAAAGCCAGAATCAAGGAAAAAGATGAATCTGTTCCTACTTTTAAAAACGGATATTATTACTATACCCGAACAGAAACCGGAAAACAGTACTTCAAGTATTGCAGAAAAAAAGGAAGCCTTAATGCTCCTGAAGAAATTATCCTGGATGTTGACCAGCTTGCTGAAGGACATCCGTATTATTCTGCTTCAGGATTTAGCATAAGTCCGGATAACAGCAAAATAGTTTATGGTGTAGATGATGTTTCCAGAAGACAGTATAAATTATTTCTGAAAGACCTGTCCACAGGAAAAACAACTGATCTAGGCATTAAAAACACAGAAGGAGATGCAGTATGGGCCAATGATAATAAAACTCTCTACTATACAGAAAATAATCCTGTAACCCTATTATCTGAAAAGATCAAAAGGCATACACTGGGAACAGATCCGGGAAAAGATGCTGTGGTTTATGAAGAAAAAGATAAATCCAATTATATCGGTGTAGAAAAATCAAAGAACGAAAAATTTATTCTGATTTATTCTGCTGCCACTACCTCGTCTGAAACAAGATACCTGAATGCAGATAATCCCAATGGAACATTCAGGGTTTTTCAGCCAAGGATAAAAGATGTATTGTATACCATAACTCCTTTGGAAGATAAGTTCCTGATCACAACCAATAAAGATGCCTTAAACTTTAAAGTGGTAGAAACTCCTTTAGATAAAACAGGTGTTGAGAACTGGAAGGATTTTATTCCTCACAGAAAAGATGTATTGATGCAGGGAATCAGTGAGTTTAAAAACTATCTGGTTTTCAGTGAGAGGCAAAACGGCCTGTCCCAGTTGGTGATCTTCGACAGAAAAACAGGTAAAAAGGAGTTTGTAAAATTTGATGAGCCCACCTATACCGTATCTCCCGCAGGAAATCCGGAGTATAATACGGATAATTTCCGTTTCGGATATACTTCTATGATCACACCAAGCTCTCAATTTGAGCAGGATTTAAAAACCGGAAAAAGGACATTACTAAAACAGCAGGAAGTTCTTGGGGGTTACAATAAAGATAATTATGTAACAGAAAGACTTTTTGCTACAGCAAAAGACGGCACCCAAATCCCTCTTTCCATTGTTTACAAAAAAGGATTTAAGAGGAATGGGAACAGTCCATTATTGCTTTATGCTTATGGCTCTTACGGAAATTCTTCAAATGCATCTTTCAGCAGCCCCAGATTAAGTCTTTTAGACAGAGGCTTTGTTTACGTAATGGCTCATATCCGTGGCGGCCAGGAAATGGGCAGACAGTGGTATGAAGACGGTAAAATGATGAAAAAGAAAAATACTTTTACAGACTTCATTGATGCAGGGGAATATCTGGTTAAAGAAAAATATACCTCGCCAAAACATATGTATGCTCAGGGAGGAAGCGCCGGAGGTTTGCTGATGGGGGCTATCGTTAATATGAGCCCCAATCTGTGGAATGGTGCAATTGCTCATGTTCCGTTTGTGGATGTAGTGAATACAATGCTTGATGAAAGTATTCCATTGACAACCAACGAATACGACGAATGGGGAAATCCCAATAACAAAGAGGCTTATTTCTATATGAAATCCTATTCTCCGTATGAAAATGTAGAAAAGAAAAATTACCCTAATCTTTTGGTAACAACAGGTTTACACGATTCTCAGGTGCAATATTTTGAACCCGCAAAATGGGTGGCAAAGCTGAGAGATATGAAAACCGACAAAAATATATTATTATTAAAAACAGATATGGCTTATGGCCACGGTGGTGCTTCAGGAAGATTTGATTACCTGAAGGATACAGCTCTGGTCTATGCTTTTATGTTTAAATTAGAAGGAATTAATCAATAAATTATAATTAAATTTGTTTTGCACTTCTTAAAACAACAATTTTGACAAAATGATTACAAAGATTAAAATAAACGGATTTAAATCATTTCATAACTTTGAAATGACTTTTACCCCATTTACTATAATCGCAGGTACAAATGCTTCTGGTAAAAGTAATCTTTTTGATGCTTTAGAGCTATTGTCAAAACTTGCAGAATCTGATAATATAAAAAAAGCACTTCAAAGCCAAAGAGGAGATTTTTTAGAATTATTTAGCATGTATGATAAAGGTATATATGCAGATGTAATGGAATTTGAGGTAGAAATGCTTGTGAATCAAAAAGTAAAAGATGCATGGGGTAATGAAGCTGTTTTAAAATATACTAGGCTTCAATATCAATTGAAACTAAAAAGATTTGTAAACCCATCTGGATTAGATGATATTGCTGTAATTCATGAAAAACTTATTAACTTAAAAAAAGATAATGAAGAC
This sequence comes from Chryseobacterium populi, assembly GCF_000282115.1. GTDB lineage: Bacteria > Bacteroidota > Bacteroidia > Flavobacteriales > Weeksellaceae > Chryseobacterium > Chryseobacterium populi. Next base: position 50,224 of record NZ_AKJY01000027.1, read on the forward strand.
TTATGGATTAAAATAATTCCAAAAAATAAAATTGAATTATGGAGGCCAAAAGTAGATGGAAATAGAAAAGGAAAACCCTATTTAGATACAATTAATAAAAATAGTATTGATACAGTAGTTATTCATCAAGATGGATCAAAAGGGACTTTCCGCCAAATACCAATTGTTAATGCTAATAGAACGGTTTTAAGTAGTATTGATAATGTTGATTTTAAACATGTACTAGCCGCAAAAGAAGAGATGAAATCTTGGAAGTTTCTACAATTAAACCCCGATGATTTAAGAGAACCAACTAACAAAAGTAACGGGGAAGATGAAATTACAAGTTCTGGTAAAAATTTGGCAGCCGCTTTATATAGGATTTCTCTTAATAATGACTTTGCACTAAAGGAGATTTCCAGAAAATTGAATAAATTTCTTCCTCAATTTATTGATGTAAAAGTTTTTGATGATAAAGAAAATCGTCAATTTATCATAAAGTTAATTGATGTTGATAAAAAGGAATACACGTCACGTGTACTTTCAGAAGGAACATTAAGAATTCTAACATTATGTATTTTAGAATATGATGATAACTTTGGAAGTTTATTATGTTTTGAAGAACCTGAAAATGGAATACATCCTGCTAGAATTTCTACAATGTTAGATTTATTGGCAGATCTCAGCACAGATTTTTCTGATAATGAACTGCCTTTAAAACAAGTAATTGTAAATACTCATTCTTCTGTTCTAGTCGGTAATTTCTGGGCCACTTATGGGAACGATGAAAATAAGTCTTTATGGTTTAGTAAAATGGTTACAAAAATTGATTTTTTTGGAGATAACAAAATAAAATTTGAAACCACAAAGCTATCGCCTGTTGATAAAAACTTTATTGCTGAATTATTCACAGATAGAAAAGTCTCAATAGTAGAAGTTCAAGATTATTTAGACAAAGGAAATTTTTCTTCAGTAAATGAAAAGTAGTCAATTATTTATAGGAGTAATCTCCGAAGGTCCCACAGATAATAGATTTTTATTTTCTATAGTAAAACGGTCTATAGATGAAATAATTTTCGCATACGGCGGGACAACTGAAATATATATTGAAGAAATTAAAAAAGATACGGGAAAATCTTTTGTAAATCAAATTATTGATGCAAATAGAAATCATCATAGAGAAAACTTTATAAACATTCTTTTAATACATAATGATTCTGATCATAAAGATGACTCTAAAGTATTAAATGATAAATTCAACCCCTTGATGGATGAGATAAAATCAATTGATAATGAAGTAATCTGTAAAGAAATTATCCCAATAATTCCTGTTCAGATGATAGAAGCTTGGATGTTAGCCGATATAGATCTTTTTCTTGACGTAATTTCCGCAGCCAAAAATAAAGCAGATTTAAAACTTAATGGCAATCCTGAATCTTTTACTGATCCTAAAGACAAAATAAAAAAAGCTTTACAAATCATAAATCAAGAAAAACCTAAAAAAAGAAGAAAAGATTTGCAAATAAATGAATTATACCAATTAATCGGTCAAAAAATAGAAATTGAAAAATTATTAGAGCTTAATTCCTTTAGAAAATTTCATAATAATTTAATAAGCTCTTTAAACAAATTAAAATTTATATATAAACAATAAATAGTATATGAGAAGAAAAATAGTTGCAGGAAACTGGAAAATGAACAAAAATGTAATTGATGCTCAGCAATTAATGATCCAATTACTAAGTTATAAAAATAACAATACAACCAAATGTGAAGTGTGGATCGCACCACCGTCTTTATATTTAATGATGGCAAAAGATATCTTCGAAAAAGATGAGATCGGTGTTTTCTCTCAGGACATGAGTGAGCATGAAAGTGGCGCTTATACCGGTGAACTTTCTGCAGACATGCTGGAGTCTATCGATGTAAACGGCTCATTAATAGGACATTCTGAAAGAAGACAATATCACGGAGAAACAGACTCTCACTGCAACAGAAAGATCAAATTAGCGCTTGATAAAGGTTTGATTCCTGTTTACTGTAATGGTGAAACTCTTGAACAGAGAAAAGCTGGTCAGCATTTTGAAGTCGTAAAAAACCAAACTGAGGTAGCCTTATTTACACTTTCAGCAGAAGAAATTAAGAAAGTGGTGATTGCTTACGAACCAGTTTGGGCGATCGGAACAGGTGAAACAGCCACTCCGGAACAAGCCCAGGAGATCCACGCTCATATCAGAAGTATTATTGCTGCAAAATACGGTCAGGAAGTTGCTGATGAAATATCTATCCTTTACGGAGGCTCAGTAAAGCCGGATAATGCAAAAGAGATCTTCTCCCAACCGGATATTGATGGAGGATTGATTGGCGGAGCTGCTTTGAAACTGGAGGATTTTTCTAAAATTATTGAAGGCTTTAATTAATAAAACATTCATAACGATAAAAAGACTGTCTAAAAAATAGGCAGTCTTTTATTTTTCATAAACTCCTTATAAGTTTCGGCTAAAGCCATTGGAAGAAAGTGGTTTATTAAAACAACGGGCTAAAGCCCGTTTCTATTGATTCAATGCAGCTAAATACCATAATTTAAACCATAAACATCTAGTATAAATCTGTAAAATCCGTGGAAACTAAAAACTTCTATATGCTTCAGCTCAGATCGCAATAAAAATTAAAAAAGCCGTCTCAAATATCTGAAACAGCCTTTTACAAAATCTAATTATTGAATATCGACTATATACATAGTTCCTTTGTCCTGTTTTCCTGTCTTAGGAAGAATTTTAGTTTTCGGATTTCCGTTTCCATCATCTACTACACCAAAATCATCATCATTAAAAACCACCAGCTTATTATTGCCTAAATAAACAATTCCTTCAAATTTATCATGCTCGTATCCTATTTTTGTTACCAGATCAACTGCTAAAGTTTTAGAAACCGGTTGTAATCCGGCTGCTGAAATTTCACTCCAACTGCTTTGCTCAAGGGTTTTGCCATTAATTTTCAGTCCATCAACAGCTGCAAGATCTGTTCCGCTGACATCTGAAGCACCTGTCAGGTTGATTCTGTATACTTTTTTAATTCCGCCCTGAGAACCGAAATTACCGTCTCTCTCAATCACCAGGAATTCACTGTTACTGACTGCTGTGATATCACATACAGAGTCGGAAGCACCGCCATCCTGTTTATATAAATACTGCTTTGTCTGCCCTGTTGCAAGGTCAAAAGTGACAATTCTTGTCAGAGTTGTATTGGTTGCCAGGGCCTTTGTAGGAACATACATTGTCGACTGCATTGTGCCGACCAGCATTTTTCCGTCAGGAGTCATGCACATCCCTTCCATTCCCCTGTTAGGTCTTCTTTTCGCTAAAACAGCGGGTAATTTTCTGTTTCCGGTATTTACTCCGATAGGGCTTATTCTCTCCATTTCCACTCCATCAGCACTGTAATGAACGATATGCGGGCCATATTCATCGGAAACCCAGAATGTGCCGTCTGCTGCTGCTACAATACTTTCACTGTCAAGTCCATAATTATCTGTTCCTAAAGGATTTCCATTTACATCATAAGCTGTCTCACCCGTACTTCCCATTCCCGCAGGATTTGGAAGCCCTGTAATAGGCTGTCCGGAAGGATTTTTAAGCTTAATATATCTGATCACCTCAATATTCCCTTCGGCATTAATTTTAAAATGCATAATCGTAGGCGTAAAATTAGGTGCTGAAAATTTTATCCCGTTTAAATACGCTGTATTCGGTCCGCGATCGGTGATTACATAAAATTCACTTTTTCTCGTAGGATGTGCCGTTGCACCAGACCCGAATCCGCCGTTAATCACTTCTACTCCGTTTATTGTAGTCAAAGTATTAAAAGGAAATTCCTGGGGTAATTTAGAATAATTGACATCATTATTGTTGGCATTATCATCATCCTTACAGGCTATAGCAGCAGTAAGCATAAGAACAGATAACAGAAGTTTTTTCATATTAACTTTTTTGTGACTGCGAATGTAGAGAGCGATTGTGAACTGATCTTGAATGTAATGATAAATCTGTTTTAAATATTAATTATTTAAACTTAAATGGGATAGATCACTTTTTAATTATTTCTTAGATGTAAAATAAAAAAGCGCACCAAACAGGCACGCTTTCATCTATATTTTAAAGAAAAATTATTTCTTCTCTTTAGATCTTTGTAGAACCTCATCTACCATTCCGTAGTTTTTGGCTTCCTCAGAAGTCATCCAGTAGTCTCTGTCAGAAGATTTCTCAACCCACTCATAAGTCTGTCCTGAATGTTCTGCAATAATATCATAAAGCTCCTGCTTTAATTTCAGCATTTCTCTTAAGTTGATCTCCATATCTGAAGCTACTCCCTGTGCACCTCCTGAAGGCTGGTGAATCATTACTCTTGAATGCTTAAGTGCAGAACGTTTTCCTTTTTCTCCGGCAACCAGTAATACGGCTCCCATAGAAGCGGCAATACCAGTACAGATGGTTGCTACATCAGGCTTAATGATCTGCATCGTGTCATAAATTCCTAAACCGGCATATACACTACCACCGGGAGAGTTGATGTAGATCTGAATATCTTTTGAAGGGTCAGCACTTTCCAGGAATAAAAGCTGAGCCGTAACGATATTAGCAACCTGATCATCAATCCCTGTTCCCAGGAAGATGATTCTGTCCATCATCAAACGTGAAAAAACGTCCATCTGGGCTACATTTAATCTTCTTTCTTCCATAATGTATGGCGTAAGATTCGTTGGACCATACATTCCCATATACTGATCGGTAACCAGACCGCTGTTTCCTAAATGCTTTACAGAGAAATCTCTGAATTCTTTTTTAATGTCCATATTTCTATTTGTATTATTTTACAATTTATCTGAAATTTAAATTACAACTTTTATTCCTAAAATTTTATAGGACTTTTTGTCACAGCAGGGAAACTTATTGAGCAACAGTTTGTCTGTAAACTACTTTTTACTGCCTCCGTAAATACCTTTTATCGGAGAATATTCAATAATATCACTTAATTTCATTGAGACCTGCTTCAGTAACGTAATTTTTTTTAAAAGCTCAAAATATTTCACCTCATCATTATCACGGTGCTCATCAAGCTCACGACCGGTTTCTTTAATTAGATAATCAATATACCGGTATTTATGCAAAAGGACATCACCCTCTACCTGTTCTGCTATTTTGTCTCCGTAATTCGGAGGATAAATATTTCTGGAAGACCAGTTTTCAAGCTCATCCAAAGGGATCAGGGCATCAACAACCTTAGAAGTAATTTCTTCCTCCATAAAAGATACAAAAAAACTTCCGCTTCTGAGCTCATCATTCTCAATTCCTTCTTTCACCTGATTGATGATAATCTCATTTCCTTTAACTAAAAATTCATAATTTTCTTCTTCAAAATGATGCAGAATTTCTTCAATAACCGTTATCTGGTATTCTCCGTTTTTTTCATCCTTCCTGTTCAAGACAACATCGCCAAACATCAGCATATGATCGACAAGTTTGCTTTCCATAAATAAGACATCATATAAAAACGGATCTCCTTTATCCTCATCCAAAGGAACAATTTCCATTTTAGCGGGAGCATTTTCCTTTTGCTGAACATACTGTGTCTGGTTCTGTGTGATCTGCTTCTGAACATCAAGCTCATTAAACAAACTCTGCTCAGAAAGCCCGAATTTATTGGAAACCTCTTTAAGATACACCTCTCTTTTCAGGGCATTTTGCACAAAACCAACCGATTTTACAATATTCCGGATGGCTTCGGCTTTCTTGATAGGATCATTTCCTGCTTCTTTTAAAAGTATTTCAGCCTTAAAATCAATAAAATCCATCGCTTCATTTTCGATGAATTTTTCAACATAATCCTGCGGATGTTTTCTGGCAAAGGAATCCGGGTCATCTCCTTCAGGGAAAAGCAGGACACGAATGTTCATCCCCTCTGTGAGGAGCATATCTATACTTCGGAAACTGGCTTTAATCCCTGCATTATCTCCGTCGAAAAGAATGGTTACGTTTTCCGTAAGCCTTTTGATAAGTTTGATCTGCTCCGTTGTTAAAGATGTTCCGGAACTTGCCACCACGTTTTCAATCCCGGACATATGAAGGGAGATCACATCCATATATCCCTCTACCAAAAGACAGACATTTTTTCTTGAAATAGCCTGCTTACCTTGATTTAACCCGTAAAGGACATTGGATTTATGATAAATTTCCGTCTCCGGAGAATTGAGGTATTTCGCTGTTTTGACATTATTTTTCAGGATTCTGGCTCCAAATCCCAAAACCCGCCCGGAAAAGCTATGAATCGGGAATATTACCCTTTCCCGAAAACGGTCTACTCCTGAAGGTGTATTTTCCGGAAAAATGGATAGCCCGGATTTTTCAAGAATTTCTTTATTATATCCCTTGTCTAAAGCATAAGCTGTAAATGCATTTTTCTTTTCGGGAGAATAACCAAGCTGGAACTTTCTGATAATATCATCTTTAAGCTCACGCTCCCTGAAATAAGCAAGTCCTATACTTTTTCCTTCTTCAGCTTCCCAAAGGAAATTTTGAAAAAAATCATTGGCTATTTCATGGATCTTATACAATGAATCTTTCTCAGACTGTGCATTTTTTGCTTCTTCAGAAAACTCACGCTGATCTTCTTCAATCTCAATACCGTATTTCTTAGCTGCATGACGAAGTGCTTCAGGATAGGTAAAGTTTTCAATTTCCATTAAGAAAGAAATAGCCGTTCCTCCTTTTCCGGTAGAGAAATCTTTCCATATCTGTTTACTTGGTGAAACTACAAAACTGGGAGATTTTTCATCGTGAAACGGGCTCAGCCCTTTATAATTAGACCCTGCCCTCTTCAATTGCACATATTCACCCACAATCTCTTCAACCCTGATTGTGGAGAATATTTTATCTATGGTCTGTTTGGAAATCATGATGTAAAAATAAGGAAAATTTGAGAGTTTGCGTGTAAGAAGATTGGGAAGCTCAAAGCCGGGAACCGAAGGCTAATTGCAGGATCTAAATTAAATTTTCTTTTCATAATGAATTCTCTTGTTATTCAACAATATGACATCAATTCCCCAAATCCGCCGACTCTCAGAACTCTAAAAATTCACTATTTTTGCACCAAATTACTTTTATGCAATTCAATATAAAAAGTATCGGAGACTGGCAGAATATCGTCGATCAGATTATCCCGAAATTAAAACATCATATTTTCCTGCTGAAAGGAAATCTGGGAGCAGGGAAAACCACCTTTACACAGTTTTTGCTTAAAAATCTGGGAAGCTCAGATGAGGTAAGCTCTCCCACTTATTCTATCATTAATGAATATAATACACCCAAAGGAAAAGTTTATCACTTTGATCTTTACCGCTTAAAAAATATTGAAGAAGTCTACGACATAGGAATCGAAGAATATCTGGACAACGCTTTTTTGTGTATCATAGAATGGCCGGAAGTATATGAAGAAGAGCTTTACGGTCTTAGTTACCACACAATGAGCATCATCAATACCGGGGAAAACCGGGAAGTCTCATTCGATTAAATATTATGTATCTTTGTTCAATGAATTCAATTGTAAAATAATTGTCTGTAAGATAATAATTAAATTTAAGGATGAGTACTACAAACATTTTTACTCCTTTTACTGAAGAAGAATTGATGCCGAAAGAGGAAAAATTAGAGGTTATAAAGAAGGGAAAACAATTCAGCATTGGTATTCCTAAAGAAACCTGCCTTCATGAAAGAAGAACATGCATTACCCCCGACGCGGTACAGGTACTGGTAGAGCACGGTCATGAAATCATCATAGAAGCGGGAGCCGGACAAGGTTCTTTTTTTACAGACTTGCAATACTCCGAGTCGGGAGCAAAAATTACAAACGACCCTAAAGAAGCTTTCGGCCAGGATTTAATTCTTAAAATTAATCCTCCTACCGAAGAAGAAGTTGAATACATGAAGCCAAATACCTATTTGGTTTCTGCATTACAGATCAATCTTAGAGATAAAGAATATTTCTTAAAGCTGGCAGAAAAAAAAATCAATGCAATCGCTTTTGAATTTATCGTTGATGAATATAAACAGCTTGCCCTGGTAAGGCTTGTCGGCGAAATTGCAGGATCGGTATCTATTTTATATGCCTCAGAGCTATTAGCTTTATCAAACGGATTAATGCTGGGTGGAATTACAGGAGTCAGACCCACTGAAGTCCTGGTTTTAGGAGCCGGGATTGTGGGTGAATTTGCCACCAAGGCTGCCATCGGCTTAGGAGCAAGTGTAAGAGTCTTTGATAATTCTTTATCTAAGCTGAGAAGGCTTCATACCCTTGTAGACAGCAGGGTTCCGACTTCCGTTATTGATCCGAAAGAATTGGGAAAAGCCCTGAGACGCGCAGATGTGGTTATCGGCGCCCTTCCCAGATTAAATATGCAGCCTATTGTTACCGAAGAAATGGTGATGAAAATGAAAAAAGGAAGCGTGATCATTGATATCACTATTGACAATGGCAAGGTGATCGAAACTTCCGAGCTTACAACTATGGAAGAACCTTATATCATCAAGCACGGAGTCATTCACTGCGGGCTTCCGAATCTTACCTCAAAAATGCCGAGAACAACGACAAAAGCAATTTCAAATTTCTTTCTATCCTATATTTTAAACTATGACGAAGAAGGCGGTTTTGAAAACATGCTGATCCGTAAAAATGAAATGAAACAGAGCTTGTACATGTACAAAGGCAGACACACAAAAAAAATAATCTGTGACCGTTTCGGGCTTACTTACCACGATATCAATCTTTTAATTTTCTAATGAAAAAACTGAAATTTTATATGATTGGTCTTATTCCAGGACTACTCATTGTATTCTTTATATTAAACAAAAAAGGAGCAAGCTGCAGCGGATATTTACCCAACAGCCGCGTAATTGCAGAAACTCTTTCCAAGGATTTTAAGTATTCCGACAGCTTTAAAGCAGAAATGAATACCTACAGGATCAACGAAAAATTCTTAAAAGATGAGATCATCACCAACGGTAAGGTAGATTTTGACAGAAGCCACGCTCAGAAAAAACCTTGTCCAGATTATTTATTAATATACCCTAAAGAAAATCCAACTTACGAGATCACCTTCGAAAAATGTGAGGAAACCGTCACCCTGAATGATTTGAAAAAACTTAAATAAACATTCTATGGAAGGCAATTACTACATGATTTATGATTATCTGATATTCATTGGAGTTTTTGCTATTTTCTTTTTTCTGACCGTAAGTATTTATCTCTTCGCCCAAAATAAAAAATTCAGGCAGCGAAACATCAAATTAAGCGAAACCAATAAAATAATTGAACAAAGACTGAATGAGGTCCAGCTGGAACATATCGGTACCAAACTGAATCCGCATTTGTTTAAAAACATATTGAATTCCGTTCAGTCACATGCTTATCAGACCTATATGTCACTGGATAAGCTGGCAAACGTTCTGGATTACATTTTATACGAAAGCAACGCGAAATTTGTAAGCCCGAAAGAAGAACTTAATTTTGCCCTGAGCCTTATTGAGATCAACAAAATTAAAGTGAATCCGCTTTTTGATTTCAGAATTAAATCCAGGATCAATAAATCGGATGCTGTATTTGAAGAGAAAGTTTTCGCCCCGCTGATTTCTGTTGACCTGATTGAAAACGCCTTTAAGCATACCGATTTTTTAGCACAGGATTCATTTATTTCCATCCAGATGGAACTTGAAAACAGCATTTTCACTATGAAAGTGAGCAATAAAGCTTCATTAAAAAATGTTTTGGAAAAAGAAAAAAGTGGATTCGGAAGCCAGTCTCTGGATCAAAGGTTGAAAATGATCTATAACAATTATTATCAGCTTCAAAAAAGTTCAAAAAACGGTATCTTCACCGCAGAATTAAAAATCAATTTAGGAGAATTCTATGATAAAATGCGTTATTCTTGATGACGAATTGCTGGCCATAAGCTATTTAAAACTTCTGTGTGAGCAGATCGATAATGTAGAGGTTATAAAGGCTTTCAATGACCCTAAGATTTTCCTTAATGAAATCGACAGCATCGATTGTAATGTCTGTATTCTGGATATTGAAATGCCGAGAATGACAGGCTTACAGGTTGCAGAATTGATTTCCGGTTCAAAAAAAATTATTTTCACCACTGCTTATAAAGAATATGCTGCCGAAGCATTTGACCTGAATGTTGTCGACTATGTAAGAAAACCCATAAAAAAAGAAAGACTGATACAGGCTTTCGATAAAGCCAAAGAATCAGTCGCCGGTATCCAGAAAAAAGATTTTATCGAATGGAATACCAATATCGGTAAAACCATTATTTTCACAGAACAGATTGCCTATATTAAAACCTCGGAAATCGACAGCCGCGATAAAGATATCATCTTAAATGACGGAGCAACCATTGTTTTGAAAAACCTCAGTTTTAAAAACCTTTTGGAGATGCTTCCGGCCAAAGACTTTGCCCAGGTCAACAAAAAAGAAATGATTGCCCTGTCTTCCATCAAAGTATTTTCTACCAACGAAATTATTACCACAATATCACTTGACGGAGAAAGCTTCTTAAAAATGCAGATCGGAGATACTTACAAAAGTGCATTACTGGAAATGTTCGGGAGATAGATGTATTCATAATATTCTATTTTCGCTGCATAAACAAACAGTTCCTTTCATCACATTCACCCTGTTTAATCTATTTAGTAGGCATAATTTTGCTCTGAATCCGGCTTTAAAAATTGCAGCACAGGGTTCATATATTATGATTCTAAATGCAAATCGGTTTGAGTTATTCTTTTCAAATAGATTTTTATTACATTATTCATGGTATTGATTACATTTTAAGAAATTTAACGTGCTTCAATCATATATTATAAAGAAATTTACACCTTAAAATAAGGAATTATGAATTTGGGGAAATACAGGAATATTATATTCTACGCAGCTACAATAGCCTTTTTTTCATGTTTGATGTATTGGTTTTTTGTTGAGGGGGAAACATTGGAAATCGGTGAAAATATTACTCCGGCAAAAGCCACAGGTTCAACAATGTGGGAAAATTTCACAGATTCATTTTTAACGAACCTTCATCATCCTCTGGCCCTTCTACTTGCGCAGATTGTTACCATTATCCTGGTGGCAAAACTTTTCGGATGGATCTGTGTAAAGCTGAAGCAACCGTCAGTAATTGGTGAGATGATCGCTGGTATAGTTCTGGGACCTTCCCTTTTCGGACTTTATTTTCCGGAATTATCAGCCTTCATTTTTCCGAAAGAATCACTGGGCAACTTACAGTTTCTGAGCCAGATCGGCCTGATTCTCTTTATGTATATTGTCGGGATGGAGCTCGACTTGAGTGTCCTAAGAAAAAAAGCTCACGATGCCGTAGTGATCAGTCATGCAAGTATTATTATTCCTTTTGCATTAGGAGTTGGGCTTTCGTATTTTATTTATAAAGAATTTGCTCCGGACGGGATCCAGTTCAGTTCGTTTGCCCTTTTTATAGCCATTGCAATGAGTATCACGGCATTTCCTGTTCTGGCCAGAATTGTTCAGGAACGAAATCTTCACAAAACGAAAATAGGAACCGTAGTGATTACCTGTGCTGCCGCAGATGATATTACTGCCTGGTGTATCTTAGCCGCTGTTATTGCCATCGTGAAAGCAGGGTCTTTTTCCGGGTCTGTATTCGTTATTTTAATGGCAATCCTGTATGTCTTCATTATGATAAAAGCGGTAAGACCTTTCTTAAACAGAATCGCCGAATCACAGAAAGGAAAAGGCTTTATCAGTAAAGCACTCGTTGCCGTATTTTTCCTGATCCTGATCATCTCATCCTATGCCACCGAAGTTATCGGGATTCATGCCCTTTTCGGAGCATTTATGGCAGGTGCTATAATGCCGGAAAATGTAAAATTCAGAAATCTTTTTGTTGAAAAAGTAGAAGATGTTGCATTGGTTTTATTACTTCCCCTTTTCTTTGTATTTACCGGATTAAGAACCCAGATCGGATTATTGAATGACCCTCACCTCTGGAAAATAGGAGGCTTTATTATTTTAACAGCTGTTACCGGGAAATTTGTAGGAAGTGCACTGACTGCAAAATTCCTGAAAATAAGCTGGAAAGACAGCCTTACTATTGGTGCATTAATGAATACCAGAGGGCTCACAGAGCTCATTGTCCTTAATATTGGCTATGATCTGGGAGTTTTAGGGCCTGAATTGTTTGCAATGCTTGTCATCATGGCATTATTTACAACTTTTATGACGGGGCCATGCCTCGACCTTATCAACTATCTTTTTAAAGGAAAAAAATCGATGCTGGAAGATGAGCACGAGGAAAATGATGCAAAATACAGAGTTCTTCTGTCTTTCGAAACCGCAAAATCCGGAAGTAAATTATTGAGACTTGCTGATAATTTCACCCATAAAATGAATGGAAACAAAAGTGTAACAGCAATGAACATCGCACCTGTAGATGAGCTTCATGCTTTTGACATAGATGATTTTGAAAAAGAACAGTTCAAAAATGTTATTGAAACCTCACATGAATTAAAACTGGAAGTCACTACTCTTTTCAAAGCTTCAACAGATGTTGAAAATGATCTGGCCAATATAACCAATAAAGGAAACTATGATCTTCTTTTAATCATGCTTGGAAAATCAATGTATGAAGGAAGTTTATTGGGAAGGCTCCTGGGCTTCACCACTAAGATCATTAATCCTGAAAAACTGCTGAACACCGTAAAAGGGAAAGGAAATATTTTCAACACTTCCCCTTTTGACGATTTTACCCTGCAGATTCTTGACAAAACCAATATTCCTGTAGGAGTCCTGGTAGAAAAAGGATTCGAAAGTGCAGACAAAGTATTTGTTCCTATTTTCAACCTGAGCGATTTTTATCTGCTTGAATATGCCAAAAGGCTAATTAATAATAACAATTCCCAGATTATAATACTGGACGTTGCAGGACAAATCCGTAACAATATTGAGGTGAAAGAACTGATCAGAAGCATTGAGCATGTAGCTCCCAATCACATCACCCTGTATAACGAGAAAAAAATTGAGAAAGAATTTTTAAATTCTCAGGATCTGATGCTTATCAGCAGTAAAAGCTGGAGAGGACTTATCGATACCAAAAGTCTTTGGCTGTCTGATGTACCATCTACTTTAATCATATCAAATCCATAAATTTATTTTTACATTTTAAAAAATATTTTATACCTTCGCTTCGTGATTACAAATAAAGAAACATATTATTATAGAATTTTTAACTCAGACCTGGGATAGGAATTCTTATGAATATAGCATACAACCTCGTCCTGGGACGGGGTTTTTTATTTTAAAAATTTAAAAAATGAAAATAAGTATTATTGGAGTAGGCCTCATCGGGGGCTCAATCGCTTTAAAATTAAGAGAGAAAGGAATCGCAGATTTTATATACGGAATTGATAACAGCAGCAGACATCTGGATGAGGCTTTACATTTAAAAATTATCGATGCAAAAGTAGACCTGGAATATGGAATTAAAAATTCTGATCTGGTCATCATTGCCATTCCTGTAGATTCTGCAAGAAAAATATTGCTGGAGGTTTTGGATTTAATTTCGGAAAACCAAACCGTAATGGATGCCGGCTCTACAAAGGCGGGTATTGTTAACATTGTAAAAGATCATCCGAACCGTTCAAGATTTGTGGCTTTTCACCCGATGTGGGGAACCGAGAACAGCGGACCGAAATCAGCAGTTGCCGAAAGCTTTTCAGGAAAAGCCGGTGTGATCTGTAATAAAGAAGAATCTGCTGATGATGCTTTGGGCACAGTCGAAAAAATTGTTGAAGGCCTTGATATGCATTTAATCTATATGAATGCAGAAGATCATGATGTACATACGGCCTACATTTCACATATTTCACATATTACTTCCTATGCTTTAGCCAATACGGTTTTGGAAAAAGAACGTGAAGAAGATACTATTTTCCAGCTTGCAAGTTCAGGTTTTTCAAGTACGGTAAGACTGGCAAAATCTCATCCTGAAATGTGGGTTCCTATTTTTAAGCAAAATAAAGAAAATGTTCTGGATGTACTGAATGAACATATTTCACAACTTAGAAAGTTTAAAGCCGCTCTGGAAAAAGAGAATTATGAGTATCTTGGAGAGCTGATCGCCAATGCCAATAAAATTAGAGGAATACTGGATAAGTAATCCTCTTTTCCTATTCGCTTTTTGCCATTCTGAAGAAAAAGAATCTCTTATCAACCTTATCCTTTTCTTTTGTCTTGACACAAAAGAAACAAAAGGTCAAGACTGGATTTGTCAGCTAAAAATAAGCTATACTCTCTAAAAATTCTAAACTTGCACGAATTCAGGAGTTGTTCTTCGATTGGGACTTAGCCTCGCACTTCGAACAGAAGAATTTTCTTAACGTTCCTATAGCTATTTTTTAACGCTTCCAACTCCTGGGTCGGAGAATACAACTTTCAGCTTTTAAGCAGAAAATTTTTTTAAACTAAATCTATGTAAATCTGTAAAATCAGGGGTTTATAAAATTCAGGGAGTTTAAGTTATTTAAAATAACTCTAGCATTCCGGTACATTTACTGCAATTGCCAGTCCTCCTTCAGAGGTTTCTTTAAAGCGGTCACTCATCGATTGTGCTGTTTCCCACATCGTCTGGATCACTTCATCAAGCGTTACTCTGGCTTTCGTAGGATCACTTTCGAGAGCGATATTCGCTGCGGTAATTGCTTTTATAGCCCCCATTGTATTTCTTTCAATACATGGAATCTGTACAAGGCCTTTTATCGGATCACAGGTTAATCCCAGGTGATGCTCCATTGCAATCTCTGCCGCCATCAGCACCTGTCCGACACTTCCCCCTAAAATCTCCGTCAATCCGGCAGCGGCCATTGCCGATGAAACCCCTATTTCTGCCTGACAACCTCCCATAGCAGCGGAAATTGTCGCATTTTTCTTAAATAATGTTCCTATTTCACCCGCCACTAACAGAAATCTTACAATATCATCATCACCTATGAATGAAGTGAAAGCCTGAGAATACATTAAAACGGCAGGAATTACACCGCTTGCTCCATTAGTAGGTGCTGTAATGATTCTGCCAAAACTTGCATTTTCTTCATTTACAGCCAATGCAAAACAGGCAATCCATTTATTGATATTGGTGAAATTCTCTTCTGCATCTACAACCAGTTGAAACCATTCATCTTTATTTTTATAGATCTTATCACCCAAAAGCTTTCTGTTGATTCCGGCAGCTCTTCTTGAAACATTTAAACCACCCGGTAAAATGCCGTCCTTGTTTACACCTTTATAAATACAGTCTTTGATTTGTTTCCAGATGTACAATGCTTCCTGTCTCGTTTCCTCCTGAGTTCTCCAGCTTTCTTCATTGATAAGGATCAGGTCTGAAAACCTTTTAAATCCTAACTTTTCGCAATATTTTATAATATCCGAACCGTGATGACAGGGATACAGGGTACGTACACAGTGTTTTTCTATAGAATTTTTTTCCTGACTTGCAATAAAGCCGCCTCCGACAGAATAAAAATCCTGAACAAGCTCAGTTCCATCTTCAAAAACAGCTTTAAAGATCATTCCGTTGGGATGAAAATCAAGTGATTTTTGCATATTAAGCACCAGGTGATGCCCATAGATAAAAGGGATTTCTTTTTCACCGCCCAGATTCAGTATCTGGTCGTCCTTTATTTTTGCTATCTTCTCATCAATTTGTGTGGTGTCGATGATTTTAAAATCTTCACCATTTAATCCAAGCATTCCGGCGATATCCGTTCCGTGCCCGATTCCGGTTTTCGCCAAAGAACCGAAAAATTCAAGGAAGACTTCCTTCACCTCTGCGATTGCCCTTTCCCTTTTTATAATTCTAATAAATGCAGATGCTGCGTTCCAGGGCCCCATCGTGTGTGAACTGGACGGACCAATCCCTACTTTAATAATCTCAAAAACCGATATTGATTCCATAATTGATTCATCATATTCCTCATAACAAAGATACATGATAAATCCTTATGAAACTCTGTCTTCACAAGGATTAATAAATATTTAAAAACTTATTCCTTTACCATTTCAGGCTTTCCTCATGCTGGGAAATATCCAATCCGAGACTTTCGGATTCTTCCGATACCCTCAGGGTAATAATACAGTCCGTAATTTTATATAAAAGTAGGGATCCAAAGAAAGTAAATGCAGAGACCAATACCAAAGCCATCATATGATGGGCAAAAACTTCAAACCCGCCATGCAGAAGACTTGCTTTTTCTCCGTGGGCGAAAATTGCCGTTAAGATCATTCCCATGATTCCTCCTACTCCATGGCAGGCAAAAACATCCAGTGTATCGTCTATGTTTTTTAGTGATTTCCAATTGACCATAATATTCGAAACAATTGCCGAAATGAATCCTATAAACAGACTTTCAGGAACAGATACAAAACCACATCCCGGGGTAATAGCCACCAGCCCTACTACGGCACCGATGCATGCTCCTAATGCAGATATACTTCTCCCATTAATCCTGTCAAAAAAGATCCAGGTCATCATCGCGGAAGCAGAAGCAATTGTAGTAGTTCCAAAAGCTGTGGCTGCTGTTGCATTGGCCGACAATGCCGACCCCGCATTAAACCCGAACCATCCGAACCAAAGCATTCCTGTTCCTAAGAGTACATAAGGAATATTGGAAGGCTCATGATGCGGATTTTTTCTGTTTCCTAAAACCATTGCACCTGCCAGAGCTGCAAATCCTGCACTCATGTGTACAACGGTTCCGCCTGCAAAATCCTTCACTCCAAAATATTTATTCAGAAGACCATCAGGATGCCAGACCATGTGACAAAGAGGAGTATAAATGAAAATACTGAAAAGTACCATGAACAGAAGATAAGAGATAAAACGAACTCTTTCTGCAAAAGAACCGGTAATCAGTGCCGGCGTAATTACAGCAAATTTCATCTGAAACAGAGCAAAAAGGATAAAAGGGATCGTAGACGCCATTGTCTTATGAGGTAAAACGCTTACGCGGCTGAAAAACGGATAACTCAGCGGATTCCCGATAATTCCGTAGTGTTCTCCATTAATTTCAAAACCTAAAGAATCACCGAATGATAAGGAAAAACCGATGACCACCCATAAAATAGAGATCACTCCCAGAGCGATAAAGCTTTGCAGCATTGTAGAAATCACATTTTTCTTTCCTACCATTCCGCCATAGAAAAAAGATAGTCCGGGGGTCATTAAAAGTACAAGGCCCGCTGCAGCCAGAATCCAGGCTACATCCGCACCCACAATTTTATCTTCACTTAAAAATTCGCCCGTATTGGGAAAATCTACAACCGGACTCCAGAATAATCCACCTAATGCCACGAGACTGATGATTGCAAAAGAAACAATCCACTTAAGGCCTACTTTCATAAAATTTACATTTAACCCTATCAAAATTAAATATAAATTTTATAAAAACACACATTTATTTTAAACAACCCCAACAAATTTAAAACAAATTAAAATAAAGTTCATTTTATTATTTAAACACCTCACTGAGTATTTTTGAAACCTCTTTATATTTTGTGGCCGGAAAAAGATGGGTTCCGCCTTTGATAATGTAATCAGGTTTTGAATTTTTAATCGGAAAAACAATATCCCGGTCTCCCAATATCTGGATTACTTCAGGGTTTTCTTCAAACTTCCAATCTGATATTTTCTCAATAGACCATTTTAAATAATAAGGGTCTCTTACTCTGAAGTATTGCAAAACCCTGGGATTTTTAGGATCGAAAAATTTTCTCACTACTCCATAAACATTAGCATTTTTTTCGTTAAAAAAGCGTACCGGCAAGATTTTAGGAATTCCTGTAATTTCTCCGGCTCTTATCAGTTTTGATTTTTCCTTATCTGATTTTATGCTTCCCATGATCACTACTTTTTCAGCAGGCTTTCTTTTATGAATTTCCTGCACCAATAATCCACCGAAAGAATAGCCTAAAAGATAGAAAGATTCGGAATTATCGATTTTCATTGTCATTCTATCGATATATTCTGAAAAACTTTCATTCTTTTCAGGAATCAGCCAATCGATAAAAACAACTTCATGCCGGGCCGGAAACTGTAATTTTTCCAGTACTTTAAAATCTGCACCAAGCCCGCTTATAACATAGATTTTCATACTGCTAAAATAAAAAATATGGACAACTATTGAAAGTTGTCCATATTTATTTTTATTGTTAAAAGTAATACACTTTTATTTCTTTTTCGCAGGAACCCTGTTTTCGTTATCCAATTTTTCTGTAGAAACCCTGAACTGAATATCCATTTCGTTTTTGATGAAATAATCTTTCAATGAAGACTGGTAGAATACTTTAAAGTCTCTTCTGTTTAATGAGAACTTAGCTGATTCGATTACCACGGTAAACTGTGTAACGTACACGTTGGCAGGGAAAGTGATTGTTTTTCTCACTCCTTTGATCGTCACATCTCCGTATACTGTAGAATTGTATTCGCTGTTTGCCAAAGGAATAATTTTAGTCAAATGAAATTTAGCAATCGGGAATTTTTTAACTTCAAAGAAGTTGGTGCTTTTAAGGTCATTGGTCAATTTTATCTGATCTTCGTCAGAAACATCTCCAGCCATTAAGCTTCTCATATCGATGACAAATTCACCGTCAACCAAAACCGTTTTATCAAAATTAAATTTTCCACTCTTTAATTTTACAGTCCCTGAATGAGATGAAGCTTCAGTTTTTACAACTTTATATCCCCACCATCTGATCTCGGATGAAGTAACTTTGGAAACCTTATCAAATTTCTTTTGAGCAAAAACAAATGACATGCTCACACACATCATCGCAAACAATAGTAGTCTTTTCATTCTTTTTTATTTACAATTCAACAAAAATAAAAAAAAGTGTAGAACTTCTACACTTTTAACAATCTTTTTTTGATTAAATTATTTAGCAGTTACTTTTACAACCATATCGATATCATCTTTCACAAAAACATCCTGCATTGTAGATTTGTAAGCAACATCAAATTTCTGTCTGTCGAAAGAGAATTTATCAGATACTAAACTTACCACTCCTTTGCTGTAAGCAATTTTTGCAGGGAAAGAAATACTGTTTGTTTTCCCTTTTACCGTTAAGTCTCCGGTTACTGTATAGTTGTAGATTTTATCACTTCCTTTTTTTACAGAAGTAATTTTGAAAGCAGCTGTAGGATATTTTTCCACTTCGAAGAAATCCCCGTTTTTAAGGTGCCCGTTTAATTTCCCCTGGTATTCTCCTGTAAGATCGGTAGAAGTAATTGAGTTCATATCAAGAACAAAAGATCCTCCTGCTAATTGGTTTCCTTTCATTACCATATTCCCGGATTTTACTTTTACAGTACCATCATGAGAACTGGCCTCAGATTTTGCAACTTTATATCCCCACCAGTGAACATCGGATGCTACTACTTTTTTCGACTGCCCGAAAGCTAAACCACCAGCTAATACTGCTAATAAAAATATTTTTTTCATGAATAAGTTATTTATTGTTTCATTTAACGGTGCAAATGTAACCATCTTATCCAATAGATTTCATTGATGTATATCAATAAAAATAATTATTTTCATGAATAATATCATTCAAAAAAAACTCCGGAAAATCCGGAGCCTGTATTTATTCTTGAAAATAAGCAGTATAGAGTGCTGCCCCATTTAATCCCGTGAGATCATCCTTGATCAGATAAATCGGAATATTTCTGAGCATGTCTTCCATTTTATCGCTTATTTTAAACTTTTCATAAAATTTAGCCTTGTCCATATAATCATTCAGCATTTGAGGAATATCCCCTGAAATCAATAATCCGCCGACCGCTTTAAGCTTTAACGTAAGATTGTTGGCTTCTCTTGCCAGGAATTCAAGGAAAGTATCCAGAGCAATTTTACAGATCAATATATCATCTTCCATTGCTGCTTTATATAGTTCCTGAGTAAAGTTTCCGTTGGCAAAACGATCTGCCAGCCATTCGGGCTCAGGATGTCGTTTAACATCTCTTAAAAACCTGTAGATATTAAATAATCCTGTTTTAGACAATACATTTTCCCAGCTTACAATTCCATAAATATTATTTAAGAACTGATAAAACTCAACTTCAACGTTTGTTCTCGGGGAAAATTCAGAATGCCCGCCTTCTGTTGCAAAAGGTCTTAAGTATTTCCCGTCGAAGAAATATCCGGCTTCTCCCAATCCGTTTCCGGGTGCTAAAATAGCCACATTTCCGTTTTCTAAGTGACCACTTGTGTAAATTGCATCCAGATCACTGTCTTCAAGAAGTGCCATTCCGTATGCAGAAGCTTCCTGGTCATTCAGCATATCCACTTTTTCGAATCCGAAATCGTTTTTAATTTCTTCAGCATCCAGGCTCCATCCCAATCTCGCAGGATTACTTTTTCCGTTGAGCACAGGCCCGGGAACTGCCATCCCCAAACGTTTTACATTATCCAACTGATTCTCCTGAATAAATTTTCTCAGGATCTCTGAAAAAGAAGAATAATCTTTAGTGGAATATATATTTTTTGTTTTTATTTCAAGACCTCCGTTTCCTGAAACGAAATAGCCTAATGTAGTAATATCTTCACGCAGATTTGCTCCAATGATAGAAACATTATCATTATTACCGTTTTTCACGCCCGGTAAATACAGTGGAAATTTTGGATTCAGATTCATAATCACAAATTTTATCAAATATAATAATAGTTTTCGGAAATCATATGTCGTAATAAAAAACCTTTTCAAAAAAATGAAAAGGTTTTGGTTAATAATTGTTTATATAAAAATCTAACTATTTTCCTAATGGAATATTGTAAGAAAACCCTACTCCAAGATTCCCCACATTATAATCCTGGTCGGCTAAATCACCTTTATCTCCTACAAATACCTTTTGATATTGTACAAAGAAATTCCAGTCTCTGTTGTGGTATCCGATCTCAGGTTTGATATAAAATCCTCCGTCCGGTCTGTCAACTGTGCTGTTAGAAGCTACTTTATCATCCCCTACAAGGAATCCATATCCCAGGTCGGTCCCGAAATAGAAACCTGTCTGCTTAGGATATATTCTAAGCAAAGCGGCAACCGGTACTACACCCACATCATTGTTTTTATATCCGTTGTTTTCTTTTCCGAAATAATGACTATAACCTGTTGCAATCCCCAGTCCAAATCCCGGAGTGATCAGGTTCTGGTACGCTACATCAACTCCTACTGCAGCAGAAAGATTGTCTGCAGGAACAGCCAAACCAACATTTGCACCTACCTTCAACATGTTATTCATCTGCACACTCTGTGCGCTTATGGCTCCAGCCGTTAAAATTCCAGCTAGTAAAACTGCTTGTTTAAACATTTTCATAACTCTGATTTTTTAAATTTTACTATTCATGAATCTGTAAAAATCATGCCAAAGCCGGATATGAAAGTGTACTTTAACATTAAAGGAATACGCAAAACAATGAATTACAACCCATTACAAATTACATAATTTAAATGTTTGTTTAATAAAAAATAAATGCTAGAAATTAGAAGTTAGAAAAAATATTAAATTATCTGCTCTCATCATAATTCATAACTCATAACTTATAACTATTACCGTAATATTAAAAATTATTAACCGTTATTATTTTAACCTTCTTTCTGCAAACCGATCAAAAAAATAAATCTTACATGGCAGCTTCTTCCTTAATCAACAATAAGCATCTTCTCTGGCGGGCAGGTTTCGGCCCCGGAATCTTCCAGGTTGATGATCTGGAACAGAAAGATATTACTAATTTCATTAAAGAGCTGTTTAAAGAAGATGGTTTTACAGAAATTAATTATGACACCCCGGATGTGGAAATCATTGATTATATGAATGATAAAACGCCAGCCGAAAAGAAAAAGGAAATTCAAAAAATAAACAGGGAACAGAATAATGAACTGAACCTGAATTTCCTGAACAAAATGATCAACAGCAATGAACAGATGAGGGAAAAAATGGCTTTTTTCTGGCACGGCCATTTTGCATCAAGAGTAATCAACCCGAAGTTTAACCGGCAGCTATTGAACAGCATCAGGAAGAATGCACTGGGAAACTTTAAAGATCTGCTATTTGAAGTAAGCCAATCGCCGGCAATGCTGAATTTCCTGAATAATCAGCAGAACAAAAAAGACCATCCGAACGAAAACTTTGCACGGGAAGTTATGGAGCTGTTCACAATGGGAAGAGGAAATTATACCGAAAAAGATGTGAGAGAGGGTGCAAGAGCCTTTACGGGATGGGGATATGATAAAACAGGGAATTTTAAAGAAAGGAAGAAATTGCATGATGAAGAAGTCAAAACCTTCCTGGGAAAAACCGGAAACTTTACAGGAACGGATGTTTTAAATAGTATTCTTGAACAAAAAGCCACCGCAAAGTTCATCTGCAGTAAAGTTTATAGATTTTTTGTCAATGAAAATATAGACCGTGACCAGGTGAATGCGCTGAGTGAGAGCTTTTATAATTCAAACTATGATATTAAAAGGCTAATGACCGAAATATTTTCAAGCTCATGGTTCTATGATCAGAAAAACATTGGTAACAGGATAAAATCTCCCATTGAACTAATGGCCGGAATGATGCGAATGCTGCCCATGAATATACAGAATCCGGAAAACCTTATCGTTTATCAAAAGCTGCTTGGGCAAATGCTTCTTTATCCGCCGAATGTTTCGGGATGGCCAAACGGAAAATCATGGATCGACAGCTCAACTTTAATGCTGCGGCTTCAGATTCCACAGATCTGGTCGGGTTTAAGGCCACTTGAGTACAGCCCGCGCCAGGATGACGACATTGATATGGGGATGAAATCACGGGAAACCGCTTTAAACAAAGCTTTTAAAACCCCCAATATTACCATCGACTGGAACCGGGTTGAAAAAACATTTGCCCATAAAAAATGTGAGGATTATCTTATTCAGAGTGTAAAGACACCGGATATGAATTCCGTTAAAAATTTTTCAGACAACAGTATAAAAATGAATGTCATCAATCTGATGTCAACACCGGAATATCAACTGATGTAAAAATCTCAGGACTGAAAACTGTAACTCAAATAAAAAAGTCATGTTAATTAAAAGAAGAGAATTCCTTAAAATAAGTTCATTAGCCAGTGCTTCATTATTAGTTCCCAATTTTCTTAAATCAATGGCATTGGATAATGCTCTGGAACCTAACCGGAAGATTTTGATAGTCCTCCAGTTTACAGGAGGAAATGATGGTTTAAATACGATCATCCCCGTTAAAAATGATATCTATTTCAGAGAAAGAAGCAGTATTGCCATTAAAGATCCACTGCAGCTCGATGATGAAACAGGAATCAACCCGGCTCTGTCTTATTTTAAAGAACTTTTTGACAGTGGGGAACTTTCTGTTATGAATAATGTAGGGTATCCCAATCCTGATAAATCCCATTTCCGGAGCATGGATATCTGGCATTCTGCAAGCAAAAGTGATGAATATCTGGAAACAGGCTGGATCGGGCGTTTTCTTGATGAAGAATGCTACCGTTGTGACCATCCTACCCAGGCATTGGAAGTTGATGATATGTTAAGTCTGGCTTTAAAAGGAGAAAATAATAAGGCCTTTGCATTTAAAGACCCTAAAAGGCTTTACCAGACGAGCCAGGAAAAGTATTTCAAATCATTGTACGACCATCACCATGATGATGAAACGGTTTCTTATTTATATCAGACACTCGGATCAACCATCAATAATGCAGGCTACATTTTTGAAAAAAGCCGATCAAAAAAAACCACTCAGGCTTATCCGGATTCACAATTAGGAAAAGATTTCAAAACCGTTGCATCCCTGATAAAATCAGATATCAATACTCAGGTTTATTATCTTTCTGTGGGTAGTTTTGATACCCACGTCAATCAAAATGACCGGCAGAAAAAACTGTTCAGCGATATCAATGAGGCAGTAAAATCTTTTGTAGAGGATATGAAGAGCACTGCACTTTTCAATAATATCCTTTTGATAACCTTCTCGGAATTCGGCCGCCGTGTCGCCCAGAATGCCAGTAACGGAACAGATCATGGAACTGCCAATCAAATGTTTTTCATCAGTGGCGGATTAAAAAAGAAAGGAATCCTTAATGCTCTTCCCGACCTGCAAAACCTGAATGAAGGCGATCTTATTTATTCCGAAGATTTCAGAAAAGTATATGCTACCATTTTAAAAAACTGGCTGCAGGCAGATACTTCAAAAGTCCTTGGCTGGAAAAACGGAGTGTATGATTTCATATAAAAAAAAGACTGTCTTCTGATGAAACAGTCTTTATCTTTTAAACTCTAAGCAGGAAGCTGCTTTTCGTCTTTCTTTTCATTTAATTTTTCAGAAACCTTCTTAACGATAAAATCAATCGCAATAGGGACTACAATGGCAAGTAATGCCTTAAATATTCTCGATTTCATAATGTCTATTTTAAAAAACAAATACAATTTCCAAGCCATAAATTAATTATATCCGTCCTCCGGAATGATAAGATTCTGATAATTCTTACTTCCTGCCCTGAACTTCTCTTCCATTCTCAATCTCAATTTTCTCGGTTTGTGAACAATCAGGCAGTCTCCGAATCCCAGTAAAAGCCTTTCCAGCTCAAAATTAATCTGAACACAAATTTTAAATACCGTTCCTTCTTCGGTCTCACTTATGATCTCCTGGCTTTTATGCAAAGGCTTCGTTTTCACATAAGGTGCGTTCGATACATCAACGAAGAATACCACGTTCCTGGGTTTCATGGTGTCTGAAACCGTAACTCCTACAATATCTTTAAAGTATTCATCACCGTCAAGATTTTTATCAATAAACTGAATCGTTTCTTCCACTTTAATAGCTTCCATCCTGTCCAGGGCCAGATTATACATTTTCTGTTTATACAGACAGATCAAAAACCACCGGTTATTAAATTCCTTCAGCAGCTGCGGATGTACAATATAGGAATTGGATTCCCTTGCTGTAAAGCTTTTATAAAGAATATTCAACACCTTTTTGTTGATGATGGCTTCATACAATGCATCGATATGCTCCAGGCCTTTCAGCTGCTCGTTTTTATCCAGATGAATAATAGATTTCTGGCTGGTAGAATGAATGGAGTCTTCCAGTTTCTGAATCACCCCGTTCATCTCTTTAAACATGGAAAAATCCTTAAACTGCTTTAAAATCTGTACGGCATTATTCATCGCCTTCAGATCGTTTTCATTCACAGAAATGTTATGAATGCTGTAATCCGGATCGCTGTAACGGTAGTATTTTCTTTCGTACACCTCGATCGGAGCTTCGTACCCGAATTTTTCACTGCGCATATTCTGCAGATCAAGCTGAACGGTTCTTTTACTCACAAAAGATTCTTTACCTTCAAATTCAAATAACGCTTCGGAACACTCATCAATAAGGTCTTCCAGCGTATATTTCCGGTACTTGTTTTTCAGGCATTTATCTAATGTTTTGTAGCGGATAAGGGCATTTTTATTGGATGACATGGTTTATTATCGTGTTTTTATTCTGTTAAATGCAAGAGTATAATTTTTCTAAGCATTTTATAAAGCATAAAAGCTTCTGTATCTTAAAACAGTATCAACTGTATAACTTTGCACCTTACAGTTAACTTTAAAATTATCTGTTCTTCAAAGCATCTCCTTCAAAAGCAATTCCGTCCCACCCGAATTCTATGAAGTTTCTGATGTTCTGATGATCTGTTCCTTCCGGATTTTTTAAAACATCTTCCCTGTAAAACTCTCCGAAAAGGTTTAACACCTGCTCTTTTGAAAGATTATTCAGCTTTGCAAAACTGAAAACTTTGCACGAACCGTTATTCTGGCCTGCCTCATTTACTGTATTTCCGTTTTTAAATTTTGTAGGATTAAAATCGTAATGTTGATCGATATGGGCAATCACTTCTTTGAATTGAATGGTTTCCGGGGAATTTTCTAACTGTTCTAATAACATAATAATTAATTTAGTAAGGTAAAATTGCAAAAATAGTAAAATCGTGAATTTGTCTATCGCGATTTACGACCAACAATTCCAAAAAGCCGAAAAACGGACAAACTTAAAAAATACAAAAGGTGCTTAAACGTAATTTTAATATCAAATTAAGATTACATTATCACCTACCAGCTTCATCTTACAAAGGACAAACTTTTTATATCAGCATACATCCTGGCTTGGACTAATCAAATATTCTTCGGACAAAATAAATACTCAGCTCCAGGAGGATACTTCCGCCGTATAAAAGTTAAAAGCGGACTGACGATGATCAATGTTGCTGCTGCCAGAAAGATCACAATTCTATTTTACAATTTGGAGCATGGTTCTGCCTATATACATGAAGAACCTCAGAAATATGAAGAAAAAATATAACTTACAAATGTAATAAAGTTTTATTAGCGGTATCGTTGTGAATTGCTTTCAAAAATTATTATCTTCGTGATTAGTCACAGCAGCCCAATCAACAGCCATGATTAAGAATCTGTTGTGAATTGCTTTCAAAAATTATTATCTTCGTGATTAGTCACAGCATTAAACAAATAGAAGAAATAATAGGACAGGTTGTGAATTGCTTTCAAAAATTATTATCTTCGTGATTAGTCACAGCGTTAATGAAAATACCCCTTTTATCCAAGCCGTTGTGAATTGCTTTCAAAAATTATTATCTTCGTGATTAGTCACAGCGATGCATACGAGCATCATCTGGATTGACTCGTTGTGAATTGCTTTCAAAAATTATTATCTTCGTGATTAGTCACAGCTATTTAGGTTAATAGATACTTTGATAATATGTTGTGAATTGCTTTCAAAAATTATTATCTTCGTGATTAGTCACAGCGAGTGATATAAAACCCCAATGGAGAATTCAGTTGTGAATTGCTTTCAAAAATTATTATCTTCGTGATTAGTCACAGCTTAATTTCACCATAATTAATTCCAGAATCTGTTGTGAATTGCTTTCAAAAATTATTATCTTCGTGATTAGTCACAGCTTTCTCAGCAATGTTCGAAAAATGGGGTGCGTTGTGAATTGCTTTCAAAAATTATTATCTTCGTGATTAGTCACAGCTTTTGCCAACCCAACTGCATGTGTTGAGGGTTGTGAATTGCTTTCAAAAATTATTATCTTCGTGATTAGTCACAGCTATGACTTGGGAAGAGTTTTACAAGGAGAAGTTGTGAATTGCTTTCAAAAATTATTATCTTCGTGATTAGTCACAGCTTTACGTAAAATATAACTTTGCCCGCTACTGTTGTGAATTGCTTTCAAAAATTATTATCTTCGTGATTAGTCACAGCTTCCGTATGATAGATATGAAAGTATAATTAGTTGTGAATTGCTTTCAAAAATTATTATCTTCGTGATTAGTCACAGCAGAACAAGTTCCTTGCCTTCTCTTACAGATGTTGTGAATTGCTTTCAAAAATTATTATCTTCGTGATTAGTCACAGCTTCTTTACACCGTATAATTCAGGCATATTCGTTGTGAATTGCTTTCAAAAATTATTATCTTCGTGATTAGTCACAGCTGAAACCGAAGTTTCTCTTTCTACGATTTTGTTGTGAATTGCTTTCAAAAATTATTATCTTCGTGATTAGTCACAGCATTGATTAGTTAGCTCTCCAGTACTTCCGGGTTGTGAATTGCTTTCAAAAATTATTATCTTCGTGATTAGTCACAGCTAAATGGAAATCTACTATAACCCCTCCTTAGTTGTGAATTGCTTTCAAAAATTATTATCTTCGTGATTAGTCACAGCGCCATAGCTTTATAAGCTAATGTATTTTCTGTTGTGAATTGCTTTCAAAAATTATTATCTTCGTGATTAGTCACAGCGTATTAACGCTAACAGTTTTAACCTCATGTGTTGTGAATTGCTTTCAAAAATTATTATCTTCGTGATTAGTCACAGCTTTTCTTATTTTTATAGCTACTCGCATACCGTTGTGAATTGCTTTCAAAAATTATTATCTTCGTGATTAGTCACAGCCCGCGGTATTGATTGCAGTTACGGAAGTAGGTTGTGAATTGCTTTCAAAAATTATTATCTTCGTGATTAGTCACAGCACCGTAGTTAGTTATACGTTTTCCTCTGCCGTTGTGAATTGCTTTCAAAAATTATTATCTTCGTGATTAGTCACAGCCAAGCTCTGTTGAAACGGAGTAAGCGCACTGTTGTGAATTGCTTTCAAAAATTATTATCTTCGTGATTAGTCACAGCTTTCGTTGAGAAGAAAACAACCATCAAAGAGTTGTGAATTGCTTTCAAAAATTATTATCTTCGTGATTAGTCACAGCCCTATATACGGAACATTAAGAGGTCAACCAGTTGTGAATTGCTTTCAAAAATTATTATCTTCGTGATTAGTCACAGCTTTCTTTTTTTATCAAATTTAACAATCTCTGTTGTGAATTGCTTTCAAAAATTATTATCTTCGTGATTAGTCACAGCTAACTCCAGTTTTTGACTGTCATACATTTTGTTGTGAATTGCTTTCAAAAATTATTATCTTCGTGATTAGTCACAGCACAGTTCTAAATAACGTTAGGTCGTACGGAGTTGTGAATTGCTTTCAAAAATTATTATCTTCGTGATTAGTCACAGCTTTTATCTTTCCGGACAAAGCAATTTTGTAGTTGTGAATTGCTTTCAAAAATTATTATCTTCGTGATTAGTCACAGCATTTGATTTTGTTTTCTTCTGCCATGACTTGTTGTGAATTGCTTTCAAAAATTATTATCTTCGTGATTAGTCACAGCATACAGTTTCACAGGGGGCGGCGACGCTTGTTGTGAATTGCTTTCAAAAATTATTATCTTCGTGATTAGTCACAGCATAAATTTATTTGTTTGTGCTACAAATGTAGTTGTGAATTGCTTTCAAAAATTATTATCTTCGTGATTAGTCACAGCTTATCAAGGTTATTTGTTGCTGAACTCCGAGTTGTGAATTGCTTTCAAAAATTATTATCTTCGTGATTAGTCACAGCTAGCACTTAGATTACCTGCCTGAGTATTTTGTTGTGAATTGCTTTCAAAAATTATTATCTTCGTGATTAGTCACAGCTCTCGGAGAAGAAGTAGGAGAAGTTAATCGGTTGTGAATTGCTTTCAAAAATTATTATCTTCGTGATTAGTCACAGCTCGCTACTCCATTAGTAACACTAATTTGTAGTTGTGAATTGCTTTCAAAAATTATTATCTTCGTGATTAGTCACAGCTTCAATTAAATCAATTGTAATCCCTTCCAAGTTGTGAATTGCTTTCAAAAATTATTATCTTCGTGATTAGTCACAGCCCAACTCCTCAACCACTCTTTGCTGATGTGGTTGTGAATTGCTTTCAAAAATTATTATCTTCGTGATTAGTCACAGCTTGATAACATTCGTTGTAAGTTCATTTTGGGTTGTGAATTGCTTTCAAAAATTATTATCTTCGTGATTAGTCACAGCTCAAATTGCAACTTTATATGAGGATAGAACGTTGTGAATTGCTTTCAAAAATTATTATCTTCGTGATTAGTCACAGCCCTTTCAAATTAATATAGTCTGTTTGTTGAGTTGTGAATTGCTTTCAAAAATTATTATCTTCGTGATTAGTCACAGCGGAGGTATATCAATTGCGGCACAGAGTTGCGTTGTGAATTGCTTTCAAAAATTATTATCTTCGTGATTAGTCACAGCAGAGAAAATTTTAGGTTGGTATATCGACAGGTTGTGAATTGCTTTCAAAAATTATTATCTTCGTGATTAGTCACAGCAAAAACCTATATCTATTTCTGAACCATTCAGTTGTGAATTGCTTTCAAAAATTATTATCTTCGTGATTAGTCACAGCTTCTTGATAGATACATCCATGTTGTTCCATGTTGTGAATTGCTTTCAAAAATTATTATCTTCGTGATTAGTCACAGCGTTGACGTCCAAAGATGCACGGATCCGGTTGTTGTGAATTGCTTTCAAAAATTATTATCTTCGTGATTAGTCACAGCATATTACTTTTCAACCACAAACAATGCTTGGTTGTGAATTGCTTTCAAAAATTATTATCTTCGTGATTAGTCACAGCTTTTCGTAACTGTAATCATCATTATTTAATGTTGTGAATTGCTTTCAAAAATTATTATCTTCGTGATTAGTCACAGCTTCTTGATAGATACATCCATGTTGTTCCATGTTGTGAATTGCTTTCAAAAATTATTATCTTCGTGATTAGTCACAGCCTCAAAAAACAATCTACTGAAAATCAGCAGATTGTTTTTATTTTTAGGATTCAAAATTTAGAATAATTCGAGCTGTTGAAA
Source organism: Chryseobacterium populi (assembly GCF_000282115.1). GTDB lineage: Bacteria > Bacteroidota > Bacteroidia > Flavobacteriales > Weeksellaceae > Chryseobacterium > Chryseobacterium populi. The sequence continues at coordinate 80,618 of NZ_AKJY01000027.1, forward strand.
GGTTGGAGGAGGTTCTTCTTTATTTCTGGCAAAGAATATTTCAATATCTCCAAATTGTTTGTCAGTAATACACATTATGGCAACTTTTCCTGCTTTTGGAAGCATAAACTTTACCCTTTTGATGTGAACTTCCGCATTCTCACGGCTTGGGCAATGCCTGACATACATCGAAAACTGAAATAATGTAAACCCATCATCAATCAAAGCCTTACGGAAGCGGTTAGCATCTTTCATATTTGCTTTGGTTTCGGTCGGAAGATCATATAATACTAAAACCCACATAATCCGGTATGCATTAAACCTTTCGGCATTCATATCAATTCAGGATAAGAGATCAGTCGTTTTTCTCCCGTATAACATTTATAAAGTGATGTGGCTGTTGTTTTTACTGCAACCAATAACGGCCTGGTTTTATCATCTATTTTTACATCTTTGGTTGCAATCTGTAAGATGAAAGCTTTAAATTCTTTAGTTAATTCTTCCATTTCTGAATTGATTGTAAGCCATTGCATTACTAATAAATCCACAAAAGGACGATAAGGTTCCATCAGATCATCGGCAAGACAGTAAGGATTGTATTTATTCTTATGGAAAATTCCAAGAACGGGAAGCAGTCCGGTCTCAACAATTGCCCTTGCGACAATGCTTCTGAGAACCGAATATCCAAAATTAAAAAACTGATTGGGTGAATCTCCAAAACGCTGCCTCAGAAAATCCAGGCTAATGAGGTACTTCCAGTAATGCTGTGCTGCAATGCCTTCCATATTGGTGATATCGCCACTTTTTACATTCTTCTGATATTCCAACATAGGCTCATAATAATTTCCCAGTTTTACCAAAACATTTTTCTGATTTTCGATCTTACACTCAACGGTCTGCTTCCAAAGTTGTTTTTTAAGTGGTTCGCTGGCTTCTAGCTGATCTTTTACTCTATCAGAATGCTCAGTATGTCCATATATTGGGAGCATTATTCCGTGTGGTAAATGGTGCATATCGCAACTGATCACTACTACATTATTCCCCATCATTTTCTGAATAAGCTGATGTGAAATCGTAATCTGAAAATGATCCAGCATCAGTAATCCCAAATCTTCTACAGGAATACTTCCTTTCTCCGATTTCGTTTCAGGACAAAGGATTTTCATCTGTTCATCTTTCAGTTTGAGATATGCAGGATTACCTATGTAAATAGAGCGAGTGATCATATTATTATATCTTGGCAATGTTACCTAGACGATCTATTTTCAGTTTAATACAATTCTCTTTGATCATTGATCCGTCAATGGCACGTTCCATTTTATTTAAAGTAGAAAATTCTGCTTTATTGACGATAGATATTGCAATATCTTGTCTAATAAAAAATATCTGGTTTCCTGAGAAACTGACAACTTTGTAAATATTTCCTGTTTTTTCTGTCGTTAAATTCTTAAAATCTATATTATATATATTTTCAAGTTCATCTTCTGATGGAACATAAACTAAATCATTAGGACAAAGTAAGAAGTCTTCTTTATTCTTAAATGAAACAGAATCCAATCCCTGTTTTTGTCTTTCAATTACCTCATTCAAAGGAATTGTCTCATAACTTCTTTTCCCATTCTTATCTTCATAAACCGCAAAAAACAAATTTGTTCCTTTGGCTGCCTCCACATATTTATCTTTTTTATTTCCTGTTTGACCTACAGAAAATTTGCTTCCCAATTCAAAAATCCTGACTTTGTTGATGGACTGATGTGGTTTGCCATCATTAAATTTTTCGATATTTTTATTCATATCCTCAATTCCTTCAGGTGAAAATGCCAATTCAGAACTTCCTTTAAATTCTAAATAGTTCTTTAAAATTTTCTGAATCCCCGTATCTGTAATTGAATTGATTGTTTTCAGATCGAATGAAGTATCCAAACTCTTTCTTGTAGCAGTTAATATTTTCCCTTTTGGAATTTTAATCCCAGGAAGATCTACTTTTCCTGAAACAGTTTCTTTATGCATCGGTTTTCGTATAGCCCAGTTTGTTCCTTCTTGCTTTATCAGTTCTTTTCTTTTAATACCATCTTTTTCAATCCATTTTTCGTAATGATTTGTTGCTTTATTGATCACCCGTAGGTTTTGTTTAAAACTGACAATAATTGTTTCCATTTTGTTTTTAGCATCAACAGTAAAGTTATCCCAAGGCTTTAAAAATTGTTTGGGAACTTCCTTCTCAATTTTCTCGCCGGTTTTGGAATGACTATAAACTACTCTTTCAAACTTCATCAGCTTTCTTTTTAAATCATATCGTTTAGTATCAGATTTTGCTGATTGATTATTGAGAAGATTAATATGGTCTTTGGTTGCACATGCAATTACCAAAGCATCCATAGCATGATGGCGATGGTCTATTCTTTTCTTGGAAAATCCTTTTGAAAATTCAATCGGAACAGTAGGTAAAAACTTCTGATGATTTTTGTTCCACGAAGTAAAATCAGTTGAATTGGTCAATTGATTCATCCGCTCAAAACGTGGTAGAATTAATTCATTCCAAACATCATTCAAACCCCAGTCTTGTTTAAGTTGTGTAGTAATTTTTCCATTTCCGGGAACAATATTTTTAGAATTCACACCTTCATCTGTACCATCTTCCTGCCGAACGATATTGGAAAGAACACCTGAGATATATTTACTGATATGACGAGTATCATTCAATTGACGGTCAATCATTTTTTCAGGAATCTCTTCTAAAAGGAGTTTGTTTCTTTTGCTTCTATTATTGGCATAGTGTTTTTTTACAAAATCTTCATATTCCTCAGCTTTAAAAATTTCTACACTTTTTCCAAAACCACATTCAACAATCATTCCACCAAACTGCTTTATGAATCCTAAACCTATATAATTATCTTTCAATTTATTAACTGCTGACTCACAAATAATTTTATTACTAAAGCTGTCATCAAAATATCTACTTTGCGGAATGATATGTTCAATTTCATATTCCGATGTAAATAATTTATTTAATGGAATAATCTGTCCTGTATAAGGTGATTTATACCTCTGTTCCAGCCAAAGCTTGTACCTCTTTAAATCTGATGAAGAAGGCTGGGCTGTTTTGCTGATTTTCAGAATGTCATCATCAATTTCTATGTCAGATTTTAAAATTCCATCTTCATAAATCTTCAAAATTTCCTGTTGCATCGGAGAATAAGGACGAATATTTTCTACAGAATTATCATTCATCATTTCTGCCAGTAAAGCTTTTATACGAAGATTTGTATTTTCATTTTCCGTTATTCTTTTTGTGGCATCTACTCTTTCATCTTTTGTTTGTTTCATTTCTCTTCCCAACTCAATATGAATTTCGCTGAAGAAATCTTTAGCTCCATTTCCATATTTTAACCAGATATCTTTCACTACACGAAGTGTTTCTGTAATCACCTGCTCTACAATTGGATTGCGAAGTGAATGCTGTTTAAATCCTTTTAAAAATTCTTCCAGGTCATCAGCTGAATTCCATTTACCAATCATTGATGCTTCTGAATGTCTTCCATAAACAATGTATTGGGCCAACCATAACTGCAAACCTTGAAAATCATTTTCCGCAGTAAGATGAATTGCCTTTTCTCTCACTTTATCCTTAATATTTCCATCAAATTCACCTGTGATGATTTTTTCAATTCTTCCCTGAGATTTTCTATCAATACTTTCCCAATTCCAATATTTTCCTAATCGCAACAACGGCAACAACTTCTTAATGGCTTTTTCTGAAAAAGAGCCATATTCACTTTTAAAGGGTGGAAATTTTTTAAAGGCTTCAAAAAATGAGTTTTCATCCAGATTATTTTTATGGGCAAATGATTTCAATGCTTTTTCATATTCTATTTTATCATTCACGGAATAGATAATGTGCCAGATATTTTGTTCCATTTCTCTTGTCAGGAAATCAGACGGATAGTTTTCAACCTTTTCCAGCCTTGTTGAAATCATTGTTTTGGTTTCATTACAGGGATATTTTTTATCTTCTACATAATTCCAGCGATGTGTTTTTTCATTTAACTTAAAATGTCTTAATAATGCTTTTTGGTCAACTTCCTTTCTGTTATTTAAAAATTCAAACAGAGTCTCATAATCTTCCGTGCTGCTTAAAAATTCTTTAGTAACATTCGTATCATCATCTTTCCTGTAAATATTCAGATTAAACATCCATTGCCAGACACGAAACTCCTGGTAATATGGATTTGATTTCGGAATAGTTTTCAAATATTGTGCGTGTTCTACTCCATTTTCATCTTTATATTTTCTGAATTCTAAAGTACAGTTGGAAACGGAAGATTTCTGGCTTCTCAAGGGCCGTTGGTAAAAAATAAGATCATTTAAAAGAAGGTGAACAAAATCTTTTTTACTCAATGTTATCTGATGAGCTTCATTATTGCGATATAATTCTCTTATACAATCATTATATAAATCATCACTTTGCAATTCCGGATGAAACTCTTTCTGTCTTTCCAGAATTTTTTTCAGTTCTTCCCTATAAAATTTTCTTTCAATCGTGCGGACCAATTTCCCTTTAATTTTTTGCTTGGGGTTTTGAAGCAATGCTTCATAAATGTATGCTCCGACAGTTTTATGGGATTTATCGATTTCCTGCTCAGTCTTTGTTTTTATTGCAATCCAATCTTTTTCAGAATCTACAGCTTTAAAGGTTCTCTTTGTATCGCCATTTTTTAGAATAGATTCTGTAACGATAAATTCTTTCGTGCGCCCTATCCAATCTTCAGTTTTTACAATTTGTTTTTCATATTTCCATCCATTTTCAAAATATACGTCATAAAGAATTTTTCCTTTAATATTTTCTCCCGAATCAACAACTCTGTCTACTTTCAATCTAACAAATACTCTGTCCTTTTCTTCTTCAAAATCTTCACCACGCAATTGATAATATCCGCGTTTCTGGTTAAAATTTAAAAGAATCCAAGCTAATTCTTCTTTTTCTATTTTTTGAGAAAGCGCTTTTTTACGGAGATAATAAATCGTCCAGTCGTAGGGAACTTTTCTACCGTTTTCTAAAAGATGAAATTGATGATCTTTAAAATCGCCAAGCATTTCATCAAAAGAATTCTTGAAAAAAAATCCATCATTATTATAAGCCAGTTTCGGTTCAGTTTCATATTTGAACTTTCCAAATCGTTTTTCAAAATCAATTTGTGAAGCATAATGTTCTGGAAGAAAATTCAAAACGTTTAAAACCCTGTGAAGCCTTTCTCTTCTTAACAGGAATCTTTCACGCAGTCTTCTCACTCCTCTGTAACCAGTTCTTGCAGCGGTTTGTGAAACAGAATTTCCTTTTCCGAATTCGCCTAAAACATCCTGTGACATTGGGATAATCCTGCTTCCCATCCCAAGAATTTCACCGTACTTATTTTCAAAGTTTTGTTTTATCAAAGCCCAACCAATGGAGTTGGTTCCCAAGTCTAATCCAAGTATATTTTTAATCATCATTCTAATTTTGGTAGACTTCCCTGTTTTTCAGACAAATTAAAATTATTAAATTTAGTTTGTT
>NZ_AKJY01000028.1 GCF_000282115.1 Chryseobacterium populi
TTAACAAACTAAATTTAATAATTTTAATTTGTCTGAAAAACAGGGAAGTCTACCATTTCAAGAGGGTTTCTATGATTATTTTAAGTACTAAATAACTGAGGCAAAACAAGGAAGTTGAAAATTGGAATCCTGTAAAATGGGACAGGAAAAGCACCTGGGGAGCCGTCGTTGGAGGAGCATTCGCCGGGGCGGCTCTTGGCCAGGGGATAAGTATAGTGTAACCGGAACAAAAATGATTCAAAATTCCGTAGTTGGTGCTGTTGGAAGCATATTTAACGGACTGGCCAATGGTCAAAATATTTTTAAAAGTGCATTAACAGGATTCTCAGCAGTAAATTATAATTTTGATATATCGGGTAATAAGTTCACCTCTACAGATATAACTGATGCTGGGTATAGATATTTCATTAATCCAAATTATAATGATTTTTATGATCCAAACCAAGAAAATCCAGTAGCTCCCTGGTATTTTGATAAAAAAGGTAAAGAATTGCTTAATCACTGGCTTGGAGGATCGGGAAAAAATTTAAATTTTGCGTACGATAAAGGTTGGAGTGACTATATGAGTAAAAATGGATTTATACATGACGAACTTATCAAGAGAGCAGTGGCAAGAAGGGTAAGTCTTCAACCCCAGCTGGAGTAAGATGAAATACAAAGTTAAAACTTCAAATGGGGTAAATGCTGTTGTACATTATGTTGCAGAGTGGGATAATGGAATGATAAAAGCTGTTGATGATTTTAAATTTAAATAACCAATAATATATGAAAGTACGCTGTATAAGCAATAAGGGAGAATTCTTAAGAGAATATGAATATAAAAATATGTTCGATAGACAAGAATTTGGTAGATTTGGAGCTTCTGCTAATAGTGAGTATAATGATTTGGTAATAGGTAATGAATATATAGTAATGGGAATAATTATTTTTCAAACATACCAAGCCTATTTATTAGATGATAATGAATTTGTTTTTGCTTGTCCATGTCAATTGTTTGAGATATTGGAAAATAAATTGGAAAATAACTGGGAATTTCGATTAATAGAAAAAGGAGAAGAGATTTATCCATATATTCAGGCGATTATAGGTTATTCTGAGCTATGTATCAATAAAAAAGCATATGAAAATTTAATTATTGAAAAAGATGAAGATGAAATAGTACGTTATTTTGAAAAAAAAGCTCAAATAATAAGTAAGGAAAATTAAAACTTCATTTTTTGAGAGAAAAGCTATACTTTTCTATTTTTAAAGTTGAGAAATTTAATTAGAATTAGAGATTGAAATCAATCTTCTAGTTTTAATGAGAATAAAATAGCAAAAACCATTGCAATTTGTAGTGGTTTTATTTATAAATTAACAAAAAAACTCCGACTGTACTTATTACAGTTATCCAATTAAACTACAAATATAAATTTAGAGAGTTGGGTTTATAATCTTGTTGTATATGATGGGACCCAGTGGAGATATGATCCATCCCTGGAAAGCTGTAATGGAGGGATCAAAAGGATTAGGAACTAGTAGAGCAACTAGTTGGGAATTGTTTCAATTATATTCAAACCCAGCAGCATTAGAACGAACTACATTTTATTTTAATGGGAATATAATACCTAGTCCATTTTAAACAATTAGGTAGACTTCCCTGTTTTGGGAAGTCTACCGCTTCACTAAGAACGGTACAGGAGATCTTGAAATTGTAGACAGTAATGATTACTATCCTTCCGGGATGAACCATTTGAAAACGGGTAATGCATATTTTGCTCGGAGCAGTTATAAAAACTACAAATACCAAGTGACCTCTTTTGGGAGAAGGTCACTTTTTGATTGATAATTATATGAATGGAAAGTCTTCACCTACATAAACGAATGACATATAAGTTTGCAGAAACCCCGGTCCTGCAATACTTCTTACCAATAGAAAATAGCTTTTATGACCCGCTGAAATTTATTTTATTAACTTAAATTTGAATAAATTTGTAACATCATATTCATCGTCAGGTACTTATTATTCATAAAAAAGATTGTGGAAGAAACAGTTGTAAAGCCTATTATTGCTAAAGAAATTCTTGAATCCCTTCAGACAAAAGCAGAAGAGGAGAAGCAGGTTATTGTGCATTGCTGCTTCCCGGCATCACCGTTTTTTGGAAACCTCATCAGGATATGGCATACCACCTATCTTTTTGATAACCAGTCTGAGCATCAGAGCAGGCTCATTCATGCTGAAAATATTTCACTGGTTCCCAACTGGACGCCCGTTCCCTTTATGAAAGATTTCTGGTTTACTTTGATATTTTCCGGTCTTCCGAAAGACTGTAAAAGCTTTGACCTGCGAGAGGTAATCGCCGAAGAAGGTGGTTTCTTTGTAGAATCGATCAAAAGGAATTCGATGGATGTTTACCGGGTGAAAATCTCAGAATCTTACTGATGAAAGCAAGAGATGAAAAGCTGGCGCAAATTATTAGCTGGGCACAGGAAAACCCTGATATCCGGGCGGTTTTACTCACCAGTTCACTGGTAAACCCTTATGCTCCCGTAGACGATTTCAGTGACCTTGATATTGAGCTGGTTTTTGAGAATATGAAAACTTATGAAGAAGATGAAAAGTGGATTGAGCTCTTTGGTGTTCCTATTTCTATGGTAGAAGAAGATGAAACTTTTTTTGAATATAAACACGCCATGAAAATGGTACTCTATGAAGACCACGTAAAAGTAGATTTTAAGCTGTACCAAAAATCAGAATTCATCAAAGAAATGCAAGAAGAAAATCTTCCCGAAGATTGGGATGTGGGGTATAAAGTTTTAATAGATAAAGATAGTCTGACGAAAGACTTAAAACCTCCGACCTATCGGTCTGTCATGATTCAGAAACCTTCAGAAGAGAGATTCCGGCAATTGCTCAATGATTTCTGGTGGGATACCACCTATGTGGCAAAATGCCTTAAGCGCGAAGATATTTTCTATGCCAAATTTATGAGCGAAGATGTTATAAGGACAGATTATCTGGTTCCTCTTCTGGAATGGTTTATCGCCAGTGAAAACAGTTGGGATATCACAACCAGTAAACATGGCAGGCTTTTCAAAAAATATTTGTCACCGGATCTTTGGACAAAAATTGAAGCCACTTTTTCCGGAAGCTCTATTGAAGACAACTGGGATGCTTTATTTGCCTATGCAGACCTGGTTCATGAAATAGGCCTTGATCTTTCAGTAAAGCTCAACACAACATATCCCACAGAGCATGAAAACAAAGTAAGAAAATATCTTAACGAGATAAAATCAGGCAGATCAATTTTTTAAGCTTATAATTTAATAGCTTTACATCTCATTAATTATTTTAAGCTATGAGCAAATATGTATTGATATTTTTCCTTTTTCCGTGGCTTGCCTTTTCGCAAAAAATGGCTTCAAAAGAAATCAGAGAGATTAAGAAATTCCAGAAAGAATTAAATGCAGAATATCTGAATCCCAAAGAAACACCCCTGCGTGGAGATAATCTAATCAATTTTAAAAAGCATCCTTTCTTTCCCATAGATTTAAAATACCGGGTTACCGCGAAGATGGTGAAAACAGAAAATGCAACACCCTTTGAAATTCCTACCTCTTCAGGAAAAACCAAAACCTACCGGGAATACGGAAAAACAAACTTTGTGCTGAATGGGAAATCCTATACTTTAACCTTGTACCAGAGCCTGGATCTGATAAAGCAGGAAAAATATAAAAACTATCTTTTCTTACCATTCCTGGATGCCACCAACGGAAAAGAAACCTATGGCGGTGGAAAATATATGGATCTTACTATCCCGGCCGGAAATACCATTATCCTCGATTTCAATAAATCTTATCAGCCTTACTGTGCATATAATGCCTACGATTACAATTGCCCTATCGTTCCTGAAGAAAATAAATTACCGGTAGAAATCCGTGCCGGTGTAATGTATGAAGATGTGTATCATCACTGATGATTAAAGGATTAAAAAGATTTAAAAATTCAAGAAATAAGAGATTTCACAAAATATGATCAGTTTACAATTTTTCAAGCGGGAAGATTTTTCCGGAGTCAGCTATACACTGGATGAAAACCAGGCACAGTATACCTCTACAGCAGAGCAGGCATTACAGAGAATAAGAGACCGTAGTGACGGCAAAGCGTTTCCGCTCACGATCTTTGATGAGGAAAAACCTGCCGGATTTTTTGTGCTGGATTTTGGTGATGATAAATTGGACCTTACTGATAATGGAAACTCCGTCCTGTTGAGATCCTTATCGGTAAATCCGCGATTTCAGGGAAAAGGGATCGGTAAGGCGGCCATGCTCAAAATAGATGATTTCATCAGGGAACATTTCAAAAATTGTGACGAAATCGTTTTGGCAGTCAATCAGAATAACAGTTCAGCCTACCATCTTTATATCAAAACAGGATATCAGTGCGATGGTAAAACAAGAATGGGCAGAAACGGCCCGCAGTATCTGATGTATAAAAAACTTTAAGAAAATTTTAAACAGAATTCTCTGCTTGGCGTGATTCTTTCCACTAACTTTGAGTAAGCTCAAATCATAAACGTATGGAAATATCGCTTCATAATCAGGTGGCTGTCATTACAGGAGCCTCCAGCGGAATAGGAACCGGAATCGCAAAATCCATAGCTTCGGCAGGGGCAGCAGTCGTTGTCAATCATTCTTCAGAAAGATCAACAGATGAAGCGAAAGCTGTTTTAAAAGAGATTACGGACGCGGGGGGAAAAGGGATCACCTATCAGTGTGATGTCTCTAAAGAAGACCAGGTAGTAAAAATGTTTCAGGATGTCATTTCAGAATTCGGAACTGTAGATATCCTGATCAACAATGCCGGAATTCAGAAAGATTCAAAGTTCACGGAAATGACCATTGACCAATGGAATGCTGTGATCGGAGTGAATTTAACCGGTCAGTTCCTATGTGCAAGAGAAGCCATCAAAGAATTTCTCCGCCGCGGAATAGATCCCTCACGTTCCGTCGCCTGCGGAAAAATCATTCACATCAGTTCCGTTCATGAGATTATTCCATGGGCCGGCCATGCCAATTATGCATCGAGTAAAGGAGCCATAAGAATGCTGATGCAGACCCTCGCCCAGGAATATGGGGCAGATAAGATCCGTGTCAATTCCATTTGTCCCGGAGCTATTCAGACTCCAATCAATAAAAGTGCGTGGGAAACCCCGGAAGCCCTGAATTCACTCCTTAGCCTTATCCCTTACAATAGAATCGGACAACCACAGGATATCGGGAATCTGGCTGCATTTCTCGCCAGTGATTTAGCCGATTATATTACCGGAACGAGCATATTCGTAGACGGCGGAATGACCACCTTTGAAAGCTTCTCAACGGGAGGATGATATTAGTGTAGAGTGATGAGTTATAAGTTATAAGTTATAAGTTATAAGTTAAGAGTAATATCAGACTTTAGCTCAACTTTGATTGCTGATTATTGAAAACAGTTTAAATTTAATATCTTAACTTTTAAACTCAAAACCCAATGGGTAAAATATGCTTTCAAACCAATATTGAATCATAACACCTCTCTCAATTATAAACCTTCAACTCATAACTCATCACTTATAATTCATAACTCAAAAAGCATGTTTGAAAAAAACAGACTCTCAGACCTCTCATGGAAAAAATGGGGCCCTTACGTGAGCAACAGGGAATGGGGATTGGTGCGGGAAGATTACAGCGCCAATGGAGATGCATGGAATTATACCAATCATGATATTGCCGAATCCAAAACCTACAGGTGGGGTGAAGAAGGAATTTGCGGTATCTGTGACGATCTTCAGAAATTCGTGTTTTCCGTAGGGTTCTGGAATAAGAAAGATAAAATGATCAAAGAGCGTTTCTTTGGCCTTACCAACGGACAGGGAAATCATGGTGAAGACGTAAAGGAGTATTTTTATTATCTCGATTCCACACCTACCCATTCTTATATGAAGATGTTGTACAAATATCCTCAAAATGCCTTTCCTTATGATGATTTAGTGAAAACAAATGCGGAAAGAAATAAAAACGAGCCTGAATATGAGCTGATTGATACCGGGATCTTTGATGAGAATGAATACTTTGATATTTTTATTGAATATGCAAAAGAAAGTCAGAATGATATTTTAGTGAAGCTTACCATCATTAATAAATCCGAAAAAGAAGCCCCACTTATAATATTGCCCACTGTTTGGTTCAGGAATACATGGAGCTGGGGATATGACACCTACAAACCACAACTGGGTTCAGAAGAAGCAACCCGTATTGAAGTAGACCACAAAGACCTTGAAATCAAAAATGTATACGCAAGGCAATCTTTGAAAACATTGTTTTGTGATAATGAAACCAATTGTGAAAAACTATACCAGTCTCCGAATCCATCAAGGTATTGTAAAGACGGGATCAATGATTTTGTGATCAATGGAAATTCATCGGCGGTTAATGCAAAAGATATCGGAACAAAGGCTTCCTTCTTTATTGATGAATATTTTAAAGCACAGGAAACTAAAATACTGGAGTTCAGGATTTCTGATAAAGACCTGGCACAACCTTTTGACGGGTTTGATGAAATTTTTAACCAACGGGAAAAAGAATCAGATGAATTCTATGCAGATATTCAGTCCGGGATTACATCAGATGATGAAAAAATGGTTCAGAGACAAGCCTTTGCCGGAATGCTCTGGAACAAAATGTTTTACCATTACAACGTAGAGAAGTGGCTGAAAGGTGACCCGGCAGAAGTAGCACCTCCGAAATCCCGGGAAAAGATCAGGAATTATGACTGGAAGCATCTCAACAATGAGCATATCGTTTCGATGCCCGACAAGTGGGAATATCCGTGGTATGCAACCTGGGACCTGGCATTCCATACCATAAGCTTTTCACTTATTGACCCGGAATTTGCCAAACATCAGCTGAAGCTTTTCCTCTTTGAATGGTATATGCATCCCAACGGGCAGCTTCCGGCTTATGAATGGAATTTAAGTGATGTGAATCCACCCGTACATGCATGGGCTGTTTTCAGGGTTTTTAAAATTGATGAATATCTGAATGACAAACCTGATGTACAGTTCCTGGAAAGTGCTTTTCAAAAATTACTGATGAATTTTACCTGGTGGGTGAATAAAAAAGATAATAATGGAAACAATATTTTTGAAGGCGGGTTCTTAGGACTGGATAATATAGGAATCTTTGACCGGAATATGCCGTTGCCCAATGGTGAACATCTGGAACAGTCGGACGGGACGAGCTGGATGGCGATGTTTGCCCTCAATATGATGCGGATTGCCCTGGAACTGGCTCTGTACAACAACGTATATGAAGAAATGGCGATGAAGTTTTTTGAGCATTTCCTTTCCATTGCCCATTCTCTGGATAATATGGGCGACGAAAATTTCAGCCTTTGGGATGAAGAAGATGAATTCTTCTATGATGCCATCTCTTCAGGCGACGGGAGCCATATGTATCTGAAGCTGAGAACCATTGTAGGCTTGATTCCAATATTTGCGGTAGAAGTAATTGATGATGAGATGATTGAAAACCTTCCCAATTTTAAAAAAAGAATGAATTGGGTGCTGGAAAATAAGCCTGAGCTAGCTGCCCTGGTTTCCCGTTGGGAAGTAAAAGGACAGGATTCAAAACATTTATTATCGCTTTTACGGGGACACCGTTTGAAAAGATTATTAAACAGAATGCTTAATCCGGAAGAATTTTTAAGTGATTATGGCGTGCGTGCCCTGTCTAAGGAATATGAAAATAATCCTTACACGATCAGGCTGAACGAAGCAGATTTTACTGTAAAATATACTCCGGCTGAAAGTGACAGCGGCCTTTTCGGGGGAAACAGCAATTGGCGTGGTCCGATCTGGTTCCCGGTTAATTTTTTAATTATAGAAAGCCTTCAGAGGTTTTTCTTTTACTATAGCCCGGATTTTATGGTCGAATATCCCACAGGAAGCGGAAACTATCTCAATTTGGATCAGATTGCAGATGCATTGAGCAAAAGGTTATCTGCAATATTTTTGAAAGATAAAAACGGAAACCGCCCATTCAACGGACAATATCCTAGATTCCAGTCTGACCCGGATTTTAAAGATTATATTCTGTTTTATGAATATTTTCACGGGGACAGCGGACGTGGAGTAGGATCTTCACATCAGACCGGTTGGACAGGGCTTATAGCAAAAATCCTCCAGCCAAGATTTTCTAAGAAAGAAATTGCCAGATCTGAAACGGAAATGCCTGAGGAGACTGAGAAACCGGATGGCGAAAAAGCGAAACTGTAAAACTGCAAAATTGCTTTTTTGCCATTTAGCTTACTCAAATATCTGCTGAATAACTTCCAGAGAAGCTGGGATCTTAAAATCTGTAATATGATAATGGTAATAGACTAATAAACTATCCAGAAAATCTTTTCTCCGGGAAGAATGAATCCTGATCTGATATGGATTTTCTGATGACAGAATAGTTTTCCAGATCGAGGAAGTCTCTTCACTGAATAGTTGATGGGTCAATCCTGTAGTAAAAACCCCGGTTTCCGGATCGAGATAGCTTCCGGTACTGACCAAAGGGGCAACTCCCTGAATTTTTAGGATCTTAATTAAGAAAACAAGATGAGACTGGTAATTTTCCAGGGCCAGCTCATTGATAAACTCATCAATACTGAAAAAAACAACTGTATTTTTATTTTCATTCCTCAGAATCTGATTTAAAAAATCCGAAACAAAAAAAATCACCGTATTCATTTTAACATCGGTGTAAATATCATTGTTTCTGACCAGTTCAAACCTTGAAACAGACTGAATGCCATTTCCTTTTCCGGGGTTAACGGAAAAGCTGAGTTGGCTTAAAGGTAGCAGCAGCGCTTTCTTCTTATTCCTTTTAGCATAAATGCCCTTAAGAAAATAAGTCTGAAAGCCGTCTTCCTCCGTAAAACAATGCAGGACCGCATCATTTTCACCATATTTTATAAATGAAAGTAAAAATCCTTTTTGTGAATTCATTAATTAACCACAGCTATTTTCGCAGTAGCTTTATCGGAGCCGTCTTCATTGGTCATCAGAACAAAATAAATCCCTGAAGCCACTCTTGCTCCTCTTTGATTATTAAGGTCCCATTCGTAATAACCGCCTCTTGCTACCGCAGAATGGATTACGTTTCCTGCAGTGTCGGTAATTCTGATATTCGTTGTTTCTGCTAAGCCTTTGATGGTCACTTTCCCTTTAAAATTGGAATAAACAACCGGATTCGGGTATACCAGCACATTTCCGAAATCGGAGGTTACATCAGCTACATCTCCCTGATAAGTTACGATACCACTATAAGTTACAAAATATACTTTTCCGGTTTTGCGGTCCACTTTAATATCAGTGATACTGTTGGTAGGCAACGGAGAGTTTTCTTTCGTAAAATGTTTGATCGTCTGCTGTCCGTCTGCAGAAAGATAATATACACCACCACCTTCTACAGAAACCCATTTATGATTTCCGGCATCTACTTCCACCTGTAAAATGGAAGAATCCCTGAAAAGCTCTTCTCCGAGGCCATTCTGTTCTATAATAACAGGATTCACCTTCGGGTCCGGATCCTTGATGGCTGATGCTGCATTGCTTAATATTCTTAATCCGGCATCCGTACCAATCCAAGCATCCCCGGATTTATCAATAGCTACAGAAATTGTCCCTACTGAATTAGCTGAAAAACCATTGGACTGGCTTAAAAGATATTGGGAATCATCGGAAATATTAACGGTTCCCTTATAATCGTAAACCAGGAAATTATTGGTCCTTGCCAGAGGAATCCAGAGTAACTTTTCATAAGAAACAGGCTTCTGTACGGCATCACTCGAAATACCGACATTTTTGATAAGAAATTCATCTGTTGCCTTGTCGTAGGCAGCAATACCCATTGATCCGCCATCCATAAATGACATGGTTGCAAAGAGGTTATTCTGATCATCATATGTAAAACCTACAGGGCGGCGTGCAAAATTATTCGGAGAACCGAGATCATAATATTTGACCAGGTCAAAATCTTTACTTCCCGAATTGTATTTCATTTTATAAATCCCATGACCTGCATTGTTGTTATAATTATTGAAGAAAACTTCATCTGTATTGCTGGGATTGGCAATGGCATCTAAAACGTTGAATACGGTTGTACTTCCTACAAACATTGAAGGATAGATCCATTCAAGTCCGTTGAAAAAATAAAAGCCCGGATTTTTTGGATTTGACAAAACAGTGTTATATCTTGCCTCACGGCCTCCACTGGAAACTAAGAATTGATTTTCACCATACAGGCTTATTTTATAGGCATAATTGAAGTAAGGGCCATCGGGTTTATAACTGTTATTAGCTTCATCCTTAATTCCTGAAAGTACTGTTCCACCATAGACTTTTCCTCCGGCAGAGGTTGCGGTGTTACACTCTTCACCGAAACTTACCGTACCACTGTAGTTTCCATTGGTATTGAAGGTATAGATCCTGTTTTGATCGGTTACAATAATATTACCGGCAGTCACTACCACGTCCTTTACACTTCCGAAAGTCTGTGAAAGAGGAGTGGAAACCCCGTTGTTGAAAAGATAAGCAGTATTGGCAGAAGAGAAAGAGAGTACCGATTCCGAATCTATATGGGTAAATGCTCCCGGCATATCGGTTGACCAGGTGGTGAATACAGGGAAAGTGGTATTCATTTCATGGCTTTTAAGTCCTGTATTCGTTACCGAATATACTCGGTTGCCTACAATGGTCGCTTCATTACTCGCTTCATAAACCCCAGCCGTCAGAAAGAAAGCAGAATCCCCGAATTCCTTTTTCTTCAGGTCAAAGATTGAAACCCCATATCCTACTGATACCACAGCTTTATCGCCTGTTATAGAAATGTGGTTGATTTTTTTACTTCCGTTATATCCTGTTGCAATCGGAATATCAACAATATAAGTAACTCCATCCGGGGAAACAACATCCATAGAACCGTTCTGATAGCCTATAAGGCCTATTTTAGTCTGAGGATTATAGTCAAAAGCAGTTATTTGTATTTCATGTAAGCCGTTTGCCTTAGACAGTTTCGTAATTTCACCTGTTGAAATAGTATAATAAAAGATCCCGTTTTCTGCTGCGGCCACTATTTTTCCATTATCTTCTTTCATCGCCATAACGTTGTTGTAAGAAAATAAATCGGACCATTTTTTTGAAGAAATCGTCTGTGCATTTGCCCACTGAAGGGATGCTAAAATACCAAGGGAAATTATGGAGAGTTTTTTCATATTACGCTATTATACTGCTGTCTATAACCTGATTGTTCCACGAAATGTGTTGTATGTTTTTATGGGCATCAAAATAGAAATCTATTCTGCCTAAAAGAAGCCCTGCCCAACCTACCTGATTAACCAGGACATTTTTATTCTGCCGGTTTTTAAAGGCCTGGGGCTCCGGTAAGAAAGTGTGGGTATGCCCGCCCAGGATAATATCAATATTTTCTGTGCTGGCTGCTAATATTTTATCACTTACCTTATTCGGTTCGTCTTTATAATCATATCCTATGTGAGATAAACAGATGACAAGATCGCATTTTTGTTCATTTTTCAAAAAATTGGAATAATGCTGGGCAACTTCTACAGGGTCTGAATATACTGTTTCAGCATATTGTTTTTTCCCGACAAGCCCGTCCAGTTGGATTCCTACTCCGAAAATTCCCACTTTAATCCCGTTTTTGTTGAAAATTTTATAAGGCGAAGTCTGGCCATCGAGAATGGTGTTTTTGAAATCATAATTGGAGCAGATAAACGGAAATTTAGCATTGGGTAACACTTTTAAAAACCCGTCAAGTCCGTTGTCAAAATCATGATTCCCCATGGTAGAGGCATCATACTTCATCATCGACATTAATTTAAATTCCAGCTCACCTCCGAAAAAATTAAAATAAGGAGTTCCCTGGAAAATATCACCGGAATCCAGCAACAGAACATTACTTTCCTGGTTTCTGATCTGTTGAATCAGGTTTGCCCTTCTTGCAAAGCCACCCTGGTTAGGGTTTTTGGTGTAGCTCTCATCAAAAGGTTCTATCCTGCTATGCTGATCGTTGGTATGAAGTAAGGTAAGTTTATTTGCAGATTTTAAACCATTGAATGATAAATCTTCTGCCATCATCATATTCGGAGCCAAAGCCATTGCCAGGGTTCCGCCACTTATTGCTTTTAAAAAACTTTTTCTATCCATTATTTCTTACCGGTAAAATTTAAACGAATATCTGTGTTCGGAACCACTTCAGAATTTTTCTTAAAATAATTAATGAATAAATCTCTTAATTTAATTCCGGTTGGAATGGCTTTCCCTTTTGAAAAGAATTTCATATTATCACCTCCCAATGCCAAATAATCTGAAGTTGCGATATAATAATCCTGCTCAGGATTTACTGCTTTCCCATTGATCAGTGTTTTAGACAGCTGCCCATTATTGGTTTCAATATACAAATGGGAAACCGGATTATTCACCTGGTTTTTTGCATAATAATCAAAAAGTCCCTGCAAATCTGCTCCTTTCATTTTTACAATGATCACTTCATTTTCGAAAGGCATTACTTCAAATACACTTTTCAGGAAAATATCACCTTTCCCGATCGTAGTACGGATTCCTCCGATATTAATTAAGGCGGCGTCTACATTTTTTTGAAGATGGCTTTTTGCCCATTCATCAGCTCCATCGAAGGTATAATCTGCTAAAAGATTTCCCAGATTGCTGTTATCACCCTGCTTGGTAAGATCTACGCTGGTATGTGAGATTTTTTGGTTCATCTCTTTATCCAGTTTTTGCTTGTAGGGTTCAATAATTTTTACAAACTCCTCATCATTTTTCAGCTCTTTATTAATAGAAATATTTTTCTGAGGCTGCACATTGGCCACTTGTAAAGATGTTGTTTTACAAGAGGTAAGTGAAACCAGGGCAATTCCTAATAATAAGAATTTATCTTTCATATGTTGCAAATTATTTTTTTAAGGTCATATGTAATCGCCGGTTCTTATAGTACTTTTATAAACAACTTCAGTCGTGGCGATGTCATAATTTCTTTTAGTATATGCAAATATAATTATATGTATAATAAAACATTATTTTTTATTACAAATTCTTGGTCTAAATTATTAAATTTGGGGAAAATAATTCTAACAGATGAGCATTTTAAAAGGAGTAGGTGTAGCTTTGGTAACACCCTTTAATGAAGATTTATCCGTTGATTTTGACAGTTTAACCAAACTTGTTGAATATAATATCGAGAACGGAACCAATTATTTAGTGGTATTAGGAACGACAGCGGAAGCTGCAACCCTTTCTGCTGAAGAGAAGAAACAGGTAACAGATCATATCATAAAGGTAAATAATAAACGCCTTCCTTTAGTGTTGGGAATTGGAGGAAACAATACCCTTGAAGTAAAAGAACAAATTGAAGAGGCAGATCTTTCAGCTTTTGAAGCTGTACTTTCTGTATCTCCGTATTATAATAAGCCTAATCAGGAAGGGCTTTATCAGCATTATAAGGCTTTGGCTTCCACCGGGAAGAATATTATTATCTATAATGTACCTTCCAGAACAGGGCAGAATGTTGAAGCTGATACCACCATTCGCCTGGCAAAAGAATTCCCTAATTTATTTATGATTAAGGAAGCAGCACCAAACATTCTTCAGTATTTTGATATCTTAAGAAAAAAACCGGAAGGATTTTCTCTTGTTTCGGGAGATGATGAATATACATTACCTGTTACTTTAGCAGGTGGAAACGGTGTGATTTCCGTGATCGGGCAGGGATATCCAAAAGAGTTTTCCACAATGGTACGGCTGGCTCTTGAAGGAAAAGTAAAAGAGGCCTATGAAATTCATAATAAGCTGGTTGAAATTACCCGCCTGATTTTTGCAGAAGGAAACCCTTGCGGAATTAAAGTTATTTTAGCTGAAAAAGGAATCATTAAAAACTATTTAAGGCTTCCCCTTGTAGCTGCATCAGAAGGATTGTATGCTAAAATCAAAGCTGAAATGACAAACATTTAAGTAAAGTGAATCGTGAATTTTACAGTTAAATTGACCATTCACCATTGACACTAAATATTTTAAATAACAAAGTGAAAGGTTCCGGCTTTTCACTTTTTTTAATCAGGAATCATGAAATTAATTAAAGCAACAGAAAAAGATATTCCAATGATCCAGGAGCTGGCAAGAAGATCCTGGCAGAAAGCTTATGCCGAAATACTTTCTGACGGGCAGATGGAGTATATGTTGAGTACGATGTATTCTGCAGAAGAAATTTCAGGCCATCTTCAAAATCCCAATTATCATTATTATTTGATTTTAGATGAAGCTACAGACTCATTTGACGGGTTTATCGGCTATGAGCATGCTTATGAAAACCAGACCACAAAGCTTCACCGCATTTATCTTGTTCCTGAAAGTAAAGGAAAGGGATTGGGTAAAAAAGCACTTGTCTTTCTGGCAGAGAAAGTGGCGGAAAATGGTGACGGGAGAATTATTCTGAATGTAAATAAATATAATGAAGCCCGGAAGTTTTATGAATCGCAAGGCTACAAAGTCTATGATGAAGGGGTTTTTGATATTGGAAATAATTTTTTCATGGACGACTATTTAATGGAGTTTATAATTCACAAATAATTGACTTAAAATTCTGTAACATTATCTTATAATTCTATAACAAGTGATGTTTTTTTTTGGCTGATATTTGTATCAGAACCAAATCACTTAATAACAATACATTCATATGCTTGGTTATAAGCTGTACAAAGCTTTGATCAGTATATTTTTTTCATCCTTAGTGTTTAAATTCCTGTATTCAATAATGCAGGAGTTTTTTGCATTTTTTAAGTAAATATAATTTTTTTATCCTATTTCACTTTGTTATGAAATAAAGTACTATATTTACTTAAAATTTAGACACACTTATATCAGGATGAAAATGTATGTAAAATTTGATTTCAACGCACTTTGTAAGAAGGTGTTGGATGAGAAACTTAAAGAACAGGGCTTGAAATACCGTTTGCTGAACTTTGGTGAGGTAGAATTTTATGAATCATTTACCCAGGAGCAGCATACTACTTTCAAGAAAAACCTTGAAGATTATGGCATTGAAATTATCGAAAGCCAGAAGACCACTCTGGTACAGAAAATAAAAGATGCTATTGTAGAACTGGTTTTTTCGGATGATGTAATTCCTGTAAAGGCATCGATCTATATCGCCGAAAAACTAAACCACAGCTATGGTTATTTATCAAATCTATTTTCAGAAGTAGCCTATACCTCGATAGAGAACTTTATAATTCTTCAGAAAATAGAATATGCTAAAGAATTAATCATTAATAATAAACTTAGTCTTACTGAAATTGCCCATAAGCTTAATTATTCCAGTGTTGCCCACCTCAGTACACAGTTTAAGAATACAACAGGTATTACCCCTTCCCAGTTTCAGAAACTGATAACGAAAAGAAGGAATGCACAAAGTATAATTATTAATACTAAAATGCTTTATGAATAAAGAATACCTGAACGTTATTCTTGCAGAGTATGATGAAGGGAATCTTGTTTTTTTTAAAAGCATATTGAAAGATTTAAAAATACCGGTTAAAGTTCAGTCTTTTCAAAACGGGGAAGATCTGATGGGGTATCTCAATAATAAAGAAGCTCTCATCCCTGAAGTTTTGTTTATAGATTATAATCTTCCCGGAAAAAGCAGCATAGAATATCTTGAGGAAATTAAAATTGATTTCAGGTTCAGTAATATGATTATTGTTGTTTATTCAGATGAGCTGTCTGAAGCGGAAGTAGAGGAAGCTTTTGTGAAAGGAGCCAATATTTATATGAAAAAGCCAGGGAGTTATAATGACTTAAAAAAGGTGATTTCAGAAATTATTGCCATCAACTGGCAGTATCATACTTCAGGATTGAATAGAGAGAATTTTATCATGAAAGTATGATGAATAAGGGATAATTTGTTGCTCAATGTTAACTTAATATTTTATATTTATTACATAATATTCACAATTAGGTGAAAATTTTATAACGATTAAATATAATAATATAAAAATTTTTTGAGTATAAATGATCAAATTTGTATTATAAATGATAACACAAATTATCTATATAAAAAAACAGTAAATGATAAAGTAATTATTTCTGTTTAGAAAACTAAATTATATAAATCACAATGTTAGTCAAGCAAAATGAATTATATGAATTTCCAATGTTAAGCGCAGAAGATCTTTAAACAAAACGGTACAATCATGAAAACTCGATAGTTGGGGGAATAAGTTATATTCGTTTCATAAAAATCATCCTCTGACGACCTAGTTAGTTTTTATAATAAGTAAGTTGGAAACATAGTTCATTTTGTTTTTCATAATTTATTTAGTAGTAGCTTAAAAAATAGTCATTCAAATAATATATAAATATTTTCAAACACCACATCACAAAGTATTAAGTGTTCTACTAAATAAATTTTTTTAATCAGAACAAAAGTAATTTCTTCTAAATAACAGTTTTATAAGGGGGCCGCGGAAAGATTATTTCTTTTCGCGGTTTTTTTATGAAATTTTGCTCCATTTATTTTTGCCTTTATAATACCTTACATAATAATTTTTAATCCCCTGGTTTTCGGCACGGCTCAGCAGAGGATCTGCTTCAAGAATTTTTTCAACCGTTTTTTTTGTACTTTTAATAATAGCAGAATCATTTACCAGATCCAGTCTTTTAAAATCTACAACACCGCTTTGCTGGGTTCCCAGGATATCGCCGGGGCCACGAAGCTGCATATCCACTTCAGAAATTTTAAACCCGTCATTAGTTTCAGTCATTGTTTTGATACGGGTTCTGCTCTCGGTAGATAATTTATCCGAAGTCATCAGTATGCAATAACTTTGCTCTGCACCACGTCCGACACGTCCCCTTAGCTGATGAAGCTGTGATAAGCCGAATCTTTCGGAGCTTTCAATGACCATTACAGAAGCATTCGGAACATTAACCCCCACTTCAATCACAGTAGTAGCTACCATGATTTCTGCTTTTCCGGAAGCAAAATAATTCATTGCGGCATCTTTTTCATCCGGTTTCATTCTTCCGTGAAGCATCGTAACATTATATTCCGAAAAAGAATTCATCACCTGGTCAAGGCCTTCCATCAGGTTTTTATAATCTAAAGTTTCAGATTCTTCAATCAGCGGATAAACAAAATAAACCTGTCTTCCTTTCTTAATTTCGTCTCTACAGAAATTATACACGAAGACCCTGTCTTTTTCACGTCTGTGAGCAGTAATAATCGGCTTTCTTCCTACCGGCATCTCATCAATCACAGAAACATCCAGATCAGAATAAAAGCTCATCGCTAAAGTTCTCGGAATAGGTGTGGCGGTCATGACCAGAATATGAGGCGGGATTTTATTTTTAGCCCAGAGTTTTGCCCTCTGTGCCACTCCAAACCTGTGCTGCTCATCAATAATTGCCAATCCCAGATTTTTAAATTTTACTTTATCCTCCAGAACAGCGTGTGTGCCTACAAGAATAGATAACTCGCCGCTTTCGAGTTCAGCATGGATGATTTTTCTTTCGGATGCCTTGGTAGAGCCTGTTAAGAGACGAACATTGATATTGGTTTCCCGTAATAAATCTTTGATTCCGTTATAATGTTGCTGAGCAAGGATCTCAGTCGGAGCCATCATACAGCTTTGAAAACCATTATCCATGGCAATAAGCATAGTAAGTAAGGCTACCATTGTTTTTCCGGAACCTACATCACCCTGCAGAAGCCGATTCATCTGAACCGGTTTTTTCATATCAAGACGGATCTCCTTTAAAACCCTTTTCTGCGCATTGGTAAGCTCAAACGGAAGATGGTTTTCGTAGAAACCGGTGAAATAATCCCCTACGATAGGAAACGGATTTCCAAAAGATTGGCTTTTCTGATGAAGTTTTTTTAAAACGTAGCCCAATTGAAAAAAGAAAGACTCTTCAAATTTTAATCGGTTATTGGCTCTTTCAAAATATTCTAAGTTTTGTGGAAAGTGAATATTCAGATAGGTGTGTTGCCTGGAAAGGAATTTAAAAGATTTTATCAGGTAATCGGGTAAGTTTTCCTGGATGAGGCTGGGAATTTCTTTACAGATATTTCTCAGAATGGTCTGGAAAAATTTCTGGTTTAAACCACGCTTGGTTAATTTTTCCGAACTTGGATAAATCGGTTTCAGACGATTATCGTTTTCCTTATTCTCTTCAATCTCGATCTCGGGGTGCGGCATCGAAAACTGCTTGTTGAAAACATTTATTTTTCCGAAAATATAAATTTCTTTATTGATGGGAAGCTGCTCTTTCATCCATTTTGAATACTGAAACCATACCAGATCCATAGTTCCGCTTTCATCATTGAATTTGGCAGTAAGACGTTTGGTTTTTCCGGTTTGAATTTCCTGGATCTGGGTTATTTTTCCCTTCAGCTGAATTTCAAGATTGCTTTCCTGGAGCTGGGAGATTTTATATACTTTATTTTTATCCAGATACCGGATAGGATAGAAGTTGAGAAAATCTTCCACGGTGGAAATTCCCAATACATTTTTAATGAGTTTGGCTTTCTCCGGACCGATTCCTTTTACATATTCTATGGAGGTTTCTAAAGTCATTTTATCTGGAACCCTGGTTTCGGGATTCTGATTTTGAATAAAAAAACAAAGGTTCGAATTTCGGTAAAATAAAAAAGACTTCCAAAAAAAAATTGAAAGTCTGATGAGTAATTTATTCATTATTTGCAACCCGGAACCTCAGACCCCGGACCGTCAATTAATCTTCTATTTTAGATTTGAATTTTTTCTGATAATCTTCCCACTGTTCCCGGCTACGGATTTTCTTATACGTATCTTTTGAAATCAATTCAAGATAGGGCTCAAGCTCTTTAGCTGATAATTCTCCCTGCAGAATGGTGATCGGGTCGCCCTTTTCATCTAAAAAGACCGTACTTGGGACTGCTGCTACATTCATATACTGGGTAAATTCATGCAGAGAGTTTTTTCCTTTTTTCTGCTCGATATTATGGTTCGAAAATGTTCTTCCGAAAATTTCGATGCTTTTCTTTTCCTCGGCGTTAAACTTCACGGGATAATAATTTTCATTTAAAATCTGAGCAATAACTGCATGTCCGTAAGTTTTTTTGTCCATTATTTTACATGGGCCACACCAGTCTGCATAAAAATCGATAAGGATTTTTTTCGGATTTTGCTTTTGGGCTTTCAGGGCTTCATCAATACTCATCCATTTGATCTGGGCAAAGCTGAAACTTATTAAAAACAGGGCTATTATGCTTATCAATTTTTTCATAAGAATTTTAATTATTAATAAAAATAAGCATAATAAGCTTAAGTTTATTTTACATCTTGCATTAATTTTTTCACATACGGGGATATCAAAATTAATACCACCCCGGCAATTACCGCATATAATCCCAATTGTTTATATCCATCAGTATAAGTGATTAAAGCATCATAGTTGGTTGAGCTTTCTTTTGCGGTAGCCATATTGGCCCCGATAATTCCTGCTACGTACTGTCCATAGGCAGAAGCAAGAAACCACATTCCCATCATCATTCCCTGTAGATTTTTTGTGGAAAGCTTTGTCATAATCGATAACCCGATTGGCGAAAGGCAAAGTTCCCCAAGAGTGATCACCAATAAAGCAATGGTAAAGAAATTTAAAGAAGTGATTCCGGCAGAATTGGCAAAAAGTTTTGTAGCAAACAGAACATAATAACCGATTCCCAGGAAAATAAATCCTAACCCGAATTTAATAAGCGTGTTGGGTTCTATTTTTCTTTTATTCAGCCAGATCCATAGCAATCCAATAAGCGGTGCCAGGAAAATGATGAAAAATGCACCTCCGGAATTGTTCACTCCATTAGGGTCTAACCCTAAAAGGTCTTTGTTTAAGTTTTTGGCAGCAAAAATACTTAGTGAACCTCCGCTTTGCTCATAAATTCCCCAGAACAGGATAGAAAACAGGATGAAAACCAATGCTGCCCAAAGTTTTTTACGTTCAGAAGGTGTTACCTTAGTCATTTCATAAAACAAATAAAGAAGGGTGAGAGGCCCGATCGTATACATAAAATAATCTGTATATTCTGTTTTTGCGACCATGATCATAATAACCGGTATAAAAACAAGTGAAAGCACATACACGCCGTATTCTTTCCATTTCGAGATCGGTGCAGACTTTACTTCTGCCAAAGGATGTCCCGGCTGAAGCCCGATCGTTCCCAGGCTTCTCTGAGTGAATATGAAATTAATTAAACTTATAACCATTACAATAGCTGCTAATCCGAAGGCGATATTCCATCGTGCTCCTTCGGGAATTAAATTTTCGAGAATTTCTCCTTTTCCGATGGCAATACATAAATATCCACCCAATAATGCCCCAAGGTTAATTCCGGCATAAAAAAGGGAGAAACCAGCATCGGCTCTTGAGTCATTCGGTTTGTAAAGCTGTCCTACCATTGATGAGATATTCGGCTTAAAAAAACCGGTCCCTACAACGGTAAAAGCAATTCCTAAAAAGAAAAACTTATGTGGATCTGCTGCTAAAATCAAACTTCCCACAATCATTAAAAGGCCACCCCAGAACAAAGATTTTCTGAATCCCAGTATTTTATCTGCAAAAAGACCACCTACAAAAGTAAAAGCGTATACAAACGCCTGTGTGGCGCCATATTGAAGGTTAGCTTCTTTTTCATGAAAATTTAATTGTGAGATCATGAAGAAAACCAACATTCCGCGCATTCCATAAAAACAGAAACGTTCCCACATTTCAGAAAAGAAAAGGCTCCAGATTTGTTTCGGGTATTTTCCTTTAAAATTTTGTATTTCGTCTAAAGTTAAGCTCATAATGATTTATGATTGTTTATTAAGGGTTTTTATTATTCTGATTGGGCTAAATGATAATGGGACCAGCACAATTGTAGAGACGATGTGTCAATAATTGGAAATGCAAGATAAAATTTATGCATATTGGAAAGATTGGTGTAGTCAAAACCTTTCCCAAATTCCAGGAATAACTTTTGAGAAAGATTCTTTAACGTATATTTTCCATAAGCAGCCCGCTCTTTTCCTTTCTGTTCATCTTCTACAATCAGTTGTCCAATCTGCCGGCAGGTAAGCAATAAGGTAGAATTCGCTATCCGAAAAGCCTTTTCGTGCGACTGTTTAATAATTTCCTTTACGGACTGGAACAAAGAATCTTCAGAAGCTTCCATTATACGAAAATAAAAAAAACCTCCGACTTGGCGGAGGTTTTTAAGTATTTTGTTGATACACTTAGTTTACACCATGCATCATTTTCTTTAAGAGTGGTGAAATCACTGCTAATATAATGGCAGCAATACCACAAAGTACTACAAATACCATGAAGAACTCAAATAAGTTATGGATTTCAAATCCTGCAAATGTTGGGTTTTGTAATGGTAACTGAGCTTTTTCAAATGCCGCAACCTGATCAGTGGTTAAGGTTACTTTTTTATCTAACACATCCTGGAGATTAACCCCTATTTTTTCTGCTTTTTCAAACTTATCACCTGTAGCCGGGATAAGTGCTCCTAATGAACCTGCAAGTGCATAACCAGCAGCATTAGAGATAAAGAAAACACCATATAATAATGAAGCAAATCTTTTTGGAGCCAACTTTCCAACCAATGATAATCCGATCGGGGATAAACAAAGCTCACCACAAGTCTGGATGAAATATAGAAGCATAAGCCATTTTATAGCCAACAGTCCTGAATTTCCGAGGTCTTTTACATTGTGTGCAATAATGAAATAGCTTAAAGCGATTAAAGCCAGACCAATAGCCTGTTTCAGCGGAGATACCGGCTCTTTTCCTTTTGCTCTTAATTTATCCCAGCATAAACTAAACGGAACTGCCAATAACACTACGAAGATTCCGTTGAAGATCTGAACCATCGAAGGCGGCATATTCCATCCGAAAATATTTCTGTCTGTTTGGTTGTCTGCGATAAAGGTAAGCGAAGATCCCGCCTGCTCGAAAGCTGCCCAGAAGAAAATGATAAAGAATGATACAATGTAGATCACCCAGATTCTTTGTTTTTCAACCTTATTTTCTGCAGAAGTCATGATCAGGAAAGCTAAAGAAATACCGGCTGCATAGATGAAAGGATAAATAATCCCTTTGATTAGCTGTCCCATTTCTACAGAGTTAAATCCGAATTCTCCTACCAATAAATATCTGAAAGCAAAAAATAGCCCAACGAATATGATTCCGGTAAACGCTAAAAATTTGCTTGAGAATTTGGCAGTCTGAGTTTCTCCCTCTTCAAAGTCTGCACTTGTATTGTGTTTTGGTAATCCTCCGATAGGTCTTCCTTCCGGTGTTACAACATATTTGTTTTTAAGGAAAAAGAAAGTTATTGTTCCTATGATCATCGCCATAGAAGCAGCCAGGAATCCCCATTTGAAAGCAAAAATATCTCTTACTCCTGTAGTAGCATCCTTTACATCTCCTAAATACGGGCAGATAAACTGTCCTAAAAATGCCCCGATGTTAATTCCCATATAGAAAATAGTGAAAGCAGAGTCTAATTTTGATTTTTCCTGCTTCGGATAAAGGCTACCCACCATTGAGGAAATATTAGGTTTGAAAAATCCATTCCCGAAAATGATAACGAATAAAGCCAGCCACATGATCAGCTTAGCACTTCCTATACTGCCGGAAAATGTAGAGGCACTGATAAAAAGCAAAAACTGGCCAATCGCCATTAATGATCCACCGATTAAAATTGCATTCCTGTTTCCGATATATTTATCAGCAATAAAACCTCCTAATAGAGGAGTCAGATAACATAAAGCTAAAAATCCACCATAGATGATCGCTGCATCAGCTTCTTTTATTAATAGGGAATTTACCATAAAGAGCGTCAAAAGTGCTCTCATCCCATAAAAGTTGAAACGCTCCCACATTTCTGTTCCGAAAAGAACCCATAATCCTTTTGGATGCCTGGAACCCTTATTCTCTACAAATTCATCCGGTTTCGGACTTAATGCTTCAGTATTATCCATTTTTTATTGTTAATTTTTGTTAAGACTAGCAAATATAGTTTTTTTTGAGTTTTTGGCAAGGTTTTAATTTTATATTTAAATAAAAAAGCTGCAGAACGAATCTACAGCCTTACATTCATTATAAAAAATAAAGGATTAATGTCCTTTTTCTCTCATGATTTTATTTAATTTTTTTAACATTGAAAGCCCTAATAACGTAGCAAACATTAATAAAGCGAAGTTGACAAGAAAATAATTTATTTTATTGTCATAGCTGTACCAGGTACTTGCCAGAATTCCTGAAAGCTTGTTTCCTACGGAGTTGGCAAGGAAAAATCCACCCATCATCAAAGCTGTAATTCTTACAGGTGAAAGTTTGGAAACAAAAGATAATCCCATTGGGGAAAGACAAAGCTCACCTACAGTAATTACCCCGTAACCGGCTACTAACCACCATGAAGAAACCTTTACAGCTCCATTGTCTCCGGCCATTACAGCCAATGCCATTACTAAGCATGATAACCCGGAAATGAATAATCCTAAAACAATTTTTGTCGGAGTCAGCGGTTCTTTTCCTTTTCGTCTCAGCATAGCCCAGAATCCCACGATGACCGGTGTTAAGGCAATCACCCAAAACGGATTGATGGATTGGAATAATTCCGTATTGTATAAATAGACTTTACTTTCAGGATTTTTTTCTAATTCTGCACGTTGCTTAGAGGAAATATTTTTAAAATAAATATCTTTTCCCTGTTCCTTAATTGTGTTTCCGTCTTTATCTTTTTGGGACTGGAACTGGTCATCATAAACAGGAACTTCTTTGTTTTCATAGCTTTTTCCGTCAACCATATAAATTTCTTCCAATGGTTTTTCTACGGATGCAGGAACACTCCTGTCGGTATAATAATTAGCCCATCTTGTCAATGCTGTTCCATTCTGTTTGAAAACTGCCCAGAAGAACATACTGATTAAAAATACGGAAAGCAAAGCTCCGATTGAAGACTTTTCTTCCGGTTTTGCTTTAAAATAAAGGGATGCATAAAAATAGATAACAGGAACACAGGCAAAAATAAAGGCATCAGTGCTGTCACTTCCGAAAATATTTCCCGGGACAAACCAGCCGATAGCTCCTGCAATAATAGCAGGCAGGAAAACTTTCATTAAGATTTCTGAAAGTTTTGTATCACCTTCCTGTACGGGTTTCATCTGTGCTGCATGGATGTAATGTTTTCTTCCGATGGTAAAAATCACCATCCCGATCAGCATTCCCACTCCGGCAGTGATGAAAGCTTCACCCCAACCGAATTTATTACGCATGAAAGCGGCAATGATATTACATATAAATGCCCCGATATTGATTCCCATGTAGAAAATGTTGTACCCGGAATCTTTATTGGCTTTATATGGCTCTTCAGAATAAAGATTTCCCAGCAAGGTAGAAATAGTAGGCTTAAAAAAACCGTTTCCTATGATGATTAATGCTAAAGAGCCGTAAAATAGGGGTAATTCTTTGAAAACTCCCATCCCGATATATCCTGCGGCCATCAGAATACCTCCTAAATAAATCGATTTGATATATCCTAAAATCCTGTCAGCTAAAAATCCACCGATAAAAGGAGTAAGATAAGTTAAAGCGATGTAAGTTCCGAAAATGTCATCTGCAGTTTTGTCGGGAAGTCCAAGCCCTCCTTTTAAACCGGTTGGTTCAATCACATACAAAACAAAAATTCCGAGAATCAGATAATACCCGAAACGTTCCCACATTTCCGTAAAGAAGAGGAAAGGCAATCCCTTAGGATGTTTAGTCTTCATATTTTCAAGTTTCAAATTTCACAAATATAAAATTTTAAAAACAATAATCGAATTTTATTAACTTTGAATAAAATAAACCGAATTATGAATACCGTATTCCACTTATCCTCTGCTGACGAAATTAACGAAGATTTAATTAGAAGCATAAAAGCTGCATTTAAAAATAAACCAATTTCAGTAACAATTGAGGAAGATTTTTCCATTCCTAATTGGCAAAAAGAAGAGGTAAAAAGAAGGGCTCAATATGCAAAAGAAAATCCGGAATCTCTTTTGGATTTTGATAATTTCATTGAAAATTTTGAGAGAAAATTGTTAGATGAAAAGAGTTAAAGTGGTTATTTCCGAAAATGCAGATTTTGATTTAAAGGAGATTACTGATTGGTATAATGCAAGAAATAAAAAGTTAATTTGGATATTTTTAAAAGATTTAAAAGAAAAAGTTAAACATATTTCCGGAAATCCCTTAGCGTGTGAAATAAGATATGAAAATTTTAGAATAGTATTTTTAAAGAAGTTTCCTTTTGGAATTCATTATTTTTACGACGAAGAGGAAAATTTAATTGAAATATATTCCGTCTTTCATACTTCCAGAGATCCTGAAAATTGGAAAGCAAGAAAATAAAAATCCGAATCTTACATTGAAGATCCGGATTTTTTATTTATTAAATTTTAAATGGATTTTACAAATTCTCCAAGATAAAATCAGTCATTTTCTGATATAGCTGCGGTCTTGTCTGTCCACCATAAATTCCGTGATTTTTATCCGGGTAAGCCATGAAATCAAACTGTTTTTTGTTTTGAATCAATGCTTCCGAGAATTCCATGGAATTTTGGAAATGTACGTTGTCATCAGCAGTTCCATGAATTAAAAGTAATTTTCCTTTTAATAAATTAGCATATTCAGTAGGAGAGTTTTTATCATATCCGTCAGCATTTTCCTGAGGTGTTCTCATAAACCTTTCCGTATAGACCGAATCGTAATATCTCCAGTTCGTTACCGGGGCAACTGCGATTCCGGCTTTGAAAACATCAGCACCTTTTGTCATGGCTAAACTCGTCATGTATCCTCCGAAGCTCCATCCGAACATACCGATTCTGCTTTTGTCGATATAAGACTGGTTTCCGAACCATTTTGCTGCAGTGATCTGGTCTTCAATCTCATATTTCCCTAAATTCATATACGTCACTTTTTTGAATTTAGCTCCTTTATACCCGGTTCCTCGTCCGTCAACACAAGCTACGATATAGCCTTTCTGAACCAGATGATTGAACCATAACGCATTTCCCTGATCCCATGAGTTGGCAACCTGCTGAGAACCCGGCCCTGAATACTGGTACATAAATAATGGGTATTTCTTATTGGGATCAAAGTTTTTAGGCTTCATGATCCATGCATTCATCTGGTCTCCCACTGAATTTGGAATCGTTATGAATTCTTTATCAACGAAATTATCAGCCTTCAGTTTTTGAAGTTGTTCGTTATTATTCTGAAGCTCCTTTACTGTTTTTCCGTTACCGTCTTTTAAGATAAAAGTGTAAGGTTTTGCAGCGGTAGAAGAGGTTTCGATGAAATAATTATAGTTTTTACTGAAATTGGCAGAGTTATTTCCTTCTGCGTTAGAGATCAGCTGAGATTTTCCGTTTTCGATATTGATCTTGGAAACCACTTTGTTGATGCTTCCTTTTTCAGTAGTTTGAACATAGATTTCTTTAGATCTCGGGTTGTAACCATAATAATCCGTTACTTCCCAATTTCCTTTTGTTACCTGTTTTTTCAGTTTGCCGTCTTTATCATACCAGTATAAATGACGGTTTCCGTCCCTTTCAGAGCCCCAAAGGAAAGAATCATCTTCCAGGAATTCTAAAGTCGGACTATCCGTATCGATCCATTTTTCATCAGTTTCTGTAAATAATTTCTGAACGGCCCCTGTTTTTGTATTTACCTTTAAAATGTCGGAAGCATTTTGAATTCTCTCGGAAGTAATTAAAACAATTTCATCCGGTTTTGCCGTCTGAATAACGTTTGGAATATAATAATGTTTAAAATTATCTAAACTGATTGCTGTTTTTTTACCACCATCCAAAAGATAAATGTAAGCTGAAACTACAGAGTTTTTTTCTCCGGCTTTCGGGTACTTATAACGCATTTCTTTAGGGTAAAGTGATTTTCCGTAAATCGGAATGTAAATTTCCGGAACTTCACTTTCATCTAATTTAACGAAAACAATGGCATCGGAATTTTTCGTCCATTCATATAATCTGGTATGCCCGAATTCTTCTTCATAAACCCAGTCTGCTAACCCATTCAGAATTTTATTTTTAACTCCGTCTTGTGTTATTTGGATGATTTTTCCTGAATTTAAATCCTGATAGAATAAATTATTTTCAGAAACAAAGGCTACTTTTGTTGCATCAGGTGAGAATCTGGGCTCCTGAACAGCTTTTCCGTCATTCAGGCTGATTGCTTTTCCTGATTTTAGATCTTTTACATCAAATTTTCCTAAAAATGAATGTCTGTAAATCTGCTCACTTTCTTTCAGCAAAAGAATTTTAGATTCATCATCAGAAAATTCATAGCTTTCATATTGGCCGTCTACAATATTTCCTTCTTTTTGAGAAGTCTTGTAAGAATATTTGGCGATTCCGGTAGGCTCAATCACGAGATAATTTTCACCGTTTTTCATTGAAGTAATTCCGGCGATGCCTTTTCCACGGTAATATCCTGAATATATTTTATCTAAAGTAATTTCCTGTGCTGATAGGCTTTGAAATGTAGCAGCAATGGTAAGCGTTAATAAGAATTTTTTCATTTCTAATTTTAATGGATTTCAAAGATAACAATTTTATCAAAATACATGAAAAAAAGCTTTCTTATACCCGCTTTGGCAAAAAAATTGAATAGATATAGATACAATCAAGTTAAATAATAATTATGGAAACAAATGCTTACAACCAGAAACTAAACCGTTATGTTTTAAATGACCGGATCGTTTACACAGGTTTTTCAAGTTTTAAAGATGCTGAAGAATGTGCCCATAAAAAAGGGGGAACATTGGTGGAAGTGGGTTTTAAAGATGGGAATGATAATCCTCAGATAACAGATGATGCAGGACTTGTAGAAAAAAAACTCCATTATTATGTTGATGCAGGTGATGAGTACAGATTTATCCATTCATCAGATCCCGGATTCAGAAAATATGCAGATGAGCTGCAGAAAATAAAGGCTAGTAACGATAAAACGAGTCCGGACGAAAGATATTTTGCCAATTTTGAAATTGAAAATATAGAAGACCCGATTATTGTGATCAAAAATGGTCATCTGGAATCGGTGACATCCAGAGAGCGTTCAAAATATTTGAAGCATGCTAAAGTATATGAATTAGGGGTATCCTTACCAAAATCTTAAAAAATAACATCATGAGCAAGACAAAATATTCAGACAAAGCTCAGGACAAAGTAGGAAAAGTAATGCACGAGTTCAAGGAAGGGAAATTAAAATCTTCTTCCGGAAAGAAAGTGACAAGCAAAAAACAAGCTGTAGCTATCGGTATTTCCGAAGCCAGAGAAAAAGGGCTGAAAGTACCGAAGAAGAAAAAAGGTTAATTCTCAAAAAAGAGCGGGTTGAAAATTTTCAATCCGCTCTTTATTTTTTTACACAATAAATTTGTGATTTAGCTTTTCGCCATTTTATCTCTAGCTATTATAAAGCACTCTGTAATATTCATCAGCCATTCTATCACTGTTGAATTGGTCTTTTACATCATTCATTGCATTCTGCTGGATTTTTCTCCATCTGTCCGGGTTGTCATAATAGGTGGGCAGAATTTCATTTTCCAGGATTTCATATAATGTATTTAAATCGTAATTATCCTGTTCATAAATACTCATGCTTGAATAATCAGCTTTTGGAACAACAAAGGAATTTTCCCCATGTTTTGCAAATTCCGGAATCCAGCCATCATCTGTTGAAAGATTTACTGAACCATTCATTGCGGCTGTCATTCCGGAAGTTCCTGAAGCTTCTCTCGGAACCCTTGGGTTATTCAACCACAGATCTGAACCCTGTTTTAAAGACTTGCTCAAAGAAAGTTCATATCCCGTTAAAACCGCCATATTCTTATGGTTTTTACTTTCCTCAACCAGTGTATTAAAGGTAGAGATTGCGGAATAATCCATTGGATAAGGCTTTCCGGACCAGATAACCTGTACCGGATATTTAGGGTTATTTAATAATTTATAAAAACGCTCTTTATCATGTAAAAGTAAATCTGCACGTTTGTAGCCTGCAAACCTTCTTGCCCAGACAATAGTGAAAACGTTGGGGTTGAATAAATTCCCTGTCTGATCGGCAACGATAGTGAAAAGTCTCTTTTTTAAATGCTTTTTACGGTAGTCGAAAACGGTTGCATCGTTTTCATCTTTGGAATTATAAAGAGGTTTATCAGACCAGTATTTAAATTCCTGGGCATTGGTAATAGAAGTGATTTCACAGATTCCCGGATATTTGCTCCACATTGCTCTTGAAACAACGCCATGAAGCCGGGATACGCCATTGGCAATTCTTGCCATTTTCAAGGCGCAAAGTGAGTGGTTGAAGCGGTCATCATCAGCACCTTCGATGCTTTTTATTTCTTCCATGCTGAAACCTGAAAAGTAGGACATGTCATAGCATAGTTTCATGTTATGTTTTTCATTTCCGGCTTCTTCAGGAGTATGGGTGGTGAAAACCAGTTTTTCTTTTACCTTATTGAGATCACCGTTGTATTTTTTTAATAAATGAAATGCAGCCGGAAGCCCATGAGCTTCGTTAAGATGATAAGTATCCCTTTCAAAATTCATTTCATCCAATAATTTTGCCCCTCCTTTTCCCAGTAAAATATACTGTGCCAGTTTTGTAGATTCGTTGGCATCATATAATTTGTGGCAGATTGTTTTGGAAATATGATCATTTTCAGGAACATCCGTTGAAAGGAAGAACATAGGTGCCGTATTGAAAATTTCAGGATCCAGGTACCAGACCTTCACCCAAACCGGAGCACTGTGAATTTCAATCTGAAATTTTATTCCCGTATCCTCAAGGAAGCTGTACATTTTTCTGGTCCAGACAGGCTGTAGCGTCTGGTCGTGGTTTCTCGCCTGATCATAATACCCGAATTTCCAAAGAATCCCGATCCCGATCAGGTCCTGCTTCAGGTTGTAGGCACTTCTCATATGAGAGCCCGCCAGAAATCCCAATCCGCCGGAATATATCTTTAAAACCTGCTCAAGGGCAAATTCCATTGAAAAATAAGCAACTCTTTTAGAGTATAGAGGGTTGATGCTATAAGGTATTTTAAAATTTTTAAAATCCATGAATCACAGTTTTATATTTGAAGGGGCAAAGGTATTGATTATGAAAATAAACTCTACATTAATTATATGATAAATTATTTTTAAAAGTATCTGTTGAATAGTTTTTTTGCTTACCTTTAAGTGTAAATTTTTGATAATCAAAAGCTTCATAGTGAAGTCCTGAATGTTAAGTACGATCTGTCAACTCTAAAAAACCGGTCATGAAAAAGGTGTTTTCCGACGAAGATTTAATTAAGAATCTGAGCTTATATTACCTGAATCGACATTTGAAAAAAAAGCCGATAGAGAAGTATCACCGTACTATAGATGAATCTCCGCTTCATGACAGGGAAAAATATAAAAAGAAGTCTGAGATTTTACTCCTTAATTCTTTCATGCATCATTTCCCTGAAGTGAAATTTGAAAACCTTACCTGCGAAAGTCCTGACTTTATCGCGAAATTCAACGACAAAAAAATAGGAATCGAGCTTACGGAAGTAATCAATCATCTGGAAATGAAGAAGGTTGAAAGCAATTTAAATAAGATGTTCCGTCAGGCAGAAATATTATTAGAACAGGAAGACACTACGAAATATCGTGGTGTTTATTTTTTAGAATTCCATCCGAATATTAAGTTCGATCATCTTGAAGAGCAACAGGAAAACGTACTCAGTATTTATAAAAGCATCAAGAAAAATAAAGCGGTAGGCTGCGTAAAAAGCGTCAGAAAATCTTTCCACCGCAGAAATGTTTTCATCACTCATGAATACAGTATGAATCTTTTTGATGAGCTTTGTTCTGAGAAAATTTTAGAACTGATTGAAAAGAAAAACGAAAAATTTCCCTATTACGATACTTCTGTTGATGAATGTTGGCTGGTGATTGTTTCCGATATGAATTCCATTGCATCACGATATACCTTTATCCAGGATAAAGAACACCTGGAAGAAGTGAAAAGCCCTTTTCATAAGATTTTCCACCTTGAAAACCTTTGTGGTAATATAACGAGTATTAAATAATTCAAATTTTAATACAGCAATAAATCTGCCTTTTTTATTAAAATAATTCAATAATTTGATATTTCTGTTATTTTTAATAGAATTATATTTATCTTTGAAATATATGGTATATATTGATTTAATTTATGATTAATTTTTAATAAAACATGTATTTTATGAGAAAAAATCTACTTTTTATTTTTTTATTTGTTTCACAGATTTTCTTTTCCCAGGCAGATTGTTCGTCTGCATTAGCAGTTTGTGGTAATTCAGATATTACTTATACTCCTTCGGGAATAGGCGCTGTAAATGAAAGTTTGGGTGGCTGTTTACAGTCAGAGCACAATTCAGCCTGGTATACATTTACCATTGCTACGGGAGGTACTCTTACCTTTGAGATTAATCCGACCGGTCCGGTAGATTACGATTGGGCCGTATATGGGCCTAATAAAACCTGTGCGACTAAAGGGATTCCGATAAGATGTTCTTCCAATGACGGAACGATTGCGGGATACCCTACAGGGATGAATATGACGGCCACGGATACCAGTGAAGGACCTGGTTTCGGAGATGGTTTTGTAAAATATCTGGATGTTCTTCCCGGGGAAACGTACTTTTTATATGTTGATAATTATTCAACAACCGTATATACGTTTAATTTGACCTGGGGCGGAACGGCTACCCTGGCTTCTCCGTTTACAGATCCTACGATCCAGCCTCATCCGTTTATTCCACCGGGAATACCTGCGGCTAATCCTGCAGATCCGAGAGAAGTGGTTATATGTTCGAGTTCTGTAGTTTTTGATTTCAGTACATTAACGGCAGGGATCCTTAACGGAAACCCTAATTTCAATGTATCTTACCATACAAGCCAAAATGATGCACTAACAGGTAACAACCCTATTACTGCTCCGATTATGGTAAATACAACAACGGTTTACTATTACAGCATCAGCTATACAGATCCTGCCAATCCAACTAATCCCATCAATAAATGCAGGCAAACGGGTAAATTTAAATTCAAAGACGGATCTATTACCGCCAATGATGCTACGTTAACGGAATGTAATAATAACAATGCAGGTACTGCTGTATTTGATCTGACAACTGCCAATGTGATTTCAGATCCTACAGTTGTGAAAGAATACTATCCTTCGATGAATGACCTTAATGCAGGAACGAACGAGATCACAAATCCTGCCACATACCTTTCCGCTGAAGGAGTAGTGTATGTAAAGGTAACTTCGGAGTTCGGATGTGTTGCTACAGCTAAAATTACATTAAATTTCTATCCGGTGGTCGTAGTTAATGAAGCTACCCTGAGATCATGTTTCATCGAATCGAATCCTTCAACAGCTTCATTCAACCTTACCGCTGCAGGAGTAACCACTCAGCCAGGGATTACAAAAACATATTACCCATCTTTAACAGACGCGATCAATATGACCAATCCAATTGGAACCCCGACAACTCATATTGCTCCAAACGGCGTGGTATATGTAAGAGTGACCAATGGAAACGGATGTTATAATATTGCAAAAGTTACCCTGATTGTTTTACCACCGGTAAAATCCACGGTTCTTATCGATAAGATCATCTGTATGGAAGATACCACCACCCTTGATGCAGGGCCTGGCTTTGACGGATATGAATGGAGCACGGGAACCACTACCCAGGCCATCAATAATGTGGGGGTAGGAACATACTGGGTAAAATTAAAAACAGGCGAATGTTTCACCACTCAAACCGTAAAAGTTTATCCTTCTGAACAGCCTGTCATTACCAATGTAGATATTAGCAATAACAGCATTACAGTAAATGTAATCGGGGGAACACCTCCTTATAAATACTCCATCGATAATATCAACTGGCAGGATTCCAATATATTTTCTGATCTTCCGAGAGGGGATGTTCATATTTATGTGAAAGATGATTATGACTGTGATCCGATCGATATTACGGTTACCATTCCTAACATGATCAATGTAATCACTCCAAACAGTGATGGAATCAACGATGTGATTGATTATTCAGCATTGGGTTACAAACAAAATCTGATCATCAGCATTTATGACCGGTATGGCAACAAAGTATACCAAGCTGATAAAACCAACGGCTACAAATGGGACGGAACAACCAATGGAAGTAAAAAAGTATCAACAGGAACTTACTGGTATTCTGTAACCTGGAATGAGAATGACAAGAAAAATACTGCTTTCAAATTCTCAAGCTGGGTGCTGGTAAAAAACAGGGAATAAATTAATAATAAATAAAAGCTATCTTTAACAGAATGGCTTTTTAGTTTTTGTATAGATACTGTGACTTTAAAAGCTATAATTGTAATTCATATACCGGAAAAATGCTAACTTGAGTTTTATTTTAAAACAATATGAAAGATCTTTTTATCAAGCGTTTTGAATATTACAAGTCTCTTGGAGATAAGGCTTTTGAACAGCTTTCTGATGAGCAGCTTCTGTGGCAGTACAATGAAGAAAGTAATTCCATTGCGGTTATTGTGAAGCATATTGCAGGAAATATGATTTCAAGATGGACGAATTTCTTAACGGAGGACGGAGAAAAGACCTCGAGAAATCGAGATGAAGAATTTGTCAGTACTTTTACAAATAAAGAGGACATCCTTGATTTTTGGGAGAAAGGCTGGAAATGTTTTTTTGATGCATTGGAGCAGATTAATGATGAAAATTTATATTCCACTATTTATATAAGAGGAGAAGCACATCCGGTTATTGATGCAGTTTTCCGTCAGTTGGCTCATTACCCTTACCATATTGGGCAGATCGTTTACATTGCAAAAATGATAAAGAATGAAGACTGGAAAACCCTTTCCATTGCCCGAAACAAGTCACAGGAATTTAATTCTGAAATGAAAAATAAGTTTTCCGGAAATGATTCAAATGCCAATTCCTCCCCGGTTTGCTACCAGAACAGTCCGGAAGTAAGAGATGAATATAAACAATAGACTGAATCAATTCAGAGTTTTTATTAAAATTGCTATCTTTGCACCCATAAAATTCAGGACTACCAATGTCTACTTTTCATAAAACCGCCGCATTCCATACCCTCGGCTGCAAATTAAATTTTGCGGAAACATCTACTATTGCCCGACAATTGACAGATTCAGGTTATGATAAAGTGAGCTTTGATGATAAAGCAGATGTTTACGTGATCAATACTTGTTCGGTAACTGAAAATGCAGACCGTGAATGTAAACTTCATGTGAAAAGAGCAATGAAAGCCAATCCTGAAGGATTAGTAGTTATTGTTGGATGCTATGCGCAGTTGAAACCAGAAGAAATTTCACAGATTGACGGGGTTGATCTGGTTTTGGGAGCCAAAGAAAAATTCAATATCCTGAGCTATCTTGATGATCTTGAAAAGTCTGAAAATGAAGGGATCGTGCATTCATGTGAAATTGAAGAAACCGATTTCTTTATCGGAAGTTATTCAATCGGTGACAGAACCAGGGCTTTTCTGAAAGTTCAGGATGGCTGCGATTACAAATGTACCTATTGTACAATACCGTTGGCAAGAGGAATTTCCCGTTCGGATACTATTGAAAATGTTCTTAAAAATGCCCGGGAAATTGCGGCAAGGGATATCAAAGAAATTGTTCTTACCGGAGTAAATATAGGGGATTACGGAAAAGGGGAATTCGGAAATAAAAGACATGAGCATACTTTTTTAGATCTGATTACAGAATTGGATCAGGTAGATGGGATTGAAAGAATACGTATTTCTTCCATTGAACCTAATCTGCTGAAAGATGAAAGTATAGAGCTGGTTTCTAAAAGCAGAAGCTTTGTTCCGCATTTTCATATTCCGCTACAATCCGGATGCGATGACTTACTGAAAAAAATGAAGCGCCGCTATCTCACCAAGCTTTACAGAGAAAGGGTAAGCAAAATCCGTGAGGTAATGCCTGACGCAGCAATTGGTGTGGATGTAATCGTTGGTTTTCCCGGGGAAACGGAGGAAAGATTTATGGGAACCTATAATTTCCTTAATGAGCTTCCTGTCACCTACCTGCATGTTTTCACCTATTCTGAAAGAGAAAATACAGAAGCAGCAGGAATGGAAGGTGTAGTTCCTGTCTCTGAAAGAAAAAAACGCAACAAGATGCTGAGAATTCTTTCCGAAAAGAAAAAAATGGCATTTTATCAGACCCAGCTTGGGAAAACGCTTCCTGTACTTTGGGAGCATGAAAATAAAAGCGGGAAAATGTTTGGCTTCACAGAAAATTATGTGAGAGTCCAGAAAGACTTTGATCCTGCGTCAGTCAATCAAATCGAATTTCTGAATTTAGAAAAAATCCTGTCAGATGGCACGGTTTCTGTGCAATCTTCTTACGAAAGTTTTTTAGCAAAAGCATAGTCTTATTGCAAATTTTCCACTAAATTTATTTTAACTTTTAAATACTACATTCATGAGAGATAAGTTTTTATCTTGGGGAATTGTATTAGTCATTGCTACATGGGTTGTAGCATTGCTAATCAGAGCGCATTACTGGATACCCATTCTGTTATCTGCTATCTATGCATTAGGCGTATATAATGCCTACCAATCTAAACACGCTATTTTGAGGAACTTTCCTGTGTTGGGCTACTTACGGTACTTTTTTGAAAGCATTTCACCCGAAATGCAGCAGTATTTCATCGAAAGAGAAACAGACGGAAAGCCGTTTCCCAGAAACCAGCGTTCTGCCGTATACAGACGTGCTAAAAACTTGAGTGATACCGTTGCTTTCGGAACACAGTTAGAAGTTAATCACAGAAAATATGAAGGGATAAAACATTCCATTTATGCCAAATCGCCTTCAGAAGAACTGCCAAGAGTGTGGGTAGGAGGAGAGCAGTGTACGCAGCCTTATCATGCATCTTTATTCAATATTTCGGCAATGAGTTTCGGAGCCTTAAGTGACAGGGCTCAGATTTCGCTGAACAGAGGAGCTAAAAAAGGGAATTTTTATCATAATACCGGAGAAGGAGGTATTTCTCCCTATCATCTGGAAGGAGGGGATTTATGCTGGCAAATCGGAACCGGATATTTTGGCTGCAGGGATGAAGAAGGTAAATTCAACCCTGAATTATTTACAAAATACTCCAATCTTCCGAACGTGAAAATGGTTGAAATCAAATTGTCTCAGGGTGCAAAACCCGGACATGGAGGAGTTTTACCGGGCGTGAAAAATACTCCTGAAATTGCAAAAATCCGCCATGTCACACCGGGAATGACCGTTATTTCCCCGCCTTCACATTCTGCTTTTTCAAATGCAGCCGGATTATTGAACTTTGTACAGCAATTAAGAGAACTTTCAGGAGGAAAACCGGTTGGCTTTAAATTATGTATTGGAGACACAAAAGAGTTTGAGGATATCTGTGTTCAGATGAATGTTTTAAAAATTTATCCTGATTTTATCACGGTAGACGGAGCAGAAGGAGGAACAGGAGCTGCACCGCCTGAGTTTTCAGATGGGGTAGGGATGCCGTTGGAACCTGCTTTGATTTTTGTGAACAGAACTCTGAACAGCTACAACTTAAGAGATAAATTAAGAGTCATCGCAAGCGGGAAAGTACTTACCAGCCTGGATATTTTAAGAGCTGTTGCAATGGGAGCCGATATGTGTAACAATGCCAGGGGATTTATGTTCTCTTTAGGTTGTATCCAGGCTTTAAGATGCAATACAAACAATTGCCCGACAGGAGTTGCCACCCAGGATAAAATGCTGATCAAAGGACTGGATGTTACAGATAAAAGTGAAAGAGTATATCATTTTCATAAAAATACGCTTCATACCTGTAATGAATTGATCGCTGCAGCGGGTAGAAGTTCATATGAAGAAGTGGATGCCTCTATGTTTATGAGGGGAGATGAATTTGATCATCTGGCGGATCTTTACTTCCCTGATATTTTAGGAAATGTAAAGCAGAAAGCAAGATTCTAAATAGAGAATAAAAAAACGCTTCAGACATCTGAAGCGTTTTCTTTATTTTTTATTCCTCACCAGTTTGTCTGGTCCTCGCATCGTAGATTTGGAAGTTAAAGACAAATGATACGTTTTTAAGAGAATAGCCCGTATAGTTAAAATGAGAGTCTCTTGCGAAAGCAGCTCTTGAAGGTACAATAATTACCCCCTGAAGGTTATAAGGATCTCCGTCTGCCATATTCTGGAATCCTTTAAAGTGCTGTAAGCCCTCCTGGAGTCCTTCAATCTCATAATAAGTTCTTTTTTTTGCATCATCTGTTGTTGCAGCAGTCAAAGTCTGTTTTTTCACATAATAGAACTGGGGGTCAGTAACAGGAGAACCTGTTCCGTTAATTGTATTTAAAATCGTTCCGCTTAAAGTAGCGCCAAATACGCCTTTCCCATCTGTTTCCGTAGCAAGATAATAACTTGCTTTCATCATTGTTTTGATAAGAGTGTTAGTTCCTATCGTTGCTCCCGGATCAGGCTGTGCTGTGGCTCTTACAATATAAATAACACCTGAAGGTAGTTTTACAGGATTAAGTTCAGATAACTTTTTATAATTGTCATCAGCTGTATCTGTACTGCTGAAGGCTTTTATATTTCCCTGTGTAT
Source organism: Chryseobacterium populi (assembly GCF_000282115.1). Lineage (GTDB taxonomy): Bacteria > Bacteroidota > Bacteroidia > Flavobacteriales > Weeksellaceae > Chryseobacterium > Chryseobacterium populi. Next base: position 37,823 of record NZ_AKJY01000028.1, read on the forward strand.
CCAGATAATTTTCGTCTAAAAATTTCTGAATGGCCTGGTCATCATAAGTGTTTCTTACCGCAATATCTTCAGGCTCTACAAATGTTTCTACGTCATCATCTTTTTTACAGGCAGAGAAACACAAAGATCCGGCAAGGATATATAAAAATATTTTTTTCATTTCAAAAAACTTTAATTACTTTACAAATAATATAACGGCAAAAGTATAAAAAATTATGAGAATAGATAAATTTTTATGGAGCATTCGCTTTTATAAAACAAGAAGTATTGCAACAGAGGAAATTAAGAAAAACAGAGTTTCCATTGGAACCTCCGCTGTGAAGTCTTCTAAAGAGGTAAAAGAAGGGGATGAAATCAAGATCCGTAAAAATCAGATTGACTATAAGATTAAAGTGATTCAGATTCCTAAAAGCAGGATTGGAGCTAAATTAGTTCCTCTGCACATAAGAGATATTACCGACAAGGAGCAGTACGAATTACTCAAACTACGTAAAATGTCTCAGGACTATTACAGAAACAGAGGTGAAGGAAGGCCTACCAAAAAAGACAGAAGAGACATGGATGATTATGTAGGAAATGACATTACAGCAGATTTTACAGATTGGGATGATTTTTTTGGTGAAACCGATGATGATGAGGAAAATGAAACTGAAAAAGATCTATAAATATAATTTTTCAATAATTTCATTGACAATATCTTCAGGTTCTCTGGAGTCTGTGCTTACAATAAACTGTGCTTTGCTGTAAAATTCATTTCTTTCGAATAAATGCTTGGCAATAAACTCAGGGAGGTTTTCATCAGGAACATTGGCTATTAAAGGCCTTTTTTCTTTCTGTTTTGAAAGCCTTTCTGATAATGTAGCCACTGAAGCTCTTAAAAACACGCTTTTGGAATTATGATTAATAATTTCCATATTGTTATAGTAAACCGGAGTCCCCCCACCAAGGCTTAAAATAAGATTTTCCTGGGTGGCCAGTATCTCTTCTAAAATTTCTCTTTCAAGCTTTCTAAAGTAAATTTCGCCCTTTTTCTCGAAGATCTCGGGAATGGTTAATTTATTTCTTCTCGAAATCTCTTTATCGAGGTCAATTAGTTTAAAATTTATTTTTTCGCTTAAAATTTTGGAAACGTGTGTTTTGCCACTTCCCATGTATCCGACCAGTGAAATTATCATGAATTTTTTTTAAACAAATTTGCGAAAAAGTTTTGAGAAATAAAAAAAAGCTATATCTTTGCACCACTTAAAACAAGGGACATTATTTAAATGAAATTTGTTTGAAATAAGTGGCCGACTCGGTAGCTCAGCTGGTAGAGCAATACACTTTTAATGTATGGGTCCTGGGTTCGAATCCCAGCCGGGTCACTAGCAAAAATATTACAAAATTATGTAATTTTTTTGCCTGCGTGGTGAAATTGGTAGACACGCCATCTTGAGGGGGTGGTTTCCTAAGGATGTGCTGGTTCGAGTCCAGTCGCAGGCACTGCAAAAGAAAAAATAATATTTTTGATCATAATATAAATATAAAAATAATATTTTATATTTATAGCTCAAAAATGTGGCCGACTCGGTAGCTCAGCTGGTAGAGCAATACACTTTTAATGTATGGGTCCTGGGTTCGAATCCCAGCCGGGTCACAAGTTTACTGAAAAGTAAATTTTTTTCATATTAATATTTTGTGATTTGGTGTTCAAAGGCTTCCGTCAGGAAGCCTTTGATTTTTTATGTATCCGGCTAATCCAGATGCATATTGTCAATTAACCTTACACCATCTACCACAACTACAATAAAGGCTCTGTAAGATTTATCCTTATAAAAAAAATCGGTTTCTTTTAATGTATTTTCATCAGCAATAAGGAAATATTCAAGTTTCATTCCCTGCTGATGATCAAAAATATCTGTAACTCTTTCCTTGATCTCGGGAACCGTAATTACCCTAAACCAGTCTTTAACTTTTCTCAGCGTCTCAAAAATGATTTTTGACGCTTCTCTTCTGTCTTCATGAAGCCTTTGGTTTCTTGAGCTTAAGGCCAGTCCATTTTTTGCCCTGTAGATAGAAACACCTGATATTTTTACAGGAAGCTTTTTCTTTTCAACCATTTTTTTGATAATGGCCAATTGCTGATAGTCTTTTTCTCCAAAATAAGCATTGTCAGGTTGTACCTGCCGGAAAAGCTCTTCTACTACAGTTCCTACACCATCAAAATGGCCGGGTCTTGATTTGCCCTCCATTTCATTTTCCAAACCGTCAAAATCATAATGCTGGCTTTCTGTCTTTTCAGGATATATATCTGCCACTTCCGGGATATAAACAGCATCTACCAAACCGGAATTTTCTAAAATAAGAAGGTCCCTGTTGATGTCTCGGGGATATTTTTCCAGATCTTCTGCATTATTGAATTGAGTAGGATTAACAAAAATTGAAGAAATAACAAGATCATTTTCATTTCTGGCAGCTTCATACAGTGAAAGATGCCCGTTATGCAGAGCTCCCATGGTAGGGGCAAATCCTATTTTTTTACCCATTTCTTTCTGTCTTTCAATGAAATCCTGAAGTGTTTTTTTATTTTTTAAAACTTCCATAGTTGAATTTAATAGTAATTCAAAAATACTAAAAATATCATATAATAAGCTGTGGTTTTGATATTTTGAAAATGGGAATTATCGTAAAAAAATGTTAATTAAAATAATGTTGGATGTTTTTTTGTAATTTTGCACATTAAAGCATTTTTATAAAAATTAGATAGAAGTTTATGCCGAATCAAAAAATACTGTACATTACTACAGAGATGTATCCATATCAAGAAGACACTAATATGGCTGCAGT
>NZ_AKJY01000029.1 GCF_000282115.1 Chryseobacterium populi
TGAAGACTTACCCTTTTTCAAACAGTTGATAAATATAAAATATTCTCTAATTGATCAAAAACTCTTTAGCATATAGCCATGGACTAAGTCCATTTAAAGATTTATGCGGATGATTGCTATTATAATCAATCTGCCACTCATAAGCAATTGCATTTACTTCCATCAAAGATCCAAACAGATAAGCATCTAAAACATCTTCTCTGAATGTACGGTTTAAACGCTCAATGTATGCGTTTTGAGCAGGCTTTCCAGGTTGTATATACTGCAATTCAATATCATTAACTCTGCAGAAGTCCACAAAAACTTTGGAGAGAAATTCTGGACCGTTATCGGTTCTTATACGTTTGGGTTTAGGTCTATATATGATTAATTCCTTTAGCTTTTGTACTAACCTGACACCTGGAATCGAATAGAAAGCTTCGTTGATCAATGATTCTCTATTGTAATCATCAATGACATTCAATACCCTAAACCTCCGCCCATTAGACAAGGCATCACTCATAAAGTCAATTGACCATGTCTCATTAACTCTACCTGGAACGATCAGTTTCTCTTTAATACGACATGGAATGCGAGCTTTACGTTTAATTCTTAGTTTCAGGTTAATATTCCGATAAACACGAAGTACTCTTTTTCTATTCCAAAGCAAACCCTCCAAACGTATTTTACCATAATACGTTTCAAATCCCCTTGTGGGATACCTGGCCGCTAGCTCCAGTAATTTTGAAATAACAGTTTGGTCATCTTTTTTATGCCCATAATAATACATACTACGGCTCATACAAACGATCTTACAAGCCCTGTGAACACTGATTCCTGCTTCACTGATTATCCCTTCAGCCAACTCTTTTCGTTCACAGAGCTTTAAAGCTTTTTTTCTATGATATCCTTTAAAATACGATGATCCAAGCTCAGATCTGCAAACATGCGTTTAAGCCGAGCATTTTCTTCTTGTAGAGCTTTAAGCTCCTTAAGATGCTGTGCATCCATTCCTCCATACTTCTGTTTCCATTGATAAAAAGTAGGTGCGGAAATACCATGTTCACGACAAATATCTTTTGTCGCTTTCCCAGATTCATATTCTTTCAGAATATTGATAATCTGATGTTCCGAAAATTTGCTCTTTTTCATAAGGTTTAACAAACTAAATTTAATAATTTTAATTTGTCTGAAAAACAGGGAAGTCTACC